>JAIHAR010000034.1 GCA_020054865.1 Deferribacteraceae bacterium
TTTGCCAGTCTACGATAAGCCTATGATATATTACCCGCTCTCTGTATTGATGCTTGCGGGTATAAAGGATATTTTAATCATTTCCACTCCTCATGATTTGCCAAATTTTGAAAAATTATTGGGTAGCGGAGAGCAATTTGGTATAAGCTTGTCATATGCTGTACAACCGTCCCCCGATGGCCTTGCTCAAGCATTTTTGATAGGTGAAGATTTTATTGGCGACGATAATTGTGCAATGATTTTAGGGGATAATATCTTTTACGGAAGTGGACTTACCAATCATTTAAAGGAAGCAGTGAAAAATGCTGATAAAGGTATTGCTACAATTTTTGGATATTATGTTAACGACCCGGAGAGATTTGGAGTAGTTGAGTTTGATGAGCATGGCAATGTTATTTCTGTTGAGGAAAAACCTAAACATCCCAAATCAAATTACTGTATTACCGGGCTATATTTTTACGATAACAGAGTTGTAAACTTTGCCAAACAGGTAAAGCCTTCTGCAAGAGGCGAGCTTGAGATAACCGATTTAAATAGACTATACCTTCAAGATGGTAGCTTACAGGTGAGACTTCTTGGCAGGGGATACGCCTGGCTTGACACTGGTACAGTCGATTCTTTAGTTGAAGCATCTGAGTTTGTAAAAGTACTGGAAAAAAGGCAGGGGATAAAGATTGCGGCTCTCGAAGAGGTAGCATATAAAAACGGCTGGATAGACAAAGCTACATTGATAACAGCGTCAGAAAGATATGGAAAATCACCCTATGGGGAATATCTAAAAAAAGTAGCTGAAGGTAAGATACATTATTAAATTCAGATTTTTGAAATAATTGAATCAAGTAGGAATATATGAATATAACAGATACTATTTTCAGAGGCGTAAAGATAATTGAAACCAGTTATTTTGGTGACAATAGAGGCTGGTTTACCGAAAGTTACAACAAAGAACGCTTCAAAAATTTTGGTATTGATATTGAATTTGTTCAAGATAATCACTCATTTTCTGCACAAAAAGGAATTATTCGAGGAATCCACTTTCAAAACAACCCCAAATCTCAAAGCAAGCTTGTAAGATGCACAAGAGGGAAGATTCTTGATGTGATAGTCGATTTGAGAAAAGGCTCAGATACATATAAGAAATGGATTGCAATAGAACTCAGTGAAGAAAACAAAAAGCAAGTATTTATCCCAAAAGGATATGGCCATGGTTTTGTTACGCTTACAGAAAATGTTGAAATCCAGTATAAGGTGGATGAATATTACTCAAAGGAATATGACAGAAGTATCAGGTTTGATGACCCTGAGCTTAACATAGATTGGAAGACAAAATCACCTATTCTATCAGACAAAGATAAAAACGCACCATTTCTAAAAGACAGCGACGTAAATTTTACTATCAAGGTTCTTGTAACAGGTGCAAAAGGTCAGCTTGGCTATGACGTGCTAAAGAGACTGAACGAGCTGGGGTTGGAAGCAGTCGGTGTTGATATGGATGATTTTGATATTACAGATGAAAACGAAACATTGAACAACATCTCAAGAATCAATCCTGATGTGGTAGTGCATTGTGCAGCCTATACTGCAGTGGATAAGGCTGAGGAAGAAAAGGATAAGTGCTATGCAGTAAATGTACAAGGTACAAGAAACATTGCAATTGCATGCAAGAAAATCGATGCAAAAATGCTTTATGTTTCTACTGACTATGTTTTTGATGGTGAAGGTGAAAACCCTTTTGATGAGTATGAACGGACTAATCCGATAAATTATTACGGGTATACAAAAGCTAAAGGCGAAAATGTTGTACAAGAATTGTTAGAGAAGTATTTTATTGTAAGGACTTCCTGGGTGTTTGGTATAAATGGAAACAACTTTGTCAAGACCATGTTAACACTTTCAAAAACAAGAGATGAAATAAAAGTTGTAAATGATCAGATTGGCTCGCCTACATATACTCCTGAGCTTGCAAAACTAATATGTGAAATCATTCAAACCAATAAATATGGAATATACCACGCTTCAAATGAGGGATTTTGTAGTTGGTATGAATTTGCCGCCCAGATTTTTAAAATATTTGGAAGAGACACCAAAGTAATTCCAATTTCCTCAGAAGAATTCCCTACCAGGGCAAAAAGGCCAAAAAACTCAAGACTTTCCAAGAATATGCTTGATAAAAACGGATTTAGCAGATTACCTGACTGGAAAAAATCATTGGAAGATTTTAAGACTCAATATTTAACATTGGGGGAATAAGTTAATGTATAACAATTCATCATCAAACAGAAAAATACTGGTTACCGGTGGTGCTGGTTTTATTGGGTCAAACTTTATCAGGTACCTTTTTGAAAAAGAAAACTTTGATGGAGTAGTTGTTAACCTTGACCTTCTGACATATGCCGGCAATCTTATGAATCTGGAAGATATTGCAAAAAAATATGAAGGTAAGAATTATTTTTTTGAGCACGGTGATATCTGTGACAGAGAAAAAGTGAAATCTATATTTGAAAAATATGAAATAAACACAGTAATTCACTTTGCAGCGGAGTCCCATGTGGACAGATCCATCCTTGGACCTGAGGAATTTGTAAGGACAAATATACAGGGCACATTCACTCTATTGGATGTTGCTAAAAATTACTGGATGGAGAAGCCATTTAAATATCATGACAGATATCTAAATGAAGCTGTAAATGATGAATATTTAATGCTCAATGAAAAAGAAAATAATTCTACACACAAAATTCAAAATTCAAAATTGGAAGCCACGCTTCCTCGTTTTCATCATATTTCTACAGATGAAGTTTATGGTAGCCTAAGCGATACAGGTTATTTTTATGAAACAACCCCTTATGATCCAAGGAGCCCGTATTCGGCAAGCAAAGCAAGCAGTGATCATTTGGTAAGAGCATATTATCATACTTATGGATTACCTGTTACAATTTCAAACTGCTCAAACAATTATGGACCATATCATTTCCCGGAAAAGCTTATACCTCTTATGATTTTAAATATGATTGAAGAAAAACCTTTACCGGTTTACGGTGACGGTAAAAACATCAGGGACTGGCTCTATGTGGAAGATCATTGCAGTGCTGTATGGAAAATTGTGACCAACGGCAGAATAGGTGAAACATATAATATTGGCGGAGAAAACGAATGGACGAATATAGATCTCGTAAACAGACTATGTGAAATTGTGGCAGAGAAGATGGGTAAAGCCAAGGATTATTATAAAAGGCTGATTACATTTGTCAAAGACAGGCCAGGTCATGACAGACGTTATGCCATAAATTGCGATAAAATCAAAAGTGAATTGGAATGGAAGCAGAGTGTAACATTTGAAGAGGGGCTTAATAAAACAGTTGATTGGTATTTAAATAATAAAAATTGGGTAGAAAATGTAAAATCTGGGGAATATAAAAAATGGTTAGAAAAAAATTATTCTAAAAGATAATAGACTGTTATGAGGATGGGTTGATTAAGGGATTTATTAAGAAGTTTACCAATACGGAAGATAAAAAGAGACTGCTGTCAAATTTTATTTCTCTAAGTGTTTTACAGGGAGCAAATTATATACTGCCGCTTATAACATTACCTTATCTTGTAAGAGTTTTGGGGCCGGAAAAATTTGGGCTTATAATGTTTGCTCAGGCTTTTATTCAATATTTTGTCATATTAACTGATTATGGTTTCAATCTATCTGCTACAAGGGAGATTTCAATTCACAGAGAAAATAAAGGAAAAGTTTCTGAAATATTTAGTTCTGTAATGACAATAAAGTTTATTTTGATGATTGTTTCTATCATAATTTTATCTGTTGTTATTTTTTCATTTGAAAAATTTAGAAATGATTGGGGGATTTACTTTTTGACATTTGGAATGGTTGCAGGGCAAGTTCTCTTCCCTGTCTGGTTTTTTCAGGGGATGGAAAGGATGAAGTATATCACCTTTTTAAATATATTGGCAAAGCTAATCTTTACAGTTGCTATTTTTGTTTTTATTCACGAAGCTTCTGACTATATTTACGTTCCTTTGATAAATTCTCTTGGATTTATAGTTGCTGGGATTTTAGCAATGTGGATAGTGTTTAGGAATTTTAAAGTAAGTTTTAAGTTACCATGTTTTTATGATATAAAATATCAATTAAGTGATGGTTGGCATTTATTTGTATCAACTGTTGGAGTAAGTTTATACAGAAGTGCCGATACTGTAATTTTAGGTTTATTCAGTAGTAACTTAATAGTTGGTTATTACTCAGTAGCAAGAAAAATTTTATCTGCTATTCAAAATTTGCAATCACCAATAGGACAAACACTTTTCCCATATTTTTCCAATAGGTTTAAATTAATAGGGTCTGACTCTGCAAAGAAATTATCATTTAAATTCTCAAAATTTGTTTTTTTTATATACTTTATTATTTCAATTTTGACATTTATTTTCTCAAGCCAATTAGTATATATAGTCAGTGGACAACACTACTCTTACTCTATTTATGATTTAAAAATATTGTCTATAGTCATAGTGATAGGTGGACTAAACTATTATTTTGGGATCTTGGGTCTTGTTTCACTTGGCCATAATAAATATTTTTCTAAGTCCGTTATTGCTACCGGTATTTTTTTTATATTAATTTCACTATTATTAGTCCCAATTTTAAAAGATAAGGGAGTATCTTTAGCTATAGTGCTTAGTGAAAGCTTATTACTTACTTTTTTATTTAGGTATTTAATAATTTTAAAGTAATGAATATTGTCATTCATCGTTGAATTATATGAGGCCTGTGGAATACTATGAAAAATGGAAAAATGAGAATCAGGATGAAGCTGCATAGTCATAACAAAAATGAGCAAAAAAGTGTCCTGACTTTTGGGAAGAACAGGAGTTTATCTATAATAGTTGTTAATTGGAATTCTGGTAACCAGATTTTAGAATGTCTTAAATCTATTGAACATGCTAAGAAAGTTAATTTTTATCTTAAAAAAGTTATCATTGTAGATAATGCTTCAACAGATGGTTCTTTGAACAATATTGAAAATATAAAATTACCATTAAAAATAATCAGAAACCCAAAAAATTACGGATTTGCTAAAGCATGTAATATTGGAGCAAAAGATGCAGAAGAAGATTTTATTCTTTTTCTAAATCCTGATATGATTGTATTTGAAGATACATTTGTAAATCTGTTCAATTATATTCATGAACATGACAAGTCTGAAACAGGTATTTATGGAATACAATTATTGGATATGGATGAAAATATTCAGAAAACATGTGCAAGATTTCCAACTTTATGGAATTTAATTGTTAGAACGGTTGGATTGGATACCATATGCCCAAAAATTTTTAAAAGTTATAGGATGGCAGAGTGGAGTCATAGGGAAACAAAAGAAGTAGAACAAGTTATTGGAGCATTTTTTTTGGTAAAAAAACATCTTTTTGAAAGGCTTGATGGATTTGATGAAAGCTTTTTTGTATATTTTGAGGAAGTAGATTTTTCAAGAAGGGCTTATGAGTTAGGTTTCAGAACAAGTTACATTACAGAAGCTAAGGCTTATCACAAAGGAGGAGGAACCTCCGAAAAAGTTAAAGGAAAAAGATTATTTTACAATGCTCAAAGTAGAGTAATTTATGCATTTAAGCATTTTGGTTTAATTAAGGGTCTGATTTTAATGGGATTTGTATATTTTATAGAGCCAATTAGCAGAATTAGTTTTTTGATTTTAAAAAGAAACTTTGATGAAATTTCCGAGATGATCAAGGGATATATCTATCTTTATAAAAACATAATAAAAATAATAAAAGCAGGTACAAAGTGAGAGTTCTATTTTTACCTAAATATGATCGCCTTGGCGCTAGTTCCCGTTATAGGACTTATCAGTATCTAACATTTGTAAAAAAAGCTGGAATTGATTTTGATATTAAGCCACTTTTTAACGAAGAATATCTTGTTTATAAGTACAAACATGGCAAAGAAAATAAGTTTTTGACTTTGAAAAGGGTATTAAAAAGGATAAAAGCGGTATTAATAGATAGCTGGAAATATGATTTACTTGTAATAGAAAAAGAGTTGATACCATATTTTCCTCCTATTTTAGAGTATTATCTGAAATTAATAGGAAAACCTTATATAGTGGATTATGATGATGCGGTATGGCACAATTACGACAATTATAGTAAAAAATTCGTACGTCTTTTACTAAAAAACAAAATAAAAACAGTTATGAAATTAGCCAGCTTCGTTATTGGTGGTAGCGAATATATCATTGAATATGCAAAAAATGCAGAATCAAAAAGAATAGAAAAGATACCAACAGTTATAGATCTCAGAAAATATCTCTGTAATGATAAAAAAAAGGGTGAAAAATTTATAATAGGATGGATTGGGTCACCATCAACAAGCAGGTATGTTTTAACTATCAATGAAATATTGACAGAATTTACCCAACAGTATGAAGCTGTAGTTCATCTTGTAGGATTCGATAAAAACTTAGAAAATCAGCTAAAGTTTAATTATAAAATTATAGATTGGGATGAACATACGGAAATTCAGGAAATATGTAAATTTGATGTAGGCATAATGCCTTTAATAGATGGTCCATTTGAAAGGGGGAAGTGTGGTTTTAAACTTATACAATATATGGGCTGCAAAAAACCTGTTGTTGCATCAGATATAGGTGAAAATAATATAATAGTTAAACATGAAAAAAACGGATTTTTGGCTAATTCAAAAGAAGATTTTTATACTTATTTAGAATATTTGTTTCTTAATAAAGACGTATCAGAAAAAATGGGGGTAATCGGATACAAAGTAGTTGATGAATGTTACTCCTTAGAAAAAACATCTGAACTTTATGTTAAATTATTAAGAGAAATAGGCGGCAAATTATGAAAATTGCATTTCTGAGTCACCTTGATTTAAATCTATTTCTTTTTAGATTGCCAATAATGAAGGAGTTAGTTAACTTGAACCACAAAGTATATGCTGTGATCCCTAAAGGAGAGTATTTTGAAAAGTTTAAAGATTTTGGTATTATTTCATTTGAGTATAAGATTAAAAGGAGTAGTCTTAATCCTTTTAATGAGATAAGTACTATTCTAAACATACAAAACATTATAAAAAAAATTAATCCAGATATTTTACATACCTTTATGCATAAACCAAATATTTATGGTAATTTATCAGGAACAAAAAACATAATCAATACGGTTACGGGGCTTGGGAGTTTTTTTGTGCACAATGACCAAAAATCAAAGATGGTTAGATATGCAATTGAAAATCTATATAGGATAACCACAAAATTTTCCAAAAAAGTTGTATTTCAGAATAGCGATGACATGGCTTATTTTATTAAAAAAGGTATAATCAAAGAAGATAAAGCTGTGCTAATAAAGTCAAGTGGTGTTGATACGGATTATTTCAAACCCGAACCAAAAGATGAAGAACTAACAAGAGAGCTTAAAATAAACAAAAACAAGCCGATTGTCTTGATGATTGCACGGGTTATAAAGGATAAGGGTGTAGAGGAATATATAAGGGCTACGGAGATATTAAAAAATAAAGCAAATTTTTTGTATGTCGGTGATGTAGATAAAGGGAATAAAAATGCATTTGTACCAGATTGGAAAGATGTGAAGTATTTAGGCTTTAGAAAAGATATAAAACAGCTTATTTCTATTTGCGATGTTTTTGTTTTGCCAAGTTATAGAGAAGGTATACCAAGGACTTTATTGGAAGCAGCAGCTATGGGTAAACCCATAGTAACAACAGATGCTGTTGGATGTAGAGAAGTGGTAGAAAACAATAAAAATGGTTTTTTGGTACCTATAAAAGATCATGTTAAACTTGCTAAAAAAATTGAAATATTAATAAATAACAATGAACTAAGAGAAAGATTTGGTAAATATTCCAGAGAAAAAGCTGTAAAAGAATTTGATATAAAATTAGTAGTGTCTCAATATATAAAATTGTATGAAGAGTTATTAAATGTATAAAAATTTTTTAAAACCTTTATTTGATAGAATGTTGGCTTTAGTTTTACTAATACTCTTCCTGCCAATTATGTTAATAGTTGGAATATTAATATATTTATGGGACAGTAGACCGATATTATTTATTCAAGAACGTCCAGGGTATAAAGGGAAAATTTTTAAGATTTATAAATTTCGTACAATGACAAACGAAAAAGACGAAAATGGAAATTTACTACCTGATGAGCTTAGACTCAAAGGGATAGGTAAATTTATTAGAAGTCTAAGCTTGGATGAGTTGCCACAACTTTTTAATGTTTTAAAAGGGGATATGAGTTTTGTGGGACCAAGGCCTCTTCTTATTGAATATTTGCCATTATATAACGAAAGACAAAAAAAAAGACATGATGTTAAGCCAGGCATAACTGGACTTGCTCAGGTTATGGGAAGGAATGCTTTGACATGGAAAGAAAAATTCGAATATGATATTTATTATGTGGAAAACTTATCATTTTGGCTTGATTTAAAAATAATATTGCTCACTATATGGAAAGTTCTAAAAAAAGAAGGTATTTCACAAGAAGGTAGAGCTACGATGGAGAAGTTTAATGGAAACAATTGAAATTTACATATATGGTGCAAGTGGACATGGAAAGGTTGTCTATGATGTGGCATTAAGATTAGGTTATAAAATAAAAGGTTTTGTAGATGATGATAGGAGTAAAAAAAAACTTTTAGATTTGCCTGTATTAACTTTTAATGACTTAGTGTGTAAAGGTTTTGATATTGCTTTAGGGATTGGTGATAATAAAGTTAGACATAAAATCTACAACAAATTGAAAAGTAAAAATATCACATTAGTTAGTTTGATTGATCCAAGTGCAATAATATCTAAACATATTGTAATTGGTGAAGGTAGTGTAATTTTCCCCAACTCTGTTGTAAATAATTCTGCAACTATTGGAAAAGGTTGTATAATTAATACTGGGGTAATTGTAGAGCATGATTGTGTTGTTGGAGATTTTGCTCATATTTCACCGAATGCTGCTCTTGCAGGTGGGGTAAAAGTTGGAAAATTTTCGCAAGTGGGAATTGGGGCTTGTGTAAAACAAAATATAACTATTGGTGAAAATGTAATAATTGGTGCAGGTGCTGTTGTATTAAAAGATGTTCCAGATAATGTTGTGGTAGTTGGGAATCCAGGGAGGGTAATTAGGAAAAATGAGTAATAAGATTTTTTTATCGCCGCCATATATTTGTGGCAATGAAATGGAGTATGTAAAACAGGTCTTTGAAAGTAATTATCTTGCGCCTGTTGGTGAGTTTATAGATAAATTTGAAAAATCTGTTTGTAATTATACTGGTGCAAAATATGCTGTGGCTGTGTCATCTGGTACTGCTGCAATACATTTGGCTGTGAGGGTTTTAGGCATAAAAGAGGGTGATTATGTTTTGGCATCAACTTTTACTTTTATAGGTTCTGTTGCCCCTATCCTGTATCAAAAAGCAAATCCAATTTTTATTGATAGCGATTATAAAAGTTGGAATATGGATCCAAATCTTTTAGAAGATGCTGTTAAAGATTTACGAAAAAAAAATATAAAACCAAAGGCATTAATTTTGACTCATCTTTATGGCCAACCTGCAGATATGGATTCTATAGTTGAAATTTGTAATAAATATGAAATAATTTTAATTGAGGATGCTGCAGAGTCTTTAGGTGCAACATTTAAAGAAAAACATACTGGTACTTTTGGAAAAGCTGGGATTTATTCCTTTAACGGGAACAAAATAATCACTACTTCAGGCGGAGGAATGTTGGTAACAGATGATGAATGGATTGCAAAAAAAGCAAGATTTTACTCTACCCAGGCAAAAGAAGATGAATTGTGGTATGAGCATAAAGAGTATGGCTATAATTATAGGATGAGTAATGTCCTTGCTGCAATAGGACTTGGACAGCTTGAAACAATTGATTTCAGAATAAAAAAAAGAAGGGAAACATTTAAAAATTATAAAAAATTATTATCTGATATTTCTGAAATTGAGTTTATGCCTGAATTAGAACATGCAAGAGGAAATCGCTGGCTTACTACTTTGATATTTCATAACCAGGATCCATTTGAAATTGTTAAAAGAATGCAAGAAAGTGGCATTGAAACAAGACCTCTATGGAAACCGATGCATTTACAACCTGTGTTTGAAGGATGTTTATTTTATTCTAATGGTGTAAGTGAAAATTTGTTTAAAAAAGGCATTTGTTTGCCAAGCGGAACTGAACTCAAATACGATGATGTCAGTCGCATATCAGAAAAGATTAAAGGGTCAATTGATGCTTAAAAAAATATTAAATCTAACTACAACTAAGAGACTAATCTTTTTCATTTTATTAGATAGTTTTATATTTGTAATTAGCCTTTATATTTCCTTTTTGCTAAGATTTGACTTTTATATCCCCTCTGTCTTTATGGACTCATTTTTTTATTCCTTGCCAATTTTTATTTTTGTAAAAGTATTTTTATTCTATTTAAACAAGCTCTATTTTATTAGCTGGAGATTTATCTCTGTTGTAGATTTTTTTAAAATTGTAATTTCTTTGCTTTTGGCAATTTTCATTATAGGCTTATTTAATTATTTATATTATTATGTAGTAAAAATATATTTAGTCCCGAGATCTATTCCGCTTATAGATTTTTTTATTTCACTTACAGCAGTTTCAATATTTAGAGTCTCAAAAAGAGTTTATATAGAGATCATAAAAAATAAAAAAACAAGTGCCATAAAAAAAACAATTATTATAGGTGCAGGAGACAGTGGTGAAAAAATAGCAAGAGAGCTTATAAAAAAAGATTTAAATATGCTACCAGTAGCATTTCTGGACGATAATATTGCTAAGCAAAATATTTATATTCACAATATACCGGTCATTGGGAAGATTGATGATTTAGATAATGCAATAAAAAGTACCAACATTGAAACAATAATAATAGCAATACCTTCTTTATCATATAAAAAAATAAAGCAGATATTCGAAACAGCAAAGCAAAATCAAATAAAAGATGTAAAAATAGTCCCAAATACATCATTCTTATTAAAAGATAGTATCAGCATAAAAGATTTACGAGATATAAATCTTGAGGATCTATTAGCAAGAAAACCCGTAAAAATTGATGCTTCTTTGGTAAGAGAATTTATCAAAGGAAAAATTGTCTTTATAACTGGAGCTGCAGGTTCAATTGGCTCAGAAATTTTAAGACAAATTATAAATTTTTCCCCAAAAAAAGTTATAGCTTTTGAAATTGATGAAACGGAGCTTCATAATCTCTCACTTAAAATCAGCCATCTGTTAATTCAGATTGGCAAAAAAATCGATTTTGATTATATTGTTGGCGATATAAGAGATTTTAATAAACTTGATGAAATATTTAAAAAATATGACATTGATATTGTTTTTCATGCTGCGGCCTATAAACATGTCCCATTGATGGAACACTATCCTGAAGAGGCAGTCAAAACAAATATATTTGGAACATATAATTTAGTCGTTTTATCCAAAAAGCATAAAATAAAAAAATTTATAAATATCTCAACAGATAAAGCAGTTAATCCAACAAGCATCATGGGGGCTACAAAAAGAATAGCTGAGATTATTTGTTCGGCATTCAATGATGTTACAACTAAATATATATCTGTTAGATTTGGTAATGTCCTTGGGAGTAGAGGAAGTGTGATTCCAATTTTTCTGGAACAGATAAAGCATGGTGGACCTGTAACCGTAACTCATCCTGAAATGAAAAGATATTTTATGACAATCCCTGAAGCTGTTTTACTCGTTTTTCAGTCTGCAGCTATGGGAAGTGGAGGTGAAGTCTTTGTCCTTGATATGGGTGAGCCAGTAAAAATAGTCTCTTTAGCAAAAGATTTGATAAAACTGCAAGGACTTGAACCAAATATTGACATAAAAATAGAATTTACTGGATTAAGACCTGGCGAAAAACTTTTCGAAGAATTATTGACAGCAGAAGAGGGTACTGAGGCTACAAAGCACCAGAGTATATTTACTGCGAAGATTTCTAATGGATACAGTATTGAAAAGGTTCAATCTATTCTTGAAGATTTAAAAACATATATTTACAAGTCTCCAGAAAATATAAAAAAATATTTACAGAAAGTCGTACCATTTTACAGAGATGATAAAATTTCTTAAAATATTATTCTATATAAAACCATATTTGGGGGCTTTTTATGCATAATTTTGCGAACAATATCTTGGTTACTGGCGGGGCAGGGTACATTGGCAGTCATGTGGTAAAACAGCTTCTGGAAAATACAGATAGCGTTGTAACAATCATTGATAACCTCTCCACTGGACATATGACCACCATCGAAACTCTTAAAACCATTGGCGGCAACAGGTTGGCATTTCTTCATACCGACCTGAAAAATTTTTCAGAAGTGGAAGGTATAATTAAGTCAAACTCTTTTGATGCGGTAATCCATTTTGCGGCAAGCATTGTCGTCCCTGAGAGTGTGGCAAACCCCTTAAAATATTATATGAACAATACCGTAAATACTACAAATCTGATAAATAGTTGTGTAAAATACGGCGTAAACAGGTTTATATTTTCTTCTACTGCTGCAGTTTACGGTGAGCCGGCAAAAGTCCCTGTACTGGAAGACACCGCAAGATTGCCTATTAATCCCTATGGGATGAGCAAGCTAATGAGTGAAAATGTCCTCATAGACAGCGGCAAAGCATATAAAGATTTTAAATACGTAATCTTGAGATATTTTAATGTGGCAGGGGCTGATGGTAAAACAAGGATAGGTCAGTCATTCCCTGAGGCAACCCACCTGATAAAGGTTGCCGCAGAGACTGCAGTAGGCAAGCGAAACAAAATGTATATTTTTGGGGATGATTATCCTACCGCTGATGGCACATGTATCAGAGACTATATCCATGTAGATGACCTTGCCGATGCCCATTTAAAAGCGCTTATTTACCTTGAAAATAATGAAAGTGAAGTTTTTAACTGTGGTTATGGCCACGGTTATTCTGTAAAAGAAGTTATCGAAGTAATGAAAAAGGTTTCTGGTGTAAATTTTAATGTTGAGATTTCAGGCAGAAGGGCAGGGGATCCTGCGACACTCGTGGCAGGAAATGAAAAAATAAAAAGCATGACGAAATGGCAGCCAAAATATAATAACCTTGAATATATTTGCAAAACTGCCCTTGAATGGGAAAAGAAATTATCTCAAGTGAGGTAAACACTATTTAGATTATTAATTATTTTCAGGAGATTAAAAAATGAAAGGGATTATACTTTGTGGAGGGTCAGGAACAAGACTATGGCCGATAAGCAGGACACTTTATCCAAAGCAATTTGTAAAGCTTTTTGATGATAAATCGCTCTTTCAGCTTACTGTTGAAAGGAATGCAGATTTATGCAAATCATTTTTAATTGTTTCCAACGCTGAACAATATTTTCTTGCAATTGACCAACTTGAAGAGCTAAATATTCGTTCATTTAATGTAAATAATTCAAGATTTTTCCTGGAGCCGGTCGGGAGAAATACAGCACCAGCCATTGCCCTTGCATGTCTATCTCTTAGCCCGGATGAAATTGTCCTCGTCAGCCCATCTGATCACTTAATCAAAAATATTAAGGAATATAAGAAGACCATCGCAAACGCCGAAACCCTCGCAAAAGAAGGCTATCTTGTAACATTTGGTATCACCCCCACATACCCCGAAACAGGCTATGGTTACATCCAGGCAAGGTGCAAAGATACAAAAAACGTTTTTTTCGATGTGGAAATGTTTCATGAAAAGCCTGATTTAGAAACAGCAACAAAATATTTGGAAGAAAACTCAAAATTTAACACTCAAAATTCAAAATTGTTCTTCTGGAATTCAGGTATGTTTATGTTTAAAGCCGGTGTATTTTTAGCAGAATTAAAGGCTCATGCGCCTGAAATTTATGAGGCTTGTGTAGTTGCTTTTAACGAGAAAAAAGTTGATAATTCCACAATAAGGATTCAACACCAGCATATGGAAACAATCCCCTCAGAATCAATAGATTACGCTGTCATGGAAAAATCAAAAAATGTGAAAGTGGTAAAATGTGATTTTTCATGGAATGACCTTGGCAGCTTTGCATCCCTTTATAATGAATTTCAGCAGGATGAACATGGTAATGCCTTAATGGCCAACGCAACACCGATACTCATTGATTCAAAGAATAATCTTATTATTTCTGAAGATAGATTTGTGGGAACAATCGGCGTAAATGACCTTATTATTGTTGATACAAACGATGCTCTGCTTGTTGCAAAAAAAGAAGATGCTCAAAAGGTAAAAGAGCTAGTCAGCAAATTAAATTCTACCAACTCGAATCTGCTTGCCTTTCACAACACTGTTCATAGGCCATGGGGCACATACACAGTCCTTGAAGACGGCAAAGGCTATAAAATTAAAAAGATTATGGTAAAGCCTGGTAAGAGATTGTCACTGCAAAAGCATATGCACAGGAATGAACACTGGATTGTGGTCAGCGGTACTGCAACCGTTACGGTGGGCAATGAAACAAGATATGTAAGACCAAATGAGTCAACATATATAAAAATGGGAGAAGTTCACAGACTTGCCAATGATGGCAAAATCCCCGTAATTTTGATTGAAGCCCAGGTCGGCGAATACACCGGCGAAGATGATATTGTAAGAATTGATGATGATTTTAAAAGGGAGTAATACTTTAGCCGAATTTCGTCAACCGTAAACCAAGGTAGTGTTCATAATTCTCCACTTGAACCTTTAGCTATATACAAAAACCTTATAAATTCTCTTACAGAGTCTCTCTTAAATCCTTCTGCAATGTTTGAAGGTATAGATATAGCTGCTCTTTGAATTTATCTTTAAAAGCAAAATCTTTTACAACTTTTTCATAGTTAGTCACTTTATAAATTTCTTTGACAAGCTCAAATAAAAGCTTCCAAGCATCAATTTCTTCAAACCTAATAAATTTTCCCATAAATAATTCCTGTTCTAACGTTTACACGTTCCCACGTTTCAACATTTTCATCAACTTAAACCTTACAATACTTCTGTAAAGCCAGACATAAAACCAGCAGAAAAGGACAGTAAATATGACCAAAATTGGGGTATTTTGCCAGGACATTACGGCGGGGATAGCTCCAAACGAACAAATAAGCCAGAGAAAAGGGGATGTGGCAGAATTGCGCATAAGTTTTTCACTGCGATGGATATCAAAAACAAAAGGTACAACACGCTTATAGATAAGCTGATGTAAATGATGACTATCAGGACTATCAATACGATATTTTTTATAAAATTTCCTTCTGATAATTGAAAATACAGTTTCAAACACTGGGTAGATTACTACTAAAAGTGGAAACCATGGTGACACTTGAGGATGATTTTTAACAAGCATTACAGATAAAACAGCAATAGTAAATCCTATAAAATATGCACCCCCATCCCCCAAGAATATTTTGCCAAAAGGGTAATTCCATATAAAAAAGCCAGCGATACCACCTATCATTAAAAAAGAAATAGTATAAACAAATTGATCTTTTAATTTATACCCTACATAAGCGATCGCTAAAAATATTATAATAGATACAACTGATGCAAGCCCATTATACCCATCAATTATATTGATAGCATTAGCAACACCTGCAACACCTATAATTGTAAAAATAACAGCAATAACTTAAATATGAAAAATATTGTCAACATAAGGTATCCCGATTCTCGTCAAATAAACATCTAATAAAAAATATACCAATAATCCCGATAAAATAGCTGCCAATAATCTAATTTTTGGCGCTACTTTTCTTGTGATATCCTCTAATAATCCAAACAAAAAAATAGGTAATGAAGATATAAAAAAATATAAATATACACTATTCTTTTTGAATACCATCAAATACAAAACCGCCACAGCAAAAGCCACAAAAATACCTACTCCGCCAATCCTCGGCGTAGGCCTATCATGAAACTTCTGCGGTCCATCAAAATGGTCGGAGCCTATATATAAGCTTTTATTAAACAAAAAAATTATTATAAAACAAAAAGTTAAAGAAATTAAAAAAGATACAAGGAATAAGTTTGCCATGTTAACTCCGATGATTATTTCTATGTTCTACGTTCTAAGTTCTACGTTCAAAGTTCAAAGTTCAACGTTGTCTGCTAGAGCTTTTTATGTAACGAACAAAGGTATTTATTAGGCTATTTATTTTTAAAAATTTTTCTTTATTTCTTCAGACATTTGTTCAGATACATATTCGTTATCTAATGCTGCATAACATAAACTTCTCACTTCAGAAGCTGAAGCTCGAGCAATCACAAAAAATTGAATAAATTCTTTATTAGAACCTCTATCAAAACCTTCTGCAATATTTGACATTATAGAAATAGCCGCTCTTTGAATTTGATCCTTAAAATTATAATCTTTATTATCTTTGAAACACTCGTAAATTACTTTCACAAGCTCCCTTCTTTCTTTCCATGCATCAATATCTTCAAACCTTTCAATCCTCATACACTTTCATCATATAACGTTGAACATGGAACATTGAACGTTTATCTTTTATCATAATTCATCTCTACCCATTTTTTATATTCGCCAGACTTTACGGTCTCTACCCATTCTTTATTGTTTAGATACCAATCCACAGTTTTTTCAAGCCCTTTTTCAAAATCTACACTTTGTTTCCATCCTAACTTATTCTTAATTTTATCACAATTTATTGCATATCTTCTATCATGTCCTGGTCTGTCTTTTACAAAAGTAATAAGCTTTTTATAATAATCTTTATCCTTACCCATTTTGTTTGCCACAATCTCACATAACCGATTTACAAGCTTGATATTCTCCCACTCATTTTCCCCTCCTATGTTATATGTCTCTCCAACCTCACCTTCTGTCAAAATCTTCCACACAGCACTACAATGGTCTTCAACATATAACCAATCTCTAATGTTTTTACCATCACCATATACAGGCAAAGGTTTTTCATCCAACATATTCAATATCATAAGAGGAATCAATTTTTCAGGAAAATGGTAAGGACCATAATTATTTGAACAGTTGGAAATAGTAACTGGAAGACTATAAGTATGGTAATAAGCTCTTACTAAATGATCCGATGCCGCTTTTGAAGCAGAATAAGGGCTCCTTGGGTCATATGGCGTCGTTTCGTAGAAATAGCCCATATCGCCAAGAGAACCATACACTTCATCAGTACTAATATGATGAAAACGTTTTGTTAATGAAGAATTATGAATGTTGAATGTTAGCTTAGCTTTGTCTGATTTGCCATTGTTATTTAGCCAGTATGTGCGTGCAGCTTCTAAAAGAGTAAATGTACCTTGAACATTTGTCCTTACAAACTCTTCAGGTCCCAATATAGAACGGTCCACATGACTTTCGGCAGCAAAATGTACCACCATATTTATATCATACTTATCAAATATTTCTCCTACTCTTTTTTTATCACAGATATCTCCATGCTCGAAAAAATAATTTTTCCCGCTATATTTTTCGGAAATATCTTCAAGGTTTTTTAAATTACCGGCATATGTCAGAAGATCAAAATTTACAATTATTCCATCAAAGTTTACTTTTTCAAAAAGGTACCTAATAAAATTTGATCCAATAAAACCTGCTCCACCAGTAACTAATATATTGTAATTATTGTAGCTCACAATACCTCCTTTTTAAGATAAACATATTATCACTTTTGCTTTAAATTATGCGTTTGAAGTAACAAAAGAGATCCTCTCATAATAAAAAATTACTATGCTTAAACTTCACTTAAAGAATCTATATACCTTTTAACAGCATCTTTCCAATCAGGCAATCTTTTAAAATTATTAGCATCAAGATTCCCTTTTGATAGACGAGAATTTTTTGGTCTTACCGCCTTAGTGGGGTACTCTTCAGAAGGTACAGGAATTACATTAACATCTTTCCCTGAAATCTTGAATATCTCTACTGCAAGCTCATACCAACTACAATAACCTTCATTTGTTCCATGATACACACCATACTTATTAGTCTGAATCATATCGCAAATTAGCTCCGCAAGATCTTTTGTATAAGTAGGTGAGCCATATTGGTCATTTACTACTTTTAATGTATCTTTAGTCTCTGATAGCTTTAACATCGTTTTTATAAAATTGTTTCCGTTAATCCCAAATACCCAAGATGTTCTTACTATAAAATATTTATTAAGTATCTCATCAACAATCTTCTCCCCTTCTGCTTTGGTAAAGCCATAATAATTAATCGGGCATGTATCATGATTTTCATCAAAAGGCTCCACCCCTTTGCCATCAAAAACATAATCTGTAGAGATATAGACCATCTTTGCATCAATCTCTTTACATGCTAAAGCAATATTTCTAGTACCAACAGTATTTACAGAATAGCATTTATATCTCTCTTCCTCAGCTTTATCCACAGCAGTATAAGCGGCACAATGCACCACTACATCAGGTTTTATTGTTAAAATATTTTGGACAGTTTGAATCTCATCAGTAATATCAAAATCATTCACATCTACGCCAATTACATCTATCCCCAATTCTTTTAATCTTAGTACCACATCATAACCAAGCTGCCCATTGACGCCTGTAACAAGCACTTTAATACTAAAATTGCAATCGCTATCTTTAAGATATGGTGCATTGCCATCCTTCTCCGATAAAATAGGATTTTCAACACCCCAATTAATCCCTAATTCGGGATCATTATATTTTATACTTCTATCACACTCTTTAGAATAATACTCATCTACCTTATATTGTAATTCAACATTATCCGTAAGAGTTACAAAGCCATGTCCATAGCCTTTTGGTATAAAAATCTGCTTTCTATTTTGCTCACTCAGTTCTACAGCAATCCATTTTTTGTAAGTATCTGACCCTTTCCTCAAGTCCACAACTACATCAAGAATCTTCCCCTTAGTACACCTGACAAGCTTTGATTGAGCTTTAGGATTATTTTGAAAATGAATACCTCTCAACACACCTTTTTGGGCAGAATAAGAATGATTATCTTGCACAAAATCTGTATCCAAACCATATTTTGCAAATCTCTCTTTATTATAGCTTTCGGTAAACCAGCCACGATTATCTCCAAAACAGTCAGTTTCTATTATTAATACACCTTTCAAAACAGTGCTCTCTACCTTCATTTTAAACTCCAAACTATTAATAAGTAACCATCTTTAGCTAATAAATAATTTTGCCTTCCCCCACTTTTCTCAAATGCTCACCGTATGGTGATTTACCATACTTTTTAGCCGCGACAAGCAAAGTATTCTTATCTATCCAACCATTGTGATAAGCAATCTCTTCAATAGCTGCTATTTTTATCCCCTGTCTCTTTTCAAGTACCTTTACAAATTCAGCAGCATCTATCAATGAATCAACGGTACCTGTATCAAGCCACGCGTAACCTCTTCCAAGCAATTTGACATCTAATGTCCCATCTTCAAGATACAGCTTATTTAAATCTGTAATTTCAAGCTCCCCTCTATCTGACGGTTTTACTTTTTTTGCAAACTCTACTACACGGTTATCATAAAAATACAGCCCTGTGACACAGTAGTTAGATTTTGGTTTTTTGGGTTTTTCCTCAACAGATATCACCTTACCATTTGCATCAAACTCAACAATACCAAACCTTTCAGGGTCATTCACATAATAGCCAAAGATGGTAGCCCTGCCATTTTCAGAATTTTTGACTGCGCCTTTTAAATGGCTGGTTAGTCCGCTTCCATAAAATATATTATCACCCAAAATCATCGCACAACTATCGTCTCCAATAAAATCTTCCCCTATCAAAAAAGCCTGAGCAAGTCCATCAGGTGATGGCTGAACTGCATATGATAAGTTTATGCCGTACTGCTCACCACTACCCAATAATCTTTCAAAATTTGGTAAATCATGAGGAGTGGAAATGATTAAAATATCCTTTATACCCGCAAGCATCAATACAGAGAGCGGGTAATATATCATAGGCTTATCGTAGACTGGCAAA
>JAIHAR010000002.1 GCA_020054865.1 Deferribacteraceae bacterium
AAAGAAAATTTTGTGGAAGCATATGTTCACTTAGGTATTACTTACTTCAAAATAGGCTACATAGGATTTGCAATCTCTGCATGGAAAAAAGGGCTTGCAATAAACAGTGAAAACAAATTATTGAAAACTTTTATATATCTTGTTGAAGCTGCTAAGGAGGTAGATTGATGCTCGATTTAAAACTTATTACGGGTAATCCGGAATATGTTAAGAATGAACTTAAAAAAAGAAATACTGAAATAGATATAGAAAATATTTTAAAACTGGATGAAGAAAGACGCAAAATCATATTAAACGTTGAAGAGCTCAAAAAGCTCAGAAATGATACTTCAAAAGAGATAGGAATAATCAAAAAACAGGGCGGGGACATATCCGAGATTTCTGCTAGGATGAAAAAGGTCTCCGAAGAAATATCTGAGCTTGACAACATGTTGAAAAACGTGGAAGAAACGCTGAAAAATATTCTTCTTAACATCCCAAATATCCCTGACGAGACAGTACCTGTGGGAAGTGATGAAAATGCAAATGTGCTCTATAAAGAATATGGACATAAGCCTTCATTTGATTTTGAACCCAAAGCACATTGGGAAATCGCTGAAAGCCTTAATCTTGTTGACTTTGAAAAAGGGGCTACACTTGCAAAATCAAGGTTTTCCGTCTACACGGGATTTGGCGCAAAGCTTGAAAGGGCATTGATAAACTTTATGCTGGATGTTCAATCTGAAAACGGATACAAAGAAATAATCCCGCCGTTTCTTGTAAATGCAAATACAATGACAGGCACAGGACAGTTGCCAAAGTTTGAAGAAGAACTTTTTAAGTGCGAAAGAGATGAGCTTTATCTCATTCCAACTGCTGAGGTGCCTTTGACAAACCTTTATGCAGATACAATTCTAAGCGAAGAAGACCTACCCATAAAAGTAACAGCTTATACACCTTGTTTTAGAAGAGAGGCCGGAAGCTACGGAAAAGATGTGAGAGGGCTTATAAGACAACATCAGTTTAACAAAGTTGAGATTGTAAAAATAGCCCATCCTGAAAATTCAATGATGGAGCTTGAACTTTTGCTTGAAGATGCGGAAAAAATCCTGCAAATGCTTGGTCTTCATTATAGAGTTATGACACTCTGCACCGGAGACTTAGGATTTTCATCTTCCAAAACCTATGATATTGAGGTATGGCTGCCAGGGCAAAATTGTTATCGGGAAATTTCATCCTGCAGTAACTTTAAAGATTTTCAGGCAAGAAGAGCCGGTATCAAATTTAGAAATAAAAATAAAAAAGTGGAGTTTGCCCATACATTAAATGGCTCAGGCCTTGCGGTGGGGAGGACATTCCTTGCTATTTTGGAAAACTATCAGCAAAAAGACGGCAGTGTAGTTGTGCCGGAGGCTCTTAGACCATATTTAGGTGTTGATATTATAACAAAATAACATGCCAACACTTTATCTGATGCCAACTCCGATAAATGGTGACTTTAGCCTGTTAAATCACCTGGCTAAAGATTTACTTTACTTGGTAGATATCATTATCGGGGAAGAAAAAAAGCAAACTATCAGGCTTCTTGCGGCTAACAATTTGAGAGAAAAGCCTTTCTTGCTTTTGAACGAACATACAAACTATGAAGAAAAATTTAACATTGCAAAACTGATTTCAAATAAAAAATCTGCAATCCTTTTCAGCGATGCCGGAACACCTTGCGTAAGTGATCCGGGGTATGATTTGGTGGATTTGTGTTACGGGCTGAACATAAATGTAAAAACGTTATGCTTTGAGTCGTCTGTAATGGCCGCGCTGTCTGCTTCAGGTTTTTACGCAGAAAAATTTGTATATGCCGGATTCCCACCTATCAAAGGGGGCGAAAGGTTGCAGTTTTTTAAGAATCTGCCGGTTTCAGGCATGACAACAGTGTTTCTTGAAAGGCCTTACGCACTTAAAAAGGTAGTTGATGAATTAAAGCATGTTAAAACAAGAATATTTATCCATATAAATATCGGTTATAAAAATGAAACTTTTCTCAGGGGCTATTACAAGGATTTTGCTGCCAAAAAAGATTCCCTGCCAAAAGCGCCGTTTGCAGTAGTTATTGAAGGTAAAAATGAATAAGACATTCGTCATTTTCTTGTTAATCCTTGCAGGCTCTTTTGTGTCATTACAGGCAAGCATAAATGCAAGGCTTGCAAAACACGTTGGATTTCTTGAAAGTGCCTTTATTTCCTTTTTTGTCGGCACGATTACCCTTTTCATTTTTCTGATGTTAAAAGGTGACCATAATCTCAAAAACATTACGGATGTACCTTTTTTATACCTGACAGGGGGAATTTTGGGTGCAATTTTTGTTTACTCAATTACATATTCTGTCCACATCACCGGTGTAACAACCGCACTTGCAATAACAATTGGTGTCCAGCTTTTTGTAGGGTTAATTTTGGATAAATTCGACCCGATGAAAGTTATAAAATTAAATATTGGTCTTTTAAATGTGCTTGGAATAATTCTCATTATTTTAGGAGTAATCCTGACATCATGGAGGAAATAAATTGAGTGAACTCATTCTGATTTACACACAAGCAATAGTTACATTTTTCCTTGTTATAGACCCCCCAGGTCTCATACCTGTTTTTCTTGCAATAACAAAAGGGATGCAAGAAAGTGAGAGGGTAAACCTGCTAAACAAGTCCATAATAGTTGGATTTGTCCTCCTTATAGTATTTACTATTTTTGGAAGCACAATTTTGCGGCTTTTCGGAATAGATGTCCATGATTTCAGGGTAGCAGGCGGTCTTTTGCTTTTAATTGTAAGTCTTCAAATAGTTTTTACCAACCAGGAAAAAGAGTTCAGCACATCAAGGCCAGGTGTAGTACCTTTTGCGACCCCTTTAATGGTAGGACCAGGGGCTGTAACAGCTACCATAGTCTTAAGCGGTACAATTGGAATTTTAAAAACTTTGATAGCTGGCGCAGTAGCATTTGTCCTTGCTTACATTGTACTTTATTTTGGTAAAAAACTTTTTGATATATTGGGAAAAGACATAACTGAAGTAATCACCAAGGTGATTGGTCTTATCCTTGCGGCAATATCGGTAAGATACATCAGAGATGGTTTTTTGGGAATATTTAGCAGTTTTAACTAAATGTTCTTTCATTTTTTAAGAAAGAAAGCCTCAATATAACAAAAAAACCTCTGACAAATTATGCAAACCTTTTGAAAACCCTTAATTTTAAATAAAAATTAGCGATTAAAATTCTTTCAAAAAATTTCTTGACTTTTCATTTTTTATAGATATATTCTTTAACTCCTGACGCGGGGTAGAGCAGTTTGGTAGCTCGTCGGGCTCATAACCCGAAGGTCGTCGGTTCAAATCCGGCCCCCGCAACCAATTGATATTTATCTTTTTATATAAATGGCGGATTAGCTCAGGTGGTTAGAGCATGCGGCTCATATCCGCAGTGTCCGGGGTTCAAGTCCCTGATCCGCCACTCTGCTTGTTTCTCAATTAATTATTTAAAAGTAATCTTATTTTGAAAGCCACTTAATATACAAACTTTTTTATTCCAAAAAATATTTGATTTTTTCATCAAAATCTCTTATTTTAATATTACTAAACTTAAGGAGATGGCCATGAACATACTGGTAATCGACCCTGGTTCAACCTCAACAAAGATAGGAATATTCTTAGAAGATAAGCTTTTCAAAGAAAATATCAAACACGAACGCTCCGAATTAGACACTTTCAAAACAATATATGATCAGCTTGAATATAGGTTTAGTATAATTAAACAAATTATACAGGACAAATATGACCACATTACTTTTGATGGCATAATTGGTCGCGGCGGGTTAATCCATCCGGTGGAAGGTGGAATATATGAGGTAAACCAAAAAATGTTGGATGACCTTAAAAAGGGGGTTAACGGACAGCACGCTTCAAACCTGGGCGGGGTACTTGCAAAAATTTTTGCAGAAACTTACAACTGCAAAGCCTTTATTGCTGACCCTGTAGTTGTGGATGAAATGATGCCTGTTGCAAAGTATTCCGGATTAAAAGGGATTGAAAGAAAAAGTATATTTCATGCTCTAAACCATAAAGCTACCGCAAGAAAGGTAGCAAAAAAAATTGGAAAAAATTATGAGGACGTTAATTTTATTGTGGCTCACCTTGGCGGAGGAATTTCAATAGGTATTCATAGTAAAGGGAAAGTGATAGATGTAAACAATGCACTTGATGGTGATGGTCCTTTCTCACCGGAAAGAGCTGGCGGATTGCCGGTAATCGGGATTAAAGAATATTTGCACGACAACAATCTCACCATAGAAGAGCTTTCAAAAGTGGTTTCAAAAAAAGCAGGGTTGATGTCATATCTTGGTAAAGTCGATATGATTGAAATAGAAAAAGATATCGAAAATGGAGATAATTATACAAGGGAAGTTGTACAAGCAATGTGCTATCAGATTACCAAAGAAATTTGCTCACTTGCCGCCGCAACTTACGGAAAGCTTGATGGAATAATACTTACAGGCGGACTTGCTCACAGCAATTACCTCGTAAAACTGATAACCGAAAGGGTGTCTTTTTTGGGCAAAATATTCGTAGAGCCGGGTGAAAATGAAATAGAATCGCTTCTTATGAGTGCACAATTAGCCCTTGAGAATAAAATAGAAATCAAACAATATATGGAGCAGTAAATGGGAATAGGAAATAACATAGAAAAAAATCTCCAAAGCAAAAAAATTACAGTTGAAGAGCTGGCAAAATTTACAGGAATTGAAGTATCAAGACTTAAAGATTTTATAACGGAAAAACATACACCCTCTGTCTCTGACCTTTTAAAAATTGCCACATATCTTGACACAGATATTTACTCACTGATATATGGCCAGGAGTTTGAAAGCAAAAAAGCCCAAAAGACCGCAAAATCTTCCAGAGTAAAAATTAGCCGAAAAGATGCATATTCTTATGAAAGCCTTGCTCCGCTTTATCCTGGCAAACATATAGAGCCATTTATTGTAGAAATCCCCAAAAAAGAGGTTGTAGAAACAAGTATACACTCAGGTGAGGAATTTCACTATGTACTTGAAGGAAAGCTAAAAATTACTGTCGGTGAAGAAGAATTTATACTGGAAGAAGGTGATAGCCTGTATTTCGACTCATCAATAGCCCACACAATAAGTTCAATTACCGAAAAATCCAGAATCATTGCAGCCATTTATAACAGCAGTTCAATGGCACAATTTGCCAGGGGCTCAAAAATGAGAGCCCTTATTCAGGCAGCAAAATTGTTAAAAAAACAAGTAATTTGTCTTGTTTGCCCTGACAAAACTTCTGCCGAAGCATGTAAAGTAGCCATTGATGAAAATATAATAGACAGCGTTGTTTTTGTGGGGGACAAAAAAATATCCGAAGAATTAATCCAGATCCTTAACCTTAACCGTAACAAATTGACAATAGTAAATATTCCCTATTCAGACTCCTATGAAAACGAATGCGCAAAGAAAGGGGTGGAAATAATAAAAAAAGGCCTGGCAAGCCTCATAATGAAAGGGAAGATTAACACGGCAAACTTTGTAAAAGCTATTCTTGACAAAAACAATGGTATAGCTTCCGGCAGAAGAATGTCGCTTGTAAGCATATTTGAAGTCCCCAATGTAAATAGACTCATTTTCCTTACAGACCCCGGAATAAACCCTACGCTTTTTGTTGACAACGACTTAAATTACAGTATTGAAATTATTAAAAATGCAATAGATGTTGCAAAAGCAATGGGGGTAGCAAGACCAAAAGTTGCCCTTCTTGACGCTAACGAAGTCCCTTCTGCAAAACTTCCCACTACCCTTTATGAAGACAAACTTTCAAAAATGGATTGGGAAGATGCCGATGTATACGGTCCTCTATCTTATGATCTTGCTTTATATGAAGATGCGGTAAAGAAAAAGGGGTTAAAAGACAACAAAGTGGCAGGAAAAGCAGATATTATAGTTGTACCTCATATAGAAGGGGGTAATTTCCTTTACAAGGCATGGGTTATGACTATGGGCGCCGAGGTTGCAAACATAGTACTTGGAGCTACTGTGCCAATCATCCTCACATCAAGAAGCGACAGCGATATGACAAAGTTCCTTACAATCTGTGCAAGTGCAATTTATGGAGAATATCAGAAAAACAAGTAGCAACCAATATTGCCATATAAAATTATACATTAAGGCTTCTTTCGTAAAATTTTATATTGATAAATCTCTTTTTGTGTAATAAATTTAGCTTGCTATAATTTTATATTGGTGAAAATATGAATACACTTAAAATTACATCCAAAGTCTTGAAATCCCTCTCCGAGAAAAACAGGCTTAGAATCGCTATCATGCTTCTAAAGCGAAATCTCTGCGTTTGCGAAATAAATGAAGTGCTACATATTGCACTTTCAACGATTTCAGCCCACCTAAAAAATCTCAAATATTCAGGTGTTATAGAGGATTGCAAGGAGGGCAGATGGGTTGTTTACAAGTTGACAGATAATCAGGAAATAAGAAATTTTGTAAAATACCTTTACGAATCTGTAAAAGAAGATAAGACCATCAAAGATGATCTTTCAAAAATTGACGAAATAGACAGATATAGCTGTTCAACCCAGGCAACCAAGCCCGAAAATGCTTGAAGACTTTATCTCAAAATATAAAAGAATTTTTTCCGAAGATTTTGAGTTTTTTTTCGAATCCCTGAAAAAAACAAACAGAAAATATTTTAGGGTGAATACCGCACGAAATATAGATTACTTAAGCGAATTTGAAAATATAAGCTTAATAAAAAAAGTTGATGGATTTGAAGCCTACGAATATAATGAATCAAAAATGGATATTTCATCATCTCTGGGATTTCTCACAGGTGGACTTTACATACAAAACATCTCTTCACTTTTTCCACCCAGGATTTTATTCGAACATATAAAGCATCTAAAAAATCCCATTATTCTTGATTTATGCGCTGCCCCGGGCGGGAAAACCACTTACATCAGTGAACTTTTAAAAAGAAGTGGGCTCATTATAGCAAATGAAATTTCATCAAAAAGATTAAAAGCCCTTAATTTTAACATTACAAAATTTGGTAGTTACAATGTTAAAACAGTCAGTATCGATGGAAGAATTGCCGACAAAAAGCTGCCCCCTATTTTTGATGCAATTTTACTGGATGCTCCCTGCAGCAATGAAAATAAAATTTTAAAGAATGATACAGTTAAAAGTTTCTGGTCAGAAGAATTTATCAAAAATACGCAAGGTATTCAAAAAGATCTGATAAGAAGTGCATTCTCCCTTTTAAAGCCGGGAGGCTTTTTGGCATATTCCACCTGCACATTTTCATTGGAAGAAAATGAAGAACTAATAGAAGGTTTTTTGGCAGAAAATACAGATGCCATTCTCGTAGATATAAATGGTGGCGTTTACCCTGAGGGACTTTCAGGCAATCGGGAAATTGACAAAAAAGTAATAAGGGTATTGCCTCACATTATGGAATTTGACGGCTTTTTCATTGCACTTATTCAAAAACAGGGATGTATAACTGAAAATGAACAGATTAAAAGTAATGAAAAATTTAAAGAAGATATTGATATTTTTGACAATAATTTTATCAAAAATATTCCTCTACAATTAAAAAACAATAAGGTTTATATCAACCCTTTGCTACAACTTGGCAATAACTTATGTGATAAAATAAGATTTCAAAATACAGACTTTTTACTTGGGCAATTTATAAAAGATTTTGTAATTTCCACCGAAGCCTCATGGGAATTTGGCGCAAAAGTTAAAAACAAATACAGACTTCAAATTTCATACCAAGAAAGTGTTGAATATTTAAACGGTTATGATATAAACTTTTATCCTGATATTATAAAAGAAGGTATTTTGTATTATAAAAATATACCTGTCGGTCCTTTTAAGGTAGTTGACAAAAGAATAAAAAATAAACTTAGCAGATATTTCATATATAACAGGGTGTAAGTTTTGAAAAAAGTTCTTGTTGTAGAAGATAGCAAATTTTTCCGGAATATTCTCAAAAATGAGCTTGAAGATTTAAATTTAAAGACAACTCTTGCCTCCAGTATAAAAGAGGCGGAATATTATCTCAATAAAGAGCATTACGATTTTATCACAATGGATGTAAATCTTCCTGATGGAGATGGCCTTGATTTTTGCAAAAAATTAAAACAGAGCAGCAAATTTTACAAGTCTCAGATAATAATTATTTCATCTGAGGATTCTGATTATCTGAAAAAAGCAAGCTTCGACGCCGGTGCGTTCAGTTTTTTTCACAAAGATTATATCGAAGGCAATTTAAAAAAATTTCTCAAAACAACGATATCTATGGCACAGATTATCACCGGCTCTGCCAACCCGGTTGTTATTGTTGAAGATAGCGAATTTCAGAGCAGATACATAACAAGCCTCTTTGATCTTGCAAATATAAGTGTAATATCATTTAAAGATACGACAAGTGCATCTGACTTCTTTTCCAATGAAAATGCGATAGATTTAATAATAGTTGATTATTATCTTCAGGATAATACCTGCGAAAGCCTTATACAGCTAATAAGAAAAAATAAGTTTTACGACAAGGTGCCTATTATTGTAACAACAGTAATGGATGAAAAGGAAAAAAAATACGACCTTTTTCTCCTTGGAGTAAATGATTTTGTCGAAAAACCTTTTGACCCAAGCGAATTTTTCCTGCGAATAAGAAGCCATTTAAGAATAAAAAGTTTGATGGATATGCTTGATGCCAAAAACAAGCTTTTATCCATTAAGGCAATAACAGATGAACTGACAGGGCTCTTTAATAGAAGATTTTTCTGGGAAACATTAACAAGTGAAGACAATCGTGCCAAAAGAGCAAACCAAGCTTACTCAATATTGCTTTTTGACATTGATAATTTTAAAGATATAAATGATACTTATGGCCATATAAATGGTGATAAGGTATTGGTTACATTATCTGACACATTAAAAAAACATATCAGAAAATTTGATACACTTGCAAGGTTTGGTGGAGAAGAGTTTATTATGCTGCTGCCTGATACACCCAAAAATAAGGCAGAAGTTGTCGCTGCAAAAGTTTTGGAAGTTACAAGAAACATAAAGTACGATTTTACCGACAAAATGGTTACAGTAAGTATTGGAATTGCTGACTCTGCTGAATGCAAAGCATTTGAAGAGGTAATTCAAAAAGCAGACGAAAGACTCTACAAAGCAAAACAAAACGGTAAAAACCGTTATGAGATTGAATAAATACGGAGGATTATTTATGAAAAAGTTTTTCTTATTGTTTGCTACAGCTATTTTTTTAAGCCTGGCATTTAGTGGATTTGCAAAAGAAATCAAAGCTGGGTTTATCTATGTAGGTCCGGTAGGTGACGGTGGATGGACTTATGCCCATGACCTTGGCAGAAAAGAGATGGAAAAACTGCCATTTGTTGGCAAGTCCACCTATATTGAATCTGTCCCTGAGGGAAGTGATGCTGAAAGGGTAATCACCAGCCTTGCCAAAAAAGGGCATAATCTGATTTTTACAACAAGTTTCGGTTTTATGGATCCAACAATCAATGTGGCAAAAAGATTTAAAAATGTTGTTTTTATGCACTGCTCCGGCTATAAAACTGCTGAAAATGTAGGAACATATTTTGGTAGAATGTACGAACCAAGATATTTAAGCGGAATTATTGCAGGCAGTATGACAAAAAGCAATATAATAGGTTATGTGGCTGCATTCCCTATTCCGGAAGTCATCAGAGGGATAAATGCCTTCACTCTCGGAGTAAGATCAGTAAACAAGGATGCTGTGGTTAAAGTGGTATGGACACAGACATGGTTTGACCCCGGTACAGAAAGAAATGCTGCTGAAAGCCTCCTTGATGTAGGCGCTGATGTCCTTGCTATGCACCAGGATACTCCTGCTACTCTTCAGGCTGCCGAAAACAGAGGGAAATATGTAATAGGCTATAACTCCGATATGAGAAGTTACGCACCAAAAGGTTTTTTAACGGCGCCTGTGTGGAATTGGGGAGCAATATACAAATATGTTGCCCAAAAGGTAAACGATGGAACATGGAAAAGTGAGCAAATCTGGTGGGGTATGGACAAAGGTGCAGTAACTCTTGCTCCAATAAGCGATAAAGTACCAGCTGAAGTGGTAAAAAAGGTAATGACCGCAAAAGAAGACATAATAAATGGTAAATTCCAAGTATTTACTGGGCCAATTAAAGATCAGTCAGGCAAATTGGTACTTGAAGAAGGAAAAACCTTTACAGATGGAGAACTTTTAGGTATGAATTTCTTTGTGGAAGGAGTTCAGGGAAATTTAAACAACTAAGAATCCAGACACCCTGGTAATGCCAGGGTGTTTTTTTGAGGTTTTAATGTCATCCTGTATTTTAAAGATTGAAAATATAACAAAGTCCTTTGCTGGCTTTATTGCCAATAAAAATGTAAATCTTGAGATTTTTGAAGGGGAAATACACACAATCCTTGGTGAAAATGGTGCCGGCAAAAGTACTCTGATGAATATTTTAACGGGACTTTACAGGCCTGACAGCGGAAATATTTACATAAATGGCACCAGGGTAAACATTAAATCCCCAAAAGATGCCCTCAATTATAAAATAGGTATGGTTCACCAACACTTTATGCTTGTGAATAACATATCAGTTTTTGAAAACCTTTTGCTCAGCATGAAACTCGATTCTTTTGTTATAAATGAAAGAAAACTTAAATCAAAAGTCAAAGAAATTCTAAGAGAGTTTGAACTTGACATAGATATAGAAATGCCAGTATGGAAGTTGTCAATCGGCCAGCAACAGTGGGTCGAGCTTATAAAACTATTAATCAGGGATTCTAAAATTCTCATTCTTGATGAGCCAACTGCGGTTTTGACACCTCAGGAATCAGAATTTTTATTTACATTTCTGACAAAACTAAAAAGCCAGAATAAAGCGATTATTTTTATCTCCCATAAGATGAAAGAGGTCATGACACTTTCTGATAAAGTTACTATTTTAAAAAAAGGGGAAACAGTAAAGACGTTAAATAGAGGTGAATTTGACGAACAGCTTCTTGCAGAGCTTATGATAAGCAACAAAGAACATCTTAAACTTGAAAAGTCTGCCAAAGTTTTTAGTAAACAAATTTTGAAGATAAAAAATCTTAACGTAAAAAACGATAAAGGGTTGTCCGATCTTTCAGATTTTTCTCTTGAACTTTTTGAGGGCGAAATCCTTGGGATTGCGGGGATTACCGGCAATGGTCAAAAAGCACTTGCAGAAGTTTTGACAGGTCTAAAAAAACCATTATCTGGACAGATAATTGTAAATGATCAGGACATAACATATTCCACTTCCAAATCAAAATATATTTCCGGAATTGCCCATATCCCTGAAGACAGAAAAACTATGGGGATTGCGCCAGACCTTTCTGTTGATGAAAATCTTATCCTGAAAAACTATTCATCTGATAAGTTTACAAACTTTTTTTTCCTCAATAAGGAAAAGATTAAACAAAATGCAAGGGAGCAAATAGAAAAATATTCAATAAAAATGGGTTATGATGGAATACCGGTCAGGCTTTTATCCGGCGGCAATATTCAAAAAGTAATAATCGCACGGGAGCTTTCCGAAAACCCCTTGATACTTGTAGCGCTCTATCCGACAAGAGGGCTTGATGTAGGTTCAGCAGAATATGTCCACCAGGTGATACTTGATTCAAGAGAAAAAGGGATGAGTACTATATTGATATCGGAAGATCTGGATGAACTTCTTAAAATTTCTGACAGGATAGCAGTTATGTTCAGAGGGAAAAACATGGGATATCTGAGTCCCGAATCTGCAACAAAAACAGAAATCGGACTTTTAATGAGTGGGAAAAAATGAAATTTAAAGTTTTAAAAAAGCCTCCCGTTCAAGGCTATAAGTCTTTTTTGACAACACTGTTTTCAGTAATAATCGCACTTTTGATAAGTGGTGCTTTTCTGATGCTGGTAGATGTAAACCCGATTAGTGCATATAAGGATATGCTAATAGAGTCATTAGGCTCATTTTATGGTCTCACTGAAACATTGGTTAAAACTACTCCTCTCATTTTGTGTGGTCTTGGAGTAGCTGTTGCATTCAGGATGCAATTATGGAATATCGGTGCAGAAGGGCAACTTTATATGGGTGCATTTGGAGCATCACTTGTGGCATTGCACTTAAACGTAGAAAGTCATTTTGTTATGATAACATTGATGTTTTTGTCATCGATATTTTTCGGTGGTCTTTGGGCATTGATTCCCGGCGCTCTTAAAGCAATATACAATGTAAATGAAACCATTGTGACTTTATTGATGAACTATATTGCAATATTGTGGGTAGATTTTCTTGTATACGGAGCATGGAAGGACCCCAAGGGGTTCAATTTCCCTCTTTCAGCAGAGTTCTCCTCTGCAGCAAGACTTTCAGAATATTTTGATACAAGACTTCATACAGGTTTTTTCATTGCTCTTGTCTGTGCGCTTATAGTTTATCTTCTTATAGAAAAAACTATCTGGGGTTATGAAATAAAAGTCATAGGGAGCAACTCAAAAGCAGCTGCCTATGCAGGGATTAATATCAAGAAAAATATAATGCTGGTAATGTTTATAAGCGGTGCATTAAGTGCAATAGCCGGTTTTTCTGAGCTTGCAGGTGTACAACACCGCCTGCAACATGCAATTTCTCCGGGCTACGGCTACACTGCAATCATAATTGCCTGGCTTGCCAAAAGAAGTGCTTTAGGTGTGGTGTTAGTTTCCTTTCTTATGGGGGTGCTTTTTGTTGGAGGGGACTCTATGCAAATTTATTATCAATTGCCAGTTGCTATGGTTAGTGTATTTCAGGGGCTAATCCTGTTTTCCCTTATTGTAGCAGAATTCTTTAAGGAGCACAAAATTATAATGGTGAAGCAGCAATGATTTCAATAATTATAGATGCAACAATACGTGCAGGGACATCAATTTTGTATGCCACACTGGGGGAAATAATTATCGAACGCTCCGGTATAATAAATCTTGGAATTGAAGGGTTAATGCTAATTGGAGCTCTTTCAGGTTTTTACACTACCTACACAACAGGAAGCCTTTTTCTTGGAGTCATTTCTGCTGTCTTAATAGCTGGGATTGCGGGTCTGATTCATGGGATTCTGTGTACATATTTTAAAGGTAACCAGATTGTAAGCGGCCTTGCTCTAACTATGTTTGGGATTGGTATTACAGCTGTACTTGGCAAAAAAATGGTTGGGCAAACCATCGAAGGTTTCAAGAGAATCGAAATCCCCTTTTTGTCAAAAATTCCTGTTATTGGCAATTCTATTTTTAACCAGGACATTCTTGTTTATCTTAGTATTGTTCTTGTGTTTGTCATAACTTTTGTTTTGTATAAGACAGTGTGGGGACTAAACTTAAGAACTGTTGGCGAAAACCCTTATGCAGCCGATGTAGCAGGCATCAATGTAACTGCCTATAAGCTATGGGCAACTTTTATAGGTTCAGGCCTTGCAGGACTTGGAGGGGCATATCTTTCTCTTGCATACACCCCTTTGTGGATAGAAAATATGTCAGCAGGAAGAGGCTGGATTGCTGTTGCACTGGTAATATTTGCTTCATGGTCTTGTAAAAGAGCACTTTTTGGCGCTTATTTCTTTGGCGGAATAAGTGCTATACAGCTAAGATTGCAAGCGATGGGGACTACCATTTCAGCTCATATTTTGCAAATGCTTCCATATATATTTACCATTGTTGTTCTGATAATTGCCACTATAAAACTCGAAAAGGGATATTCAAGTCAACCTGAGTCTTTAGGACTTGTATATGACAGAGAGGATAGGAAATAATGACGGCAAGGGAAAAACTTTTTGAATTCATCATTAAACAAGGAAAAATAGATGGTGAAATTATAAATGTTGAGAAATTTCTGAATCATAAAATTTCTTATGAGCTTTATGATTTAATTGCTGAAGATTTTGTCAAACATTTTTCAGATGTCTGTTATGACAAAATTCTAACTGTTGAGTCCAGCGGGATTGTTCTTGCATCCGTTATCTCACTTAGAACACACAAGGATTTTGTTTTTCTTAAAAAGAAAAAGCCCATTACCATGCAAAACTATTACTGTGACAAGAGTTACTCGTTTACAAAACAGTCTGAAACAACTCTGTATCTTTCAAAAGAGGTAATAAACTCCGGTGATAAATTCCTTTTTGTTGATGATTTTTATGCAAAAGGGAATACGTACGCCTCTGCCTGCAAAATTGTAGAAAATGCTGGTTGCTTTATAACCGGTATGGGTGTAATTATAGATAAAAGCAATAGCGATAATATTTATTCCATTTTAAAGCTGAAGGATTTAATGCTGAATGGTTAACTTGCTAAAAACAAAACCAAAATACATAAGTTTAAAGCTTAAAATAAATGTACTTATCTTTGCTATAATGCTTTCCATCTCTTTTATAGTTTCTGCTTATTTGTCTTACAATGCTGAAAAAAAAGCACTAAATCTTGCCAAATCATATATCAAGACAATCCCTTCCATTATAGACAGTTCAATAAATAATTTTATGACAGCGGGGGATAAGCAGGTAGTCAGAAAACTTATTTTAGAACTTTCAAATGTAGAAAATGTTGTAGGAATACATATTTTTAACCCAAAAGGCGATATATCATGCAGCTATTCAAACTTTAAGAGTGAGAAACCTACCAAATATCTCGACCTTGTTTACAAAAACTTTACTCTTGAGGAGAAACTTCAGGGAATCAACACCAAAGATGTCAAAATGCTTTCATATTACAGACCATACCAGAATAAGCCTGAATGCAAAAAGTGTCACTTTGATAGTGGAGACATAATTGGTGTACTCAACATTAATGTAAACACCATGGGGCTGTCAAAAATGCTTCATAATGAAATCAATACTGTTAATATGATAATGCTTATTTCAGTAATTATTGTCAGTTTTGTTTTGTCAATTCTTGTAAATAAATTGGTCATAAACCCTTTGAAACTCCTTGAAACTGGTATGAAAAAGGTAACCGAGAATGACCTTAACAGTAAAGTCAAAATAGATTCTCGTGATGAATTTGAACTTATATCGAAATATTTCAACAATATGGTATCGTCACTTAAGAATGCAAATGAGACCATTGATAATATGCACAAAAATCTGATTCATTCCGACAGGTTAAGTACCATAGGGCAATTAACCGCATCGTTAAGCCATGAAATAAAAAATCCTCTCAACTCTATAATGATTGCCTCTGACCTTCTTGCGATGAAATGTGAAATGGCCAAAAAGGGTAAAAATGTTAATATTGAAGAAACTCTAAAACATATTGATAATATTGTCAACGACACTATCAGGATAAAAAACATTATAGACCAGACACTTAACTTCTCGAGATTAAATACGGACCAGAAGCAGGTAGTATCTGTGAGATCATTTCTGGAAACCATTTCAATATATGTAAAAAGGATTCTTTTTGACTATGAAAAAATCAAATTCAGGCTTGAGACAATGAATCCTGAAGGGGACTGTCTCTTAAATATAAATAAAACAAATATTGAACAAGTATTTATCAATATTTTAAAAAATGCAATGGAGAGTATCCCTGAAGACAGGGCGGGAGAGATTTTATTAAAAGTTTACTGCACGTCAGATCAAGAGTATATAGTCTTCAAAATTATTGACAATGGTTCGGGCATTCCGGATGAGCAGATGGATAAAATTTTCAATGAGTTTTATACTACCAAGAAAAATGGCACAGGTCTCGGGCTTCCTATTGCAAAAGACCTCGTTGAGCAACATAATGGCAAACTTATGATTGAATCAAAAGTAAATGTTGGAACTGAAGTTACCATCATGCTTCCGGTAGTTAAAATATAAAATGGAGTGAAAATGTACGATATTTCATTTGTAATACCCGTTTATAATGAGGAAGGCAACATAAAACCCCTTTACAAAGAGATAAAAAGGGTTGCTGATATAATTGCATCCTCTTATGAAATAATTTTTGTAGATGATTCAAGCAATGACAATAGTCTTCAAGAAATCAAAGAGGTAGCCCTAATAGACAGCAATGTAAAATATATATCTTTTCTTGAAAATAGAGGGCAATCTGCAGCTCTTTACGCGGGGTTTCAAAAAGCTAGCAAATCTGTCATTATAACAATGGATGCAGACATGCAAAATGACCCTGGTGATTTATTGGAAATGATTAAGCTGTATGGAAAATATGACATGGTAAACGGCTGGCGTAAAAACAGAAAGGACACCCTGTCAAAAAAAATAGGAAGTAAGATTGGCAACTTTGTAAGAAATAAAATGACAAAAGAAACAATTCATGATACAGGCTGTGCTTTAAAAATAATGCGGGCTGATATGTTAAAAAAAATTAAAATGTTTAAAGGCCTTCACAGGTTTTTACCGACACTTATGCGACTTGAAGGTGCAAAGGTCATTGAAGTACCTGTAAACCACAGAAAAAGGGAAATCGGGGTATCAAAATATAACAATTTTAACAGGGCCATTGAAGGTTTTTACGACCTTATTGCAGTTAGATGGATGATAAAACGTCATCTTGATATCAAAATAAAGGAAGAAAAATGAATATTACTGAAACAACACTTTTAATAATTGGATTTACCGGGCAATTTTTCTTTTTTATGCGCTTTTTTGTTCAGTGGATTTATTCTGAAAAACATAAAAAAAGTGTCATACCTGTTGCTTTCTGGTATTTTAGCCTGCTCGGGAGCATCTGCTTACTTGTTTACGCATTGCTTCGCAAGGATATAGTGTTTATAGTAGGCCAATCCACAGGATTTATAATCTATACACGAAATTTATACTTCATAAAAAAAGAGAGGCAGAAATTAAATGCATAACAAAAAGATTTACTGGTTTATTGCAATATATTTTGTAATTGCAGCTTTTCCTATAAATTTTATTCCCCTTTTTGAAACTACTGAGGCAAGGTACGCAGAAATTGCATGGGAAATGGTAAAAACCGGAGATTTTGTAGAGCCAAGATTCAATGGTATCAAACATTTCCACAAACCTCCCTTTGTTTACTGGATAAATGCTATTGGTATGAAATTATTTGGAGTTAACGGGTTTGGAGCAAGATTTTTTGAAGTATTGGCTGCCGGATTAATTCTCTTTGTAACCTACAGGTTATCTGAAATTTTACTTAAAAATAAAAACAAATCCGAGGCTTCTGTTTACATCCTTTCATCAAGCATGCTTTTTATTGCTGTTTCAAGAATTGTATCCACAGATATTTACCTTACGCTTTTTACTATTTTGGCTCAGTATGTTCTTTTCAAGCAAATCTATTATAAAAAAGCTACAAGTAACTCTATTTTTTATGGAATATTTTTAGGCCTTGGTTTTTTAACTAAGGGACCAATTATATTTTTATTTACAATTTTACCATTCATTTTATGTAAATTTTTTGACAGTTCTCATAGAAAAGTTTTTAGTTTCAAGGATGTAATTTTATCAACTTCAACCTTTTTAATAATATCTTTGCCCTGGTATATTGCTGTTATTATAAAAAATCCTGAGCTACTGAACTACTTCTTAAAGGTGCAAACCGTTGACAGAGTTGCAACCAATAGATTTCACAGATATCAACCTTTTTATTTCTTTTTTGCAATATTTGCAGGCACTTTTTTTCCTTATATTGTCCCTTTCATAAAGGGTTTGAAAGATAGTTTGAAAGCTTTTAGACAAAAGATTTCGCTTTTTGTATATATAATTGTGCCTTTTATTATATTTACCATCTCCAAAAGCAAACTGGCAACCTATATATTACCTTTTTATCCTCTTGCAAGTATTATTGCGGCCGAATATTTGGATGCAAATATGATAAACTCCAGGCTGTTTAAGTCATTGTCAATAATTTATGCCTGTATATTCCCTTTGGTACTTTTAGTAGCCCCATTTGTATATGTTGACCTTAGAGAATACTATATCCCTATAGCGGCATATCTGATTTTAAGCATTATTTTACTAGTCAATATTATCAAGAAATTCAACCTTTTAAACTTTACAATGTTTATAATTTTCAGCTCCTTCTGCATATACAGTTTGCTTCCTGTCTTGGGCCCAAATATAAAAGGATACAAAAAGATGACCGAACAAATTATCTCACTTGACCCGCAAAAAAAGCATGAAGTCCTTACTTATAAATCATTTATCCCATCCATTTCATTTTACAGGCAGAAAATTACTGTCGCCGCACTTGGCAAAGAGCGTGAAGTACAATTTGAAGACAACAATGAATACAAAAAATATTATATAGATTCCAAAAAAGATTTGGAAAATTTTTTCTTGGACCACAACTCTTTTTTTCTTGTAACAAATGATAAATACATAAACGAAATTGAGTCTTATGGTTATAAATGCACTCTTCATTTCAAACAAAGAAAGGATTCAATGTATTTTTGCGAAAAACAAAATTTATAGTCTGTATTATTTTAAAACACAGTTTATACAATTTATATTAATTATTTTTTATCATAACTCTTTAGTGTGTATTAAAGTATACTAAACTTATCGCATATCTGATTGATAATTATGGTCTTAGGTTTGTATATTGTATACAATCCTGTTGACACTAACAATATTTTATGTTATCCATATATTGGTCAAATTTAACGCTGTTTGTTTGTTAAATAAAATTAGTCGAGGTGTATGATGCCAAGAAAAGATTTAATCACCTATCCAAAGAAAGTTTCCTACAGGAAACACACAGGAATGGTGGCCTGGTTGCTCCACAGAATCTCCGGAGTAATCATAGGCCTTTATCTGATTTTCCATATTTTAGGAAAATCCGGTGTAGCAGAGTGGTTTACATCCCTTACCGCTAACCCTGTAGCAAGAGTTATAGTGCTTCTTGCTTTCACTTTCCACGCATTTAATGGGTTTAGAATCGTCTTAATTGACTTTGCTTCGGGCGCAGAAAAGGATGTTTTTTCAAAACAGTTTATGGTTGTTCTCTTCCTTACTGTTGTAGTGCTGATTATTGGCGCTTTCCCAATATTTTCTTAAAGGAGGGATGTAATGAGACAATTCAAGTTTAACGGTTCAAGTGATAGCGGCGTTTTCGAATGGCTGCTTCAGAGAGTTTCAGGTGTTATTCTGATACTTGTAATTTTTATCCATTTTTTCTCAATGCTTAAGTCCGGCGATTGGGGGCTTAAAAAGATTGTTTTAGGACCTCTTTTTGCTTTTGGAATATTTCATACATTAAACGGTTTTAAGATGATAACTGATGATTATGTGTCCAGCACAATATGGAGAGCAATAATACTTGCTATCTACTGGATAGTAGGTGTCACTCTAACAGTCCTTGCTCTCGGCGTTGTTTCAAGCTTATAAAAAATTTAGAGAGGTTAAGTTATGTCTGTAAAAATCGAGTATCATAAATTTGATGTTGTAGTTTTTGGAGCAGGTGGAGCCGGTCTCAACGCAGCTCAGGTTGCTTCTCAATATTGCAGCACTGCTGTTATATCTGAAGTATACCCAACACGTAGCCATACTATTTCTGCTCAGGGTGGTATCTCTGCTGCTCTTGGAAACCTTGAAGAAGACCACTGGCACTGGCATATGTTTGATACTGTAAAAGGGAGTGACTATCTTGCCGACCAGGATGCATGTGAGTACATGACAAAGCTCGCACCACAATATATAATTGAGCTGGAACACATTGGTGTACCTTTCAGCAGAACTCCTGAAGGTAAAATTGCTCAAAGGCCTTTTGGTGGGCATACTGCTGAGTTTGGAAAAAGACCAGTCAAAAGAGCATGCTATGCCGCAGACAGAACAGGCCACGTTATGCTTCAAACTCTTTATGAAAAGGCAGTTGCACAAAAAACACAGTTTTTCAGTGAATTTTATGTTCTTGAGCTTCTTGTAAATGATGGTGCAGTAAACGGTTTACTTTGCTGGGATATTCAAAATGGTGGATTCCACATCTTTCATGCAAAAGCTGTTGTTTTTGCAAGCGGTGGTTGTTGTAGAATTTTTAAAACTAACTCCAATGCACATATAAACACCGGTGATGGGCTTGCCGTAGCTATGAGAAAAGGTTTCTCATGGTCTGATGCTGAATTTATACAGTTTCACCCGACCGGTATTTACCTTGCCGGTAACCTTATTACTGAAGGTGTTAGGGGTGAAGGTGGTATCCTTCTTAACGCCAACGGCGAAAGATTTATGGAAAAATATGCACCTACCATTAAAGACCTTGCGCCACGTGATATTGTTTCCCGTTCTATGGTAAAAGAAGTTTTGGCTGGTCGCGGTGTTGGCCCAAAAAAGGATCATGTTCTCTTGAAAATTGATCACATTGGTGCCGAAGCTATTATGGAAAAATTGCCCGGTATTCATGAACTTGCTCTCGTGTTTGCTGGTGTTGACTGTACTAAGGAGCCAATACCTGTAATGCCTACTGCCCACTATCAAAACGGTGGTATTCCAACAAACTATAAAACTCATGTAATCAAAGGATTTGGTTCAAACCCTGAAGAGACTGTTCCTGGCTTTTTTGCTGCCGGTGAGATTGCTTCTGCTTCAGTTCATGGTGCAAACAGACTTGGTACAAACTCACTCCTTGACCTTGTAGTGTTTGGAAGAACAGCTGGCGAAGAAGCAGCAAAATACGCCAATTCTATTTCATTCGTACCTCTGGCAGAAAATGCTGGTCAGGAAGGTGTTGAGTTGTTGCAAAAGTTTTTAAACAGCAACGGTGAAAATACCTTTGGTCCGGTATATGAAGAGCTTAGGACAGTTATGGAAACAAATGTTGGTGTTTTCAGGACGGAAGAGTTAATGACTGAAGCAAAAGAGAAACTTCAGGTGATTAAAACAAAAATGGATAACTTCAGGGTTAATGATAAGTCTTCCATATACAACCTTGAATTAATTGAGGCCCTTGAATTAAATAATATGATCTTGGTTTCTCAGGCTCTTACTGAATGTGCACTGCTCAGGAAAGAGTCAAGAGGCGGCCATGCAAGAGAGGATTATCCTGAAAGGGATGATGCTAACTTCCTTAAACACAGTGAGGTTACTCTCGATAAGGATGGCAACATTGTTGTCGGTTACAGACCTGTAAGAATGAAGCCTCTTACGGTAGAACCTTTCCCTGTAAAACCAAGGGTATATTAATTAGGAGGACAAAATGAGCAAATTCGTTACTTTTGAAATATTCAGATATGACCCTGAAAAAGATAAAGAGCCTTACTACCAGACATATAAAGTTGAGATTAGAAGGCCTGGCATGCTCATGCTCGAGGGTCTCAACCAGATAAAATGGGAGCAGGATACTACACTTGCGTTTAGACGCTCCTGCCGCGAAGGTGTTTGCGGCTCTGATGGTATTAATGTTAACGGTGTCAATATGTTATCATGTATGACAAAAATTGAGGATTTAGGATCTGATCATCTTGTTATTCAGCCGCTCCCTGGCATGCCTGTAATGAGAGATCTTGTTACGGATGTGGATGATTTTTTTGAAAAGTTTATCACAGTTAAACCTTATCTAATCAGAAAATCTCCTGCTCCTGACAAGGAATTTTATCAGTCCCCTGAAGATAGGAAAAAACTCGACGGACTTTATGAATGTATACTTTGTGGCTGCTGCTCTTCTTCTTGTCCGTCATACTGGGCTGACAAAAAGTACCTTGGGCCTAATGCTTTCTTAAGAGCTTACAGATATTTAATTGACTCAAGGGATGAAGGTGCTGAGGAAAGATTACCTATATTAAATGATAAAAACGGTGTTTGGCGTTGTCACACAATTTATAACTGTGTTGAAGCTTGCCCAAAAGAACTTAACCCGACAAAAGCAATTGTTGGCATACGTCAGATGCTACTTGAAAGACAATATTAAAAAAGCCCGCTTACGCGGGCTTTTTTACTCCTTTATTATTTTTTTCTTCGCATTCTCTCTTACATTTTTAGAAAACTCTTCCATGTCCTTTAAAAATTTATATTCATATTTATCCTTATAGTCTTCAGCAGTTTTGTTCCCCATGATTACATCAAATAAATCATTATCAAAGATTTCCTTAAGAAATACATTAAGTCTTTTTATATCATCCAAATTGTACTTCTTTATGACAACTTCTTCTAAAAAGTCCTTGAGGAAATACTCATTTTCAAGCATTGCTCTTCTTGCACACTGAAATACACATTTTTTGAATTCAGGATTGTTTCTGATATCTTCCATCAGGCCTCCAAAATAAAAAAGTCCGCTTTTAAAGCGGACATTCATAACTACTTCATATTTTTTACCAGGTCTACTCCTGCTTTAAGAGCCTTTTTATTAAGCTCCTCAGTACCTTTTGGCACTTTACTTAACACACCTTTCTCAAGCTTATCATAGTCAAGCAGTTTGGTAATTTCATTTACAACACCGAGTGTAACAATATTAGCAACCATTGATTTACCTATATCCTCAGCAGCAGTCTTGATAATAGGGAGCGCATACAGTTTAAAGTTCCCTTTAGGTAAATCTTTAACCATCATACTGTCCACTATTACAACACTTCCCTCTTTTGCATCCTCTATAAATTTATCACATGCTTCCTGAGTAAGTGCAACAAGTACGTCTGACTTTATAACCTTAACGTAGTTTATCTCTTCATCACTTATTACTACTTCACCTCTTGCAGCTCCACCTCTTGCCTCAGGGCCATATGATTTAGTTTGTACGGCGTTTTTACCTGCATACACTGCTGCATAACCCAAAATTGCAGCAGCAGTAATCGTACCTTGACCACCAGAACCACCTAATCTTATATCTACTCTTGCCATTGTTTACTCCTATTTTTTTAATCCAACTGTAGCATCATAAGTTTCAAGATATTCAGGCTTTTCCTCTTTATGAAGAACCCCTATTGTAAACTTGCCAGCGAGTTCTTCAGGACTCATATTTTTAGCCTTTTCCACATTTACAGCACTATCTTTCATCCAAAGAAGCATTGATGTAGGAGTTTTAAACTTATTCTTCCTTCCAAATCCTGTAGGACAAGCATTGATAATTTCAACTACACTGAGACCCTTATGTTCAAGAGCCTCTTTTATCATCTTTTCACAGTGTGTTGCATGATAAGCAGTAGTTCTTGCAACAAAGCTTGCGCCTGCACCAATTGCAAGACTGGTAATATCAAAGTTATTTTCGGTCATTCCATATGGTGCAGTTGTTGCCCATGCACCTTTTGGTGTAGTTGGAGAGTATTGCGCACCGGTCATGCCATAAATATTATTGTTGAAAACAAAGACAGTTATGTCAATGTTTCTTCTACAGGCATGGATAAAGTGGTTACCACCGATTGCGGTCATATCACCATCACCGCCAAGTGCAATAACTTTCAGCTTTGGATTTGCAACTTTCACACCGGTGGCAAATGCAATTGACCTTCCATGTGTTGTATGAAGGGTGTTGAAATCCACATAACCAGGAAGCCTGCTACAACAACCAATACCTGAAGTAACTACAACATCATTCTTATCATAATTAAGGGAGTCAATAGCCCTTATCATTGATTTCAAAACTATACCGTATGTGCAGCCGGCACACCATATGTGTGGCAACTTACCGGGTCTTAAATATTTAGCGTAATCGTAAGCCATTTATACAAACCTCCTGATTTTTTCAACTATTTCCCCAGGAAGGATAGGATCAAGCATTAAGCTGAAGAGTCCCTCTACCTGACAACGACCTTTTGCTACTCTTTGAACCTCAAGTGTCATCTGACCAAGGTTCATTTCCGGAACAACTATCCCTTTAACATTGCCTTTATTCAAGATATTATCAATGTGCTTGTCAGGGAATGGCCAGATTGTAAGTGGCCTTAATAAACCTGCTTTTATCCCCTGATTTCTTGCTTCAATAACAGCATGTTTTGCAGACCTTGCAGAAACACCTATGGCAAAAACAAGTACTTCAGCATCATCTGTCATAAATTCTTCTACTTTCATAATATCATCGTAGTTTTTGTTTATTCTCTCAATGAGTCTGACAGTATTTTTTGTGTGAAGTACAGGGTCATTTGTTGGAAAACCGTCTGAATTATGGTGAAGACCAGTAACGTGATATCTATAACCTGAGCCAAATGCTGCCAATGGCACAAATTCCTTATCCATATCAAATGGCAGGTATTCTTCAGGTTTGCAATCAGGTTTTGGTCTTTCAATAACCTCAAGCTCACCTGGCTCTGGAATTTCAAGTTGTTCCATCATTTGACCTATAATAGCATCTGTTAAAACATATACTGGACAACGATATTTTTCAGCAAGGTTAAATGCTCTTACTGTTTCATTAAATTGTTCCTGAACTGATGCCGGGGTAACAGCAATCACCGGATGATCTCCATGTGTCCCCCATTTAGCTTGCATGATATCAGACTGGCTTGGACCAGTAGGCATACCAGTTGAAGGACCTCCTCTCATAACATCAACAATAACAACTGGAATTTCGCAAAGCATTGCATAACCAATATTTTCCTGCTTCAAAGAAAGCCCAGGTCCACTTGTTGCAGTTAAACTCTTGACACCGGCAAGAGATGCACCAATTACTGATGCCATTGCTGCAATTTCATCTTCCATCTGGATAAATCTACCACCTACCTTTGGCAATCTTTCAGCCATTCTTTCTGCAACCTCTGTTGAAGGTGTGATTGGATAACCGCCGTAGAACTTACAGCCTGCATAAAGTGCGCCTTCTGCCACTGCATGGTTACCCATCATAAATTCTAATTTTTTAGCCACGTGTATCCCCCTTAATCTTACTCTTTCTCTTTCTTATAAACAACAATTGCAAAATCTGGACATCTAAGTTCACACTGCATACACGCAATGCATTTTTCAAGGTCTTTTACTGCAACCTTGAAATCCACCATTTCAAGTGCATTTGTTGGGCATAGCTCAACACATATTTCGCAACCTTTGCACCACTTTTTATTGATTTCAATTCTCTCTGCTTTTGCCATTTACTACTCCCTATTATTTAAGAATTTTAGCAACAGTCTCCCCTATATCAGCAGGGCTAACCACGACATGAACACCTGCCGCTGAGAGAGCATCCATTTTTTCTTTCGCTGTACCTTTGCCGCCTGAAATAATTGCACCTGCGTGCCCCATTCTCTTACCCTTTGGAGCAGTCTGCCCAGCAATAAATGCAACTACCGGCTTTGTTATATTTTCTTTTATAAATTCTGCTGCCTCTATCTCCAATGTACCACCAATTTCACCAATCATCACAATAAGTTTAGTTTCTGGGTCTTTTTCAAAAAGAGGAAGCAAATCTTTATAACTTAAACCTATTATAGGGTCACCACCAATCCCAACCGCAGTGCTTACACCATAGCCTGCTTTTACAACCTGGTTACTTGCTTCATAAGTTAACGTGCCTGATTTGGATATAAGCCCAACTGGCCCTTTTTTGAAAATAAAGCCTGGCATAATGCCAATCTTGCACTCTTCTGATGTAATAATTCCTGGACAGTTAGGTCCAATCATCTTCATACCTTTTTTTACAGCATAAGCCTTAGCATACATCATATCTTTAACAGGTGTGCCTTCAGTAATGGTAACTGCCAATTCAATACCCGCATCGGCCGCTTCCATCACCGCATCAGCAACAAAAGCAGGTGGAACAAAAATCAAGCTTACGGTTGCCCCGGTTGCTTTAACAGCTTCTTCCACTGTATTGAAAACCGGCTTATCAAGATGAGTCTGGCCCCCTTTTCCTGGAGTTACTCCACCAACTATTTGTGTTCCGTATGCCATACATTGCTCAGCATGGAATGTACCTTCTTTTCCGGTAAAACCCTGTACAATTACTTTTGTATTTTTATTAACCAATATACTCATTTTTTACCCCCTGTTTGCAGCTTCAACGACCTTTTTGGCGCCGTCTTTAAGATCTTTGGCTGAAATAATATTTTTTATACCAGAATTATTAAGAATTTCTGCAGCTTCTTCCGCATTTGTTCCATCCAGTCTAACAACAACAGGCACTTCCACCTTTGTAAGCTTGGTAGCCTCAAGGATTCCGTTTGCAACCCTATCACATCTTACTATACCACCAAATATATTTACAAAAATGGCTTTTACATTAGGATCACGAAGGATAATTTCGAAACCTTTGGCAACAGTTTCGGCACTTGCACCACCACCTACATCAAGGAAGTTGGCAGGCTGTCCGCCCTCATGCTTAATGATATCCATTGTTGCCATTGCAAGGCCTGCGCCATTAACCATACAACCAACATTTCCGTCAAGCTTGATATAACTGAGTCCATATTTACCTGCTTCAATTTCAGTTGGTTCTTCCTCAGTCAAATCGCGCATTGCCAGAATTTCTGGTTGTCTGTAAAGGGCATTATCGTCAAAACCCATTTTTGCATCAAGTGCAAGAAATTTTTTGTCCTTTGTGCGAATTAATGGGTTTATTTCGATAAGGTTTGCATCGTAATCCATATACACATGATAAACTGCCTGTGCAAAGCTGATAAACTTATTTACCTGCTCTTTTGGAAGACCAAGTCCAAATGCAAGTTTTCTGCCATGAAATCCCTGAAATCCGATTGCAGGATCTATTTCAACCTTAATAATCTTTTCGGGGGTTTTTGCAGCCACTTCTTCTATTTCCATTCCGCCTTCAGTAGATGCCATCATAACCGGTTTTTCAGAAGCCCTATCTAATACCATCCCAAGATAAAACTCTTTTTCAATTTCAGCACCCTCTTCAATATAAATTCTGTGAACCCTTTTCCCTTCCGGTCCGGTCTGATGAGTAACCAGTGTTTTACCTAAAAGTTCTTTTGCATACATTCCAACTTCTTCAGTTGACCTTGCAAGCTTGACACCACCGGCCTTACCTCTACCACCAGCATGTATCTGAGCTTTTACAACCCAGACATCCAGATCGCCGCCAAGTTGCTGAGCAGCCTTAACTGCATTTTCAGGTTTGAATGCTACAAACCCTTTGGGAGTTGGAACCCCGTACTTACGAAAAATTTCTTTTGCCTGATGCTCATGAATGTTCATAACTCACCTTCCTATTATGATTGTTGTTTCGAATACCAATTCAAATTTTGCTTTTAATACCATATTTTCACTCTTTCAACCATAATTTTAAGGTGAGCTATTTTTAAAACGGGGTGTCACTACACCCCGTTAACCCATTATTAATTTTTAAAGAAATCCTAACCTTTTCATGTCCTCAACAAGATTCTTAACTGCATTTACAGAGTTATCAAACATTGCCTGCTCTTCGTCGTTGAGGTCAAGTTCGATAACCTTTTCAACACCGTTGCCGCCAAGAATGACAGGAACACCAACATAAAAATCTTTAACGCCATATTCGCCGTCAAGATAAGCACATACCGGAAGAACTCTCTTCTGATCCTTCAGTATTGCTTCAGCCATCTGAATTGCAGAAGATGCTGGAGAATAAAAAGCTGAGCCTGTTTTGAGAAGCTTAACAACTTCACCACCAGCCTGCTTGGTCCTTTCAACCATTGCAGTCATTACTTCTTTTGCTTTTGCTTTGTCATTATATTTCTTTTCAAGAAGCTCCATAACAGGACAACCATTAACATTGGCATAGCGAACAAGTGGAACCATAGTGTCTCCATGGCCACCAAGTACAAGTGCATTAACATCTTTAACAGACACACCAAGCTCCCAAGATATAAATGTTGCAAATCTTGATGAGTCCAAAACGCCAGCCTGCCCCATTACCCTGTTTGCAGGAAATCCTGTGACTTGTTTCATAAGTGTTACCATCGCATCAAGCGGGTTAGAAATAACAATTACATATGAGTCCGGCGCATACTGCTTGATCCCTTCAGCAACCGATTTGATTATTTTAGCATTTGTAGTAAGAAGATCATCCCTGCTCATACCAGGTTTTCTTGGCAATCCGGCAGTCACAATAACAATATCTGCGCCTTCAATGTCCTTGTATTCGTTTGTCCCCTTCAAGCAAACATCAAATCCATCTACCCTTGATGCTTCGGCAATATCAAGAGTTTTACCCTGAGGCATATCCTCAACGATATCAAACATTACAACATCACCAAGCTCTCTCAGAGCTGAAAGCTGAGCCAAAACTCCACCAATCTGTCCACCACCTATCAAAGCTATTTTAGGTCTTTTAAAAGCCATATTAGCCCCCTTTTATATTTTTTTACCTGCGAAATACAGGTTGTGTTCCCAAATTTCAAATAGAGGGGCAACCCCCTCTACATTACATATTGTCAATAATTTCATTGTAAATACTACTTGGCCTCATTGCTGCTTCTGCTTTTGCAGGATCTGGTCTGTAGTACCCACAAATGTCAACCGGCTTGCCCTGACACTTAATCAGGTCTTCATCAATTTTTGCAGCATTTTCAGTCAATGCTTTTGCAACCTTTTCAAATTTTGCCTTCAACTCTGCGTCATAATTTTGAGCTGCCAGAGCCTGTGCCCAATACAGCGAAAGATAGAAACTGCTTCCTCTGTTGTCAATTTCCATTACCTTTCTTGAAGGCAGTTTCTGATTCTCAAGATACATCCCAATTGCCTCGTCAAGAGTTTTTGCAAGAACTTCTGCCTTTTTATTATTATAGTTTCTTGCAACAAGTTCCAACGATGGCACTAACGCACAATACTCGCCAAGTGAATCCCAGCGCAAATGACCTTCTTTTAAAAATTGCTGGACATGCTTTGGTGCTGAACCACCTGCACCAGTCTCAAAAAGACCTCCACCTGCAAGAAGCGGAACAATGGATAACATTCTTGCAGAAGTGCCAAGCTCTAAAATCGGAAACAGGTCTGTAAGGTAGTCTCTCAGAACATTACCTGTGGCTGATATTGTATTAAGTCCCTTTCTAATTCTTTCAAGAGAAAATCTCATAGCCTCCACAGGAGCCATAATATGCCACTCAATCCCATTAGTATCAAATTCAGGTAAATATTTTTCAATTTTCTTAATTATCTCGGCATCATGCGCTCTGTTTTTGTCAAGCCAGAAAACTACAGGTTCACCGGACTCTTTTGCCCTTCTAAAGGCAAGGCCAATCCAGTCCTTAATTGCAACGTCCTTGGTCTGACAGGAACGATAAATATCACCTTTCTCAACATCCTGTTCCATCAAAATAGAGCCATCCTCTGCAACAACCTGAAACTTACCCTTTGCCTCTGCTATAAAGGTTTTATCATGAGAGCCATACTCTTCTGCTTTCTGAGCCATCAATCCGACATTTGAAACACTACCCATAGTTGCCGGATCAAATTGGCCATTTTTCTTGCAGTCCTCTATTATTTCACTGTACATTGTTGCGTAACATCTGTCAGGAATCATGGCAATCGTGTCTTGCAACTCATCATTTTTATTCCACATTTTGCCGCCATCTCTTACAACAACAGGCATTGAGGCATCCACAATTACATCATTTGGTACGTGTAAGTTAGTGATATTGTTCCTTGAATCAACCATTGCAAGCGCTGGACCCTTCTCATAGCATTTATCTATGTCAGCAAGAATCTCCTCTTTCTTATCTGCTGGCAATTTTTCAAGTTTAGCCAATATATCCCCAAGGCCGTAATTTGGATTTGCACCAATCTGCTTCAATGTTTCACCATGTTTTTCAAATACATCTTTAAAATACACAGACACTGCATGACCAAACATTACAGGGTCTGATACCTTCATCATGGTAGCTTTAAGGTGTAGTGAAAGAAGCACATTTTTGTCTTTTGCCTCTTTGGCAGTCTTTTCGTAAAAATCCCTCAATTTTGCAACATGCATTACAGAGCTGTCAAACACCTCGCCTGCAAGAAGTTTGACCTCTTTTTTTACCTGAACATTCCCTTTTTCATCAACAAATTGTATTTTAACAGTCTGAGCTTTATCCGTAGTTATAGATTTTTCAGACCCGTAAAAATCACCTTCTTCCATATGGGCAACTCTGCATTTTGAGTCCTTTGGCCACTCTTTCATCATTTTATGAGGATTTTTTTGAGCAAATTTCTTTACAGATTTTGCTGCCCTTCTATCAGAATTACCTTCACGAAGGACAGGATTAACAGCTGAGCCCAAAATCTTTGAGTATCTCTCCTGAATCTTTTTCTCCTCCTCAGTTTTAGGCTCTTCAGGATAATCAGGAACATTATATCCTTTCTCCTGAAGCTCTTTAATAGCTGCTTGCAGTTGTGGTACAGATGCACTGATATTAGGAAGCTTAATAATATTTGCCTCAGGCTTTTTCACAAGTTCGCCCAGCTCAGCCAAATAGTCCGGTATCCTTTGCTCCTCTTTTAAATAATCAGGAAAAGCCGCAATGATTCTTCCTGAAAGCGAAATATCCTTCAGCTCAACTTCAATACCTGCTTCCTTTGCAAACTTTTTAACCACAGGATAAAAAGCATAGGTAGCAAGAGCAGGTGCCTCATCAATTTCTGTCCATATTATTTTTGGAGTTCCCATAGCCATAAACATCTCCTTCTCACTTTTTTATTTGTAAATCTATAACAGTATTTCAATTTGGAACACACACAATTTACACTGTATACAGTATACAGATATAAACCATATCCCTTTAATTGTCAAGAAATATTGAATAATTTAATAGTGAGGTTTAACATGCCAGTATAACGAGTTTTTTCAAGAAACAGTGTATTAAAAAAATCTATACCACACATAAACCAATGTTTTACAAAATTGGGGAGCACATTTCGTGCTCCCCAAAAGCTGTTATGAATACTGAAGAACTACCTTTTCCATTTTATCAAATTCAAGATACCTGTAAATCTCGCCTTTTTTCGGAGTAATTTTTTCATTAAATATTTTAAAGTACTCATCAACTGTAGGGAGTTTTCCAAGGAGTGCGGCAATAGCTGCAAGTTCAGCTGAACCTAAAAATACCTGCGCCCCATCGCCAATCCTGTTATCAAAATTTCTTGTTGACGTTGAAATTACGGTTGAATTTGATCTTACCCTTGCCTGATTACCCATACAGAGTGAACACCCGGGAATCTCCATCCTTGCCCCTATTGTTGAGTAGATAGAGTAATAACCTTCACTCATCAATTGAGCCTGATCCATTTTGGTAGGAGGTGTCAACCAGATTCTGACAGGCGCTTCTTTACTGCCTTCCCAAATTTTGCCTGCTGCCCTGAAGTGCCCTATATTGGTCATACATGAACCTATAAACATTTCATCTATCTTTGTGCCTGCGACTTCAGATAACAGCTTAACATCGTCTGGATCATTTGGACATGCAAGAATAGGTTCTTTTATATCAGCAAGGTCTATTTCTATTACAGCAGCATATTCAGCATTTTCATCCCTTGAAAGAAGTTCAGGTTTCTCAAGCCACTTTTCACAATTTTCAATCCTTCTTTTCAATGTATCAGCATATTGATAACCATCTTCGATCATTTGCTTCATCAATGCAATATTGCTTCTCAGAAAGTTTGCAACAGTTTCTTCAGAAAGCTTAATTGTGGCTGCAGCAGCAGACCTTTCAGCAGAAGCATCTGTCAATTCAAAAGCCTGTTCAACAGTCAGGTTAGGCAACCCTTCCATTTCTAATATACGACCATTGAAAACATTCTTTTTACCTTTTTTCTCAACGGTTAAAAGTCCCTGCTTAATAGCATAATACGGAATTGCATTTACTACATCCCTTAGCGTTATCCCCGGATTTAAATCCCCCTTAAACTTGACAAGTACCGATTCAGGCATATCAAGAGGCATAAATCCCAATGCACCTGCAAAAGCTACAAGACCTGAGCCTGCGGGAAAAGATATACCTATTGGGAATCTTGTGTGTGAATCGCCACCGGTACCAACTGTATCAGGAAGCAGCAATCTATTAAGCCATGAATGAATTACCCCATCACCAGGTTTAAGAGCCACCCCTTCCCTTTCAACTACAAATTGAGGTAACGTTTTATGCATTTTAACATCAGCTGGCTTTGGATAAGCTGCAGTATGACAGAATGACTGCATAAAAAGATCAGCCTGAAATTTCAAACAGGCAAGCTCCTTCAGTTCATCTGCAGTCATCGGACCTGTAGTATCCTGAGAGCCAACAGTTGTCATCACTGGCTCACAAGATGTACCTGGTAGTACACCCTCAAGGCCGCAAGCTTTTCCAACAATTTTTTGTGCAAGGGTATATCCTTGATTTGGCTTTGGTTTTGGATTTTCTGCCCTTATAAATATATCGGACTCAGGAAGCCCAAGAAATTTTCTCGCTTTGGCAGTAAGTGCCCTACCGATAATAAGATTTAATCTTCCACCGACTCTGAACTCATCTCTTAATGTAGGTGGTTTGATTTCAAATGTTGAAACCACTTCACCTTTTTCATTTCTTATTTCACCTTTTTTGGTGTCTATGGTTATGATATCACCTGTATTAAGTTTTGTAACATCACACATTATGGGAAGACCACCGGAATCCTGAGTAGTATTAAAGAAGATAGGAGCGATAAGACCGCCCAAAATAACCCCGCCTCTCCTTTTATTAGGAACATAAGGGATATCATCACCAATGTGCCACATTACTGAGTTACAAGCTGATTTTCTGGAAGACCCAGTACCTACAACATCGCCTACAAAAGCAACTTTTAACCCTTGCTTTCTAAACTCCGCTATTTTTTCATTTCCACCAGGAAATCTTGTTTCTCCCATTGCCAGAGCATGAAGAGGGATATCAGGCCTGCTCCAAGCATGTTTGGCAGGTGAAAAGTCGTCTGTATTTATCTCTCCGTCAACCTTATAAACAACCACCTTAATCTCATCTGCCAGAGGTTCTTTAGAGGTAAACCACTCGGCATTGGCCCATGACTGTATAACTTCTTTTGCAAACTTATTAGACTTTGAAAGTTCAGCCACTTTATCAAAAGAATCATATACCAGTATAGTATTTTTCAATCCTTTTGCTGACTCTTCTGCGAGCTCATTATCGCTTAAAAACTCCACCAGATACTGGACATTATATCCACCAAGCATTGTACCCAACATAAAAACAGCATCTTTTTTTGACACGACAGGGGATTTCACTTCACCCTTTGCCACCTTGTGAAGCCACTCAGCTTTAACCTTTGCTGAAGGGTCAACACCAGGCGCAACTCTGTCCCTTAAAAGTTCAAGATAAAATTCCTCTTTCCCGGGTTCTGGATTTTCAAGCTTCTTGCACACAAACTCAGTCATCTCAGGGCTTAATGGAAGAGGGGGTATATTCATCTTTTTTCTTTCTTCAACATGTTCCAAATATTTTTCCAACATAACCATACCTCACAAAAGTATTTTGTATTCTGTATACAATTTTATTTTCCATTTGTCAAAAATTTTTTAAAACATCTTTTTGAATAAAAACTTAGGGGAGAAAGATTCGATTCAAAATGATAAAAATATCTAATACGCATTATTACATTTAACAATATTACCATTATTATCAATAAGTAAAGCAAATATTTACTCGACAAAATGATTTTTTTGAAATAAAATGATGTTAAATTTGCAGCAAAATAATTCTAAACGGAGGTAACTTATGGCAACACCAGATTTTTTTTATCAGGAACCTTTTCCTTTAGGAAAAGAAAAAACTAAATACAGACTCCTTTCAAAAGATGGAATTTCCGTTAAAGAATTTAACGGACAACAAATGCTTGTTATCGAACCTGAAATGCTCACCTTTTTAGCCAATCAGGCTATGAGGGATGTTTCATTTCTGCTGAGGGCAGAGCACAATGAAATGGTAGCAAAAATATTATCTGACCCTGAGGCTTCTGAAAATGACAAGACAGTTGCGCTTGCATTTCTGAAAAATGCTGAAATATCTGCCAAGTTTGAACTTCCTTTTTGTCAGGACACAGGTACAGCCACTATCGTTGCCAAAAAGGGGCAAAATGTCTTTACAGGTGCAAATGACGCCGAGTATTTAAGCAAAGGTGTTTATAAAACCTATACCGAAGAAAACCTCAGATACTCTCAGACTGTTGCCCTTGATATGTACAAAGAAAAAAACACGGGTACCAACCTACCTGCACAGATTGATATTTACGCAACCGAAGGGGATGAATATAAATTCCTGTTTGTGGCTAAAGGTGGTGGAAGTGCCAACAAAACATACCTTTTCCAGGAAACCAAAGCACTACTTAACCCTGAGAAACTTGAAAAATTTCTTATAGAAAAGATGAAAACAATTGGTACTGCAGCCTGCCCGCCTTATCACCTTGCATTTGTTATAGGCGGAACAAGTGCTGAAGCAAACCTGAAGACTGTCAAACTTGCTTCAACCAAATATCTTGATGAACTTCCTACCACCGGGAATGAACACGGAAGAGCATTCAGAGATCTTGAACTTGAAGAAAAACTTTTAAAAGCAGCCCAGGAACTTGGCCTTGGCGCTCAATTTGGTGGGAAATACTTCTGCCATGATGTGAGAGTAATCAGACTCCCAAGACATGGAGCGTCATGTCCTGTTGGAATGGGGGTATCTTGCTCAGCAGATAGAAATGTAAAGGCAAAAATCAACAAAGACGGTATCTGGCTTGAAGAGCTTGACAGAAATCCGGGAAGACTCATACCTGACGAATACAGGACAAAAGAGGAAGCAGGTATTCCAATCGATCTTAATAGACCAATGAGCGAAGTTTTGGCAGATTTGAGCAAATATCCTGTAGGGACTGCGCTGAGACTAAACGGTACTCTTATAGTTGGAAGAGATATAGCACACGCAAAATTTAAAGAAATTATTGACAGTGGCAAAGAAGTACCTGAATACCTTAAAAAACATCCGATATACTATGCCGGTCCAGCCAAAACTCCTAAAGGAAAACCTTCAGGTTCATTTGGTCCTACAACCGCTGGTAGGATGGACTCCTACGTTGATCTTCTTCAATCCCACGGTGCGTCAATGATTATGATTGCCAAGGGGAATAGAAGTCAGCAGGTAACAGATGCATGTAAAAAATATGGCGGTTTTTACCTTGGAAGTATCGGAGGTCCAGCGGCACTTCTTGCAGAAAAAAATATCAAAAAAGTTGAATGCATAGATTTTCCTGAGCTTGGAATGGAAGCAGTATGGAAGATTAAAGTAGAAAATTTTCCTGCCTTTATACTTGTGGATGACAAAGGGAATGATTTCTTTGCAAAGTTTAAATAAACAACAAAAAAAGGCGGCCGATTGGCCGCCTTTTTTATAGTAATTTTCAATAATTATTTTAAAACAGAACCTTTAAGACTTATAGCATAATCTTCGTCAACAAAAGGGTGCATATCCGGAAAGTTTTTAAAAAGCCACCCGTCAAAAACAAGTTCTTGAGCCTTATAAATTTTAACTTTTGCAGCAGGATTGTTTTCATCTGCAGACTTTGAAGTCATAAAACTATTTGCATCCATTACAAAATCAGGGAGGTAATACTCAACCTCAATAGTAAGATTTGTCCCAACAGCCTGAGCCTTCTGACCTATCAACACTTCAGTTTCAAAGTCTTTATTGGATTTTTTATCACTAACAGCGATAATAACACTTTTAAATTTCTTTACAACTTCCTCAGGTACACTGATTCTTTTTTCCTGAGGTACTTTTTGACTACTTTCCTGAGATGAAACGGCAGGCTTTTCAGACTGTTGCGTCTGAATTGGCTGCCCATTGGTAGCACTATTTTCTGTATTTTCATCTTTCACAGTATTCTGAGAACAAGCAAACAAAAACATTCCTAAAACCACTACAATCAACTTTTTCATTCATTCCTCCATATTCCATCTCTAAGACATCTGTATATCTTGAAGTATATAAAAGTGTATAAAATGAAATACACCTAAAATCAAGCATTTTTTATATCTCTTTAAAAAAATATCACAATTTACAAAATATGCTCAAAGCCCCACTTAGATATATCAATAAACATATTTCTTCTTTTCAAAAATACACCACTTCCTTCAGCTACAACACCAATTTCACGAATCCTATCTTTAAATTGATAAGTCAAATGGCTGAAATTTTCCTTCATTTCACTATTTACAGTAAACATTAAAGCAAACTCCTCTCCGGAAGAGATGGCATATTTAATTTTGTCGGATAAATCAAAGTCATTGAATATTGTAGTATCAAGCATATCCTCATGAATAATTATCTTAACCCGACTCATTTCTGCCACATGCAAAGCATCTCTCCCCAAACCATCACTTATATCTATGCAACTTGTAACCATTCCTGAATTTCCAAGTAACCTGCCCAACTCAATCTCCGGCTCATTATTATAATGTAGATATGGGTTTATGTCCCACTCTCTTACTCCAAGCTCCTTCTCAAGGGATAACTTTGACAAACCAACAGACCTTGACAAATAAACCAAATCACCCGGTTTTGCCCCGCTTCTTTTCAGGACATCTTTATAAGACTTACCAATTACTGTTAATGATAAAAATAGACCTGATAAGCTGCTGGTAGTATCTCCGCCTATCAGGCAAATGTTATATTTTTCTGTCATTTCGTTAATTGAAGAAATAAGTTCATCCATATAAGGATAACCAGAGGGGATTGAAATACCAAGCAAACAATATTCAGGATAGCCACCCATTGCACATATATCGCTGATATTTGACACAAAAAGTTTTTTTATAACAAACTTAATCGGGGTAGATGGTAAAAAATGAACATTTTCAACCAGCAAGTCCTTTGCAATCAATAAACCTTCTGCATATGCTGCATCATCACCTATTGATAAAATATCCTTTTCAGGTTTTTTCTTGAGCTTGTTTATAAATTCAAACTCATCCATACAAAATATCCAGAAATCTTTTAACGGTTTCCCCCGGATTTTCCGCAGAGCAGATTGCACTTGATACAGCCACACCAGAAAGATTCGTACCTTTAAAAAACTTTACGTTTTCAAGATTAATGCCCCCAATTGCAACACCGGGCAAATCGGTTTCACTTTGTAGAGAAATAACCCCACCAGGGCCTATGACATTTCTTAAGTCGTTTTTAGTGCCGGTATAAAATGCCGGGCCAATACCTATATAATCGGCACCGGCATCCTCAGCAACCTTAACATCCTCATAATTGTTGCAGGAGTAACCTACAATTATATCAGGAAAACTCAATTTCACAACTTTAGCAGGAATATCTTTTACCCCCAGGTGGACACACCCTGCACCAACTGATAATGCAAGATCAAGTCTATCATTCACCACAAACATAGCGTCATAATATTTCAATACTTTTAAAATCTCTTGAGCGATATAGTATCTTTCATTAGCAGTTTTGTTTTTATCCCTCAGCTGTATTGCAGTAACTCCCGCAGCTAAAACTTCCTCAAGAAAATTTTCAAGTGGAAGTTTTAACATCTCTGTCTCAAGAACAAGATAAAGTTTCAGGTATTTTTTTATTTCCTGTCTATATTTACTGCACATAATTTTCCGCACATTGTACAGGAATTTACATCGCTATTTTTCTGAAATTTTTGCCTTGCTCTTACCGGGTCAATTGCAAGAGAAAACATCCCTTCCCAGTCAAGGTTTTTTCTGTAAATACTCATCTGTATATCCCTTTCCATTGCTCCGGGATACCCTTTTGCAATATCAGCAATATGGGCTGCAATCTTTGACGCTATAACCCCTTCCCTGACATCTTCCATATCGGGCAAACACAAATGCTCAGCAGGTGTAACATAGCATAGAAAGTCTGCACCGGCAGCACCAGCTATCGCTCCTCCTATTGCACTCGTGATATGGTCATAGCCAGGAGCTATATCTGTTGGCAGTGGACCTAAAATATAAAAAGGCGCCTCATCACAAAGCCTTTTTTGAATAATCATATTGGCTTGAATCTGGTTAAGCGGCACATGACCTGGTCCTTCAATCATTGCCTGAACATTTTTCTCTTTTGCCCTTGCTGCAAGCTCACCCAAAATTATAAGCTCGTCAATCTGACCTCTATCGGTCGCATCGGCTATTGCCCCCGGCCTGAAACCATCACCAAGGCTTAAAGTAACATCATATTTATATGCTATATCAAGCAAATCATCATAATATTCAAAAAGGGGATTTTCTTTTCCATTCTTTCTTATCCAGTCAGCTAAAATCGAACCACCACGGCTTACAATACCACATATCCTGTTTGACCTGTCCATTCTTGCAACCGACTCCTTTGTAACACCGCAATGTACAGTTATATAATCAATCCCCTGCCTGCACTGTTCTTCAATAGATTTTAGCAACGCATCCCCATCCATTTTATGTGTAGGCATATCTTTTTCTGCAAGTCTTGCTGCAACAGCATAAATAGGCACTGCCCCAACCATTACAGAAGAATTTTCAAGAATCATTTTTCTGATTTTATCAAGGTCGCCACCGGTTGAAAGGTCCATAACACTGTCAGCGCCAGCATCAATTGCAACTTTAAGTTTTTCCATCTCTCTTTCATAAGTCGGGCAGTCACCGCTCGTGCCGATATTTGCGTTTATCTTAGTTCTCATTTTTTTGCCGATAGCCATTACCTTTTCAAATTCTCTGTTTTTATTCTTCGGGATTACAATCTTCCCCTGAGATATAAGGGTCATCAATTCTTCAATTTCAATATTTTCATCCTGCGCAATTTTTTTCATCTCCTCGGTGGGAGTTTTAAGTTTTGCTGCCTCAAGCTGTGTCATTTCAATCCTCCGAATTTATACTAAAAAAGCCACCCGACGCAAAAACGGGTGGCTTAATTATCTAAGTCATACTCCGTTTCCTACGCCGGCATTACCCGGTTCAGGTTCAGGGGTATCTCTCAGCCTTTTTAAGGCACCCCCACGGAAATTTTAGAATTATTATAGACAACTTTTGTTTTTAAGCAAGTTTTTTTATGTGAGAAATAACTTTTATCTTTAACAATAAAAATTAATCGGTACTTTTCTACTGACAATCGGTGTACCTGCTTTAAAATTCTGCTTGAATTTAATCTGGAAAAAATCTATTAACTCCCCATGAATTTAATTTACAAGACCACTAAAGAAATTTTGATAGAATTTATAGACAGAGCAAAATTTGACATAGTCGCTGTGCAACATAATTTTCTGTTGAGACTGGAGGGGACAGTAGATTTTCTAAACCCCGTAGAAATTGTAGAATCTCTTGGCACATCGGCAATTTTTGGAAAAAAATGTATCGCCTTTATGGATAAGCTCCCATATTATAAAATTAAAAATCTCTTGAGCGGCACATTTATTATTGTAAGCACTAAAATACCTGACGATATAACCATCCCCACTTTATTTTGTAAAAATACTGAGCAATTAGGCTACTTCCTTGAGACAGCGTATGAAATCTCGCTGGACACACGTCTGCCTATAAATATTGTTTTATCTGAAACATCTGTTATAAATTTTGCAAAAGAATATTCATTTGCCATAGACAATCAGCAAAGCAGGCAAAATATTACAAAATCAAATTTAACTCAGGCTGAGGAGTATGTTATTGAGGAAAAACTTTCACTTGCAGAGGCAATACTGAGCAATAAAATGCCAAACATTCTTGAGCAAAAAATATTATCTTTTAAATTTGAAGGCTCTTTTTTTAACTACATAATACCTCACTTAAAACCTCCTTTCAAACATCAGATTTACAATGCATATGACTCGGAAATAAAAGAATTTGCGAATATAATTGGTAAACTGGGGATTACTTGCGAAGTTATAAAATATAATGACAATATCAATGATATAAAGACGAGGCCTTCTCTCTGTCCCGGTTGCCCTTTTGTAAGTATTTTCAGCAAAATGAATCTGAAAGAATACTTTGTATTTTCAGACATAAACTGCAAGAGCATATATGAAATATTTGATATTATCCCCTTGAAAATAAATGAGTTTTACGGCATATTGATATCGGAAGTAAAGCAAAATTTTCTTTTTATAACCAATTATTCCAGCTTTAGCCAAAAATATCTTAAAAATGTAAACATTGACGGCAAAGTAATATTACTGAAAGATACCGATATCGACCGCGAATTTTTCAAGTTTATAAAATATCCTTTTAAAATATCAAAGGCAAATTTTATTTTTCCATACTCATGCGACAATATCGCCTCGTACAAAATACCTAAATTAAAATTAGAAAAGTGCACTTGCGCAGCAAATTCAAAAATTCCCGTTTGTATAGATAACACATATTGCCCCGCATTAAAAATCAAAGGGGGCAAAATTGATATAGACTCTTCATTTTGTACTGGCTGTAGGGCGTGTGTTTCTTATTGCACAAACGGAGCCTTAAAATGAATTATAAAGTTTATATAGTCGGCAACATGAATGACAACAAACTGATAGATATTATAAAACTTATACTGACTACCGCAGAAGAGTCAGATTATTCAATAAAACTATATTCTGCAACACCTGATAACCCTTTTTCTTACGGAAAAATTTACATAGAGCTTAAAGGGAGCAATAAAGAAATTTATAAAAATATAATTGCTGATTTTGAAAATGCAGTCATTGAAGCTGATAGCCTTGAAGTATTAAGGGACGAAAATCCTTTTGGATTGCTTGGAAAATTATTAAAAATGATTGAAGACATTAATCCTTCTTATATTATAGGATATCTCCTCAGCAAAAATATGTCAAAAGAGCTTGAGATATTTAAAGGCAATTTTTATTAAACAAACTGCTTTTCAGAAAAAACAAGTGCCTCAAATCTAAATATTTTTGCGTCCTTACTCTTCCAGCAATCACCTGCAAGTCCGGCCTTCAAGCATGTATGCGTCAAAAAAGTCTCTCTGTCGAAATTGTGCTCAACTGCCACCTGCGGCAGCAAGACTCCCGAATAAAAACCTTTTCTTATATAAATTCCATCCCTACCTATTACAATATCATCCGGAGCACATAAAATCATAGGGGACAAAACGGATATTTCTATATCACACCGATTTAATTCATTAATATCAGAAATAGGTGGAAATCTTGGGTCACTAAAAGCCGCGCTGACCGCCATCTCCGATACATTTTTAACTATATTTACATCATCCCTGAAATTTCCTATACACCCTCTGAGCATCCCTTCAAGATGCAAGGTAACAAAACACCCCGAATTAAAGTTTAGATTTAATGGTATCTCCTTTATTTCATACTTCTTGCCAGAGAGTCTGCCTTCAATGCTTTTTCTGGCAATTTTCAGCAAAAAAACCTTATCTTCCTGTGTAATTTTAAACTCACCATTCATTGTTGAAAACCTGTTGAAAAATTTATTCTACAATGAGTTAGCAGCTTTCTCAAGAATTTATTGCAGTAAAAAACTATTCTTTTACAACAAGTTACAAAAGATGTTGATATTTCCTGAATTTCTTTGTCAAGCATTTTTTTTATTTTATTTTTGTTGAAAACTTGTTTAATAAATCCACAAAATACCAAAAAGGCTTTAGATTTTAAAAATGTACCGATAAGCTTAATTTTTAAGCACATATTTCACCCTATTTTTCCCATCATTTTTAGCCATATACAATGCCCTATCTGCTGACTCAACTATCTCATATAGCTTATCTCCACTTTCAGGAAAACCCGAGATACCCACACTCACCGTAACTTTGAAATCTTTACCCTTGTCAGTAAACAGTGACTTTAACTCAATTGTCTTTCTCAGTCTTTCAGAAAACTCATATGCTGCCCTGATATCAGTTTCAACAAGGCAAATCATATATTCGTCACCACCATATCTTCCTGCAAAGTCCGTTCGCCTACAACTATCCCTGATAATATCGGCAATAAGTCTTATCACCATATTACCATATTTATGCCCGTAACTGTCATTTATTTTTTTCAAATCGTCAGAATCAATCATTATCAGACAAAAAGATTTTTTATATCTCAAAGATCTGTAAAATTCCTCTTCAAGCTTTTTAAAAAATCCTTTCTGGTTTAAGAGTCCGGTCAGCCCATCGGTTATAGACAGCTCTTCAATCTTGATACTCATTTTATTTATCCTGTCTTTTAAATACATAGCAATGTAAAAAACAAATAAATACGTAACAAAATATGCTTTAATAAATCCATTATCAGCCTGACTGCTCAAAAAATAAATATCAAAAAATAAAATCATTATATTCAAGGCTATTACAGCAAAATTAGATGGTATTCTTAAAATTAAAAAAATACCGGAGAGTTGAATCATCAACAGCAGATAAACCAAACTTTTTACAGAAAAAAATGCTATACCAATAAACACATAAAATATTACAATGTGCAGCAAATCATTTATTGTCTGATTTTCAGGCCTATATCGGAGTATAAAAACAGTCAGCAGATAAGCAATATTATAATACAGAAAAGAAACAGATGTCTGACTTGCATCAACAAGAATATTCAGCCCGAGAAAATAAATACCTGTAATCAGACAGATATTATTACTCAAATTATCTAAAAAATTATTTGGAAGCACTTCTTTCATGCTAAAATAATATCACAATTATTTGCCAAAAAAAATACTTATTATCTTGCAAAACATTTTTTGCCGGATTGAACATTCCAAACAACGGCAATTTCAATTGACAAGTGATTTATAGAGACTTAGAATTGCAAAATGTTTGTATTGACAATTTTGCTTGCAGGCTTTTTCGTTGGCTTTCTGGGTGGAATATTGGGTATTGGTGGCGGCTCCATAATGATACCTCTACTTGTTTTATGGTTTAAATATCCTATTCACGTTGCCATAGCCACATCACTAATTACAATTGTAGCTACAAGCTCAAACATTACCGGTTTTAATATCATATCAGGGCTTACCAATATAAGATTTGGTCTTTTTCTTGAAATAACTACGGCTCTTTTTGCAATATTTGGCGGCCTTTTAAGTGTTTCAGTCAATGAAAAGCCAATTATACTTATTTTTTCTGTAATACTGGCACTTATTTCTATGCTCTATTTTTTAAGAAGAAATACAAATGACAGTTATGCCACTGATGAAAATTGCAAAAGTTTTTTTGCTTCAACATACTTTGACGAACTAAGAAAAGACAACATAAATTACCATCCTGTAAAAATATGGTTAACTGCCGCCATATCAGCCTTTGCAGGACTTCTTTCCGGAATGCTCGGTATCGGCGGGGGAGTAGTAAAAGTCCCTGCAATGAATATCCTGGCAAGAATGCCCATTAAAGCCGCTACCGCAACAAGCAATTTTATGATAGGACTTACCGCTGCTGCCGGCTCAATGGTATATTTCAAATCAGGCTATATAGACCCTCTGTTAACTTCTTTGATGGTAATAGGGGTAACTTTTGGTTCAAAAGCAGCTTCCAAAAAGTTTAACAAATTGCAGGACAAAAGGATTAAAACACTATTTATGATATTTTTATTATTTGTAAGTATTCAAATGTTTATAAAAGGAATTAAATAATGGATATCCAGAAAGTTCTCATTGCAAAGGTTTATAAGTTGGGGACAAGGTTAAGTTTTTTTATAATTATTCTTGGCATTCTGGAAATTGTTGTCTTAAATAACAGCACAAAGCCTTCTTCTATGGATATCACTTATTTAATAAATCAGACAATTCATCTAAACCCTTATGCCACCCTTTACATAGGCCTGATATTTCTTATTTTAACCCCTTTTGCTGCGGTAGTTGCAATATCTGTTTTAAGCATTCTAAATAAATCTTACAAAGAATTTTTTTTATCATCAGCAATAATATTGATACTTATACTTGCAATACTATTGGGTATCGGTAGATAAAAATAAAAATCCATTGACTTTTTTATCATGGCAAATATTCTCTGACTGATGAGTCAGTCAGAGAGTACTAAAAATAAAATTTTACAGTCTGCTGTTAAAATTTTTGCCGAAAAAGGTTACTGGAAAACAAAGGTATCTGACATAGTTACAAATGCCGGATTTTCCCAGGGGAGTTTCTATAACTGTTTTTCCAGCAAGGAAGATTGTTTCAAAGAGATTCTTTTATCCACACATAATGAAACAATTCAAAACATAGAGGCTCTTTTACAATCAAATAAGGGCAAAGATAACGTTTCTTCCCTTTTAAAATATCTCAACAGAAGATTCAGAGAAATAAAAGATATTGCTAAAGTGTTTATTTATGAAGCAGTTACATCAAGCCATGAATTAAGAAAAATATACCAATCCTTTAAAACAAAAAATTTTGAAATAGTTTACATGATTTTAAAGGAAACTGATGCTGAGTACGCCTATGAAAAAGCATTTCTTATTAGCGGATTTATAAAAAATATGGTAGAAACACTTATTATTGAAGAAAATGTACCTGTGGAAAAAATAGATTTAATGATTGAGAATATCATCAAAATTATCTGCAAGGAGTCTGTATGAAAAAGATACTCATGTTATTACTCATATCATCCAATATTTTCGCCCTGACAATAGATGAGGCAGTTGAGAGTGCCATCAACAATAACCATTTACTGAAAGCATTAAAGTCTGAAACCAAAAGCAGCCAGTATGAAACAGAAGCAGCAAAGTCACTTAACATGCCCTCCATCTTTTTTGACACATCTTACACGCTTCTTGATGATGAAAAAAAACTTACCGTCCAGATGGCTCCGGGAATATCTACAAGCGTCACACAGGTTAAGGATAACTATTTTGATGCTAACGTAGGGGTTAAGTACAACATTTACTCCGGAGGTGCTATAAGCTCAAATATAAATATAAAAAGGCTACGCGAAAAGGCTACAAATGAAAACTTCCTTGAATTCAAAAACAATCTCATATTTCAGGTTAAAAAAAGTTATGTTGAAACATTGAAACTGATTGCACTCAAAGATATAGCAATCAGCCATTACAACGCACTTGAAAGCCATTATAACGATATCCAGAAATTTTATGCCCAAGGGCTTGTGGCCCAAATAGACCTACTACAGACAAATGTAAAATTGAAAGAGGCAAAACAATACCTGACAAAAATTGAAAGCCAGATTAATGTAGCAAAATCATCTCTCAGTATGTTGATAAGGGATAACATAGATTCGAAGGATATAGAAATAACCGAAATTAAAGTTTTTGACTATGATGACGTTACTTTCAATCTCCAGGATTTATATGAAAAAGCTGTAAACAACAGACCTGTCATAAAACAACTCAACACTGAAATAGCAGCCCTGAAAGAGTCCAAAAACTTAATCAAATCTGACTTTAATCCCAAAATTTATGTAGCAGCCGGATACTCATACAGTAACCAGAATGATGACATCGAACCAAAAGGGGGATTTTTTGGTAAATTGGGTTTAAACTTTGATTTACAGTGGAATAAACCTTCAAAAGAAATAAGTGCGGTCAGCGAAAAGATTATAGCATTAAATCAAAAAAGATTAAATACAATTTTGCAGATTAAATTAGAGGTAAAAGATGCCTTTGAAAATTACATCACAGCCCGGGAAAATCTTAAAGTTGCAAAAACTGCTCTTAAGGAAGCTGAAGAGTATTTTCGCATCGTAAAGCTCAAATACAGCAATTCACTTGCCTCAAATAGCGACGTCCTTGATGCAGAGGCAATGCTCACAAGCGCTCTGAATAATGAGAAAAACGCCTATTATGACCTTATAATCTCATATTATCAGATAGAAAAAACAATTGGAAACAATTTGAGGTGATTAGATGAAAAAACAGGTAAAAATAGCTCTTGTTATACTTGTAATAGGTCTTATAACAGCCATTTTTATTGGTTACAGATGGCTCAACGAACGAAAACTTTATGCTTCAACCGATGCCTTTTTTGTTAAAAGTGACCGATTATCCAATGTTTCGTTTAAAAGAATTTCCGGCAAAATAATAAAGATGAATTTTAAAGAAGGTGAGCCTGTAAATAAAGGGGATATCCTTGCGGAGATTGATGATTCTGATTACAAAACAAACCTTGAAAAAATAAAGCACAGGATAAAATCCCTTGAAGCCGAAAAGAAAGCACTTATTGAAAATAAGGAAAAGACATTAAAGTCCCTTTACATAGAAAAAGATATTAAAAAGAATTATCTTCTATCAATTGAAAAAGAGATAGAAGCATATAGACAAAATATCAATGAAATAGACATTCAGCTTGAACAAACCGGCAGAGATTATCAAAGATACAAAAATCTTAAGGATGAGAAGGCAATTCCTCTTAGAGATTTTGAAGATATATCAACCAAACTTAAATCTTTACAATCTAAAAAGGCCTCTTTAAAAGCAAAACTTGACTCATTAAACGAAACAATAAAAGTTGCGCAAAAAGAGATAGAGCTTGTTGAAACAAAAATGAAAACGGTGTCTGAGCTCACCAATAAAATTGAATCACTCACAGAACAAATCAATGCCCTGAACAAAGACAGAGAAGACATTGAAAGCATGATTGATGACTGTAAGTTAAAATCCCCTTTTGCAGGTATTATTGGACAAAAATTTGCTGAGATAGGCAGTGTTGTAAAGGCGGGTAGCTATATTTATTCCATTGTAGATACAAAAGAACTATATGGTTATGTGCTTATGGAAGAAGAAAAAATAAAAGGTGTAAATCCAGGTGATTTTGCTGAAATTAAGATTGATGCATATCCGGATGAAAAATTTGAAGGTGAAGTTGTTGAAATTTATCCGGCTTCTGCTGCAACATATGCGCTTGTACCAAGGGACATTTCAGCAGGTGAATTTACAAAGGTTTCCCAGAGAATCCCTATAAGAATCAAATTCACATCAGGAAATCTACAACTATTAAGAGTTGGCCTCGGCGGAGAAATAAAAATTAAAAGATAATACTTATGGTAATAAATAACGATAAACCTATTTATGAGCAAATTAGTCTTGTAGGTCGCCTGCTTATTACCTTTATAGTAATGACAGGCACATTTATGGCGATTCTTGACACTACAATTGTGGATGTTGTTGTTCCAAAAATGATGGCTCCCCTAAAGACTGATCTGTATGGTGTGCAATGGGTTATTACATCATACATGGCCTCAGCGGCAACAGCGCTTTTGCTTGTAGAATCCCTTGACAAGGTTCTTGGGCTTAGCAAACTTTTTCTTACCGGAATCATTATCTTTACATTGTCAAGCTACCTTTGCGGAATTTCATCCGATTTATCACAGATGATAATTTTCAGGTGTATGCAGGGAACAGGTGAAGCATTTGTAGTGGCTTCAGCCCAGGCAATTCTTTTTTCCCTTTATCCACCCCACCTTAAAGGGCTTGCTATGGGAATATACGGTATGGGGGTAAGCTTTGCGCCTGCTCTCGGTCCAACTCTTGGTGGATGGCTGACTGAGCATTTGGGCTGGAGGAGTGTTTTCTTTGTTAACCTGCCGATTGGTGCAATGGTAATAGTCCTTGGAATGTTAATTCTACCGTCATATGCTAATATTAAAGAAAAATTTAAATTTAATTTTATCAGTTATTTTTTCATGGCTTCTTTTACAATCTCTCTTTTGATAATGCTTTCAAAAGGGCAGCAAAAGGGGTGGCTACAATCTGATTTCATTGTTTTGCTTCTTATCATATCGGTTATTTCTCTACTTTCGTATATTATTTTCGAGCTTATCAGCAAACACAAGCTTATAGATTTTTCAATATTTAAAATCCCTCAATACAGATATGCCACATTGATATACTTTTTTACTCTTGGACTTTCAATTTATCAGCTATTTTATCTTATCCCCCTTTACTACGAAAATCTGAGACACTTTACCACCCTTCAGACCGGACTTCATATGCTCGGATTTGCCATATTTATTGGATTTACATCACCTATTGCAGGGCTTTTGTCAGATAAAATCAGCGAGCATATTGTACTTATGTTTAATGCTTTTTTATATATAACAACAAGTGTATTTTTGATTCCAAGACTCAACTATTATACCCCTTCCGTTCAGACAATCTTACTTACAATCCCACTGGGATTTTCACTCGGAAGTTTTTTTGCGCCAATAACTACACTTGCCATGAGACATTTAAAGGAAAAGACCAGTCTTGGGGTTGGTCTTTTACACTACCTGAGATTTATGGGTGGCTCTTTTGGGACGGCTATTGCAACTAATACTCTGCAGTCAAAATATAGTTTTCACTTTGAAGAGATAGGCAACATACAAAATCATTCAACTGTTTATCACTATGTTGGCACATTGAAAGAACAACTTTCAAACCTGTTGCCTTCAAACATTCTAGATGTCAAAATCGCCGCACTGTTAGGAAAGGCTGTCTCTGTGCAGTCGCTGAGTCACGCTTTTCAGGATGTTTTTCGTCATGCCGGTTATTTTGGCATTTTTGGACTTTCCTTTTTGACTTTTGTATTTATTCATGAGATAAAGACGAAAAAAGCTCAAAAGGTGGAAGATGCTGACTAAAAGAATTATCCCTTGCCTTGATGTCAAAAATGGGCGTGTAGTAAAGGGTACAAAATTTCTTGACTTAAAGGATGCAGGAGACCCGGTACAGGTTGCTGAGGAGTACAACAGGCAAAAAGCTGATGAGCTAACTTTTCTTGACATAACAGCAAGTCACGAAAACAGAGGCATAATTCTTGATATCGTGGCAGAAACAGCAAAAAAAATTTTTATGCCTCTTACCGTCGGTGGCGGAGTAAGAACCATTGAAGACATCAGAAATCTTCTCAATGCAGGTGCTGACAAGGTATCTATAAATACCGCTGCAGTAAATAATCCTGAATTTGTTAAACAGGCAGCCCGCAAATTCGGCACACAGTGCATAGTGGTGGCGATTGATGCAAAGAAGGTAGCTGAAAATAAATGGGAAGTTTTCACACACGGAGGAAGAAACCCTACCGGGATTGATGCGGTCAAATGGGCTTTAAGGATGCAGGATTATGGTGCTGGGGAGATACTTTTGACTTCAATGGATAAAGATGGTACTAAGGATGGATACGATATAGAGCTTACAAGATGTATTTCAGAGGCTGTGCAGATACCGGTAATTGCTTCAGGTGGTGTGGGTAATTTACAACATATCTTGGATGGCTTGACAAAAGGGAAGGCTGACGCTGCACTTGCTGCAAGTATTTTTCACTTTGGGGAATATACCGTTGGGGAAGTAAAAAAATATCTAAAAGACAACGGTGTAAATGTGAGGTTATAATATGGATTTGTCATTTCTTAAAAATTTGTGTGAAATAATTCATGACAGAAAATTACACCCTTCAGAAGGCTCATATACAGCCAAACTTTTTGAAGGGGGCAACAACAAAATAATAAAAAAGCTTGGTGAAGAAAACGCTGAGTTTATACAGGCTTTTTTGGTTCAATCAAAAGACAGAATTATTTCTGAGGCAGCCGATTACCTTTATCACCTGATTGTGGCTTTGGAATTTAAAGATATCTCTTTTCAGAGTGTAATAGATGAACTTGAAAAAAGACATAAATAAGCTGTTAATTGAAAAAATTCTTGATGAAGCTTATGGATATCTTAAAAATGTAACAATAATCGACTACGTAATCGGAGTTAATTATGTGGCAGTACAAACTGAAACCGGAGTAGGCCTTGCGTACAACTTTCCTGAAACAAAGTCCGATGATTGTTGCATCAACATTACTGAATTGACAGGCTATTCTGGAGCTAAGATTGCAGATTTTATTTACAAAAAAGATTTTCTCCTTAACAGTATCCTTGTAGCTACAATAAATTCTGTATTAAAAAATGGACAGCCTGACAGTACTTCTTTATATGAAAAATTTGACTTTACTGATAAAGTAGTTGGTATGGTAGGAGATTTTAAACCCCTTACAAAAAATATCAGGGATAGAGCAAAAAGACTTGATATTTTCGAGCTTAAAAATATTCCGGGGACAATAAGACCAAGTTTTGCAAAATTTCTCCTGAAAGACACCGATTTTTTTATAATTACAGGCTCAACTTTTGTAAATTTCACAACAGATGACTTTATTCACTTTGTCAATGACAGATGTAAAATTATATTTGTAGGCCCAACTACGCCACTTTCAAAAGCCCTTGCCGAACTGGGCTATATTGCAGGAGCAATGGTTAGTGACGGGGAAGTATGCCTTAACCTCGTTAAAAAAGGTGCAGGGATGCACGCTCTAAAAAACTGCATCACAAAGATGTGGGTAGATAAATCTAATTTTTAATTTTTGCCTTTCTTCTTTCTATAGCCTTTTTCATTCTTTCAAGGATTAATGAAGGTTTTTTTGTCTTAACAAAGTACTCATCGGCATAAAGGGAGGCAAAATTTCTTTTATGCTCTTCATAAGCTGTCAACAAAAATACAGGGATGTCTTCATCAACTTCCCTTATCTCCCTTAACACATCAAGGCCATTTTTTTGGGGCATACTTATATCAAGAAGGATAAGATCAGGTTTGTTATTTTTGAAAACTTCATAACCTTCATTTCCATCTTCTGCAGTCAATACTTCATATCCGTTTTCCACAAGAAAGGTTTTATAAAATTCCCTCACACTATAGTCATCATCAATTATCAACACTTTGTTTTTCATAATTACCCCTTATTACATTTATTCATTCTTTTAAAGGGGCAGCTCCACAGTAACTTTTGTCCCGCTGCTGCCACTTTCCATATAAATATTACCGCCGTGTTTACTTAATATCTCTTTGCAAATAGCAAGCCCAAGCCCGGTCCCGTGGTCTTTGGTGCTAAAAAAAGGCTCAAATACCTTGTTTATAATATCAGGAGGGATTCCTGGCCCGGAATCTTCAACATTTATTATCATCCTGTCCTGACAATGCTTTGAAGATATTTTTAAAACACCACCTTCTTCCATAGCATGGATCGCATTTTCAACAATATTTAACAACACCTGTTTCATTCTTTTTTCATCAACATATATGAATTCATCTTCATTTTCCATATTAAGTTTCACATCAATACTATTGATACTCAATTTTTCCGATACAAGCTCAATTACCTGATTGACAATATTTCCTACTGTTGTATTTACAAAATTTAGTTTAGTCTGCCTTGAATACCCTAAAATATCTGACACAATCCTATCCAGTCTTTCAATTTCCGTATTTACAATATTAAGATAAGTCCTCCCTTTTGAATTGGTGATATATTTTTCAAGTTTTGAAGCAAATCCACCAATTGCAACCAGTGGGTTTTTTATTTCATGCGCCACCGTGGCAGCAAATTTTCCAACCTGAGCAAGACTGTTTGTCTTTGCCATGTTTTCTTTGAAATATTTTATATCTTCCAGAGCAAAATCATACATTTTAAACATTTTGTTAAGCTCAACCGCCAGAGAAATAATTCTCAGATAAAATTTAAACTGTTCATCTACACTTTTATCATAGTATGAAGGCTCAGCTATTACTACCCCTGTTGGACCGTTCTTTGAATAAATATTGCCAACCAGCACATCATTTTTAAAGCATTTTTTAATTTCATCATAATATTCTATGTTTTCATATTCCACATATTGAACTTTATTATAAAAAAGCACATCTGTCAGAATACTTTTACCATCAAGGTGTATTGTGACACCTCTTAAATCTCTATAGCTCTCATCAATCCCCTCACTTATTACATAAAGCACACATCTTAAGCTCATGACAGCTTCGTTAAACAACATAAGACCAATTCTCTTAAATTTACCGGTAGATATAAGCTGGTCGGTAATAAGTCTTAGGCTGTCATCAAGTGTTTTGTTTTCAAGAATCCCAAGAAGAATGTCAGAGCATTTGAAAATATTTTCTGGACAACTTAAGCTAAAATTTTTTAGTTGATATTCAAAAAACTCTGCAAGCAAATCTCCATCTAAATCTTCAGGCATGATATTAAGTCCGAAATACATATCATATATGCCTCTTTTGATGTGTATTTCCCTATGTGCCTTACTTCCGTTTGCGTAACGAAAAACTATCTCTTTATCATCAGTAATTTTTATATCAGCAAACTTTGTTTTAAAGATTTTTTCCGCAAGTATTACATTTTCCATGTCCAATTATAGCATATTTGACAATTTAAAGGGGATAAAAATTAAATATTTGAAATAAATTCTCTAAACTTTCTTATGAATATATACCAGTCATCGGTAGTCCTGCTTTTTACAAAATTCGCTATAAGCTCATCATAAATCTCATATATCTCTTTTAGGTAAAGCGAGCGTTCTACTACCTTATCATAAATTTCTTCACCAATACTTTTAGGGGCAGTAACCCTAACAATTCTTAAAGGGTCTGTCCTGAAAGTAATTTCGTACGAAATATTATCTTTTTTTACCTTTAGAGTCAGTTCGTATACCTTTTTACCATCCTTGAGAGATGCATATATTTCTTTGCAATTATTAAAGTTTTCAGACTCTACCGAAATCTTTTCCTCGCTACCAGCGTCAAAAAGAACTATATGTTTTGAAGCTTCAAAGTAAAAGCTGAAATTTTCCGTATCGACAATATTTTCGCCAAGATAATATTTCCCCAGAAGATATGTAAGAAACTCAGACTCAATAAATGAAATATCTTTTTTATCAGTATAAAGTTTCAATATACGCTCCTAAAAATTATATGGAGATAGTGTCATAAGACTGTCAACAAGTTTTGCATCCATTGTTTTCTTTCTTACATTTTCAACAATATTTTCCCGGTATATCGCTATATCAAAAGCTATTCTGAACAAATTTTCCAATATATCCATTACTTTTGCGCTAAGTATACTTGAATAGATGCACTTTTGTTTCTGATCCAATATTACTTCAATAAGAGATGTGGATGGTAAAGTGCCCTTAAGCAGCTTTGTATTTAGGGCATTTTTGATGAACTCCTTATCCATTTTGGTAAGAAAGTTCTTATTGTTTTCTTCCTGAAACTTTCTCTTCATATTTTCAAATTCAATGTCAAAATACTTTTTGTTTATCTTTTTTTCATCCATTCTGACTGCAAATATATCCATCCCTTCAAAATTGACCTCGGCCACATCAAAACTACTAACAGCTGGAAAGTTGAAAGGTACAAAACCATAATTAACAAGTTTTTCATCATCATAAAGCCTTTCAAAGCTATACTCTTTTAAAATTTCTGCAACTTCACCGGCAGAAAAATTTATATTTTCCTTAAAATATAACCTGAAAAAAGTTAAACTGCCAGAGACAAGCCCCATATCAATCCCAAAAAATAAGGGGGGGGATCCCCCCTTTATTTACCATTTAAAGCAGCATGCGCAGCTGCAAGTCTTGCAACAGGAACCCTGTAAGGTGAGCAGCTCACATAGTTAAGACCTACCTTCTGGCAGAAGTAAATTGATTCAGGGTCTCCACCATGTTCACCGCATATTCCGGTTTTTAAATTTGGTCTTGTTTTTCTACCTTTAGTCACACCCATCTCAACAAGCTGGCCTACACCGGAAACATCTATGGAAACAAATGGGTCTTCTTTATATATCCCCTTATCCACGTAATCGGGCAAAAATTTACCGGAATCATCACGGCTCAGACCAAGAGTAGTCTGTGTAAGGTCATTAGTACCAAATGAGAAAAATTCTGCATATTCAGCAATTTCATCTGCAGTGAGCGCAGCTCTTGGAAGCTCTATCATTGTCCCTACAAGGTATTCTATCTTTTCATTGTATGAGTTCATTACCTCAGTGGCAACAGAGTTAACCATCTCTTTTAATATGGCAAGTTCTTTGTAATGCCCAACAAGAGGTATCATTATTTCAGGAAATACCTTCACCCCTTCTTTTTTGACTTCGCAGGCAGCCTCCATTATCGCATACACCTGCATTTCATATATTTCAGGGTAGGTAATCCCGAGCCTGCACCCTCTATGGCCAAGCATAGGGTTAAACTCTTTTAATTCCTCAGCCTTCTTCTGAAGTTTTTCAAAGGAAACACCTGACGCATCTGCTACTTTCTGTATATCCTCATCGGTATGAGGAATAAATTCATGAAGTGGCGGGTCCAACAACCTGATAGTAACAGGCAGCCCATCCATAGCCTTGAATATACCAATAAAGTCTTCTTTCTGGTAAGGTTTTATCTTTTCAAGAGCCCTTCTTCTGCCTTCTTCGTTTTCTGCAAGAATCATCTCTCTTACGGCATCAATCCTGTCCCCATCAAAAAACATATGCTCGGTTCTACAAAGCCCGATACCTTCAGCCCCAAAATCTCTTGCCACTTTTGAATCGTGGGGGGTATCCGCATTGGTTCTTACACCAAGCGTTCTGAATTCATCAGCCCACTTAAGAATTTCTGCAAATTCACCAGACAATTCAGGCTCCACAAGGGTAACTTTCCCCAATATTACCTCACCTGTACTACCATTTATTGTTATAAAATCACCTTCTTTGACTACATTATCTCCAACTGTAAGAATCTTTTTGTGCTCATCTATTTTAAGCGCACCACAACCTGCAACACAGCATTTACCCATACCTCTGGCAACAACTGCAGCATGGCTTGTCATCCCACCTGTTGCTGTAAGTATCCCTTCTGAAGCGTGCATACCCCCAATATCTTCAGGGGAAGTCTCATTTCTAACAAGAATAACCTTTTCGCCTGCCGCTGCCATTTTCTCAGCATCATCAGCAGTAAAAACAACCTTCCCTACAGCAGCACCGGGAGATGCAGGCAATCCTTTTGCAATTGCGATATATTTTTCTTTCGGGTCAATCATTGGGTGCAGGAGCTGGTCAACCTGCTCAGGTTTGACTCTCAATACTGCTGTTTTCTTATCAATCAAGCCTTCCCTGTACATGTCGTAAGCTATTTTTACCGCTGCCCTTGCAGTCCTCTTGCCACTTCTTGTCTGCAACATGTAAAGTTTTTTCCTTTCAACTGTAAATTCTATATCCTGCATATCCTTATAGTGAGTCTCAAGCTTCTTGTACACTTCCTCAAGCTGGGCAAAAACCTCAGGCATTTCATCCTTTAATTTTGCAATCGGCTCAGGTGTCCTTATACCTGCCACCACGTCTTCCCCCTGAGCATTTATCAAAAATTCACCAAAAAACTCTTTTTCACCTGTAGAAGGATTCCTCGTAAATGCAACACCTGTACCGCAATCATCACCCATATTACCAAAAACCATTGCAACAATATTGACAGCAGTACCCCAGTCATCAGGAATTTTATTGAGCTTTCTGTATGTTTTTGCCCTCTGGTTATCCCATGAGTTAAATACTGCGTTAATAGCAAGTTTAAGCTGCTCTGTAGTATCCTGTGGGAAAGGCTTACCTGTTTCATCCTCAACAATCTTTAAATATTCCTTTACCAGTTTTTTCATATCTTCAGCATCAAGCTGAGTATCACTTTCAACCTTTTTATCTTCTTTCATCTTTTTTAATACTTTTTCAAACTTGTGATGTTCGACACCAAGAACAACATCACCAAACATCTGAATAAATCTTCTGTATGAGTCATAAGCAAACCTTTCATTACCAGAAGCATTAGCAAGCCCTTTTACAGTTTCATTGTTAAGCCCAAGATTAAGCACAGTATCCATCATACCTGGCATAGAAACCCTGGCACCACTTCTTACGGATACCAATAGAGGATTTTCTGTATTTCCAAATTTTTTACCCACGGCATCCTCAAGTTTTTTCATTGCTTCAAGTGTTTGCTCCCACATCCCTTCAGGATAGTCATGATTTTTTTGATACTCAATACAAGCCTCTGTTGTGATGGTAAATCCTGGTGGCACTGGTATTCCGAGATTCGTCATCTCAGCAAGGCCAGCCCCTTTGCCCCCCAATAGATTTTTGTCCTTACCATCTCCCTCAGCACTACCGTTACCAAAAAAATATACAAATTTTTTAGCTGACATCAGCTACCCCCTTTAGTTATTAATACTAATTTATCTTATCAAACTTTAATAACTTATCAAAAGTACCTTTTAACGATGCAAGCAGCCCAAGCCTGTTATTTTTTATCTTTTCATCCTTATCCATCACCATCACATTGTCAAAGAAAGTATCAATGACATTTCTCATTTTTAAAAGTTCTACGATGGCGCCATCAAAATCCTCTTTATCTATAAGCAATTTTAAGCTACCTGAAACATTTTCAAGGGATTTGGCAAGTTTGGCTTCATGCTCTGTTGCAAAAAGATTGGTGTCAAAATCTTCGTTTACATGGTCAGCTTTCTTTAGAATATTTGAAATCCTTTTATAGCTTGCAGCTACTGTCATAAAATCTTCGGAATTTCTTTTTGGTGTAATCTCCTTTGCTGCCTTTTCTACCATCAAAATATCAGAGTAGTTATCAACAACAGACTCAAATATTTCCGCATCAACCCCTTCAGAAACAAGAATCTGTTTAAATCTCTGCATTATAAATTCATAAACCTTCTCTGTCACATCATTTATATCAAATTTCGCCTTTTCAGTGAGATTGCCAAGTGAGTATTTAATTAACTCCCTGATATTAATTCTCAGCTTTCTGTCCCTTATAATGTTCAAAATACCAATTGCATTTCTTCTAAGCGCATATGGGTCATTGTTCCCTGTGGGGATCAGTCCTATCGAAAAGCAGCCACAAATTGTATCAATCTTGTCTGCTATCGAAACAACAGCACCTTCAAATGTTGACGGAAGATTGTCTCCTGCAAACCTTGGCATATAATGCTCATTAATTGCAAGAGCAACAGACTCTTCTTCCCCCTGAAGTCTTGCATAAATCATCCCCATATAACCCTGCAACTCAGGGAATTCGTAAACCATCTCTGTCATCAAGTCTGCCTTGCAAAGCAAACATGTCCGTCTGACAGTATCAAGTCTTGTTTTATCAAAATCATTTGCCAACTTCTCAGCAATTTTAGTAAATCTTTCCACTTTTTCCCAGGAAGTACCAAGTTTTTCTTGATACACAACCTTTTTTAGCGCTTCGGCCCTTTTCTCAAGATGAATATTTTTATCATTTTCATAAAAAAACATGGCATCAGTCAGTCTTGCCCTTAAAACTCTTTCATAGCCATTTCTCACATTTTCATTTACAGGTCTGGTATTGGAAATACCTATAAAATAATTTAAGATATTCCCCTTCTTGTCTTCCACATAAAAATATTTCTGGTGAACTTTCATTGAAGTTACAAGCACTTCTTTGGGCAATTTGAGAAACTCTTCAGAAAAACTGCCGATAACAGCATACGGATACTCTACCAAGTTTGAAACCGTATCAAGCAAATCCTCATCGACCGGGATTGAAAATCCTCCTTCCTTTTCTACTTCTTTCAACTGCTTTAATATTTCACTCTTTCGCTCCTCAAATGAAACTATAACATTTCTCTCTTTGAGACCGTTTATATAACCACTAAAACTATCCACCTCAAACCCTTCTTTACCCATAAACCTGTGGCCATATGTCATATTGGAAGCAACAATGCCGTCTATTTCAAAAGAAAAAGGTTTTCCGTCAAAGACAGACAAAAACCAGTGTATCGGTCTTGCAAATCTGATATTTTTATCTCCCCACCTCATAGATTTCTTAAAAGGTATATTGAGGATAACATCTTTAATATTGTTTATTATAAACTCAGTAACCTGAATCCCTTTTATTTTTTTAATCCCTTGCAGATACTCACCTTTTTCAGTAGTGATTTTAGACAAATTGCTTTCATCTATCCCTTTGGATTTTGCAAACCCGATTGCTACTTTTGTCAGATTGCCATCTTTATCAAAAGCTATTGATGCAGGCGGTCCAATTACAATCTCTTCCCTATCATTCTGCATTTCCGGCAAGCCTTCTATGTATAAAAAAAGTCTTCTTGGGGTGCCGTTTGCAATAATCTTATCAAAATTTATATTGTTTTGCTTGAATAGTTTCTCAAATTCATCCCTCAAAAAGGTATAGGCCGGATTTATAAGACCAGCAGGAATCTCTTCAGTTCCAATTTCCAAAAGAAAAAACGACATATCGCCTCCAAAAGCATCTTTAATAGGATTTAATCGGGCAAAACCTCAGCATAAGCCCGTGAATATTGCTGAAGAGTTATAAACCCAAGAGCATATATTTTCAAGGGAAAGTTTACAGTTTTCATATATTAAGTTCAACACAAAAAAGGCCGACAATTTATTCTGCAGGCCTTTAATGTTTACACAAAACTGTATTTTAGACTCTTTTCAAGCTCTTTTACTTTATCAATATTTTTCAGCAAAATCCCAAGGCTGTCATATTCCCCGTCAAGAAGCGCCTTTTTTGTAGAAGGCTTAATTTCACATTTGTAATTTTTGCCAGCCAACCTTACGTTTTCAGCTTCAATATCTATCTCCAAAACTGTCTCAGGAGCACTCTTTACAATTTCTGCCAATTCATTAATGTCACTTCTTGACATAGTCACACAGACAAGGCCAAGCGTTGTGGAGTTGCCATAAAATATTTCGGCAAAACTTTCCGCAATAATAGCAGAAAAACCGGCTCTTTTAATAGATTGTGGAGCGTGTTCCCTCGATGAGCCACACCCGAAATTGTTGCCGGAAATAATAATAGAGGCGTCTTTATATTTCGGGTCGTTCATTGGATGATTTGTGGGCTTTCCATTTGCGTCAAACCTTTCATCATAAAAAGCAAACTCACCAATACCGTCAAAAGTCACACATTTTAAATATCTTGCCGGAATTATTCTGTCCGTATCTATATCATCACCTAAAATAGGAACTGCTTTACCTGTCACTTTCTTTATAGGATTTATAGACATCTTTTCCCCCTTATTTTATATCAAAAACTTCTCTTAAATCACTAATTTCCCCTGTTACTGCAGCTGCAGCAACCATTGCCGGACTCATGAGAATAGTCCTTCCGGATGATGATCCCTGCCTACCCTTAAAGTTTCTGTTTGAAGTGGAAGCACAAATCTGATCACCAATGAGCTTATCTGGATTCATGGCAAGACACATAGAGCAACCGGGATTTCTCCACTCAAAACCTGCTTCAATAAAAATTTTATCAAGCCCCTCAGCTTCAGCTTTTGCTTTCACGGTAGCAGAGCCAGGCACAGCAAGCGCCTTTACGTGTTTTGCCACCTTTTTGCCTTCAAGATATTTTGCCGCTTCTCTCAAATCTTCAATCCTGCCGTTTGTGCAGCTCCCGATAAAGGCCACATCAATTTTTGTCCCTTTTATAGATGTTCCTGGAGTAAACTTCATATATTCATAAGCTTCTTGAAATGATGGATTGTTATTTTCGGGCAATTTTTCAGATATTCCGATTGCCTGCTCAGGGTTAATCCCCCAGGTCACCATAGGTTCAATATCTTCTGCATTAAAAACAACCACATCATCATATTCAGCATCTTTGTCAGACTTTATGCTCTCCCAATAAGCCACCATTTCATCCCATCTGTCACTTTTTGGCGCATATTTTTTACCTTTCAAATATTCATAGGTCTTTTCATCAGGATTTATATAGCCAACCCTTGCGCCACCTTCTATTGCCATATTACAGATAGTCATCCGCCCTTCCATCGACAGCCCTTCTATTGTACTACCTGCAAATTCGTAAGCATAGCCTATACCGCCATTTACACCCAATTTTCTAATAAGATACAAAATAACATCTTTTGCATAAACACCTGGCCTAAGATTTCCATTAACCTCAACTCGTCTAACTTTAAACGTATTCAGTGCCATGGTCTGGGTTGCCAAAACGTCTCTCACCTGGCTTGTACCTATTCCAAATGCAATCGCACCAAATGCCCCATGGGTTGCCGTATGAGAGTCTCCACAGGCTACGGTAATCCCTGGTTGTGTCAGCCCAAGCTCAGGCCCTACAATATGAACAACCCCCTGATAACCTGATTCGGGACCAAAAAATGTTATGCCATGCTCTTTTGTGTTTTTTTCCAGAGCCTGCATCATCTCCTCAGCAAGTGGATCCTGAAAAGGCCTTTTTGTATCATCTGTCGGAATAATATGATCACAGGTAGCAAATGTCCGATCAGGAAAGGCCACTTTTAAACCCATTTCTTTTATCATTGCAAAGGCCTGCGGGCTTGTTACCTCGTGAATAAGATGAAGACCTATAAACAATTGCACCCTCCCTCCAGGGAGATCTGCGACCTTGTGCAAATCCCATACTTTTTGAAAAAGATTTTTACCCATCAAAAACTCCTAACATTTTATTATTTCGGTATAAGTGATATAATATAAAAAAATAAAATTTTAAAGAAAAAAGTTTAATTTAATTAAATATTTTTAAGTAAAACAAAAAAGCCCGTCTTAAAAGACGGGCTGTAAAGTTAAAATCAGTTTGCTGCCTTTCTGGCAGTCTCAAGCCACAAGTTCCACTTTTCCTTATTCTTGGCAATCCACTCATCGACATGTCTGGCAATATCTTCTTCAGACTTTTCCCCTTCATACATTTTTGTATTTTGCTCGTTAATATCTTCAAGGGGTAGAGAAAATACACTAAAAAATGCTTTAATAGCGGGATTCTTTTTCATAAATTTGTGATTAGCTACGATATTAATGTCACTTACCACAAAACCAGCCTTTAGAGGATCCGTAACCGCCCCTTTTACTCCACTGACTGTCATTCTGTCTTCAGCAGCTTTCTGAGACGATCTTGGTATTATTTTGGGAACATTTATCCACATAACATCTTCACCAGGCTTTAATTTAAAGATTGTCCAGTTGGGAGCCCATGTATAAAAGAAAATAGGTTCCCCTTTTTTATGCTTTGCCATAGCTTCTGCCATACTTGCCGCATAGGACGCTTTTATTAGATTTATGTGTTCTTTCAACCCATAAACATCCATATGATGATCTATAACCAGGGCGCAACCCCATCCGGGAGGACAAGCTACCAAATCAGCCTTTCCATCACCATTGGAATCAAAAGCCTTTTTGACCTCAGGTCTTTTGAAATCATCAAGTGAAACTATATTATACTTTTGGACAGCACTTTTTGAAACAAGGTACCCCTGAAGTCCACCAGCCTTCACAACTGTCCCATAAATCCCTGCTTTTTCTTTAAAGTTTTTTGGAGTTTGCCCCCAATGATTTGGAAACCATCCATTAGCCCAGTAATCTACATCTCCGAGAGCAACAGATTTATAAAACAGTGCATTTTGCAGCTCTTTAGGTTTTTTGACATTGTAACCCAATTCTTCAAGTGCCCTTCTTATTAAAGCCTCTTGAAAATATCCGGTATCCCATGTCGCCCTTGCCGGCTTCACTGTAATACCTTTTCCCGGATACTTTTCATAAGCAAATACCGGCAGACATAAAATAGCCACCAAAATAGTCGTCAAAATAGTTTTTTTCATCTCATCCTCCTTGTTATTTTTTTTTGCTTATATTTTGACTTACTCTGTCAAGCACAATTGCCAACAGAACAATACTAATGCCCCCTATAAAAGCAAGTCCTATATCAAGATTGTTCAAACCCTGAAAAACCGGTTCACCAAGTCCGCCAGAACCGATTAGTGCTGCAATTACTACCATCGATAGTGCCATCATAATTGTTTGATTCAGCCCTGCCATAATTGTAGGCAACGCTTGAGGAATCTGCACTTTTACTAATAGTTGCCAGCTTGTTGCACCAAAAGCTATACCGGCCTCAACAAGCTCTTTATCCACCTGCCTTATACCAAGGCTAGTTAATCTAACGATAGGCGGCAGTGCAAAAACTATTGTAGCTATAACTCCTGATACCGTGCCAATACTAAAAAGCATTACAACGGGTATCAGGTATACGAAAGCCGGAGTTGTCTGCATTGCATCAAGTACTGGTTTTAACATATTTTCAAATTTATCACTTTTACCGGAAATAATACCAAGAGGAATGCCAACAATTACACAAAACAAAACAGAAGCCGTTATCATTGCCAAAGTAGTCATAGCTTCACTCCAAAGCCCAAGCAAACCTATAAAAATTAGAGAGATAGTTGTAAAAACAGAAAGCTTCTTCCCTGAGATTTTTAGTGTAACCAGTGCAAATAAAATTATCATAACAACAGGATTAACCACGTTAAAAAGCCAGTCCAACCCCTCAAGTGTTTTTTCGATTGGCAACTTTATTGTCTGAAAAACTTCTCTGTAATTTTCTACTACATAGTCAATCCCGTTTTGCACCCATTTATCAAGAGGTATCACTTTTTTATCAAACATTTTCCGCCCCCATTTCAACTTTGCTTGAATACAATGATTTCAGAAAAGAATTCCTTGAAATAACCCCTTTAAACCTGTTTTCATCATCAACTACTGGTATAGGGATATTAGTTTTAGTTATAAGCTCCAGTATATTCTGCATAGGCTCATTTATATTAACAGGCTCAATCTTTTCAAGGATAGCATCCAACAAGTTAGTATCACCTTCTCTGTCCATCTCCTCTTTCAACCTATCAGCACTTATTACTCCTACAAACCTTCTTTCTTTGTCCAGCACATATCCATAATCTTTATCATAGCTGATAAGCCTTTGTAGCGCCACTCTGGGGCCATCCCCCGGGTGTCTTATTATGGTAACATGAGTGTCCTTTCTTATTAAATCTCCCGCCGTCAATATACTTGTAGGATCTACCCCTTTAAAAAATGCTCTAACATAATCATTGGCTGGATTTTTCAAAATCTCCTCAGCGGTCCCAATCTGTACAATTTTCCCCCCTTCCATTATAGCTATTCTGTCACCTAATTTAATAGCTTCGTCCAGGTCGTGGGAAATAAAAACTATTGTCCGTTTATGCTTTGCCTGCAATTCCAATAATTCATCCTGCATTTCACTTCTGATTAGTGGGTCAAGAGCTGAAAAAGCTTCATCCATCAAAAGTATCTGAGGATCAACAGCCAGAGCTCTTGCAAGTCCAACCCTTTGCCTCATACCTCCTGACAATTCATCAGGCATGCTGTTGGCATATTGAGCAAGGCCAACCTGTTCAAGAGCTTTGAGCCCTCTTTCATATCTTTTGTTTTTTTCAATTTTAGATAACTCCAGACCAAAACACACATTGTCTATAACATTTAGATGAGGCAAGAGCGCAAAAGACTGAAATACCATGCTCATTTCACTTCTTCTCATATTTATAAGCTCTCTATCACTCAGCTTTGTAATATCTTTGCCGTTTATTATTACTTCCCCACTCGTGGGCTTGATAAGTCTATTAAGCATTCTCACAAGCGTTGATTTTCCTGAACCGGATAAGCCCATAACAACAAAAATCTCCCCTTCATTAATTGAAAATGAAGCATCCTGAACTCCCACATTATTCCCTGTCCTTTTAAAAATTTCATCCTTTGAAAGGCCTTGATTTAAAAGCTTCATAGCCTTTTCCGGAGTAGGACCAAAAATTTTGAATAAATTATTCACAACTATTTTTTGACTTTGACTCATTAACCCTCCAATTATGAGATATTAATTTTTTGGCTCTAACTTGAACTTTTTAGAAGAGATACAACGATTACTTACCTCTAACATAACAATCAACCATAACATATATATCACATTTGTCAAGTTTGCCACCCGAGACAAACCTTTTTGAAAAAGAGTCAGACACATTTTGCCGGCAACATTCGCATTAAAATATTTCAATATCTTGATTTTTCTGCTATAATTTCTACATGCGAACAATACTTTTAGTTTTTGTTATTTCAGCATTCAGCCTGATGTGTTTTGCCGGGGAAATACTTATAAAACAACTCGACTATGCCACAGAGCTTTACATTAAGGAAGACAAAGTAGAAATACTGTCTTCACAACTAAATGATAAAAATGCAACAATCACTTTTAATAAAAATATAGATATTAACGTTGAAAAGCTTTCAGACATTTTTATAAAAAACATGACTTCTGACAAAAATAAACTTTATATTTCACTAAAAATGCCTGCAAGTCTTGACACGGCAAAAGTTTCTGACGGAGTCAAAATTATTTTTTCCAAAAAAATCATTAACAACAATGCCAATGTAAAAAATGTAATAGAAAGTCCCAAGGCAATCACAGGAAAGAAAATTTTAAAAGACCCGCAGGCAGAAAGTGATATTTTGAAAATAAAAAATGCAATTAACAATGAAGATTATCAAAATGCCATATTGCAAATAAATGATTTTTTGTCAAAACACGGAGACGATATTTATGGACAAGAGGCATATTACCTTCTCGGGATAGCTTATATGGGGCTTGGAAAAATATCAGACAAAAATTACGTACAGGCCTCAGCAATATTTGAAGACTTTGCCAAAAGATTCACAAATAGCTATCTTTACATTGACGCATTATGGAATTCTGCTACTGCCAAAGAAAAAGCAGGCCTTTACTATGAAGCGATTTTCGAATACAGGAACATCATAAGCGCAATGCCTGAAACAGATATCGCAAGAAAGGCATACGAAAAAATAGGGTTAATTTATGAAAATATCGGGCAGTTTGATAAGGCAATAGAAAGCTACAAAGAAATGCTCAGCATATTCAAAATTGATAATGTAAAATTTTATGCAAAAATAGGTATGCTTTACAGCCAACTGAAAGATATAAATGCTGCATACGAATACTTTTCAAAGATAATTGATAAAGATATTGAGTACAATGAACTTGGGGAAGATATACTGTTCAGTCTTGCTGAAATTCTTGAAAAAAAAGAATTTTATAACAGGGCAATAGATGTATACGAGAAAATATACAATCTATTCCCCGATGGTAAATTTGCTGACCTTGCAATGTATAATGCTGCAAAAATATTTGAAAAAACCGGCAAAGATAAAATCGCCGACCAATTATACCTTGATACAAAAAACAAATATTACAACAAAAAAGGTGGTCTGCTGGCTGCTTTAAGATACGCCGACAAGTACCTTGATAAAAATATCACGGATTACTGGGTGGAATTTTTAAATTATGTTATCAATACCGATATAGACGTAAACATAAGAGCAGAGGGATATTTGCTTATAATCAGTTCTTACTTCAGAGAAAAAATATTTGACAAAACATTGGAATACATAAAAATATTTGAAACAAATTTCTTTGATTCACCATATCTTCAGCAGGTTTATGAAATAAAACAAAAAATTTACATGGAAAATGCAAAAAATTTCTTTATGCAAAATGACCTGAAAATGGCAAAAGCTGAAATTGACAAACTGCTCACGGAGTTTCCTGATACAAAATTTAAAGATGAAATAGGCAAGATACTTGAATATATAAAATTTACTGAAATCAACTCACTGCTTGAACAAAAAAAGTACCTGGATGCAATAAAATCATCTGAAGAGTATCTTGCCTCAAGAACTTCTTCCACAGATATTAAAAGATGGAAAAAACTCCTTGATAAAGCATATTACGAATACATATTGTCACTTGAAAATTCAGGCAACTTTGATGCTTCAGAGCTTTTTACAAAAGAATATTTTATAAACATACGTGAAGGGGAAAGCAGTAAAAAACTTCAGGATATACTCAACAGAAATCTTGTGCGCAAATTTTCAAAGCTTGCAGAAGACAGAAACTACATTGACATACTCAAATCGTACAATGACAATAAATCCTGGATAAAATATCTCTATCAGGATGCAAAAGAATCAATCTTCAGTTACGTTGCATACGCATATTACTCACTTGGCGAAATAAAAAGGGCAAAAGATATCATAATTCAAATCAAAGATGTAATAAATAATGAAGTTTTTATCATAAAACTCTTACTGAATGAAGACACCTTTAATTATGATATAAACAAATTAAATCAGGAGCAGTTGCAGTTTCTCGCCAAGGAGTTTTACAAAAATGACCCCAAAAGAGGTTTTAATGAACTCAAAAAATACAAGCAGGACTATAAATTATCTGTAATGTTAAGAAATATACTCACGGAAAAAATAACCGATGATGCGATTCTTAAGGATTTTTATACCGAAATTTTTAAGTTCAACATTTCAGAAGACAATGAACTCTCAAGAATATTATTTAAGGCAGGTGTATACTATTTCAACAACAAGAATTATCTTCAAGCCAGAAGCTTTTTTGAAAAATTATTTAACCTGAACAATATAGACAACAAAATAAAAGGGGATGCTGCATTTTACCTTGGTAAGATAGCCTTAAATGAAGGTAACAATGATGAGGCAATTAAATATTTTCAAAATGTGGCAGATAATTTCAAAGAGTCTGAATATTACGATAAAGCAACTGTTGAGTTGAGGGATTTAAATTGGAAAAAGAAACTAAGAAGTCAATAGATATAAAAGAGCTTCAGGAAGCATTTAAGATATTCAGCGAAGCATCATCCTCACTTACTGCAAGCTATGAAGCACTTAAAACAGAAGTTGAGAGGTTAAAGGATGAATTAAAAGAGAAAAACAGGCAGATAAAGGAATATGGAGAGCTTGTAGATACTATTTTAATGAACAGTAGCAGCGGAATACTGACAGTAAGCAATACATATGAAATTCTTCTGAAAAACAAAATTGCCGACAATACCATTAAAAATTTCGGCAAGGATTTTTTAAACAACCTTTACTCCTTCACTGAAAGTGGTATCTATGAGTTTAATATAAAAGAAAACTATTTCAAACTCAGTGTAAGTAAATTTAATATGAACAATATTTTTGGCCTTATCTATATATTTGATGACATCACAACTCTGAAAATTACGGAAATTGAGAAAAGCCGCAACGAAAAGTTGACCCTTATGGGCGAAATGGCAGCAAATATTGCCCATCAAATAAGAAATCCGCTCGGCAGCATCGAACTTTTCACATCAATACTGCAGAGAGATATTTCCGCTGACACCGAAAAAACAAAACTTACCGGCGCTATTTTGAAAGGGGTAAAGACTATCAATAATACCATCTCAAATATTCTTTTATTTACCAAGGATGTAAAAGTGAACAAACAAAAATGTTACATTTCTGACATAATTGATGATGTTGTGTTGTATCTTATGCACCTTATGAAAGATAAAAACATTATTTTTCAAAACAAAATCAATGAAGAAGATACTGCTTATTGCGATGTGGAGCTTATAAAGCAGTGCATTATGAACCTTATACACAATGCAATCGATGCAGTGGATGAAAACGGTAAAATTGTTGTAACATCTTTTTGCAATGAAAAACATTCAGTAATTGAAATCACTGACAACGGTAAAGGGATACCTGAAGAATTTTTAAACAGGCTGTTTATACCATTTCAGACTACAAAAGCAAAAGGGACAGGTCTTGGATTATCAATTGTCTATAAAATCATAAAAGCTCATGGTGGCAACATTATTCCTGAGAGCAAACAAAGAGAATACACCTCTTTCAAAATTATACTGCCAAATAAATAGTGAGGGGATTATGGTTGACAAAAAAAGCATTCTTATAGTGGATGACGATGACAATATGCAAAGTGCGCTTTTTGAGACGGTAAAAAGGATGAATTTTGATGTGGATGTGGCATCGGATGGAAGTGAAGGGTTTGATATGGCAATGAAAAAGCCTTATGATTTGATAATTTCCGATATCCGTATGCCAAAGATTGACGGTCTTAAAATGTACGAAATGCTCAAATCCGCCGGGATAAATACCCCAATATGCTTTATTACTGCCTACGGAACTGTGGACAATGCCGTAAAAGCCTTAAAAGAAGGTGCATTCGATTTTATCATAAAACCATTCCCTATCGAAGCTATTGAAGAGATGATAAAAAGGGTATTTGAAATAAAAGATGCCATAAAAACCCCATCCGATAACCCAACCAACCTTGTCTATAAAAGTAAATTCATGGAAGAAGTATTTAACATTTCAAAAGATATTGCCCCTACTGAGGCAACAGTTCTTATTACAGGGGAATCAGGGACTGGCAAAGAGGTTGTTGCCAGATTTATCCATGAAAACAGTAAAAGAAAAGGGGAATTTGTTGCGATAAATTGCGCAGCTATACCTGAAAGTCTTATTGAAAGTGAGCTTTTTGGTTATGAAAAAGGTGCCTTTACCGGGGCTGTCAGTAAAAAGGCGGGAAAATTTGAGCTTGCTGACGGTGGGACGCTCCTTCTTGATGAAATTGGAGAAGTCCCTTTAAATCTACAGGCAAAACTGCTTCGTGTGCTGCAAGAAAAAGAGATAGAAAGGCTTGGGTCCACCACCAAACAAAAAGTAAACGTAAGAATTATAGCTACAACCAACAGAAACCTGAAAACAGAAGTGGAAAAGGGAAATTTTAGAGAAGATTTATATTACAGACTAAATGTTATAAATATAGAATTGCCCCCTTTGAGAAAGAGAAAAGAAGATATAATCGCTATGACAAGTTTTTTTATAAAAAAATACAGCGAAATAAATTCAAAACCTTTAAAGAAGCTTTCTCAGGAAACAGTAAACCATTTACTAAGTTACGATTGGCCTGGAAATGTCAGGGAATTAGAACATACGATTGAGAGAGCTGTAATACTTTCCAAAGAAAAATACATCACCCCGAGAGATTTATTTTTACACGGCATAACATTCAATGACACACTCTCAAGTGAGCAAAAAATCCAACCGATAGCATATGAAAATAATATTCATGAAGAGCATGATAACATAAAATTAGAAGCCGGTGTCACAATCTCTCAAATGGAGCAAGAGCTTATATTAAAAACCTTAAGAGAAGTTGACGGCAACCGTACCAAAGCTGCAGAGCTGTTAGGGATCACTGTCAGGACTTTGCGCAACAAGCTCAACGAATATAGAGAAAAAGGTATTGATTTGACAGGTATCGATTAAGTGTATTGTAAAAAAAAGGGAAGCCCAAGCTTCCCTTTCAATTTATTTTAAGTTCATCATCTTTTTGAAACTGATTCTTAATCTTTCGATTGCTTTTGAAAGCTCTCCAATTTCATCTTCCCGATGGATTTCGGCAGATACATTTATCTCGCCCGTACTAATCTTATCTGCCTGATCAGTCAGTTTTTTTATAGGCTTAACGACAATTACATTCATCAAATAAACCATAATTACAAGCAAGACTGCCATGGTAATCCCAAAAAATGAAGCATAATAAATACGGTTTTGCTTAATTTGCTGAATGATATCCTCTATCGGTATTGTAATACTTATTCCACCCTCAATGCTGCCAAGCTCATAATTAGGATGACATTTAAGGCAAAATTGTGAAGTAACCATCGGTTTAACATAACGTAGTATTTTTTTATCAAAATCAAACTTATATATCTCAGCATCAGGACTCATTGCTCTAAATTTCATCAATGCCTGGTTTTCAAAAGCATCAGATAAATTTTTAGGATTAAGTGGCTTTGGACTCACAACCCTAAATTTGTAATCTTTATTACCCAAACTTGCATCGGAAAGCTCTGCCAGCACAATAGATGTATTTTTCCTCGCATATCTTCCTTCTTTTACAATATACCTGTCATCTTTTATATCTTTAATCCATATACCGCCATTCTTACCAATCCATGTTTTCAAATAATCTAGCTGTTGATAAATAACCTGTGCTTGTTTCAGCTTTTGATCCATAATTTCTGTTTTTTTCTGCTGATCCATAATAAAATAAAAAGCACCAAAAATAATCAGTAATACAATAAAAATTGCAAAGTTAATCTTGGATTGAATACTTTTAAACATAACAACCTCCGGTTATAATAAAATCTAATCCTTCAATTTTTCAGTTATCTTCCCTTTCATCAAATCAATAAACTTTTTTCTGTCCTCAATCTTATCTATCTCTTTGGAAAGGTTTTCTATAATAGTGTGCATCTGATAAACATTCATCTTCTCTTTCTTTTGAACATTCTTCTCAACTATCAGTGATGCAACAGGCCCTATAAATAAAGATAAGGACTTAATAAGGCAATCATTAAAATCTGAACATTCAAGACTATATTCATCCAGTACATCCCCACCACTTGAACCTGATAGTTCATCTTCATCAACATCAACGGCAGAGAGCTTTTTTAGTTCATTTATCTTTTCAACACATTCCTGCAAATCCATATGACACGAATCTGCCAGCTCATTCAAGTCCTTTTTCCCATCAATCAATATAAAAAGCCTTCTAAGTTTTATATCATTTACCTTGAGCTCATTAAGACCAATTAACTTTCGGGGCACAACATTTGGATTCATTACTTCCTCCATTAAAATAAACTATGCACATTTTAATTTTAACACAATTTTATAAACATGCAATAAAATCAAATAGTTTAATTAAATTTTTTCAAAATCCTGAATATTTCCTTTCAAAGAACCTTTAATCCAAATAACCTGATAACCTTCAATCAAAAAATTTTGATTCAACAAAATTTCCCTGCCCGATACGATATCAATATTTTTATCAGAACAAAAATATTTTCTAAATTTTGATAAATCAATTTTAATTATATCGTCAGACACATTTGTTATACTCAAAATACATTCATCTTCATCATTCAGATATCTGAAAACACAAAACAGTCTGTTGTCTATCTCAAAAATTTTTTGCTTAAAATTTGGACTAAAAGCTTTCTCACTACTTCTAATAGCAATTAGCCTTGTCAACAAATTCAGAATTTTTGATTGAATGGCATCTTTATCATCTAAAATCTCTTTTATCTCTTTATATTTAAAAACTTTTCTATTAATACTCCTTGTTTGTTTCTCTTTTAACACTGCTTCCCCGTCATTTTTTGTGCCGAGAAGCCCATGAATATAGATACCAGGCACCCCCACTAAGCTGAGTGCAATAGCACGAGAGGCAATAAATTTTTTTATCCCCTTATCTTCGACTGTGGAATCACCATTTAATGCACTGTACCAGGTGATATTTAGCTCATATGGAACCTCTTCACCATTTTGGTCTGTCCTGTAGGAGATATATCCACCATTTTCAATAGTTTTCAACACCATGTAGTTTATTTCTCTTTCATCCAAGATACCGCTTACAGGCAAAACCCCTATTCCATCATGAGAATCAAGGAAGTTAAAAAAAGTTGCGTAATCGTTAAGGCTGTCTATAGTAGAAGCCCATTTTGATAAAACAGTAGTATCTTCCCTTAAAAACGCATGCAAAACAAGTGGCGGAAGAGCAAAATTATATACCATCTGAGCTTCATCATACCCATTTCCAAAATATTGTATGTTTTTCTCATGAGGCACATTGGTCTCTGTTACAAGTTTTACATATGGCGCCGTTATATCCAATATATCCCTAAAAAGTTTAATTATTGCATGAGTTTCCTTCAGGTGAGCACACTCTGTCCCCAACTCCTCCCAAAGATAAGTAACAGCATCAAGCCTTATAAGACTTGCCCCCATCCTGACATAAAAAAGTAATATTTGAATCATTTTCGTGAGTACCTTAGGATTCCTAAAGTTTAAATCGATTTGGTCACTGCTAAAAGTTGTCCAAACAAGTTTTGGCCCGTCAATGGTAAGAAATTCAGTAAATAAAGGAGTTGTCCTTGGCCTCACAATAAGCTTCAGATGCTCTTCAGATATCATCTTTGAGGTTGAAATCGTGATAAAAAAGTCTCTAAATTCGGGGTCACCGTTTAAAAATGACTGAAACCATGCACTTTTTGATGAAATATGGTTAAAAACACCATCAAACATGAGTGAGAACTCTTTGCTCAAATTATGTATATCTTCCCAAGTGCCGATTCTGTGGTCAACTTCGGTAAAATTCTTAACAGAAAATCCTCTATCAGAGCTGTAAGGGTAAAAGGGTAAGATATGAACTGAATTAAACACATTTTTAAGATATTTTTTGCAAAAATCAGCTATATGTTTTAGGGGCTTTTTATTCCCCCCTACAATCATATCTCCATATGTTATGAGAACAGTATCACGGGAAGTAAACTTTTCTCTGTTCTCGGGAATAAAATCAAATCCTTTTTTTATGTAAGCATGATGTACCTTTACAAGCCTCTCTATTTCACCATAAATCTTTTTACCTGTATCACTACCATACAGCAAAAAAAGTCTGTTTAATATTTTCCCCTTATATTTTGGCGGGATTAAGAAAAGTTCTTTAGAATAATCAGGCTCATTCAAGTAAACAGGTCTAATAATATCAACCCTCCGTAAAGCTTGCTATCGCCTCATCTACCGTTTTATATAACTTTAAAATCTTATTTAAATGGGTAATTTCAAGTATTTCCAGTACTCTGTCACTCAAAACCACAAGCCTGACATCCCCATTGTTATTTTTACAAATAGATATTTTAGACACAAGCGCACCCAAACCGCTTGAATCGATAAAGTTTGTCTTACTCATGTCAATTACTATCTTAAAAATCCCCTTGGAAACAGTATCTGAAATCATATCTTTCAACTCAGGAGAGTTTGCAGCATCAATCCTCTCCGGTGTTTCAACAACAAAAATTTTTTTATCTTCCAATAATTTTGAAGTAAAGCTCATCAACTTGCCCCCTTGTGCATTGTATATAATTTTACACTTCATTAATTATAGACACATATTAATATTAAAGCTTCATAGATAATATTACCTTGATTTATTTTAAAATTCAATTAATGATTTTTGTTGCCCCGCTAATTATTTTGGAATATAGAAACAGGGCAAAATAATATTCAATTATATTTAGGGAGAATAATGAAATTAATATTTTTACCCCTTCTAAGTGCTATACTGCTCACACTCTCATCACCGGGGTTAGATTTGTGGTGGCTAAGCTTTATCAGTTTTATTCCTGTATTATTTTCTCTTAAAGACAAAAAATATTTTTTTACTAAGACACTGATTTTTTCAACCACATATTATTTTTTCAATCTGTTTTGGATTAATTCCTCCGTTAGCCACTTTGGAGGGGCGCCGCTAATCATAGGGGTTCTTGCGGTATTTGGATTATCCCTATACATGTCTATATATCTTTTGCTCTTTTTTTATCTGAATTTAAAAACAGATAAAATTGTTATTTCAGCTTTAGTGTTTGTAGTAATCGAAATCTTAAGGTCAAAAATTTTTACCGGATTCCCCTGGCTTAACCTCGGGCTAATACCATATAATTCTCAAATCTTTACAAATTTCTACTCAATATTTGGCGAATACGGCGTATCTTTAATAATTATTCTTGTCAATCTATCCCTTTACAAAGTGCTTTCACAAAAAAATACCAAGCAACTTATCCCGACCGGTATCGTTATCTTATTGCTGATTACATCAAATGTAATTAAGCCAGAAATAAAATACAACAAATCATTAAATATATCTATAATACAGCCTGCCTATAAACAGGAAGAGAAGTGGCTACCTGAAAAAAGGGAAGAAATAAAAAATTTGGTAATTTCAATGATAGAGATTGCATCAAAATCAAAATCAGATTTAATCCTTTTACCGGAATCTGTTTTCCCTTTTTTTATTCAAGCTGACAATTTAACTTTTAGCTATATAACAGAATCTTCACTAAAAAAAGATTTGCTGCTCGGAAATATCCGCTATGACCAAAAATTAAATTACTACAATAGTGCTTTCTTTTTCTCAAAAGGTAGCTACCAATATTATGACAAAATGCACCTTGTCCCATTCGGCGAGTATTTCCCGCTTAAAATAATCACAGCCCCTATCAGCAGATACTTTTTTGGGGATGCAAAAGATTTTTCAAGGGGAAAAGTGCACAAGGTATTTAACTCAAACAATATCAATATACTCCCTCTGATATGCTATGAAAGTGCTTTTTACGATATAATATTTAATGCTTTTAAAGATAAATCACCTGACATGCTTGTAATACTTTCAAATGACAGTTGGTTTGGGGAAACATTAGGCAGGACTCAACATTTTGCCATTGATATCGTGAGGGCTAAAGAGTTTATGAGACCGGTGATAAGAGTAACCCAATCGGGCATATCAGCATATATCAACGAAAAAGGTGAAATAATAAATAAAATTGGCAACAATAAACAAGACATAATAGAAGCTAATGTCAACATTGATAGCAATAAGAGAAGCCTTTTTTCAAAATACGGATACCTCTGGCTTGGTATTTATGCTTTAATTTCTCTTATTTTCAGTGTGAAAAGGGAAAGATATTAAAAACATATAAGAAACCTATTGATTTGAAAAAGAAAAAGATATAATAATGTGAAACCCAAATTTGGAGGTTGATATGTTTGGACTTGGAACACAAGAAATTTTAATAATATTAGTAATAGCACTTGTTATTTTTGGTGCAGGAAAACTCCCTCAGATTGGAGAAGGGATGGGGAAAGCCATTAAAAACTTTAAAAAGGCGGCTAAAGAAACCGAAGATGCTATAGACATCACTCCTGAATCTGACAAAAAAACTGCAGAGAAAAAGGAAGCCGACAATAACAAAGAAGCGTAAGTTTTCAGTTGCAATAGACATTGGTGCTGGCACACAGGATATTCTAATATACTGTGATGGCCAGCGGCCAGAAAATTTTATCAAATTAGTCTATCCATCCCCTACCAAAATATTCGCTGATAAAATAGAAAATTATAGCAGAGATATTTTTATTGGTGGCAGTTTGATTGGAGGAGGCCCGATAGTCTCTGCACTCAAAAATCATCTTAAAAAAGGGTTTTCCGTGTTTGTAGAAAAAAAGGCGGCAAAAACCATTAGGGATGACCTAAGCGAAGTAGCTGACTTGGGCTTTAATTTGGTTGAAGCTGTTGAAAATCCGGATATATTTTTATCAGAAATAGATTTTAACCTTATAGATACTCTTTTGAAAATATACGACAATTATGATTTAGAGTATAATGTTGCCGTACAGGACCATGGATATATTCAGGGGCAGTCTGACAGAGTCACAAGAATGAACTTCTTGGAAGATTTCTTGAAAGACGGTCTTAAAAACGCATTTTTCCCTTCAAATCACGAAATACCAAATACTTTTTCAAGGTTTAATAGTATTTACAATGAGCTGGTTAAGAAAGGGATAGAAAATTTTAGCATCACAGATACGGCAATTATCGCAGCACTCGGCGCCGTTTACAATAATGAAAAATGGCCTGCAGTGACAGTTGATATTGGAAACGGACATACATTTGCCTGTTTGGTAGACAAAGATTATAAGGTTTTAGGTTTTTTTGAACATCATACAAAAATGTTAACCCCCGAAAAGTTTAAATATTTTATTGATAAGCTCATTGAAGGAAGCATTACTAACAAAGAAGTATATGATGACAAAGGGCATGGTGCAAAAATATTCAAACCTTATTCATACAAAAATCTTCCTATTTTAGTTACCGGCCCCCAAAGAAGGAGTTTGGTAAATGAAGGTGGAAACATCGTATTTGCATCCCCTCTCGGTGATATGATGATTACCGGGCCTGTTGGAATATTCATGCAACAGAATTTGTTATGAACAAAGTAGTAATCGGAAAATATATTCATAGAAACTCTTTTATCCACAGACTAAACCCTATTACAAAATTTTTATCTACAATTGTATTTCTAATTTTTATAGGGCTTAAATTTGACCTACTAAGCTTTATATTTTATACGATAATAGCTGTCGCAATAACCTTACTTTCAAGAATAAAGCCAATGGAAATACTTACACTGCTAAAACCTTTCAGATACCTTTTGATATTTACTTTCGCTATTCAGCTTTTTTATGACAATAATAACGGTTTAAACTATATAGCTGCATTTTTATACACTTGTAAATTTTCCCTTATGATTATAATATCTTCCCTTTTTACAATAACCACAAAACCAATTGATATAGTTAAGATAGTATATATAATTCTTAAGCCGTTTAAAGTTTTTGGGGTAAATCCAACAGAAATGGCCACATCATGTATAATTGCAATAAGATTCATCCCACTTATCTTTGAAGAGGCAGATAAAATAATAACTGCTCAAAAACTAAGAGGGATAATCCCTAAAAAGGGTTTAAGACTATTATTCTCCCTTCATACATTTTTAATACCTCTTTTCAATAGGGTTTTTTATTATGCTGAGCAGATATCGATTACATTAAATTACAGAACAAATTGGGAGCATATATTGACCATTGATAAAATGAGAAAATTAGATATTCTCTTAATCACTTCGATAATAGCAGGATGTTATGGAATCAGTATACTATAACAAAAAGTGTATAGTAGAATATGACGGCACTAATTTTCACGGATGGCAAATCCAAAAAGATTTAAGGACCGTCCAAGGTGAAATAGAGGAAAAGCTCACAAAAATATTCAAAAAAAGGGTATGTATAATCGGCTCAGGAAGGACTGATACCGGAGTTCATGCATTAGGGCAGGTTTTTAATTTCAGGGCTGAAAAATACATCAACAATGACTCTCTTAGATTGGGGCTTAACAGTCTTTTAAGTAATGACATTACAATACTTAGCTGTGAAGATGTGGAACATAACTTTCATGCTCAAAAAAGTGCCAAATCAAAAACATACGTTTATAAAATACTCACAAGGGAAAATAGGTCATCTTTATTGAGAAACAGAGTGTGGTGGTTTAGGAGAAAAATTGATATTAAAAAATTAAAAGGTTATTTGGATTATTTTGTAGGGGAGCACGACTTCTCAAGTATGTGCACTAAAAAAAGTATCAAAGACAACAATATTCGCACAATAAACTTCATCAACATAAACATGGAAAACGAAATTATAAACCTTGAAATCAACGCAAACGGTTTTTTGCATAACATGGTAAGAAATATTGTCGGTACAACAATATTTCTGTACAAAAAAGATGCACCATTTAGCGAAGTAAAATATATTTTGGAAAAAAAAGATAGGGAGTTTGCAGGACCTACTGCTCCCCCGCAAGGTTTGTACTTAAAAGAAGTTTTTTACTGACTTTAACCCTCTGATAGCCTTATTGTTGTCATAACCTCATACACCATATATCTTTCATACCATCTTGAAAACTCTTCATCCGCCCATCTTAAATCTTCCTCAAGGATACTCTCTTTCAACAAATCATATTCCTCTTCATATTCTTTTAACTTTTCTCTGTAAGATAATGGCAGATGCTCAAACATATCTCTAAATCTTGTTATCTCTTTTTTCAAAAAAAGATATCTTTCTCTCATACTATCCTCCAATTTAGAAAAATTCTAATATAAATACCTTATTTAATCAAGACAAAAAATATCCTATTTTAGCCCTTTTAACAGAAAGCTCAGATACACTACCTTAAATAATGTTGAATTTTAAATTATTTAGTGTTATTTTCGGGTATGAAAAATATTTTAATCCTTGGACTTGGCAATCTGCTTATGGATGACGACAGCGCCGGTGTCGTTATCACTCAAGAGCTTAAAAATGAAATTCTGGAAGATGAGCAATTAAAAATTGTCGAAGGTGGAACTCTAGGGCTTGACCTCCTAAACTATATTGCATGGGCAGATAAGTTGATAATTGTAGATGCAATAGATATGGGATTTGAGCCTGGAACAGTTATCCGTGCAGAAGGTCAAGATATCGACCCAATATTTGAAAGTAAGCTTTCCCCCCACCAGATGGGGCTGAAAGATATACTTTTAGCAGCTGAGCTCATCGGTGACAGACCCGAAGAAATAGTACTTTTTGGAATTCAGGTAGAAAGTATTCAAATGAATATGACACTATCTGAAAAGGTAAAGAAAAACATGCAAAAACTTAAAAGTAAAGTCATTGAAGAACTTAATATAAGTAAAAACTTTTCAAGAGGTTAATATGATAAAATTCACAAAAATGAGTGGCTCGGGGAACGATTTTATCCTTATAGATAACAGGGATAAAAAGATTGATTACAATAAGAACTTTATTGAGAAGGTATGCAAAAGATCACTTTCAGTGGGGGCAGACGGGATAATCTTTATAGAAAAGTCAACAGTGTCAGATTTTAAATGGGCTTTTTTCAATTCTGACGGATCAGAAGCGGAAATGTGTGGTAACGGCTCAAGATGTGCTGCCAGATTTGCCTACCTTAATAATATAGCAGGTAAACAGATGAAATTTGAGACTCTCGCAGGCATAATAGAAGCTGAAATAAAAGAAGGGGTTAATGTTAAGGTACAACTTACGCAACCTTTTGATGAAAAATTAAATTTTAATGTGGATGATTATAAGTTATCTTACATAAATACAGGTGTCCCACACGCTGTCATTGAAACTGATAATACCGAAAGTGTTGATATTGTAAAATCAGGTGCTTTTTTGCGTTATCACAATCATTTTGCACCTGCAGGGACAAATGTGGATTTTTATGAAGTAGTCAATGACAACACTGTAAAAATGAGAACATATGAAAGGGGTGTTGAAGCTGAAACGCTTGCCTGTGGCACGGGTGCCGCAGCCGTTTCAATAATTGCTTCTAAAAATAATAAGTTAAAATCTCCTATAACTGTAATCACAAGAAGTGGACTGAAGCTAAAAATTTATCTTGAAAATGAAAAAGTATACCTTGAGGGTGAAGCAAGAGTTATTTATACAGGTGAATTAGACAGGGAAGCTTTTGAATACTAATAGATGGAGGATGTTATGTTTAAGGGAAGTATTGTAGCAATTGTAACACCGATGAAAAATAACAAAGTTGACGAGGAAGCTTTAAGGCGTTTGGTGGAATTTCAAATTGAAAATGGGACTGACGGCATTGTTCCTTGCGGGACCACAGGTGAATCAGCAACACTTACCTATGAAGAGCATTGCCAAGTAATCGATATAGTAATCGATCAAGTCAAAAAAAGAGTACCCGTAATTGCCGGGACAGGTTCAAACAGCACGCATGAAACAATATTCTTAACTGAACATGCTAAAAAAGCAGGAGCTGACGCAGCTTTGGTAATAACTCCTTATTATAATAAACCGACCCAAGAAGGTCTTTATCAGCACTTTAAGGCTGTGGCCGAAGCTGTCGATATACCGATAATTTTATACAATGTCCCCGGAAGGACAGCTTGCAATATGTTGCCTGAAACTGTCATTAGACTTTCAAAGATAAAAAATATCGTGGGCATAAAAGAGGCAAGCGGCTCACTTGACCAGGCCACAGAAATTATTCTTAATACCGACGATGAATTTGCACTTTTAAGCGGGGAAGACTCTTTATCTTATCCACTATACTGTATCGGAGCAAAAGGGGTAATCTCAGTTGCCACCAATATAGTCCCTGACCTTATGGCAAAAATGTGCGACTCATTTGAAGCCGGTGACTATAAAACTGCCCTTGAAACACACTTAAAGCTCTTCCCTCTTTTTAAAGCAATCTTTTTTGAAACAAATCCTATACCTGTCAAAAAGGCAGTATACTTAATGGGGCTTATTGAGGATGAAATTAGATTACCTCTAGTAAAAATGACCAAAGCAAATGAGGACAAACTTAGAAAAGTATTAATAGACCTTGGAATAAATTTAAAGAATTGAGGGATAATGTATGGTTAATATAGGCGTAATCGGTGCAGCAGGAAGAATGGGGAGAAGAATAATAGCCCTTAGCAGTGAAGATGCTAATGCCAACGTCACTGCTGCCTACGAATATTCAGAGTCCGAGTTTTTGGGACAAGATTCAGGGATTTTGGCAGGGATAGGCGAAACAGGTATAAAAATTGAGTCCGACATAGAAAATGCAAAAAATAAGTGTGATGTCCTAATAGACTTCACAGGTGCCAAACCGACAATGAATAACCTTGAAAAATACAGGGTAGCAAATATACCGCTTGTAATCGGCAGCACTGGTTTTGAGCCGGATGAAATTGAAAAAATTAAAGAGCTTTCAAGGGATATTCCTGTTGTATTTGCCCCAAATATGAGCCTTGGGGTCAATCTTACACTAAAAGTCCTTGAAATGGTGTCAAAAGCCATTGGAAATATTTATGATATTGAAATCATAGAATCTCATCACAGGCTTAAAAAAGATGCTCCCAGTGGAACTGCAATGAAAATGGCTGAAGTAATAGCAAATGCCCTTAACAGGGATTTGGAAAAAGACGCCGTATATTGCAGAAGAGGTCTTATTGGGGAGAGAACTGACAAGGAGATCGGTATACAAACTATAAGAGCAGGCGATATTGTAGGTGAACATACGGTTATGTTTTGTGGCCAGGGGGAAAGGATAGAAATTACCCACAAGGCTCATACAAGGGATACATTTGCAAAAGGTGCAATTTCAGCTGCAAAGTGGTTAAAAAATCAAAAAGCTGGACTTTACAGCATGTTTGACGTACTTGGTTTGTAAAAGAAGGCGACCAAATGGTCGCCTTCTTTTATTCAAACTTAGAAATATCTCTAACCGCACCCCTTGCGGCGCTGGTTGTAAATATTGAATAAGCTTTTAGTGCAGCAGAAATTTTTCTATCTCTGTCTACTGGTTTAAAGCCTCTCTTTTCGATTTCTTTTCTTCTTCTTGAAAGTTCATCGTCTGTAATATCTATCTCAATCTTTCTGTTTGGGATATCTATTTTAATTATATCCCCTTCATTTACGAGCGCTATATTTCCACCCTCAGCAGCCTCTGGAGAAACATGACCTATCGACAGTCCTGATGTCCCACCTGAAAACCTACCATCGGTAATTAACGCACAAACCTTGCCAAGCCCTTTTGATTTAAGATAGCTTGTGGGGTAAAGCATCTCCTGCATTCCTGGCCCACCTTTTGGCCCCTCATATCTTATTATCACCACATCGCCAGGCACTATTTTATCAGATAAAATGGCATTTACCGCATCTTCCTGACTTTCAAACACTCTTGCTTTGCCTGTAAATTTCAAAATACTTTCGTCCACACCGGCAGTTTTTACAATACACCCATCATAAGCCAGATTTCCATAAAGCACGGCAAGCCCCCCATCCTGACTGTACGCATTTTTCTTATCCCTTATACACCCCTTTTCTCGGTCGGTGTCAAGCTCCCAATATTTATCCTGTGAAAATGGCTCAAGGGTCGGCACATTTCCCGGTGCTGCAGAATAAAACTTAAGGGCATCAGCATCTTTATTTACAATATCCCATTTTTTAATGGCATCTTTTAGTGAATCTGTATGAACAGTCTTTACATCTGTGTGTATCAGGCCTGCCCTGTCAAGCTCACCCAAAATCCCCATTATTCCACCTGCTCTGTGAACATCTTCAATATGGTATTTGTCAGTAGAAGGGGCAACCTTGCAAAGATGAGGGACTTTTCTTGACAATCTGTCAATATCAGCCATTGTAAAATCAACACCTGCTTCATAAGCTATTGCAAGAAGATGAAGCACAGTATTTGTTGACCCACCCATTGCAATATCAAGGGTCATTGCATTTTCAAAGGCTTTAAAATTTGCGATAGACCTTGGCAACACCGACTCATCATTATTCTCATAATAAGCCTTTGTAAGCTCTACAATTCTCTTGCCAGCACTTACAAAAAGCTCTTTTCTTAATTTATGTGTGGCAACCAAAGTGCCGTTTCCAGGAAAAGCAAGACCCAATGCTTCTGCAAGGCAATTCATGGAATTTGCAGTAAACATTCCGGAACAAGAGCCACATGTTGGGCAGGCTGAGCGTTCCATAATGACTGTCTCTTCATCCGTCACTTCATCACTTACAGCAGCTACCATAGCATCCACAAGATCCATTTTTTTGGGCTTGCCCCTTAATTCTGCCTTGCCAGCCTCCATAGGTCCACCTGAAACAAATATGGCAGGGATGTTTAATCTCATGGCGGCCATCATCATCCCAGGGGTAATCTTGTCACAATTTGATATACACACCATAGCATCCACACAATGGGCATTGAGCATGTATTCTACAGAATCTGCAATCAACTCCCTTGACGGAAGACTGTACAACATCCCATTATGTCCCATTGCAATCCCATCATCAATAGCTATGGTATTCATCTCTTTGGGCACTCCACCAGCCTCACGGATTGCTTCGGCAACGATATCACCTATATTCTTCAAATGTACATGACCTGGAACAAACTGGGTATATGAATTAACTATTGCTATAATCGGTCTGTCAAATTCATTTTCCTTAGTACCGGTAGCACGCCAGAGGGCTCTTGCTCCGGCCATATTCCTTCCTTGAGTTGAGGTAAAAGATCTGTATCTTGGCATAACTCCTCCGTTATTTTTTATAGCAGTTTATACTATAATTGAAAAATATCACAAAGGTTTTTCAAAATAAAGTTATTATTTGACATTTCACCGCATCAATAAATTTATATTTTCTGTATTATTTTTATAAAATTTTATTGTCATTCGTTTTTTTTATGCTAAAATTTGTTCATGCACATAATTTTCAGACAACATGATCAATTTTTCAGTGTGGAAGATAATTTTGTTGAAATGTTTATGTTATCAAAGCATTATTACACTATTTCTATCGTACCGGATTTTATAAACGGCTTTGAAAACATAAAGGGGGATATTTACCCTATAATCAGCATTTTCGGCATTGTTAATAAAGAACCGCAGAAAGAGTCCCCACTTTACCTTCTAAAACTTAAAGAGCCATACAATATGTTACTATACAGCACTGTAAAGCCAAATCTTATTGAAATTCTGGAAAACACACCAAAAGTTGAAATGCAGGCAAATCTGAAAGGGGTTTGCAACTTCGCATTCAGAATGGGCAATGATACTATTTACAATTTAAATCTTAATAAAATTGAAAATTCACTTATAGATTACCAAAAGTACAATATGAACGGAGATGCTTATGATAAAAAAAGTATTTAGCCTAAAAACTATTGTCTACTCAAGGCTTATTTTCCTGTCAGTATTATTTTTTATATTTATGCTTTCAATATTGGCACTGACATCCAATCTTATAAACAAGCTTTATGATAAACATACCTATTTAATCCAGGAAAACATCGTAGAATTGATTGAGTCAAAAATCGATGCTGAAGTTAGCAATATTGAAAACACCTTTACCAAAATCCATCTCATGGCTGATAAAAACAATGGAAATATTTATGAGGTTATAAAAAATTCCTCGGCCGGAAATAATACCAAATTTAATCTGTATGAATTTTCTGATCAAACGTATCTTTTGATATATGCAAGCTCGGAAAAACCGGCAAATACTATTAAATTTAATCCGGAAATAACAACGGCTGTTTATGCAGGTGGAAGCAAAATATACAAATCCCTTTCAAAAGACAATATCATTTTGAACGGATATTACGGATATGAATATAAAGACAAAAAATACGTTTTGCAAGTATATAAGACTGTGCCATTAAAACTTGCTCAGGTTGAAAATCTTGAGATTTTAAATGACGCTTCTTACAAATTTGTTGGATTTGATAATGAAGAAATCGGGGCATCCACCAAAAATATCAATGTAAACCCAAATACACATTTTGTATCAGCCACAAAACAATTTATAAAAATATCTTTTGACACAAGCAAAGATACTGCAAACGCAAGCACACTAATAATCGTTGGTCTTTTAATACTTTTTATATTCTGGCTTATAACAGAAATTTTCTACTATAAATTTTCCAACAAGCCTATAATAGAAATCACCAACTCACTTACCAGCATATTGAATAATGAAAGACAGGTAAATTTTAGTGAGCAGCATATTGAAGAATATGACAGGGTTTCAAAAACAATTCAGGCTGTAATTGATAAATTGTCATCCCAGCAGCAACAAATGGAAGTACTTCTTAACAGATTGCCTATCCCTGTAACGGTAATAGACAATAAATTTAATTTTATTTACAGAAACAGTTTCTTCAACAATATGCTTTCCCTGCCTGATGATATAGGTGACCAGAATTTTCTTGATATAATTCCAGAAACATTAAAAGTAATTGAAACAAATCTCACAACTTTTATGAATTCTCCAAAGCAAAAAGATAAATTTGAACTGTATGACCCGAAAAAAGATGAATACTATATCGTAAGATTTGGGAAAATTTCAGATGAAAAAGGGAAAACCGTTAATACCATTATCCTCTTCAATGATATTACTTTCCAGAAAAAAGAGTTTGAAAATCAGAAAAAGAGAAAAGAAGAGATTGAAAATATTCTTCTAAACATTGAAGAGTCTGTAATGAGGCTGTCTGCATCATCTTCAGAATTAAAAACTTCTGCAGAGTCCCTTAGCACAATGCTTGCACAGCAAAACACAAGCCTTGCTGAAACAAATGTTGCTATACAGGAACTTACGACCTCAGCAGACAACATTCTTACAAAAACAAAACACATACTTGATGTCTCAGGAAAGGTTGACAACGCCTCACAGGTTGGATTCGGAGAGGTGGAAAAGTCTGTAGTGAAGTTAAACTCCGTAATTAAAATTACCGACGAATTGACAGATACAATCTTTCAACTTAATAAAAAAACACACAATATAAATAAAATATTGAAGACAATATATGAAATTTCCGAGCAAACAAATCTGCTTGCCTTAAATGCATCAATTGAATCAGTTAGAGGGGAAACCAACAGTATGGCATTTAAAATCATTGCTGAAGAGATAAGGGAGCTTTCAGACAAGACCTACAGTTTCAGCAAAGAAATAGAAAAAGAGGTCGAGGAAATAACTGATTTCGGCTCAAAATCTGTTATGACAGTTGAAGAGGCAGAAAAATTAATTAAAAACATGCTGGAACATATGCAGGAAAACAAAGGAAATTTTGAGTTTATCAAGAATGAAGCAGACCATATAAACAAACATTTAATAGAAATAAATGAAGTAATAAAAGATTTGAACAATGCTTCAAATGACATTCTGACCACGTCAAACGACCTGTCTCTTGCTATGAAAGATGCTCTTAAATCAGCAAAAGAATCTCAGGATGCAAGCCAGGATGTAGACAGCGTTATCAAAAATTTAAACGAAACACTGGCTCATTTGGGTAAACTTAAGTAATGATAGATGATAAGAAACTAAGAGACCTATTTGTTGACGAAGTTTTGTATCATATAAGGTCAGCCCGTGATTTTTTGAACAAGTCTTTTGAATCATCTCAAGTCAGCAATGAAGTCTTTAAAATTGTCAAAGTTTTTCACACCATCAAGGGCTCTGCAGGCATTATGGGGCTTGAGAGGTTTGGAGACATTCTTCACAAGTGTGAAAATTTCTTCCAGACTATATCAAATAAAGGGTTTACGCCTGACAGCAAAATAAAATCTATTCGCATAATAGATGAAATAGAAGCCCTTATTACAAACTTCCCTAAAAACTTTGATGAGTACCTCGACAAACTGGAAACATTAATAAATAGTAATGAGGTACCGGACATTGAGAAAGAGCCCATAACAAACACCGAAATCAAAGAAGAAACCTCCTCAATTAAAAATGTAAATGAGGATATTATTCGCCAGGTCAGGGATCTTACAGAGGAGCTGACCCAAATCGTAGAATTTAGCTTTAAACCTAACAGCTCCAGGGAGAAAGAAAAGTATAAAGAAAAAATATCGGAACTTTTTCACTATATTGAAAGCATAACACTATTAAACCTCGAAGAAATTGCTCCCAAAATAAAAAACATTGCCCATTATACCGCTACAAAACAGAATAAAAATATTAAAATTGAAATAAACTTCAACAAAATAGGCGTAGATAAAAATTTTTTCAGCATTGTCGAGGAAGCACTCATTCACCTTGTCCGAAATGCAGTATCTCACGGCATTGAAGTCCCCGATATCAGATTAAAAAAAGGTAAAGAGAAAGCAGGTATAATAAAAGTCAATGCGTCAAGCACGGGCAGTAAAATAAAGATTCTGGTAGAAGACGACGGCGGTGGTATTGATTCAGGCAAAATTGCAAAAAAAGCAGTAGAAATGGGGATTATAAGTGAAAATGAAGCAAAGACTTTACCTGAAACGAGACTACTTGAATTTATCTTCACACCAAACTTTTCTACTGCTGAAAAAATTGACAATATCAGCGGAAGGGGAGTTGGGCTTGATATCGTAAAGGAAAGGATTGAAGCTATCGGTGGAATTGTCAGAGTTAAATCTTCTGAAAAAGGCACTGTCTTTACTCTTGAAATCCCGGTATCGTTTAACATTCTACACTGCATTGTAATATCAACCGAAAAAGAAAAAATAGGGATACCGGTATATTTAGTTGATAAGTTTATTAAAATAAATAAAGATAATTTTGATTCCGTAAGTGGCAGGCTAATATACAATGACAAAGAATACAATATAGTTCATACCGGTAGTCTGGTCCAAAAAAATGTGGGCAATGAAAGCCTGGCAGTTATAATCAGAAACAAAAATACTATTATCACTTGTGAAAACTATGAAGGCGAAAAACTCTTTACTGTAAAGGAGGTTCAAGGTATTTTAAAAACTATTCCCCATATAATCGGGTTTGCAATAGATGACGATTTAAGACCCCTTGCGATAATAAATCCCCTTACAATAGGCTCAAAGAACAATTTTGTGCCAAATAACGTAAATGATAGCCCCTCAGTAAACTCCAAAAACAGGCAATATAAGGCACTGGTAGCTGACGATAATGCACTTATAAGAGAAATGATTTCAGACTTTTTAAAAAGTATTGATATAAAAACCGTTATTGCAAAAAACGGCAAAGAGGCCCTTAAAATATATAAGTCTCAAAAATTTGATTTAATAATCACTGACATAGAAATGCCTGAAATGGATGGGATATCTCTTTTAAAAGAGATAAGAGAATCTGACAAAATTGTGCCTGTACTTATACTAAGCTCACGTGGTGAAGATAATGATATTACACTTGCTTTCAAAAGCGGTGCAAATGGGTATTTTGTAAAAAAATTCTTTTCCAGAGAAAACTTTATTAAAAAGGTAAAAACGCTAATATGACTGACAAACTAAAACTATTCATTGTTGATGATTCTGCATACATTAGAAATTACCTCAAATCTAACCTTAAAGATACATTTGAAATTGTGGGTGAAGCAAAAGATGGTGTGGAAGCACTTAAGATTGTTTACTCTATAAACCCTGACATAATCGTTCTTGATCTGATGATGCCAAAAATGACTGGCGATGCTGTTGCAAAAGCTATTATGTCTACAAAACCGATCCCAATTATACTGCTTACATCTTTAACTGATGCTGAAATAAAAAAATCGTTTAATCTCTTAGAAAATACCGTTGTTGATATTATTAAAAAACCGATAGAACTTGATGAAAACTTTATTGATAATCTCAAAAGAAAAATAAAAATCTGTGCCAATCTCAAAATAAACAAAGTTGGTGAAACACTCGCTCAGGCACTAACAACACCCAATATCGAACATAAAAGTAAATATATACTGACTATTGGGGTTTCAACAGGTGGTCCAAAAACATTAAAAAATATTATCCCATTTCTTACATCTATAAAAAACCTCCCCTTGATAGTTGTTCAACACATTGAGCCAGACTTTGAAGCCGGTTATTTAAACTGGATAAAGGATTTTTCCAATAAAGAAACTGTTTTGATAAACAAAAAACTAAGGCTTGATGACAGGCTGTTTATTTGTTCGCCGAAATTCAATGTTGAAATAGAGTCAAAGGGGGAAACTGCCTATCTTTTTCCTGTGGAAACGACGCCAAACCAACTGTTTTTCCCAAGCATTGACAACATCGTATCAAATATTGCATATAAACTGAAAAATAGACTTATTCATATTCAACTTACAGGGCTTGGAAATGATGGTCAGCATGCCTCAAATTTGGTTAAAAAGCTTGGGGGTATCGTAATTGCACAAAAACCTGAAGCCGCCATTGCAAGCTCAATGCCAAGAGCAGTAATGGACATAGCAGACTATGTACTTGATCTTACACAAATAAATGAAAAAATAATGGAGATATTAAGGGTATAATGATTTTGGCGCTTGTAAAAAAGCCTTTACTTAAGGCTCAGTTAAAAAACTATTTCGATGAAATATCATTTTACGACTCACCTATTGAACTTGCCCAGGATATCCACAAACATCCCGAAATAGCGCTGATTATTGAAAATACAGGTTTTGAAATCAGCGGATTTTTATTTTCTGCCATAATCGACAATTTAATACCCGATAGGGTATTTCACATCTATCTTGTTACAAACGACACATCCAAATCGTTTCTTGTCAACAAGACTTTCCATAACATACATACCGTTTCATACAATAACATCAACGGACTTCTAAACGAAATAGTTTTTGACAAATCAACAACTGTAAAAATAGACCACGAACTTTTTTATGATACTTTTGAGAAAATTTTTATTACCGAGAAAATAAAAACATTTATTATGGACTATTCAAGCCTTGTTTTAGAAAACATTTATGAACCAAATATATGGTTTATGGAATATTTTGAACTTATAAAGCTTATAACAGGGTTTGATAAAATAATTATCAAAATCACCCATGATGACAAGCATATTATATTTTCAAGTATTAACAATTTTAGAGAATATCACATTCTTATGAACGAAATCTCAAGAGATTTAAATGACTCAATTTTAATCACCCCTGACAACTTTTACCAGATTGAAAATGAAGATAGCTTTGTAAAATACAATATTGAATCATTCAATGAAAAAATAGGTGAAATTATCTTCTTATTTTATAAATCAGCCTTCAGTGAGGATTTTCTGAAGTCTGTTTTGAAATTTCTCCTCAATCCTATTAAAATTTTCAAATGGTATAACTCATACCAATATCTTAAAAACAGGGTAGAATCCAAAAATAACATAACAAGAATCTTTTCAAATATCCTGAAAAATCTTGGGAAGAATATGCCTATGGCAAAACATATTGCGATTGTGGCTGAAAAATCTACATGGCTCAGTCTCAAAGCACAAAATGATATTTACTATATTATCACTACTTCTCCGGCTGAAATATGCTCAATCCTTTATATACACCTCAACAATCTACTGTCTGAAGGCGAAAAAGAATTTAAAGATATTATCTATTCCTTAAACAGCTTTATACATAAAAATATACTTCACCTTTACCCAATGCCTCTTGGAATACTTAAAGTTGATGAAGATAAAATAACTTTTTCAGCTACTGAAGGAATAATAGGGCTATATAAATCAGCTACCTCAAAAAAAATTATTGAAACAGGCATGCAATATTTCGGAACATATGATATAATAAATCCGGTGATTAAAGAATTTTCTTACGATGATGAGACAAAAATTCAAATTTTACCTGACTTATTTTTTTGTACATTTAATGAGAGAAAAAAAATAATAAATGACTTTTTAAAAGGTTAATCTATGAATGCAGAAAAGATAGACGAAATAAAACATCTCGTTAAGGTCTATTCGGGACTTCTGATTAAAGAAAGTCTCGAAATGAAATTTGATGAAACATACAAAACCTGGGTGGCCAGGACAGGGAATAATCCTTATAAGCTTGCCGACCTTTTAAAAAACAATACGGAAATGTTGCGGGAGTTTATTTCAGATTTGACTATAAATGAGTCTTATTTTTTCAGAAATGCCGAGCAATTTAAATGTATTGACCAAATTGTATCAACCCCTATCAATAAAAAACCTGAGATTAAAATTCTCTCAATAGGGTGTTCGAATGGGTGCGAACCTTATTCCATTGCAATTTATATACATAAATATCTCCCTGAAATATTTAAAAAAATATCAATAATCGGTATCGATATCAGTCAAAAGGTAATTGATATAGCCAAGAGTGGAGTTTATCAAAGCTGGTATTTGAGACATACCAGAAAAGAATTTCAAGAAGAATATTTTGAAATGACAGAAAACAATCAGTTTGCTGTTGTTGACAAAATAAAAAACAAAGTGCAGTTTGAGACAGCAAACTTTCTGGACTATGAAGCGGCCGAAAAGTACCAAATAATCTTCTGCAGGAATTTTCTTATATACTTTGAACCGGATACTGTTAATAAGATTTGCGATAAAATTGCCAATTTAATTGACAAAAATGGTATCGTCATATTTGGCAACTCAGATGCCCTTCTTGTCAACCAATCCGATTTAATCAAAAAAGGCTGCTATTATACAATAGATGTAGCTACCGAAGAAAATATTAAAAATATTAACGATATATCAGTGCGTGTATCTTATGACATCAACTCAAAAGTCAACAGGCCCAAAAAAGATGAGTCGGAAGTGTTTAAAAAAGGGGTGCAGTTTATAAAATCGGAAGACTACGTTGAGGCTGCAAAGGAATTTGAGTTTATACTGACAAATATTAACCCCAAAAATATAAGGGCAGCTACATTCTTAGGTTATTCATATTACAAACTAAACAATCTAAGTCAGGCTAAGGCGGTATTAAAAAAGGTATTGGACACCGAATCCTTATCCTATGAGGCATATTTATTGTATGCCATAATCCTTTACGAAGAAAAAAACTGTGCAGAGGCACTCGAATACTTAAGAAAGGCACTTTTCATTAACCCTCAAAGTGAAATAAGCTGGTTTTATCTGGGTAAAATATATGAATGTCAAAAAGAAACTTCTTCTGCAGTAAATGCTTACAAAAAAGCCCTGTCCTTTCTTGAATTGCTGCCTGAAAATAAGAAGTACCCTTTGTCACCCGAGATTTCATCAGGTATGTTAAAAGAATGGATTACCAACAAAATCAGTGAGATTGAAAAAGGCAGTCATTAAAAAATATTAGGAAATATTTGGGCATTTAAATGCAAAAATCAGTTAGAAAGACTTTAGTATATCCTTTTTAAGCTCATCAAGCTCTTCATCGGTAGTTTTTCCAAAATCCACATTGCCAATTAATTTGCCAACTTTCTGCAAAATTTCTTTGTCAGAGTTTCCTATTTCTGCAAGAATATCAGAGATAAAAGCAAGTTTTTTTGCATCAGTAGAAATACTTACTTTATCAAGACTTTTTTCGGGGGAAGATTTTTCCTGGGCAGATGCCTTACTGTATTTCACCTGCTTGTTATAAGTCCTCAAAATGTCATAAATCTTTCCGCCCTGTATAGTCATATGGACCGTCCCTGATATATTTCTACACTAACGTAATCGGCACTCCCAAAAAAAACTTTAGAAAAAATTTTTATTTTAAAAATTTTTCAGGAAACATTTTGTGCCAATTGGTATTTTTTTGATAACAGTGCGCAAAATTAATTATCTTTTCCTCTTCAAAATAGTTGCCAAGCAGCTGAAATCCAACCGGTAAATTATTTTTATCAAACCCGCAAGGGACAGACACCCCGCACCCGCCAAACAAATTAAGAGAAATAGTAAATATGTCGCTGAGATACATACTTATAGGGTCATCCATTTTTTCACCAAACTTAAATGCAGTATTCGGAGAAGTAGGCGCAAGTATCACATCAACCTTTTTATAGGCTTCTACAAAGTCCTGCTTAATCAATGACCTTACTTTTTGGGCTTTAAGATAGTAGGCATCATAATATCCGGCACTGAGCACATACGTACCCAACATAATCCTTCTTTTTACCTCTTTTCCAAAACCTTTTGACCTCGTGGATTCATACATATCAATCAACCCTTCGGCTTCACTTCTGAAAGCATATCTTACACCATCATATCTTGCCAGGTTGCTTGAAGCCTCAGCTGTTGCAACGATATAGTAAACGGCCACCGCATATTCTGTATGAGGCATGCTAATTTCAACCATATCAGCCCCTTGCTTTTTGTAAAAATCTATAACTTCATTCACCCTGTTTAATACGTCAGGTTCTATACCACCTTCAAAATACTCCTTCGGTATGCCAATTTTCTTACCCTTGATACTGGTATCAACATTTTTTGTATAATCCCTGCTTTCTATATTTATTGATGTGGAATCTTTAGGGTCATATTTACCGATTACTTTCAACAAGTGAGCACTGTCAACTATATCTCTTGAAAAAGGCCCTATTTGATCAAGACTTGATGCAAATGCTACCAGTCCATATCTTGAAACCCTTCCATAGGTGGGTTTGAAGCCACAAACTCCACAAAGAGAAGCTGGCTGTCTTATTGAACCACCGGTATCACTCCCAAGACTTACTGGTGCAAGTCCGGCAGCAACGCTTACTGCCGCTCCGCCACTGGAGCCTCCGGGAACCCTTTCTGTATCCCATGGGTTTTTGGTTTTTTTATAATATGATGTTTCTGTAGAAGAACCCATTGCAAATTCGTCCATATTTAATTTTCCAAGAATTATAAATCCATTTTCTTTCAACAAGCTGGTAACAGTAGCATCATAAGGAGGATTAAAATGTTCAAGAATTTTTGATGAACAGGTTGTATCAATCCCTTTCGTAATGATATTATCTTTAAGCGCCACAGGAATCCCTGCATACTCAGGCAAAACCTCACCTTTTGCTCTTTTTTCATCAATAATTTTTGCCTCATCAAGGGCATTTTCGTTCAGGGCAAGAAACGAGTCAAGCTGTTGATCATATTTCTCAATTCTATCAAGATAAAACTTTGTCAGCTCAAAGGCAGAAATTTTCTTGTCCTTAAGATAATTAACCAGCTCATTTATATTTGTCTTCAGTAAATCCATATTATTCACCTCTAATCAATTACTCGTGGAACCTTAAAATGGCTATGCTCACTCTGGGGTGCATTCTTGAATACATCATCTTCATCAAGTCCTGGCTTTTGCACATCATCCCTGAAAACATTTACGACATCAAGGGCATGTGATGTCGGCTCTATACCTGCTGTATCAAGCTCATTCAATTTGTCTATATAGTTTAAAATATTGTTAAGGTCTGTCCTCAAACCCTCAATCTCGTCCTCTTCAAGTCTTAGTCTTGCAAGTTTTGCAATTTTCAAAACCTCTTCTCTACTCAATTTTTCGGCCACAAAATTCCTCCGATTTTTTTATTGCTTATATTATACCAAATTATCTAATAGGTCAAAAATCTTTTTACTATTTTTTTCAAACCGCAAAGTTTAAAAAACACATCTACTTTGGCGTCGTCACCACTTCCTGTAACAGATATAACTATCCCTTCACCAAATTTTTCGTGTCTTACCTTTGCACCCTCTCTTATCTCTTTTGTGATATTTTCATTTAGGCTAACCGCTGGAATTCTAAATTCACTTATAAATGTAGAAGCAGATGAATTTACCCTTTTTCCATAATGAAGTCTTGATAATGCATGAGTCAGGTAAAGATTTCTTTTCGCCCTGGTAACCCCAACATAGCATAATCTCCTTTCCTCTTCAAAAGCCCTTTCATTATCCATGCTCCCGTAAAGAGGAAAAAGACCTTCTTCAAGGCCTGTCAAAAATACCGTGTCAAATTCAAGCCCTTTTGCAGCATGTATAGTCATTACATTCACATTTTCACCGGCATCTTCATCAGTAGCAGTTACAAGGGTAATATTTGCCAGAAATTCTGTCAAACTAATCCCCCCTTTTTCTTCCATAGCTGCGGCTGAGTTTATCAGCTCTTCAAGGTTTAAAAGACGCTTTTCAAAAACAGCAACCTCTTCAAACTGTTTTAAATATTCTTCATATTCCGTTTTTTTAATAACATAATCTATCATTTCTGATACCAAAGTAAGTTCCTTCAAACCTTCAAAAATTCTAAGATAGCCTTCCAGATTTTCTCTCTGCTTTGAATTAAAGCTACTTAAGTTTGCACTTATTGCCTGAAAGATATTCACATTATTCTCAAAAGCATAACTAATCAATCTATCAATTGTGGCATTGCCAAAACCCCTTGAAGGGTTTTTTATACTCCTTATAAACGACTGAAAATCATAAGGGTTTTCAAATAATCTCAAATACGACAGGATATCTTTTATTTCTCTTCTCTGGTAAAAACCTATACTCCCTATAACCTTGTAAGGGATATTGTGTTTATTAAACTCCACCTCAAAATTTCTTGACTGGGCATTTGTCCTGTAAAGAACAGCAATTTCACTGTATCTACAACCCTCTTCATTCACGAGTTTTTTAATTTTATTTGCAACCCAGGCGGCCTCCTCCTGTTCGTCGTAACAGCTTTTGGTTAAAATTTCACCTTTTAAGTTCAGGGCTGGAATAAGTTCTTTACCCCTTCTAAATCTGTTGTTTGAAATAAGCTTATTGGCTCCTATAAGAACATCCTGCTGGCTTCTGTAATTATTTATAAGTTTTATAACTTTTGTATTTTCAAAAAATTTGTCAAAATCAAGAATATTGTTTATGTCAGCGCCCCGCCATCCGTAAATAGACTGGTCATCATCACCCACAGCGCATATATTGCCGTTTTTACCGGTAAGTTGCTGTAGAAAAATAAACTGCAGCGCATTTGTATCCTGGTATTCATCCACCAAAATATGCTTGAAACAATTCTGATAATAACCTGCAATACCAGGATTTTTCAATAAAATTCTTACCACCAGGGATACCATGTCGTCAAAATCTACCATATTTAGAAATTTAAGGTTTTTATTATATTCTTCAAACACCTCTGAAGCCATATAATACTCTTCGTTTAGAGGCAGATTTTTTACATACGAAAGGGTATTTTTGAAACTGCTTATCATATTCAGATAAACTTTTGGCGGATACTTTTTGGAGTCAATGTTAAGTTTTTTCAAAATATCTCTGATTAGTGCCAATCTGTCTTCCTGATCAATAACACCGAAGTTTTGTGGTAATTCTGCATTTTCACACTCTATCCTCAAAAGTCTTAATGCAATGGAGTGAAATGTGCCAAGCCAAAGGTTGTTTACCTCTTGCCCCACGAGTGAGCTAAGTCTATGCTTCATTTCAGATGCGGCCTTATTGGTAAAAGTAACCGCCATAATTTTTTCTGGTTCAACAGATTCATTTTTAATAAGATTGTATATTCTGTAGGTGATTACCCTTGTTTTCCCGGTGCCTGCTCCAGCCAGTACCAAAAGCGGGCCATTGGTGTAAGTAACTGCTTCATACTGCTCATCATTTAACATATCTTTAAGATTCATATTTAACGTCCGCTACCGCCCTGTTATAAGCATAGGCAATATCGCTTCTTCTAAGCAGTCCCAAAAACTTCAGTTTGCCTTCCGGTGTTTCTTCAACCACAGGCAATGCCCCCAAATCTTTCCTGTTGAATTTTTTTATCGCCTTTGCAAGATCCTCTTCGGGCAAAAGATAGACAATATTTGATTTTGTAGCTATTTCTCCTGCTACAACAATATCTTCTATCCCTTCTTCAAATATTACACTTCTTATATCTTCAATGGAAATAATCCCGATAAGAGTGTCATTGTGGTCAAGTACAGGGAAATAGTTGTTTCTTGCTCTCTTAAAACTTTCTTTTATCTGTCTAAAAGGTGTATCTTCATGAAACGTTACTACATCCTTCTCCATTATTTCCTTCACTTTTATCCCTTTTAGTATACTCTCTTCGGCACCTTTCTTTATATTTATCCCCTGCTTTTTGAGAATCCAGGTAAAGATCGACTCCTTCTCAAGATAATTTGCCACTACATTTGCTATGATCGCAGAAAGCATAAGCGGCAAAATAATTTGGTAGTTTTGCGTAATTTCAAATATAATAAGAATCGAAGTAAGAGGCGCTCTGATAGTAGCAGCAAGCATTGCACTCATTGCAACAAGCCCGTATGCTCCGCTGTATGCAGTAATATCAGGAAAAAGCAGTCCAAATAGCCACCCCATAAATCCTCCGGTAGCGGCACCTAAAAACAGTGAAGGAACAAAAAGTCCTCCTGAACCACCAGAACCAAGTGTAAGAGATGTTGCCACAATTTTCAAAATGAGAATAACAACAAGGAATACCCCAACCCTTTCTGATATTAAAATTTCGTGAATAGTGTCGTAGCCTACGCCAATAATTTCCCTTGAAAAAATAGCGATACCACCCATTAAAAGTCCGCCAATAGCAGGTTTTACATATTTTGGAATTTTGAGCTCTTCAAAAAAATCTTCAAATTTATAAAATATTCTTATAAATGCTACACCCACAACTGCACAAACAATCCCAAGAATCGCATAAAGTGGTAATTCGAGAAAACTCTTCAAAACATATGAAGGTGCCTCAAAAGTCACGTGGTTACCAAGATATGCCCTTGAAACTGTTGTGGCAATTACTGATGAAATAATTATAGGACTAAAGGTTTTTAATCCAAATTCACCAAGCAACACTTCTGCAGCAAACATTGCACCACCGATAGGAGCGTTAAATGTTGCGGCAAGACCACCTGCTGCTCCACAGGCTATTGCCCCCTTCATCCTTTCTGAAGAATATTTAAAGACCCTTCCTATCCCTGAGCCAATTGATGCTCCTATCTGGACAATTGGCCCCTCCCTACCTGCGGAACCACCGGTACCAAGAGTAATTGCCGAAGAGACCGTTTTAACAAGCGCAACTGATGAGCTAATCTTTTTATTCAGTGCAATAGCTTTTATTACATCCGGCACACCATGCCCTTTGGCCGATTTAAAAATAAGCCCTATTATCCCGACGGCAAGGCCGCCAATAGCCGGAACAAATAAAACTTTGTAAAAAGGTTCGGTTTTTAAAAGATACAATATGTATTCATCTTTACTGCCGTAAAAAAATTGCTGTACGACACCTATCAAATATCTAAAAAGAATATTTCCGTAACCTGCAGCAAGACCTATCAAAACAGCCACAACAGATATCTTTATCTCTTCATGCTCATCAATAAAATCCTGAAAAAAATTTTTCATGCCAAATCCTCAACATTACACATATGTCTATCTGCAAAGTGTTTCTAATAAGACTTAAACTAAAATCAGTCAAGAGTTATCAGCTCAACTTTATAATATTTTAATTTTTTTGAACTTGACTCAAAATAACCATTACGCCAGTATTTGGTAGAAAAAGCTCCCTACTTAATATGCGCTCTTCATATCGTCTCTCACTTAAATTTATGTAAAGATATTTACCGTAAAATGGCAGCATGGCTATACACCCCCTTTTTTAAGATAAATTTTAACATAAATATGCAGCCAAATCAAATCACCAAAATAAAAAAGCCGCCTAAAAAAGGCGGCAAAACTTGGGAGGTTTTATGTTACGCTTTAAGATAGTCTTAAAATTTTTTACTGATGCCCCTGTGGATTTTTCTTAAAATATTCTTTCATTTTAACAGGGTCTGGCTTCATAGTATCCTTGCCAGGCTCCCAGCCGGCAGGACAAACTTCACCATGCTCCCTTACATATTGAAGGGCATCTATATTTCTTAAAATTTCCTTCACATTTCTACCGATTCCCAAATCGTGAATAAGTTCAAATTGAACTTTTCCGTCAGGGTCGATTATAAACGTAGCCCTTAATGCCATTCCACCTGGCAACAGCACACCGTAGCTTTCAGAAATTTCCTTTGTAAAGTCAGCTACAAGCGGATAATTAAGCTGCCCAAGGCCACCTTCTTCTCTCGGTGTGTTCACCCAGGCAAGGTGAGAAAATTTACTGTCAGTAGAAACACCTATTATTTCTGTGTTTCTTTTCTTAAATTCTGGATATGCATCTGACAGAGCAGTAATCTCTGTAGGGCAAACAAAAGTGAAATCAAGTGGATAAAAGAAAAGAACAACCCACTTACCCTTATAATCTTCCAGCTTAATTCTTTGAAAACCTGTACCTACTACTGCTTCTGCATCAAAAGCAGGCGCTTGCTTTGTCACCAAACTCATCTTTTTCCTCCTTCACAACCTTTATTATAGAATTATTCTAAATTCAGAATCAGAAATTGTCAAGAAAAAAATAAGACCTTTTTTATCTTTTTTTTAAAATCTTCCCCTAAGGGTGATATAAAATGCACTGCTTGTTTTTCCCCACTGACTAAAACTTTTTGCATATGAGATACTTATATCCCCTATTCCCATATCTACATTAAACATTAGACCGACATCCTTATAAAAAGGAGTGCTGCCGCTTTCATAATAAACTTTACCAGCTTCAAAAAAAGGACCTATCATAACATTTTCAACAATCTCGTATGGCATTCCAAAATTTAAGTGAAAGTATCCTGTGCCACCATATACATTTCCAAGTTCATCCTCAGGCCCTAATTCTCTTAATGAGAAAGCTTTCATCATCTTTTGTCCGCCGAGAGTAAACCTATAAAGTAATGGAGTAGACTCAGTATTACCTAAAATTTTTCCTGCATTTAAGTCCAGACTCGTATAAAAATTCCCCCAGATTTTCTTTTGCAAAAAAAAGTTCGTTTCCACAGTAAGAAGACTAAAATCTGACTCCAATAACATGTTATTGTCAATACTGACACTAAAAGGGAAAAGCAATAGGTTGGAATTTAGTTTATTAAATGAATACTTGAGAGGTATTTTAAGAAATCGGTATTTTTTGTTGTAGTGGTTATTTGCAAAATTGGCATCATATATTTTTAAATTTTCAGCAAATAAACCGTAATCAAGCCTGAAGCTTTCACCGTAAATGCTCTCCATATATCCAAACCTCAGACCTTTATATTTAAAATCATCCATATCTTTTTTGAAATAATTGGTACTGTAGTTAATTTTCAATATATTGTCGTATAATTTTGAAAGCTTAGAAAGTCCTAAAAGGTAACTTTCCTCTTTTTTTGAAAACGTTACAGATGAATCCAACACATACTCGGTACCTAAAACACCAAATCTCTTATAACCTAATGATAATATAAACTGGTCGACATTGTTGTACTGCAAATCGATAAACATTAAGTTCTTTTTGGCTTTTTTAAAGCCGAATACTATATCGGCATCTTCATTATCCTGAATTACACTTAACCTGTAATCGTTTATGTTGAGACTGTTTTTAATCACATAACGGATATTTTCTATTTTTTTTATAGTGACAACTTCACCCCGTTTTATCCTTTTTAAAATAATTTTCGTTATTCTTTTGTCCTCTGTCAGGACATCTCTTAGGTAAAGTTTTTTAAAATCACTTTTAAAATAGATATCAACCGTATTGTTATCTTTATTGTATACAACTTTATCCTCTATAATGTAATTATAATAGTATTCCTCTCTCAATTTATTTTTAATTTCATTTAAAATTGCATTTTTTGCCTTATTACTGTAAAACTCATTAAAATTAGTCAAAAATGTTTTATCATTTAGATAAACATTACCGATACGTGCCTTGTCTTTTAAATTAATATCTATCAAAAGACTGTTTTTTTCACGACTGATTGTCAAATCATATAAATAATAACCAATCCCGTTTAATATATTCTGTAGCAGATTTTTTATCTCAGGAACATCAGACAGTTGCTCTTCATTTAAAACACTGATTATACTATCCGGATTAACTCCACCATTTATTTTGACATCATATTTATATTTCTCTTTCTGCTTGAGTGAATTAACATTTACAACTATTTCATTGTCATCTAAATTAAAAAACAGATCACTCCCAAATTCGTCTATTAATGCAAGATATGTTTTGCCCACACTGTAGCTGTCAGGGTTTTTCAGATTCTTAACAACAATATCAATAGCCTTATCAATCAAATTTTCAGGAAGTCCTTTAATGTTAAAATTATATCTTTTTGATTCGTTTATTTTGATTACAAGGCTAACCGTTTTATGAAAAGAAGGTAAAATCGACAATATGGAATTAAGCGGAAAATTTAAATCTAAAAATGGTCTACCGGTAGATTTTTCGTAGTAGATTTGATAATCAGGAAAAAGTATGCCATCTTTCTTTATTTTTTTAAGCTCCTGCTCTTTTATACCATCAATTAGCTCTTGAGTAAGAATTTTTGGAATGATAAATTTTTCTGAATATATTTCTTTATCTTTATAATATACTGCCATTTCAGTTAAAACATATAACTTTCCTTCATTTATAAAAATATCAAGTATGCCATTGTTAAACTTATAATAAACTTCCACATCAAGAAAACCGTTATCTTTATAAAATTTTCTTATTTTATCTGTATAATTTTCAAAAGTATCAAGGTATACCGGTGAATTATCATAAAATGCCGCAGCCGAAATTATAGTGCTATCCAGAAAATTAATATTTCCGTGAAGTCTCAGTTTATCAACATTTAAAGATTCGAATATTTCAAGCTTTTCTTCGTTAAGCTCATATGAATAGACATTTAACGATTCCAGAAGTGTCTTGATATCATCATATCTTTTCTTATTAGCGTATTCCTCTATTTTAAGACGTATATTCTCATTTATATCCCCTTCAATCTCAAAAGAGTACGCCAGATTACACACAAGATTAAAAAGAATAAAATATACTAAAGCCCGCACCGTTGCTCCCGTTGTTATTTGAAATTACATTAAAATTTAACCAGTCAAACAGTGTGTAGTAACCAACAATTTCATCCCCTTTCTCACCACTTTTAAGCCTGTATACTACTTTCAACCTATCCGTGAACGTCCTGCCGATAGAAAAATATCCAAGACTCTGGTAGTCATTATCAATTCCTATGCTGTTTATCCCAAAAAACTTATTTGTAACAGAAAGTATGTTTGCAAATGCTTCACCACTAAAAAGGTCACCTATCAGGTTTCCGGTTGCATTATTCTTTGACTTAAGATTTGCAAAACCAGCTCCACCGGGGGAAATATCTCTTATTTCAACACTGTATTCGGGCAGAAAACCCTTTATGTTTAGCAAAATATATTTATAATTGCCTGTGCCTTTAGAAAATATGTTCAGAAAAGGTGGTTTTTTCTCAGACAGAGTGAGCTTACCCTGCAAAATGTTAAACCTCTCACCACCCAAAACCAGATATGAATCTGTTGATTCAAGGTAACCCGTAACTGTAAGCTCTTTATTATATTTTAAACGCAAATTAAAGCTCAGTTTTGAATCAAAATATTTATTTTTAGTTGTCACAGGGTTTACACTTTTAATTGTCAAATCGATATCAAATGGAATTTTTTTATTTCCACCGGATTTCCTGAATTCTTTAAATTCGTAATCCCCTTTAATTATATTCACGTCACCAGACAATTTATTTTTTGAGTACTGAACATACCCTTTTACTGTACCGGTAAAGTTTGCAGCATTTACAAATACATTGTCAAACACAATGCCCAGGAAACTGTCAGAAACTCTTCTGAAATCAGGCACACTAAAGCTTCCATCAATATTGCTATCAAGATAGTTCATTGAAAATACACCAGATATCCCCTTACCTTTAAAATTTGTTTCCAGGCCGATATCATTTAAATTTACCCCATAATCTGGGATATATAACCTGAATTTCCCTTTCAGGTTTCCATATAAATTTAAACCATTCGATTCATTATCCATGCTAAATTTTACATCCCCTGTCAATGAATGCTCTTTTATACCATGAAAATTCACTGAAACGTTATCAACAGTTATCATACCTTTAATTGTTTTATCTTTATAATCAATATTGTGAATCAGCAGATTTTGAATCTCATTTGTACTAAGATGAAAAGAAGCATTGTTAACAGAAAAATCATGCAAATTAAAGTTTGAAGAAAAACTGCCTATATTAAAATTTCTTCCTCCAAACAATCCTTTGAAAACCCCATTTTTAATCTCTATATTTTTAAAATCTTCGGAGCTAAACTTGAAATCTCCACTTAACCTATTGATATCTTTAAAGTCAAACTCATTTATTGTGCCATGGCCTTCAAGTAGGCTTTTTAAAGGAAATATCACCACTTCAAAAATAGCATTTTTGCTTCTGGCAGATAAATTTAATTTTTCTTTTTTGCCATTTAGCCTTATATGAAATGCTTCTTTAAGTTTATCCTCTTCAGCATCAGCTTGAAAAAATATTTCCGGATCGTTTATGTTGCCATTTATTTTTAAAGAGATATTTTTCAGGTTAATGATCGAATCTATAAATTGCCCTTTATCTATATCCAGATTTATCTTTTTACTGTCAAATTCAAATGTACCTATGTCAAAATATTTATTGTTATCGATTTCAAGCTGGCTAAAAATCAATTTTTTGTTTTTTATTCTGCTTTTAAAATAAACTTTTCTGTCGCGAAAATTTGATGTGCCGTCAATCGTACCTTCAAGCACTTTGTTATAGCCTATCTCATAATGACCTATGATATTTTCATTTCTGCCTTCATAAATGCTGTTTAAATTTAAAGTATAACTACCCTCAGTAAAATATGAAAAACCGCTGTCGCTTCTCTCAGCATAGCCTGACCCTTGCGCCATATTATTATCTCTAAGCAAAGAATATTCAAAAGACAGTTTATTGTTATTAAATAAAAAGTTAACATCCAGACTGTCAAAAGAAAACTTTTTGTAAGTCAGACCTTTATTTGTGCTTATTTCCCCTCTCACTTTCAAGTTTCCGTCGTAATTGATATCAATTGCGGTATTCAATTCATGTTGTATGCCTGTCAGATTTTCAAGATATGGGTTATTTGTAACCTTGCCTGTAAAATGAAACTCATAGCGATTTTTATCAATTATCTGGCCGCCACCTGAAACATCAATACTTTTTGATTTAATAGACAAATCTTTTAGAAAAATCATATCTTTTATAATAAGACCGGAGCTGATAACTATTTTTTCGTTCCAGAATATTTCGGCATTAAGCCCAAATTTCTTCGTGCCATAATCCCCTGATAATTTAGCCTTTTCAATAAAAACTTCCTGGTTATAAAATCTGAAAGTTTTCCCCTTTATGTCGTCAATCAGAATACTGATATCTTTTTTTTCGGGCTCAATAGCTCCTTTGGCAAAAAATGTAAAATTATCAAATGTTATATTATCACTGTCAAAGTAAAATTTTTTACTATCGCCATTAAAATTGAGCTTCCCTGTAAAGGACTTATCATTAAATCTCAACAAACTTAAATTGGCTTCTGCATTCAGCTTGCTATTTTCAAATTTACCCGTTGCAACTATTTCACCACTTAAACCACCATGAATCAATTTTAAAATATCATCCCTTGCATATAAGCTGAAATTACCGTTCACAGCCCCCTGAGACAGGTTTAAATCATTTAACAAAATAAAAATATTCTTGCCTCTAACTGTCGCCTTTTCAATATTTACAATATTTGAACCAACTGCCCCCTGCATATCAACATTAAATTCTTCATTTATATGTCCATTTTTAATGCTTACGTTTTCAATATGTGCATTTATCCTTTTACTGTCATATTCTCCTTTTTTTACATTACCTGTAAAGTGATAATCTTTATACTGGCCGTTTACAATAATGTCTGAAAGTATTATCTGTTGAATAAAATACGGCTCAAAATGTTTTTGGCCACCCCCTACCTTATTGAAACTAAACTCCCCCTTTGAAATTTTTAATCGCAAAAAACTTGAAAAAATGCCTTTTAAGTCCACGTCAGCCCTAACTTCCTCAAAATAACCATCCATGTCATCAGAATGAATTGAAAGATTTGAAACATCGATAAAAAAAGGGAAAAAAACAGTATTGATTTTACCAATCTCTACAAACTCTTTTTTAATATTAAAAAAAGAAAGTATCTTTTCAGGGTATCTGGCAATGACTATATTAATAACTATAAGAGCAAATGATATTACAATCGTTAACCAGAGGAGGACTCTGAAAGTCCTCTGTAAAATTTTTGTCATCAGTTTTTGCCATTATATTTTTCGATATACTCTTTTATACCCTCAAAAATATTCTCTGCAATGGCCTTCCTATAGTCTCTACTTTTAAATTTATTTAGATATTTTTTATTTGATAAAAAGCCGCACTCTACAAGAATAGATGGCATTTTAGCGCCAACAAGGACATAAAAAGGTGCTTGCTTTACCCCAAGGTCCTTATCTTTTAGTCCGCTGGAAAGGTTATTCTGGACATATTTTGCAAGCATCAATGATTCTTCAAGTTTTGAATTAAGCATAATATCCTTTAAAATACCCTGCAAATCAGACAACGATTTTTCAGTTGCCTGGTTTTCAAATGCGGCAACTTCAAGAGCTGCTTTATCATTGGTCACGTTTAATACGTAAGTTTCCACGCCGTATGCACTTGTATTTCTGCTGGCATTGATATGTATTGAGACAAAGAGGTCTGCCCTCTTTCTGTTTGCAAAGGCTGTTCTTTCTTCAAGAGGGATAAAAACATCGGTGTCCCTTGTCATGTACACTTTGATATCTTTAAAATTGGATTCAATAAGCTCTTTCAAATAAATTCCAGCATCAAGCACGATATCCTTTTCTTTTAAACCATAATAGGTTGCTCCGGGGTCATGTCCACCGTGTCCAGGGTCAATTACTATAGTTTTTACTTTTAAACCAAAAACACTTGCAAGGGTGCCTGTCTTTTCGTCATACTTTGAATCTGAAACATTTGATTTTGCTGAGTTGCCTTCCTGACCATTACTGACATCTATAACAATTCTGTCCGGGTTACTCATTGTAAATACAGTAAAATCTTTAACATTCTGACTATCAAGAACAATTCTTGTAGTCCCCCTGTCAAAAATACCCCACCTCACAGATTTTAACAAACCGTCTTTTATATCAATCACTTTAGGAATAGATTTATTGATATCTGTATCAAACAAATCAATAAACAATCTTGGTGGTTTATTATAGTCCGGATTTGCCCTCAGCCAGTGCTTTTCAAATTTTGGGATATCATTCACATCAATTACTACCCTTGTATAGTCATCACTACTGTAATATCTAATATTTTTTACCTGTACCCCACTGTTTTTACTTTTAGACGATTCAGCTTTGTTATCTTTATTTTTAACTGCCCTAATCTCCTGCTCTTTATAAAATTTTGCATCTATCTCTTTCAACTTTTTCTCTGCCTTTTTTGCTTCGGGCCTTGATTTGAATTTGTAAATAAGTTTATTTAACATATATTTTGCCGAAGCATAGTCCCCCAACAAAATATAAATATCTGCAGCATAAAGATAAGATTCCGCTGCCCATTTTGAATTATAATTTACTGCAGCAAGTCTGAAATATTTGAGCGCATTTTTTAGGTCATCTTTGTTTTTAAATCTTTCATAACTTCTCAAGTATGTCTTGCCACACAGGTAAAGGGAATCATCCGCAAGTTTTGATCTTGGGGATTTTTTGTATAAATTATAAAACTTCTCAGCCACAATTGCATAAGAAGTCCTGGTTGCACTTTTTGATTTTTCAATATAGTTAAAGTCATTTTTTACGCCATTGTATTCATTTATCGAAATAGCACCAAATGAACTTGCATTTATTAACAAAATTATAAATAAAATTTTGATTATTTTTATAAACATAATTTATAATTTGCCTTTTAAATATTTCCCTGTATGGGATTTTTCACATTTCACACAGTCCTCAGGTGTGCCTGTAAAAATAACCTCTCCACCTTTTTCACCACCTTCTGGACCCAGGTCTATTATATAGTCTGCACATTTTATTACGTCAAGGTTATGTTCAATAATTACTACCGAATTATTACCATCAACAAGCCTTCTGAATATTTTTATCAGTTTGCTTACATCGTCAAAGTGCAAACCTGTGGTGGGTTCATCAAAGATATACAACGTTTTTCCGGTAGAACGCTTCATCAATTCCTTGGCAAGCTTTATCCTTTGCGCCTCACCACCTGAAAGGGTTGTCGCAGCCTGACCAAGTTTTATATAACCAAGCCCCACATCCCTCAGCACTTCTAATTTATTTAAAAGTTTTGGTATATTTTCAAAAAATTCATATGCCTGGTTTACTGTCATATCAAGCACTTCAGCAATATTTTTCCCTTTGTACTTTATATCGAGCGTATCTCTGTTGTACCTTTTACCACCGCATACGTCGCATTTTACATACATATCAGGTAGAAAATGCATTTCAATTTTTATGTACCCTTCCCCCTGACAATTTTCACATCTGCCACCTTTTACATTAAAGCTGAATCTTCCCGGCTTATATCCTCTTAATTTCGAATCGGGCAGTAGAGCAAATATTTCCCTTATATCATTAAAAATGCCTGTATAGGTAGCAGGGTTCGACCTCGGAGTCCTGCCGATAGGGGACTGATCTATGTCTATTACTTTGTCTATGTAATCTACCCCTTTTATATCTTTGTGCTCTCCAGGTTTCTGTGTCCCAAAACCTATTTTCCTTTTTAACCCCTGATAAAGCACATCCATTATTAATGTAGATTTGCCAGAACCGCTTACACCTGTAATACAGGTCATCACTTCAAGTGGAATTTTTACATCTATATTTTTCAGATTGTGCGCACTTGCTCCAATTATCTCAAGGAATTTTTCAGGCTTTTTTCTGACACCTGATATTTCAATTTTTTTTCTTCCAAAAAGATAATCTGATGTTAAAGAATTGGAAACTTCCTTAAGGCCATCGATACTGCCCGCATATACCACTTCACCACCTTTCCTGCCAGCAAATGGCCCCATATCTATAATATAGTCCGACTGCAAAATAGTATCCTCGTCGTGCTCTACAACTATCAATGTATTTCCTATATCCCTCAAACCTTTCAATGTTGCAATAAGTCTGTCATTATCCCTTTGATGAAGCCCAATGCTTGGCTCATCCAAAACATAAAGCACCCCTGTAAGCCCCGAGCCTACCTGGGTAGCAAGCCTTATTCTCTGTGACTCACCACCGCTTAAGGTAGATGCTTTCCTGTCAAGAGTGATATAATCAAGACCAACGTCAATCAAAAACTTTAATCTTCTTTTTATTTCTCTTAAAATCTTTTCTGCAACTTCCGCCTTAAAGCCCTGAAACTTCAGATTTTCCACAAATTCCAATGCAGAGAAAATATTCATAGAGGAAAATTCTGCGATGTTAATCCCACCAATTTTAATAGCAAGACTGCTCCTCTTAAGCCTTGTTCCATCACACAAATCACAAGGCATCTCAGACATAAAACTTTTGGCATATTCGACATCACTATACTTATTGGAGTTAAGCTTATCCCTCAGATAACCAGCCACTCCATTAAATTTTGTTTTATATTTAACCTTTTTCTCCCCTTTAAAGGTAAACATTTCGATCTCTTCGTCACTTCCATTAATCAATATATCTATCTTTGACTGTTCGATATTTTTTACAGGGACATTCAGGTCTATAGAATATTTCTCCGACAAAGCAAGAAGCATTGAATAGAAATGAAAGTTGTCAAAGTGAGCCCATGGCTTTATTGCTCCTTCTCTTATACTCAAGTTTTTATCTGGAATTATTGCATCCGGGTCAAAAACAAGTTTCTCCCCCAGGCCATCACATTTGGGACATGCACCATAAGGGTTGTTAAATGAAAATATTCTTGGTTCCACTTCAGAAAAACTTATATTGCAGTCAATACATGCGAATTTTTCACTAAAAAGATACTCTTTTTCTTCAGTTTTTATCTTGACAAGACCATCAGACAGCTTAAGAGCAACCTCTATTGAATCTGTTAGCCTTCTTGCAATCTCACTTCTGATTTTCAACCTGTCAATCACCACATTGATATCGTGTTTGACATTTTTATCCAGCACAATATCTTCATCAAGCCTCACAAGCTCCCCATCAACATAGCACCTTACGTAGCCTTCCTTGAGAAGATTTTTAAACAACTGCCTGTACTCCCCCTTTTTACCTCTGACTATAGGGGATAAAATTTCAATCTTTTCATCTTCAGGAAGTTGCATTACATTATCGACAATCTGTTGCACAGAGTAGCTTTCAATCTGCCTGTCGCAGGAAGGGCAATAAACATCCCCCACTCTTGCATACAACAGCCTAAGGTAATCGTAGATTTCAGTAATAGTGCCAACAGTTGATCTTGGATTTTTGCTAATAGATTTTTGCTCAATACTAATCGCTGGAGAAAGATATTCAATTGAATCAACGTCAGGCTTTTCCATTAACTCAAGAAATTGCCTTGCATATGCAGACAAAGATTCCACATACCTTCTTTGCCCCTCCGCATACAAAGTATCAAAGGCAAGAGTAGATTTCCCTGAGCCACTTACACCGGTTATCACAACAAGTTTATTTTTTGGGATATCCACATTGATATTTTTTAAGTTGTGCTGCCTGGCCCCTCTTACAAGAATAAAGTTACTGCTCAAAATTATCAACCTCTTTTAAACTAATCCAACCTATATCTTCATATTTCGGCTCAAGAAAGAACAATACCGACTCCATCCTTTCTCTTATTTTTAATTTTTTTTCATACATCTGTATAATAACACCCTCGAAAACAGTATCTTTAACCCTGATTTTCGGTTTTTTGAATCTAAGTTGCCTTTTCAGATTTTCAATCTCTCTTAAAACTTCCTCTTTTTTGTTTAAAAGTTCTTTTTTATACTCAAGAAGTTTGATAATTTTGGGATTCGAAATAACTGCCCTTGATTTGAGATCGACTTTTGAAAGTGCCTCTGAAGCTTTTTCAATTGCCTGGCTAATTTTCTCGTAATATTCCTCTTTTTCTGCGACCTTATCTTCAAGTGTATAGTCATCTCCTACTTTCACAACAAAGTTTGAAACCCCCTTTGCCCCGAGATTGATACATTCTACCTCAGTAAATGCCTGAATATAACCGCCGGCAAGCACACCTTTATTCTCCGTTGCCAATATTCTGGATTTACTATACAATTTGCTGTTATAGCAATATTTTCTAACAATAATATCACCTTCACAGTACACATTTGCATTTTCAATATAGCCGCATGTAAATTCTTTTTTGGCCTTGAAAAGGTTTTTCCCTTTCCCCTTTATCCCACCTTTTATTACAATACTTTCACCTGAAATAATTGTACAGTCGTCACAGACGCCATCTACAATCACGTCTTTTTTTGCTTCTATCCTAAAACCGAACAATACATCTCCGGTAACATATACAGTTCCGTTAAAGTTAATATTTCCGCAACTGTAATCAACATTTTTAACTTTAAAAAGCGGATAAACTGCCAATCTATTGTTTTTAAAATCAACATAACCGTCTATTTCAGCATAGTATTTCCCATTTTCCTCTCTTACACCTTCAACAAGTTGTATCTCTATGTCTTTACCTTCCTTCGGAGCTATCTCCGTATTTTTTACGGTTACGCCAGGCACTCCTTTGGTAGCTGCTTTTTTAGTTATAAGAAGCTCGCCAGCCTGCACATTTATAATATTAAAGACATTTTTATAATCGACTTTCTCATCAGCCTTTAGTTCTCTTTTTTCAATTTTATCCTCATAATGCTTTATAAGTAAAGCATCTTTGCCATTTATAGGCTCAACTCCTGAGGCAATTAAAACATCTTCAATTATATTCCCAAAATCAGAAATCGTAATTGACTCTTTAATTGTCTCTTTTTTCAGCCCCACCTTAATCCCATGTGTCTCAGCCTCGTCAAAAATATCTGTAACAGTAACCTTTTTACCATTATTAACAGGGGGATAAAGGGACAAGTAAGCTTTCATTTCGTCATTTGAAATATAAATCCTGAAAATACCCGGAATATCTCTGTCGGCCTTTATTTCTGCCTTAAACTGTTCATCTGCTTCATTGATCACATATTCATTGTCTTTGAGATGATATATATCCTTTAAAATCTTTTCAAATTTTGCTCTGTCTGTCCTGGAGACAATACCTATAATATCAGCCAACGGGTAACCTCACAATAAACCTTGTATATCTATTTTCCTCTGACTCAACAGCTATATCACCATTATGTGCTTCAACAATTTCCTTAACCACCGCAAGCCCCAGTCCAGTCCCCTTAAGTTTTCCCGTAGTAAAAAACGGATCAAAAATTCTGTTTAAATTTTCTTTTTTTATCCCTTTACCGTTGTCCTCAATTATAAAAATCAAATTTCCATCCTGCAAATAGGCTTCAAATAAAATTCGACCATTCTCACCCACAGCTTCTAATGAGTTATTTATAAGATTAAAGAATACCCTGAAAAGCTTATCCCTATCGCACATAAACTCAATATTTTCCGAAAACTTAAGCTCAAAAGTAACAGGTGTAAGTTTTAAAAGAATATCGACATGTTTCTTAATCTCCTCAAGAAACTCTTTAAGATTTACTTTTGATTTTTGCAAAGCTATCTGCCTGTTTGCAAAGTCAAGAATATCAAGGGTAAGTCCATGTATCAGTTTCACCTCGGTACAAATTGAATCTATATAAAATTTTATCTCTGAGTCCCCTTTCATTTCAATTTCCATAAGCTCAATATAGCTTTGAACAATCTGTAAAAGATTTTTGATATCGTGAGCAATTGAGCTGGTAAATTTGCCTATTACCTGGAGATGCTCCGCCTTTTTCTTCTCTTCATAAAGAGTAAACCTGTTTATTGCAAGAGCACACTGGGATGCTATATAGCCTGCTATCTTAACATCTTTATCACCAAAAAAGTCATCCTCTTTATCGGTCAGATTCAGTACACCTATAATTTTTTCTCTAACCTTCAATGGGAAAGAAAGATATGACTTTGCTTGATACCCAAGCTCATCCTCGCATACATTTTCATTGTTTACAATCACAGGCTTTCCTGTTTTTGCAACCTGGCCACTAATCCCTTCCCCAAGAGGGACTTTGATATCATTGTAATTAACCGGCAAATTGGTAGCTGAAATTATTTTAAGATAATCCCCTTCTGTAAGCATCAGTGAAACTCTTTTGACTTTAAGAAATTTTTCAGTTATATCAAGTATTTGAGGGATAAGTTCATCGGTATTAAATACTGAGTTCATAATTTCAGAAATTTCAAGCAATATATCAAAAATATCCTTTTTCAACTAAAATTCCCTCAATATATTATATTGCATATCCCTTTGAGCCGCCTTAAATCCAGCCTTTTCTATATTATTTACAATTTCTTCAACAGTTATACTGTAAGTGGCACCACAAGCGGCCACTACATTTTCTTCAATCATAAGGCTACCAAAATCATTTCCTCCAAAAAAAAGGCCAATCTGACCAATTTTAGGACCCTGCGTAACCCATGACACCTGTATATTTTTTATATTATACAGGAAAATTCTTGAGAGCGCCAATATTTTTAAATACTCAGTTGCAGTGACAAAATCGCCTCCAAGCTCGGTGTTAAGAGGCTGAAAAGGCCATGGAATAAATGCAGTAAATCCTCCGGTCTCATCCTGCAAGTCTCTTATTTTCTGAAGATGCTCAAGAATAAATTCAATCGGATCATTTTTTTTGAACATCATTGTAGCTGTAGTCTTAAGCCCTAACTTGTGTGCTTTTTTCATCACATCAAGCCACTTATGGGAGTTTATTTTATTGGGGCTTACACGTGTTCTTTCACTATCCACCAACAGCTCAGCTCCTCCGCCGGGGATTGAATCCAATCCGCTATCTATTAGTCTCTTCAAGACATCTTCAACACTCATATTGCTCACATCGGCTATATGACAAATTTCAGGAGGTGAAAATCCATGAATCCATATGTCGTATCTATCCTTTATTTTTTTCAGCAAATTTTCATAATAATCAATTTTCAAGTTTTTATTCAAACCACCCTGCAAAAGGATTTGCGTACCGTTTAGCTGTATTGTTTCATCAATCTTTTTAAATAAATCTTCGTCAGTGATTACATAGGCACCATCTTCATTCTCTCTCTTATAAAAGCCACAAAATCTGCACTGGCAATAACATATGTTTGTGTAGTTAATATTTCTATCAATAACAAACGTAACTTTGTTATCTGAATGATTTTTTCTTCTGACATCGTCTGCTATTTTTCCGATTGTAAGCAGGTCGCTTGACTCAAAAAGCTCAATAGCTTCCTTTCTGGATATTTTATATTTCGACTGATTCATCAATGCCAAGACATACTCCTTTTATTTTTTTAGTTTCAGCACCTTTCAAAAATTTTTCAATATCTGCATTAATAACAGGCCATGTATTGTAATGCATGGGGATAACTATTTTAGGTTTTATCAAATCCAATGCATAAAGTGCCTCATCCACATCCATAGTGAAGTTTCCGCCCACAGGCAAAAGGGCAACATCTATTTTATTTAAATCCCCTATAAGCTTCATATCGTAAAAAAGCGCTGTATCTCCAGCAAAATATATTATTTTTTCAAAAAAATTAATAATAAACCCTGCCGCAATGCCACCATATATCCTTCCATCATCTTCCATTATACTTGATGAATGAACAGCCTGGCACATTTTTACGTAGCCAAATTCAGTATTAAGTTTCCCGCCAATATTCATAGGTGCAATATTTTCAACCCCTTTTTTTGAGAGATAAGTTGCCACCTCAAAAATTGAGACAACCCTGGAATTATATTTACTTGCAAGATTCACAGTATCACCAAGGTGATCAGGATGTCCGTGACTTACAAGAATATAGTCGGCTTTCACATCACAATTTAAATTATTTCTTACAGGGCTTTCAGACAAAAAAGGATCCGTTAACACATTTAAACCGTTTTCAGATAACATAAATGCAGCATGACCCAGATAAGTTATTTTCATAAAAACCTCACTGATCAATTGATTAATTATTATAAGGCAAAAAAACTGAAAATTAAAGGATTTTTATATTTAACAATACAATATTGCAGAATCAAGGGGCCAGCACGAATCTAACCTTACAGCCCCTATTTATTTTTATTCTCCATTACTTTGCCGATTCAACATACTCCACAATTGCCTTAGCAAGACGTTTCATGTTTGCCTCAAATTTTTCAACATCTTTTTCAAGAAGGGTCATCCTGAATCCAGGAAGGTGTGTAAAAAATGATGTCAGTGGAACCACACAAATACCCGTAGCACCCAATAAGTAATAAACAAACCTTTTGTCATATTCAATATTTTCAGTCGTTATCTTCTCGACAAATTTCCTAACTGATTCATCATCTATTTTCAAAAATTGCTTATTGTTGAGAACTGCCTCATTGAAAGCTACCGTCATATAGAAAGCACCATTTGTCCTGTTTACTATCGTATAAGGAACATCCTTCAATACATTATAAGCAATATTGGAAAGCTTTTCGTAGTGAACAACCCTTTCATGCAGATATTTTTCATACTCAGGATGACTCATGAGTTTAGGGATTGCCATCTGAGGCAATGTAGTAGAACAAACTTCAGCCATTTTCTGATTCAGTATGGCATCTATCAGTCTTTTAAAAGCGGAGTCTTTGTCAGCATTATAAACTTCAATCCATCCGCATCTTGCTCCGGGCCATGGGCACTCTTTTGATATCCCTTTCATACTGATACCTGGCACATCCCCGATAATTTCACACAAAGAGAGTGTTTTCTGGCCATTGTAAGTCATATTGTTATAAATCTCGTCAAAAATAAGAAACAGGTCATACTTTTTAGCAATTTCCACTATTCTTCTAAGTGTCTCTTCAGGGTAAACAAAACCGGTAGGATTATCCGGATTGATGACCAGAATCCCCACTATTGAGTTGTGGCTCTTGACTTTTCTTTCCAACTCATTCATATCAGGATGCCAATTGTTATAAGGGTTCATCTTATATGTATTTGGAGGGAAAGACGCATGAAGCACTTCGGCGAGCAAATGCGTAGAGTAGGTTGGCTCAGGCATTATAACCCTCGCATCAACCCTCATGGAGCTATAGCTTCTGGCAATAGCATCGCCAAGACCATTGAAAAATATTATATCATCGGCAGTAATCTGCACCCCACCCTTTTTATTAACCTGCTCTGCCAAAAACTGTCTTGTACTCAAAACACCTTTTGTAGGGGAGTACGCAAACGATAAATCATCATCTACAACCTCTTTTATAATACCTTTCATCCACTCAGGAATTTTCTCCCCCTTTATTACAGGGTCCCCTATATTTTCAAAATAAACCTCTCGTCCATTTTTGATTAACTCATCTGCCACTTTGACAATGTTTCTTATCTCATAAGTCAAACCGCTGCCACTTTTTGCAATATCAAACTTCATAGACTACCTTCCCCTTTACACATTTTAATTTGCGATTTATAATACATTTCGGGGAAAAAATCAGTAAAAATTTACATATTTAACAAAATAAGTAAAAATCATTTGATAAAATTGAAAAAAACTGTTAAACATACAAGGGGATTTTTCAAATAAGTTTTTGACTATAAAAAGTTAAGAGGGATTTTAATGAAGTTGTCACAATATTATATTCAAACGCTAAGAGAAACACCTTCTGATGCAGAAGTTGTTAGCCATAAACTGATGCTGAGAGCCGGCATGATAAAAAAGGCTGCAGCAGGAATTTATTCGTACCTGCCGCTTGGCCTAAGAGTCATAAGAAAGGTGGAAAATATCGTCAGAAAATACATGAATGAGGCTGGCGCAATTGAAACGCTTATGCCTTCTGTTGTTCCTGCTGAATTATGGAAGGAGTCTGGCAGGTGGTTTGTTTACGGCAAGGAGCTTTTAAGATTCAAAGACAGACACGACAGGGATTTTTGTTTTGGACCTACCCATGAGGAAGTGATTACTGATATTGTTCGCAACGACATTAAATCCTACAAACAGCTTCCGGTCAATCTGTATCAGATTCAGACCAAATTCAGAGATGAAGTAAGACCAAGATTTGGACTTATGAGGGGCAGAGAGTTTATTATGAAGGATGCCTACTCTTTTGACATTGACAATGAAGGTGCTGAAGTCAGCTACAATAAAATGAAGGAAGCATACTGCAAAATATTCGAAGCTTGCGGGCTAAAATACAGAATGGTTGATGCAGACAGCGGTGCAATCGGCGGTTCTTTTTCACATGAGTTTATGGTTTTGGCCGATACGGGAGAAGATTTTGTAATCTCATGTGACAACTGCAACTATTCTGCCAACATTGAAAAGGCTGTCGTTGTTGATAAGCCTGAGGAAAACACTGAGGCACTTGCAAGCGTAGAAGAAAGGCTTACGCCTGGCCAAAAAACTGTGGAGGAAGTTGCAAAGTTTTTAAATTTGCCTACAAAAAAAATCGTCAAAACAATGATTTTAAAAGTGGACGAAAATGTCGTAGCCGTTATGATAAGAGGCGACCATGAGTTAAACCTGCCGAAAGTTAAAAATTATCTCGGTGGCTCAGTCATAGAATTTGCTGACAAAAATGATATAGAAATGGTTTCAGATGGCCCAATGGGGTATTCGGGACCTATCGGTCTTAAATGCAAGGTTTATGCTGACAATGCAATCAAACATCTTAAAAACTATGTAGTAGGCGGCAATAAAAAAGATTTACATCTTTTAAACGTAAATCATGAAAGAGATTTTAAAATAGAAGCTTTTGGAGATTTCAGAAATGCAACCCCTGGTGACACATGTCCTGAATGTAATAAGGGGAAATTTCAATTAACAAAAGGTATTGAAGTAGGCCATATTTTCAAGCTGGGGACAAAATACTCTGAAGCAATGAACTGTGTTTTTCTGGACAAAGATGGGAAGGCAAAACCTATGATAATGGGGTGCTATGGTATAGGTATAGGAAGAACAGCCGCTGCTGCAATAGAGCAAAATCACGATGAAAAGGGGATTATCTGGCCTGTACAGCTTGCACCTTTTGAAGTAGTTGTCGTTCCTCTAAACACCAACGATGAAGATGTTATCAAAACTGCCGATAATATATATACAAGGCTTTTAAACAAAGGGGTTGACGTCTGTATAGATGACAGAAACGAAAGAGCTGGAGTAAAATTTAATGATGCAGACCTCATTGGCTATCCCGTAAGAGTCAATGTAGGGAAGAAGGCGCTTGCAGACGGCTGTGTAGAAATACATATTAGAAAAAGTGGTGAGCAAATTAATGTTTTGATTGATGATGCTTGTGATAAAATAATAAATGTAATTGAGGGGTTGAAACAGTAGCATGAGAAAAAAGAAAAAAAAGCCTGAAAAACTTTCAATACTTGTATTTAAAGAAAATGATTTATCTGCTGTCTACAAAAAAAAGGTAAACACTTCTGTAATAAAATACTCCATCATTTCATTGCTAATATTTTTTGTTGTTTCCTCTTTGTCTTTCTACTTTTTATTTGACCTTTACACAGAAAGACACAAAATGTTAGCTTACGGAAAGGAAAATGAGCTATTAAAACTCAAAATAGCAGACTACAAAGAGCAAATTAACCGCATAAATGAAAAAGTTGCGTATCTTGACCAGCTTGAAAGCAAAATAAGAGACCTTTCAAAAGTAGTAAATGAAACCGAGACACAAATAGCCATTGGCGGAAAAGAAGTAGATTTGTCCAAAGATTTTTCTGCAGTATCAAAAAGAAAAGAGAAACAGTATTTTGAAGATTTAAGCGAAACTATCGCATCACTTTCAGATAAACTGCAGGAAAGGGAAAACAGTCTTTCAGAGCTTGTAGATATGCTTGAAGAACAAAGACTTCTCTACCTCTCAACCCCTTCTGTAATGCCTGTAAACGGATGGATATCAAGCAAGTTTGGATACAGAATTTCACCTTTTACCAACAGAAAAGTTTTCCATGAAGGGATTGACATAGCTGCAATGTATGGAGCTGAAGTTAAGGCTACTGCAAATGGCCTTGTCATATTTGCAGGCTACAAACCTGGTTATGGAAATCTTGTGACTATTGACCATGGTTTTGGTTTTGTGACAAGATATGCCCACAACAGCAAGATTCTCGTAAAAGTAGGGGATAAAGTAAGCAAAGGTGATGTTATTGCAAAAGTTGGCAATTCAGGAAAAAGCACAGGTCCACACTGTCACTACGAAGTACTCGTAAATGGTGTGCCGGTTAACCCTGTAAAATTTATTGCTGAACTTGAAGAGCAAAAATAAAAAAACTTATACATTTTGTTGACAAAACAAGACCATGTATATATAATCCCCTTCCTTATTTATACTAAAAATGGAGGTTTACTATGGCTCAAATGCGCAACATGAAAAAACCTAGCAACATTAAAAGAAAGCGCACTCACGGTTTTAGAGCTAGGATGAAAACACGCGGCGGCAGGCTTGTTTTGAAAAGAAGAAGAGCTAAAGGAAGAAAAAGATTAGCTATCTGATAATCAGAAAATGAACCTGTCTTTTAAAAAGGCAGAAAAACTTAGAAAAAATAGTGATTTTTTAGCTGTTTATAGGCAGGGCAAAAAAGAATACGGAAAATATCTTGTAATATATTTTGTTTACCATAAAGACAGCGGTCGTAAAGCAGGATTTGTAGTTAGTAAAAGAGTTAGTAAAAAGGCTGTTGTCCGAAATAAAATAAAAAGAAGACTACGGGAAATTTACCGTTTGAACAGGTTTTCCCTGCCTGAAAACATTTTTCTTATTACAGTAGCTAAACCGGAAATAGTTAAGGCTGATTACAATGAAATTCGTGATGATTTGCTTGAAGCATTTAAGAAAATTTCTAATCGCACTGATTGACATCTACAGTCTTGCTATCTCACCATTTTTAGGTCGAAACTGCAGGTACTATCCCACATGCTCTCACTATGCAAAAGAAGCAATCGCTAAAAAGGGGATTTTAAAAGGGGGTCTCATGGCGGCATATCGAATTTTGAGATGTAACCCTTTCAGCAAGGGAGGATACGACCCGGTAAAATGAACAAGGCTACTCAATTTATCGACACTCAATTTTTTAAATTTAATCGGAGGATTTTTACTTATGGATAAGAGAACTCTTTTGGCAGTCGTTTTAAGTATGGCTGTATTATTGATTTTTCAATTTATTTACAGTCCTGCACCAGTTGTTACAGATAATGCTTCAGCTGGTAACACAACGGTCTCAAACACTACTTCACAGGATGAAGGGAAAAATTTAGAACAAAACATCAACACCGAAACAATCCAAGCAAACACTCTTACTGACCTGGAAATAAAAAAGTTTGACGTTGAAACAGAGAATCTTGTAATAACATTCAATGAAAATACCGGCAATATTAATAGCGTAAAAATAAAAAATTTTGAGCATGCAGGTATTTCACCTAAGTTTCAAACAAAGTCTGATGATTACTTCAAAATAAAAAGTTTGAGCGGAAATGTTGTTAAATCAAAGGTATATAATGAAAATAACAAAAAGGTAGTAGAGTTTGACTTTGAAAACAACGGACTTTTCTCAACAAGAAAGTATATAATAGATGATACTTATTTGATAACTGTATCTGAAACACTGTCAAATATTTCAGATTCCACCTACAAAATCCCTTTTGAAACTATTATAGGTCCTGACCTTGGTGAAGGTTTTGCTGAGAGCAAATATTTGTTTTCAGGTCCGCTTGCATACAACGGAAAAAAGGTAAAACAGGAGCGACCTCAAAAGATTAAAGAAGATATTGAAATAAACGATGCTGTATGGTTTGGCTATACGTCGAAATATTTTGCTTTTTTGAAAATCAACAATGATGATAAAAACGCCGTATTCAAGAAATATAAAGATTCTGCTATCATTTTTAGCAGCTCTGAAACAATCTTAAATCCTCAGTCAAAAATTGAGAAAAATTTTCAATTATTTGTAGGACCCAAAAAATATGACCTTTTAAAATCATACGGCCACAGCCTTGAAAAAAGTATAGATTTTGGTGTATTTTCATTTCTTGCAATCCCGATGCTAAAAATAATGAATATATTCTTTGATGTAACAAAAAACTATGGATGGGCAATTATACTATTAACCATAATTATCAAAATAATTACATACCCTCTTACGTTTAAAAGTATGGCATCTATGAAAAAAATGAAAGATTTACAACCAAAAATGGCCGAAATAAAGGAAAAATTCAAAGGGGATGCCCAGAAGATGAATGCGGCTATGATGGAGCTTTATCGCAAACATGGTGTAAATCCAATGGGTGGATGCCTTCCTATACTAATTCAGATTCCAATCTTCTTTGCACTTTATAAAGCTCTGCTTGTTTCTATTGAGCTTAAAGGTGCACCGTTTATCTTTTGGCTTGCTGACCTTTCAGAAAAAGATCCATACTACATAACTCCTATACTAATGGGTGCTTCAATGTTTTTCCAGCAAAAATTAACCCCATCTGCTGGTGACCCGATGCAGCAAAAATTATTTATGTTTATGCCAATAATTTTTACATTTATGTTTTTGAACTTTCCATCCGGGCTTGTTATCTACTGGCTAACAAACAATATTTTGTCAATTATTCAGCAAATTATTATTAACAAAAAAACTGCGTGAGGAGAGTATGAAATATTTTGAGATAGAAGCTTTAAGTATTGACGAAGCTATTGACAAGGTGGTTTCTGAACACAAATTTCCAAAAGAGTTTATTGAAGCAGAAGCAATAGAAGAAGGCTCAAAGGGTTTTCTTGGCATTGGCAAAAAAAATGGACTTTACAAAGTTAAAGTAAACGACTATGAATTTTTGAAAAGGAAAATAAGGCTTACTCTAACCGAAATCCTTGAAAAAATGGGCATAACTGATTTCAGGATAGAGCTGATGGAAGATTATCCGGTATGTAAGTTTAACATAATTTCTGAAGACTCAAACATATTAATAGGTAAAACGGCTCAAACATTAAATGCAATCCAGCACATAATTGACAAAATTTTTAATCTTGAAGATGATGCGGATAACAATTTTGTCGTAGATGTGGAAAATTACAGAGAGAGAATTTTGACATACCTTAAAGAAAAAGCTACCAGTCTGGCTGCAAATGTTTTAAGAACAGGTAAACCTGCTAAAATGCCTCCGATGGTTACAATGATAAGAAAAGAAATACATATGGCTGTCAAATCGATAAAAGGGGTTAAAACTGAAAGTTACGGTAACGGTGACATAAAAACCCTTTATATTGTGCCTGAAAGGGCAAAAAAAAGAAGAGAGAAAAGATAAGATGGTTATTAAATTTATACTCACCGCCTTTCTGATTTACATAACATTTGTACTTTTCAGAAACAGCAAAAAGCTGTCAGGTAAAAACGAACAGGACCAGAATACTCCTATTGAGCTTGTAAAAGACCCTATTTGTGAAACATTTGTGGAAAAAGACACCCCATACAAAGTAAAACTTTATGATAACCTGTATTTTTTCTGTTCTGAAGAATGCAGGGACAAATTTATAAACAGCAATAAAAAGGAAGGATAATTATGCAAATATTTTTAGACACCGCCAATATTGAAGAGATAAAGGAAATTGCATCTATCGGCATTTTAGATGGTGTTACCACTAACCCAAGCCTGATAGCAAAGGAGAACAGGGATTTCAAAGCAACAATCAAAGAGATATGTGATATCGTAAAAGGGCCTGTAAGTGCAGAAGTTATCGCAACTGATTTTGAAGGTATGATAAAGGAAGCACAGGAACTTGCCTCAATCAGTGAATATGTAGTAGTTAAAATCCCTTTTACATATGAAGGTTTAAAGGCAACAAGCTACCTTTTTAAAAAAAACATACCTGTGAATATGACACTTATTTTTTCTCCAAATCAAGCAGTATTGGCATGCAAAGCAGGGGCAAGATACATCAGCCCTTTTGTAGGTAGGCTTGATGATATAGGCCATGAAGGAATTGAGCTTGCAAGACAGTGCCAGGATATTATTGACACTTACGGCTACGACACCGAAGTTATTGCAGCAAGCATCAGGCACACTGAGCATGTCTTAAAGGTATTGGAATATGGAATAGATATCGCAACACTCCCGCACAAAGTTGTTTTGCAAATGATGAAACACCCCCTTACCGACATAGGAATAGAGAAGTTTCTAAGCGACTGGAAAAAGTTTAATAAATAATGTAAATATGAGCCCTAAAAATTTTGGGCTCTTTTCTTACTTATCTCAAATACAGCTTTTCAACAGCATATTTCAGCTTTTCAATAGGTGCAACCTCTTTTGGGTTTATCTGAAGTTTTTCAGCGTTTGAGTAAAAAATAACCGGTCTCTTAAAATCTTCTGGATGATTGCTGCCATGAATCCTTTCATGGCCTGCATGGTCAGAAGTAATTACCAATAAATAAGATTTACTCCTTTTTATCTTATCAAAAAAATACCCTAACATCTCATCAATAAACCTAAATTCTTCAATATATTCACCAGACAACCATCCACTTTCCGGTCCAACAATATCAAGTCCACTTATATGCAAAAAAATAAACTGTTTTTTTTCGGGGTTAAAAATTTTTACCGCTTCCTCTATCTGACCATCTCTTGAAAAAATTTCCCTGTCTACATAGTCATCAGCAAGATATCCCAGCTTTTCTTTACTGTAAATATAAACAGTCTCATACCCAGCTTTTTTGGCAGTTGTAAAAATTGTTGGCACACCAACCTTTTTCTCACCACTTTTCCATAGGTTGTCAGTTTTCCCATTCTTTTCAGGGAGCATTCCGGTAAGCATTGATGTGTGGGCAATAAGTGTCTTTGGAGGATTTGTACTTTTTCCCTCTTTCAAATAAAAGCCACCTTCAATAAAACTATAAATATTGGGGCAATTTGTTTTACTTATTGCATCCGGATGCAGTGCATCAACAGAAATCATTACTATTGATTGATAGCTGTAACTCACTGTCAATGAGATAGTAAAAATAAAAATAATAATATAAAAAATAATCCTTTTCATAAGAACACCTCTAATTTTCGGTATTTTCCTTAATTTCAGGAATCTCTACAGTAAAAACAGAATATTTTCCGTAAACCGATTCAAGAGTCAAATTTCCATTCAACTTCTCAATTACTCTTTTGACAATGGACAAACCAAGCCCCGTGCCGGATATTCTCTTTTTTACATTTTCCGAACGATAAAATCTCTGGAATATTTTATCTTTTTCTTCATCCTTAATCCCTATGCCTGAGTCATACACCCTAAAGATTATTACGCTATCTTTTTTATAAGCAGATATTTCAATTTTTCCGGATTCAACATTATATTTAATTGCATTTGCTATCAAATTATTTAAAACATGATCAAATAAATCTTCGTCTAAAACTACATACAAATCATTAGGAATATCAATATCTACCGAAATGTTTTTAGCTGCTATCTCATCACTATAAAAATTAAGCCATTTGTCCACAAGTTCTTTCAAATTAAGCGTCTCTGTCTTAAGATTATCTGATGTATATTCAAGTTTTGTAAGAATCAAAAACTGATTAAAAAGCCTGTTAAGATATTTGGAATTTTTAAGAATTACACTTTTTGCTATCTCTTCAACCTCTTTATCATTCTTGCTCCTTACAAGTATATCGCTGTAAGATATGATTTTGGTCAGAGGAGTCCTTATTTCATGTGATAGACTGTCCAATATGTCTGATTTAAACCTGTTGGACTTTATCAATTCCTGGTTTTTAATTTGAAGCTCATCATTTGCCTTTAAATAACCGGAAATTGCCTCCTTTAACTTTACCTTTAAAATTTCCTCATTTTTTATAATCTCAGTATACATTTTACTAAATGCTTCTGATAATTCCTGTATTTCGTCTGCCGTATCAAATATCGGTATATCTACCACTTTGTTATTTATAATGCCTCTGGCGCTTACGCTAAGTTTTTTCAAATATTTGAGAATCATTGTGTGCATCAGGATAATTATTGAAATCAGCAAAGCGCTAAACATAATAAAGCCTGTAGCATAAAAAAGTGTATTATTGGATGCAATAGACTTCTCAATATCCTTCAAAGGTATAAATACCGAAATGCCCCCTCTGAAGTCCCCAACTTTATAACCCTGATATTCATGACATTTCAAACAAGATTCATTTATGTATAGAGGTGCCATGTACCTGTAAACTTTTCCTTTCTGTTTATCATAATATATCTCCTCATACTCCACTTCCCCTTTACGAAAAAGCTCTATAGCCCTTTTCTCAAAATCATCAGGTGCATTTTCCGGATTTACCAGCATATCGCTTGTAATATGAAATTTGAAGTCGGACATTTTATTCGCATATTTCGAAAGCTCTTTTGTAGCAATTGCAGGTACAGGCTCAATCCTATCCTGGTTTTCCGCGACCCATTGACGTGTAACTACTATCATATTAAATAATGTTTTTGCCTGAATCTTTGCCTGTTCAGAAATAATATTTCTCTGATGATTCCATATCAACATCAAAATAGGCGAAATAACCAAAATCATTACAGTTGTAAGATAAACTACAAGTTTGGCCGTAATCTTCATTTATCTATTTTGTACCCGACACCGGATACTGTTTTTATAAAATCCGGAAGGTATCTGGAAAGTTTGCTTCTGATATGCTGCACGTGTACATCAAGACTTCTTGACCATTTGTAGAGGGTATTTTTACCCCAAAGTTCATTAACTATTTGCTCTCTACTGACAATCTGCCCTTTTGACTTTAAAAGAAAAAGTAAGACGTCATACTCTTTTGGAGTTAAATCTATTTTTTCCCCATTAAATGTTGCTTCCCTGCTTTTTGTATCCAGTTTAAGTCCTTTATATTCAATAATCCCTTCTGATTCATCCCTACTACTACAGCATCTTCTCATAATTGCTTTGACTCTTGCAAGTAATTCGATGTTTTCAAATGGTTTTGTAATATAATCATCTGCACCATACTCAAAACAAAGCACCTTTGCAGTTACATTTTCTTTTGCTGATAAGATAATTATTGGCACATCTGATTCTTTCCTGATCAATTTGCATAAATGTTCCCCTTCAAGGTCAGGAAGCCCGAGGTCAAGTATCACCAGGGAATATGAACCTTTTTTAAAAAGCTCAAGACCCCCAAATGCCGTAGTACTAACAGTAACGGCAAAACCCTCGCTGGATAAAAGAATTTTAAGAAGCTGTGTTATCTCGATGTCATCATCTATGACAAGTATTTTACAGTCTTTCATAACGAGTCCTGTGAAATTTTCTTGGATTATTACACCAAAAACAAATCAAATCAATACTGTTTTAAGCAGTATTAACGTTTGTTTTTTAATAAATTATCTTAGATTATATTTTAAACTTTAAGGTTGGTGTTTTTTTGTTGTCAGGACAAATATCCACACAGTCCCCACAATTGTTGCATGCTACACTGCTGCCATCTTTCATCGGGTTAATCGCCATTGGACAAGTTTTTATACAACTTAAGCACATTGAGCAATTTTCATTAACTTTTTCAACCTTTAATAATCTCTTCAGACCAATAAGAGAAAGAAAACTACCCGTTGGGCAAAAGTATCTGCACCAGAACTTGTAATAAAAAAATTCTAACACTATCAGTGTAATAATAAAAGCCATTTCAAATGTAACGTATCCAAACTTTACAAGTACAAGTGCCTGTGAAGATATTACTCCAGGTGCTGATATAAGATTTAATAGGGGTATTCCAGAAATACCCATAACAAATAATCCAAATAGCAGAAAACCCAATCTAAACATATTTGTTTTTACTGTCAAATGGTCTGAATACTCAGTTTTTTTTGTTTTAATTTTCAGTTTTTTCTTTATACTATCAATCATTTCTGTTACCAGATAATATGGGCACATAAAGCTGCACCATATCCTTCCAAAAATAAGCACAAGGAGAACTGGTATTACCAATGAAGCAAACATACTGTAAGTAAACATCTTTGAAGCTACTACAGCCTGTAATATGGCAAGCGGATCAGCCATTGCAATACTCCCAATATCGATGGAATAAAACGTCCCCTTGATAAAATAGATTTCCAGAATATTTAGTACAGGAACAATAAACATTCCCAGAAATACAGCTATCTGCACGCTGCGTCTTATTGTTTTAATCTTCATTCATTTCCCAGCCTTCTATGGAAGTGTTAATTTCAAAGTCGTACTTAAATTGTTTTTTTTCGCCAAAGGTTGAAATATTCTGTTTCTTTTCTATAAGCTTGTCCCCTTTCAAGATGTCTTTGTATTTCTGAGGGTCAGACTTCAGTATTTTTGATCTTCTGTAATAATATCCAGCATCTTTTTCATTGCCCATACCTGTAGGTACAACATTTACTGCTTTTCCATCAGTCGTTTTTACAGGGCACTTTTCCACACATATGCCGCACCCAACACATTTTTCCGTTATAACCGGAAGGATATATTTCTCCATTACAATAGCTTCGTCAGTAAAGGGGCACACATTGTAGCATGTACTGCAAATCATCGCCTTTCCTGTTATTTTACCTGTCTCTTCCTCTTTGAAATAAATAAAATTAAGGCAATCCTCCTGACTTATTACTGCCTTGCCGATATTAACTTTCTCAGGCTCAAAAAGCTTGTTGTCAAGGGCACCGGTAGGGCAAACTTCAGGGCATTTCATACATAAATAACATGCTCTATCTTCCGGAAATATATACGGGGTGCCTATTTGAAGTTTTTCAAAAAGATCAGCTCGTTTTATGCTGTCGTAGGGGCAAACCTCTATACACCTTGCACATCTTATGCAAAGCTCCATAAACTGCTTTTCACCCCTTGCGCCTGGTGGCCTTAACCTGTTCTTTTTGAAAAATCCCTTAAATGGGTTTTCAGAAAGAGTTTTTTGAAGTCTTTCTTTTAAATTCATATTATTTTGATTTTTTTCTTGAAACTCAACATTTCCGGCGTAATTTCACCTTTTTCAATCTTTTCGATAGCATCTTCAAAATTACAGTAATGATGACCAATATCTATTATCTCATCATGTTGCTTGAGTTCATTACATATTCTATCCAGAGTCTCTTCTGAATCAACTTCAAATACAATAATTACTCTCAGGCCATCTTCAGATGTCGAATAAACTTTAATTTCATTATAATTTTTAAGAATCTCAATAGCTTTTTTAGTGCTCCCCTTTTCTATATTAACAACGCTGCCAACTATCAACATAACTTTCTCCTCATCTAAAAGCCCCCGCAAAGGGGGGCTCACATTTAACTATACTTGGAGTTAATATCACTTATCACAACTTTATCTTCTATTTTAACAGGCCCTGATACCCTTTGAATCCTTACTGCTGCAATTTTAAATTCAGGCTCTTTTGAACCCGGGTCAACCGCATCATTACACACAAAGTTAATCATTCTGTCAAATGCCTGGTCATGCCATGGTACAAACAAAATTCCCGGCATTGATGTTTTTGTCACAACAGCAGGCAATACGGACTTACCTCGTTTGCTTTCAACAAGCACCATATCTCCGGTCACAATATTGTATTTTGATGCATCCGCCGGATGGATTTCCAGATAACCGTTTGGATGTGCCCTTGCAATCTCAGGAATCCTCATTGTCATTGTACCTGTATGCCACTGTTCAATAACTCTACCTGTGGTAAGATAAAATGGATATTGTGCATCAGGCACCTCAGCAGCTTCCTTATAAGGCCTAAGCCAAATATTCGCCCTTCCTTCATTTTTATTATCCATGTAAAAATATACCTTTGCATTTGTTGGTATCTCTTTACCAAACTTCTTTAAAAATCCCTCATGCTCAAACATTGGGTCCAGCCCCCTTACATACCTTTTATAGGTACCAGGATGCTCAACGGATGGACATGGCCACTGAAGTCCGGCTGCCTCTCTTTTCAACCTTTCGTAAGTGGCACCATAAAGTGTATGATCAGTATCCTTTGTAACTCTTATATACTCACTCCACGCCATTTCGTTTGCTTTCATGGAATCATCCATATTCCACGGAATAAGTTTTTCAAGACCCATTCTCTTTGCAATTTGCGCTGCAATCCATATATCAGGTTTTGCCTCAAAAGGTGGCTCTACACATTTTTCCGTAAG
>JAIHAR010000011.1 GCA_020054865.1 Deferribacteraceae bacterium
ATAGTTGCTCTAAAATTACATTATTCATTGTTAGTCCTCCTTTGAAGGGTTTTTATCTTCTTGGTCGTAGATAATTCTACAACCCTTCAAGGGGGATTTCAATGACACAATTTAGTTTACACTACCCGAAAAAGGTCACTGTCAATACTTTTTGAGATAAAAAATATTATTTATTAATAATTTAAATCATAGTAAGCTTGTGTGGATTGATTTGGTAGTCTCATAAAATAGAGAGTTTAATTTATATTTACTTATAAGTAATGGTATTTATAAAATTAAAGTTCTGAAATCTTATCTATATAATTTTCACCGCAATATACTCTTAAAAGCTTTTCAGCTTTGGTGTGTATATCAAAGTTTTTTGATAAAATTTCTGAATTAAGAGTGCCCATTTTATCTCTTAGTTCTTTATTTTTGGATAGATGGACAATCTTTTCTATAAATTCTTCTTTACTATTACAAATATAACCCATTTTATCGTTTATGATAATTTCGGGTACAGCACCTACCTTTGATGCAACAATTGGCAATCCTGCATTCATTGCTTCAAGTATTACATTTGGAAAACTCTCAGAACGTGAAGTTAATACAGAGATATCACTTTTTAAAAGGTATTGATATACATCCTTTGTTTCGCCAACAAGTTCTATATCATTATGAACATTTATTTTTACTTTATTTGCATCTATTCCTACAGCGTAGGCTTTGATTTCTATTGTTTTTCTAAGTTCTGTAAAAATGTCGTTAAAAATATCAAACCCTTTAATGGGATTCTCATTTCCTATATAACACAAATACAGTGCATCTTTTTTTATTTTGTTTGAGATGTTTTTGGTTCTTATATGGTTATAAATTAAATTTATTTTAGAACTTTTTATAAATCTACTCTTTAAAACATTTACGCACCCTAAGGAATTGCATGTAAAGGAGTCAATAATAGGGTTAATATAGTAGAAAAGGTTATTTGGCTTACTTAGTACCCCTCTATTTATAAAGAGTTTGTTCTTTTTTAAATTTAATAATGTTAGCCAAAAACCAAGTTTATGGCCACCGTTATGATAAGTGTGAATGATATCGATATGTTCTTTTTTTAGTACATTCAATAAACCAAGAGCAGCTAGAATTTTATATTTAAAATCAGCGTGGTAAATATTCTTACAAAACCCTGAAACTATATTATTAATTTCAGCATTTTTTTTGCTTATTAAATAGATATCTAAACCACAATTGTACAGTGATTCGATGTTATAGCTTAATTGACGAATTCATCCTGAGGAATATTTATTAGAATCCGTAATAAACAAAATTTTATTTAATTCTTTTTGTTTCTTAAACTTTTTAAAGAAGATTGTAGCTGTTATTTTGTTTGAGTAGATGTTAAGCTTTTGACTCAACCACTTTATATTATCTTTATCATTAACCCCTATACGGTTTATGTAAAAAGGATTGGTTCCATAAGAATTAGGAAATCTTTCAAGGGTAAAACTTCCTTTATATCCCGAATCTTTTAATGCCTGCATAGAAACTTTGTCAAAATGCCCCCAAGGCCAACAAAAAAAGTCAATAGGTTTGTTTAGAATATTTTCCAGATACTCTTTACTTTCTTTGAATTCTTTGAGGCAAAAATGGTATCTTTCATCTGTATTTCTTTTTTTAAATATAACTTTTCCATTTTCTTCAATAGGCCAAAACCCATCATATGCATATGCAGAACCTTTATCAAAGTATTTTGTTCCCTGTTTTACCTCGTTGTATATTCCATAAATTCCCCAATGAAATTTTTCAGGATAATTACCAATTAATTTCATAGATTTAAAACACATTTGATGGTTAACGGAATGGCTATATACTTCATGTCCAAAATCATGTACTGCTGAGTAAATTTCATTTTTATTCATAAATTGTGTTTTATCTGAATTTTTTAGTACATTTATAAATGAAGTTTTAGCATCTAAAATTTCAGGCAAATTTTTATTTGGAAATTGAGCCCTTTTTTCCCCATCCCCTATAAAGTTTGTAATCGCAAAGAAAATACCACTGAAATTATATTTATTAAGCAAAGGGATTGCATACACCCAGTTATCTAGGGAACAGTCATCAAATGTGATTACAACAGGCTTTTTAGGTAATTTAACGTTATTTGACATAAAATTGTATAACAGTTCTGCTGAGATGGTTTCAAAACCATTGTTTTGAAGATACTCAAGGTGCTCTGTAAATCTTTCAGGGGTTATCCCCCCTGCATAAGAAACTTTATGGTAGCATAAAACAGGTACACTTTTAAACACCTATAACCTCTTGTAAAAAATTATTAAAATCATCTTTTATTTCATCAAAACTGAAATCATGTAAACATGGAATATTATCACCATATTTACATTTATTGCTTTTACAAGGTTGACATTCAAGGTTTTTTCTAACCCATCTATATTCATTGGAAGGAAAAATCCAACCTTCACTTGAAGCGCCAAGTATAACAAAAGATGGCTTGTTTAATGCTACTGCCATATGAAAAGGGGATGAGTCATTGCCAGAGTGAAATCTTGATAAACTTAATATTGCCACAAATTCTGATAATGAAAAAGCGTTGGTAAAAAAAACACTGTTGTATAGTTTGTGTTTTTTAATTTTATCTAAATAACTATCTTCATTAGGTCCATATGAAAAAATTATTTTAAAACCAGTTTTCATATGAATATATTCTGCCAGTTTAATATAATTATCCAAAGTCCATCTTCTGGTATCCCCTTTGTGAGTGGGAGAAATAACTACAAAGTCTTCAATATTGTTGTTTTTTAGATATTGCTTTACTTTTTCGATTTCTTTTTCACCTGGATATATTACCGGCCTAATATTATACTCATTAATACCTAAAGATTTGAGTAAAGAGCATTTTATTTCTGTTGCAGTCCCTTTAAGTGGTTCGATAAGCTTGTTATAGGCAAGTTTTCTTTTTGTATATGAATAAGTAACTCTATACTTGGCTTTTGATAAAAGAGATATCCACATAGTGCGGGGATTATTCTGAAAATCCAGAATGTAGTCATATTTTTCTTTTCTTATATCTTTAATTAGCTTTAAAGTTTGTAAAGGATTTTTATCTCTTTTAATACTCAATATTTTATCAATATTTTTATCATATTTAAGTATTGCATTACACATTGGAGTAGTTAAAAAATGAATTTCTGAATCTGGATATTTTCTCTTAATTTCTCTTGGTATTTGTGTTGTCAGTACGACATCTCCAATTTGGTACAACTGAATTATAAGAGTTTTCATGCAAGTTCCTTTATAACATTTAAATAATTATTAAATATATCTTTATCAGAGAATAAAGTACTATTTTTATTAATATGTTCCTTTTTAATGCACATTGCTTTTTTTAGGTAAATAGAAAGTTCTTTACCACTTAATTCTTCCACAGTTATTAAATAACCATTTTTTCCTTCATTAACAAAGTCCTGAGCTCCATTGTTTGTTGTAGTAATAACTGGAGTGCCAGCAGCTAAAGATTCTAATACAACATTTGCACATGTGTCATAAAATGTAGGCAAGCAAAAAACACTTAAAACATTGTAAAACTCATTCATATCTTTAATCTTACCTAAAAAATGAACTCTATTTTCTATTTTAAGTTGCTTGGCTTTTTCTATATATTTTTTAGGATTTCTATTACCTGCAATTAATAATTCTACATTATCAGGCAAATATTTAATAGCTTCTATTAAATAAATCAAACCCTTTAACTCGAAATTTGAGGCAGCAAAACCAACATAAATTTTATCTTTTGATAGACTATATTTTTCATAAAAAGAATTAGAGATATCATGCATTAACTTAAAAATATTTTTATTTACGCTATTCGGAATAATTTTATAATTCAAATTTGTTAAATTATACCTATTTAAAAATTCTTTTTTTGCCATATTTGATTGAAAAACAACTAACTTTAAATTAGGATTATTTCTATACATTTTTTTCTCAATAAATACAGTAATATAATTTACAGGTGAAAAAAGTCTTTTCAGCATCTTTTTAAACTTACTATAACCTCTATACCCTTTTAAAGAGTTCATTAAAAAATCCAAATGAGATCCACTCCCAGCTCTAATTACATGACAGTAGTTAACTTTTGTAAGAGCTATGTTCAAAGAATTTTCACTATATTTTGCAATCTTTGATGCTTTTAAATAATAACTTAAGGTCTTCAAAAACCTACCTGGTCTCCATAAACCTAATTCAATGATATTTTTATTCTTGATATCAGTTTTATTTTCACCACATACCACTTTGACTTCATACCCTTTTTCTACCAAAAACTGATAGAATCTATAACAAAAGCTCTCTACACCACCATACCTTGAAAAAGCCCTTATAAAAAGAATAATTTTTTTCCCCATTTAATATCCTTTAAAACCAACCAATTATTCATTTAAAGCATCAATATAGTTTTTATTTGAGTTTAATGAATATAATATTCCTATCAGAAAGCAAAAAAGCATTAATACTTCCGAGTCGCCAAAATTATTTTCTGTTAACCCATCAAGCATGTAGGCAATTGTTATACCTAATCCTGCCAATTTAGTAAATTGGTCATCAGAATTGTAAAATCTATATAATAACATACCTAATATTGCCATTAGTATTAATAAAGCGGGTACCCCATAATAAACGGCCAATGTTAAGTATGAGTTATGGGAGTGAGCCTTTGAGCTCACCGGCACGTCTATATATTGATCAAAATATTTTTTTATATTGTTGCCTATTCCAAAAATAGGGTTATCCCTAATTATTTCAAGAGAGCTTTTCCATAATACAACTCTGGTGCCAAATGAAGTATTTGAGACGTTGTACGAATTATTAAAGAAATCATTGAATCGATTTTTTAAATTAGTATTAGTAAATATCAGGCTGGTGAAAATTAATATTATAATTAAAGAAAATATTATGCCTTTTGATTTATATTTTAGTACAAGTATTACCAATAAAGTGATTGTTGTAAAAAGTATCGGGCCTCTTGAAAGAGTTAATATTAAAGAAGTAAAATATAGTATAAATAGTAATATGTAAGAATACAATTCTATTTTTGTCGTATATGTTTTAGTTATTAGTATGACAAAAACTAAAATAACTATTAATGAAATGGTATTACCATATGTTAGTGCGTGAGTAAAAAAGCCATCTGCTCTATGGGTTATTTTATTTATTATTTCATATATCGCATAGCATGAGGATAAAAAAGCTCCGAACATTAAGAATTTAAAAGTATTAAAAGGCTTAAGTTTTTTTTCTTCAAAGAAATACCATGTCACAAAAAATATCAGGTAGTGCCACCAGCTAAAAGATTTTTTTATTAGTTTACTTATACTACTAAAATTTTCATAGTTTACAAATTTTGATAATGTTGTCCATGCAACAAATAATATGAATAATATAACAATTTTATCTGAAAAGATATTTTTATTCCCTTTGATAATATCCTTTATAAAAAATAACAAAAGAATCCCAAATGCTATTTGTGTTGCACTTATTGATATAAAATGCGACAAACTAAAAATGTACATAAAATATTCAACCATTTTTATGCTCCCAAGCCTTTATGTATTTTAATGCTTCATAAAAACTACCCAAAATAGCTATAACAATTCCTCTGTAACCCTCAAAAATTCCGCCTTTTAAAAAGTACATTTTTATAAACTTTAAAGGGGGCTTAGTCAATAAATTTAGCAGTATACTTAGATTACTCAGTTTACTTTTTTCTTTTCCTAAAATTGTTGTGTACTTATTCATTTTATTAATGTGGTCTTCAATATTTTTATATGAATAGTGATAAAGGTCACAATTTTTAGGAATGTAAAATATTTTTTCTCCGCAGACTAATGATTCATGCACCGATTTATCATCCCAAAAGCAGACATTTTTGTCATAAATCCTTATTTTATAATCAGGATACCAACCGCTGTTTTTAATGAATTTGCCAAGATAAAATGTTCGCCTTGGGATAGCAACAGCGGAATAACCCTGGGAGAAAATATCATCTACATGCTCTAACAGATATTTTTTTAGCTCTACCGAAACTTCTTCATCAGCATCAATTGAAAATATGATATCATTTTTTGCTAAATTAGAGGCAAAATTTTTTTGCTGTCCATACCCTTCAAACTTATTAATATACACCTTATCAGTATATTTTTTGGCTATTTCTATTGTCTTATCAGTGCTTTCGGAGTCAACTACGATAATTTCATCAACAAAATCCAAAGATTTAAGGCATCTGTCTAAATTGTCTTCTTCATTAAAAGTTATAATTGTTGCCGAAAGTTTCACTTATTAATTCCTAAAAATTCTATATATTGTCCACAAACATTTAATTGCTCAAATTTTTTAATGTGTTCATCTTTTATTTCAGGATAATTTCTTAATGCTTGCTTCATTTTCTCAGCCAATGCATCTACATCTCTTGTAGGAACTAAAAAATTGGCAAGTTCACCAGTCAAAATTTCACTTGGTCCACTATCACAATTTGTACTAACTACAGGCGTTTTCAATATCAAAGCTTCAATCAAAACTCTTGGCAATCCTTCGAAGTCTGAACTTAAAACCAAAAGTTTTGCATTTTTAATTAAAGGGTAGGGATTAGTGACCATAGGATGCAAAATTACTTTACCATTTAATTGTAATTCATCAATCAACTTTTCCAAATATTGTTGACCACTGCCTTCACCTAAAAGTATTAATTTCTCTTTTAAATTTGCTTTTTCATATGCCTTTAATAAAATATCTTGTCTTTTGTGTTTAATATCAAACCTACCAACATGTATAATGTGGTCATCAACAGGAAGATTAAAATGCTCTTCAGACTTATTTAAAATATAGTCAGTATCAAAAGGATTATATATTGTTATGATACTCTCTGATTTTATACCAATATTTTTTACCAAATCATTATAAACTCCCTTTGATACACATATTATATTCTTACCCTTATAAGTATTAGCTAAATACTTCCTTTTAATATTTTTCAAAAATAAGCTATCGTTTCTATCTATTCTTTTTTTTGTAAATGAATTTCTAATTATATAGGAGATATTGTATTTCTTATCTAATTGATTAAGAATTTTTTCCCAACTTTTTGATGTTTGCGCTGTTAATATTGCATCATATTTACTTATTTCAAAAAAATTATTCAACTTATTCTTTAAAATAATATGTCTTAAAGGATGTTTTTTGTATTTATCAAGTTGCAATTTAATAATATTAAAATCACATTGCTTATCCCATTCAACTTTACTGCCATAAGCAAGGACTAAGTCAACTAAATAACCTAATTTAACGAACCCGTTTAAAAGAGTTAGCGTTGAAACCTCTGCTCCACCAATTCCAAAATTTCCCATTAAATATGCAATTTTTTTCATTTTATCCCATAATTCTTTTGTAAATTTTTTTATAATTAAAGGTCATTTTTTCAAAACTAAATTCTTTTACTGAATAAATTAAATTATTTTTATTAAATTTACTATCTAAAGAGTACAAAAAAAGTTCTGCTATTTTTGAACTATTTTTAACCTCAGCAAGGTATCCATTTACTCCATCTTTTACAATCTCAGGTATCCCACCGACTTTTGTAGCAACCACTGGTATTCCAAAGCTTAAAGCGTCTATAATAGATGTACAAAGCCCTTCCTCTTTTGATGTCATAGCAAAAACATCCATACATTTCAAGCAGGAATATACATCGTCTCTAAAACCGGTAAAAATAATATTGCTAAAACATGGTAAAGTTTTTGCGAAATCAACTACTTCATTAAAGAGTGGCCCGTCACCAACTAACAAAAGTTTAATTTTTTTATTTTCTTCGTAAGCTTTATCAAAAGCTTTTATCAGTGTTTTATGATCCTTATGATCGGCAAAATTTGCAATACAGCCAATAACAAAATATCCTTCCAATATTTTTTTTAAATCTTCCGGACAGTTATAATCATCTGGGTTTTTAAACTCAACACCACTATAAATAACTTCAATTTTACTGTTATCAACACCGTCATTTATTAATATATTTTTTACTGCTTCTGATATGGCAATAACTTTATCAACATATTTATTTGTATACTTGATTGCACTAAAAATATTTTTCTTTATCGAGAAATCAACTCGCCTTGTATGCAGCAGCTTAAAATCTTTTCCGAGCATTTTTATAATAACAAGAGGCGTTAACGAATGAGCATCATGTGAATGTACGATATCAGGTTTTATTTTATTAATAATTTTCGTTAGATTTAAAATACTGAGAGGATTAACTTCCCCTTTAAAATCAAAAGGTAAGATATTTTTATCAAACTTGTTAATCAACTCCCCTTTACTGTTGGCGACCAAGTAACTTTCAAAACCATTTTCCAAAAGCCCTTTGTGAAGCAGTAAAGCCTGCCTTTGCCCGCCTCTCCACTCTTTGCCTGTGTCAACATGCAAAATTTTCATCGACTATCCATTTTTAAATTGCATATCGTATAATGTTTTGTATGTAGAGGAAATAGATATCAAGTCTTTATGTTTACCTGTAGCTTCTATTTTTCCATTTTTTAAAACAACAATCATGTCAGCATTTAAAATAGTAGATAACCTATGAGCAATAACAAAACTTGTTCTTCCTTTCATTAGATTCTCTAATGCCTTTTGAACAATTTTTTCTGACTCAGTATCAAGAGCACTGGTAGCCTCATCAAGTATTAATATGGGTGGATTTTTGAGCAAGGCTCTAGCAATAGTTATCCTTTGCCTTTGTCCCCCGGAAAGTCTTACTCCTCTTTCTCCAATAAAAGTATTGTAACCGTAAGGCAAGTCTAATATAAAATCATGGGCATATGCTGCTTTTGCAGCCATTATAATATCTTCCTCTAAAACATTGTCTAATCCATACGCTATGTTATTTTTTATGCTATCGTTGAAAAGAAATGGTTCTTGGGAAACAATACCTATATTTCTCCGAAGGGAATGAATTTTAAAGTTTCTTATGTCCGTGCCTCCAATACATATGGAGCCATCTGTAATATCGTAAAATCTCGGTAATAGATTTACCAATGTGCTTTTACCTGCTCCGCTAGAGCCGACAAGTGCAACAGTAGTTCCAGGCTTTAAATTTAAATTAATTTCTTTTAGTATAAAATCTTCATCGTCTTCATATTTAAAATAAACATTTTTAAAAGTGATTTCCTTGCCTTGAGCTTTACACTCCAAATAACCGTCTTTTTCTAAGATCTCGTTATTTATATCCATAAGTCCAAAGACCCTTTCAGCTGCACCAATTGCAGCTTGTACTTTACTGTTGGCCCTATTTAACCTTTTAAATGGTTCATACATGAGTGCTAGAGCCGCAAGAAAAGAAAAAAATGTGCCTGGTGTAGTGCTACCGTTTAGGACTTGTTGTCCTCCATAATATACAATAAATGCGATCCCTAATGCTCCAAAAAACTCTAGTAGTGGTGAGCTTATTTCATCATAAATGATCATTTTAATTTGATCATTTACAAATTTATCATTAACTTTTTTAAACTTTTCTTTTTCTTTTTCTTCGTTTGTAAATGCTTTAACGACTTTTATGCCACTGAATATCTCTTGTAACAGGCTTGAAATATCCCCCATTTTTTCTTGACCGCGTTTGCTGTATTTTTTAACTTTCTTGCCCAGGTAAACTATTGGGTATATTAGTAGTGGGACAACAAATAGTGCAATTGAGCCCAGTATGAGTTCTTGATTGAGCACAACGCCAGCTAATACAATAATAGTTATGCTTTCTCTAAACAGTGAAATTGCAGAGGGGATAGCATCCTGAATAACATAAATGTCATTTGTAATTCTTGACATCAGCATCCCTGTTGAGTTTTTCGAGAAGAATTTCATTGGTAAAATAATTATTTTTTCTAAGAGCTCATTTCTAATTGTTTGTATGACTTTTTGGCCAGTTTTTCTTAATAAAAAGTTTTGGAAAAATCTTGAGATACCTTTTAAAGTATATAATAAAATTATAATCAATGGAATAATAGAAAGTTTTTCTTTGTCTTGATTAATAAAGATTCCATCAAGAGCAGGTTTTATTATATAGGCAGTTGCACCAGTTGTGCCGGCGACAACTAAAGAAAAAATAATTGAGAGGATTAAATTAATTTTATGTGGTCTAAAATATCCCCATATACGTTTCAGTTTATCCAATTTCCCACCTTTAAAAATTCTATTTTAAAATATCAAAACATAATGTATTTGTAAACTATGAAAGGGCTTTATATACATATACCTTTTTGTAAAAGCAAGTGTAAATATTGCGGTTTTTTTTCAAAAAGTGAATATGATGATGATTTGATAGAAAAATATCTTAATCAGGTTATAAATCTAATTGATAAATTTGATGATTTTGAATTTCATACAATGTATGTCGGCGGAGGTACACCGTCAGTTATTCCTTATAAAATTCTTGATAATTTTTTCTCTAAACTTTTCAAAAAAATTTCTCCCGAAAGAATAGCTGAATTTACTGTTGAGGCGAACCCTGAAAGTTTGAGTGAAGATTTTTTATACGTCTTAAAAAATTATAATGTATCAAGGGTAAGTCTTGGTTTGCAGAGTATGGATGACAGGGTCTTAAAATATCTGGGAAGGATTCATTCTCGGGAGCAATCAGTTATAGCGGTTAAAAATGTCAGAAAGATTTTGACAGATGCTGCTCTTAACCTTGATTTTATGTACGATATTCCAAAAGTTGATGAAAGTACAATTTTAAAATCTTTGAAGGATATTGTTAAGCTTAATCCTGAGCATATTTCAGCATATTCATACAGTTTTGACACAGATTTTTTGTCAGAAAAATATGAGGTGCAAAAGACCTCATATTTGAAGGTCAAACATTTTCTTGAAAGGAATAATTTTAAAAAGTATGAAATTTCTAATTTTGCAAAAAATGGATTTGAAAGTGTTCACAATAAAATCTACTGGACAATGCAGGAATATTTGGGGGTTGGTGCAGCGGCCAGCTCTATGATTCTTTATAATGGCAAAAGAGTGAGGTTTTCATTTGCGAAAAATATTTTTTCTTTCATTAATACCCCTTATATAACCGATTTTGAAATTGTTTTGGACTGGGGTGAGCTTTTGAAGGAGGATTTAATATTTGGTCTTAGGATGCTTGATGGGGTTAACATTAAAAAAGTTACTGATAGATATGCTGACAAGGTTGAAAATTTTTTAGAAAAATGCGATAAACTTTTTCAGGAAAATTTTTTACAAATTAAAGGTGAAAATTTATGTTTGACAGAAAAAGGGGAGCTATTTTTGGATTATGTGCAACAGTTTTTATGGGAGCTTTGATATATTCTGGAATTTCCCTGAATACTGCATACGCTGGATGCGCAGGAGACTGCATGACCTGCCATCAGAAACTTGTTGGGTCAAAGGAGCATAATTCGCTAACTGCATGTATAAAATGCCATGACCCGGCAAAAAATATTTCCATTGTCACCCAAAGTGGGGAAGGGTGTGGTAACAATTGCTTTGATTGCCATAATCAGTGGCCAAAGGATGGCTATCATGCTGACCTTGATACCTGCAAAAATTGTCACAAGGGATAGCTTTAAACATTTGAATGAAACTTAATAGAATTTACAGAAAACAGCTTATAAAGTCAGACATAAATAATGTATGGAAATATTTTTCCTCACCGGTTAATCTTCCTGAAATAACACCAGGTTGGCTAAATTTTAAAATTATTTCCGGTGTGCCTGAAAAAATGTATGAAGGGCTTGTTATTGAATACAGGGTTTCCCCTTTTCTTAATATGAAAGTAAAATGGATTACAGAAATAACTTATGTAAAGGAACCATATTTTTTTGTTGATGAGCAGCGATTTGGCCCATACAGATTTTGGCACCACAAACATTTTTTTGAGGAAACTAATGACGGCAATGTTTTGATGACTGACGAAGTCCATTATATTGCACCTTTAAATTTTTTGACAGGCGCGGTAATATCAAAAAAATTAAATGATATATTTAATTACAGACATAATAAGATTGAAGAAATTTTTAACAGGGAGAGGTTATGAATCTTAAGGTGATTATTCTTGCTGCAGGCAAAGGGACAAGGATGAAATCTGAAAAGCCCAAGGTCCTTTTTGATGTGGCTGGCAAGCCAATGATTGATTATGTTATTGATGCATCAAATAAGCTAAATCCTGATGAAATAATAGTAGTAGTAGGTAACAAAAGTGAGCTCGTGACAGAACATTTGGGCGGCAAAAATGTTAGCTTTGTCCACCAGACTGAGCAGAAAGGCACGGGGCATGCAGTAATGTGCGCAAGCCAAAGTTTAAAAGGGTTTAACGGCAAGGTGTTAATTTTGTGTGGTGATATGCCTTTGATAAGGCATGAAACCTTGGCTAAATTTATTGAATTTGCTAAGAAAAGTAAGCTTAGTTTTATTTCTGTAAAGGTAAGAAAACCTGAAGGTTATGGTAGGGTAGTAAGAGGTGCTGATAAGGCCGTCTTGAAAATTGTGGAAGAAAAAGATGCAAATGAAGCTGAAAAGAAGATAAATGAAATAAATACGGGGATATATCTGGCAGACTCAGACATTTTACTTGAAAGGCTTGATAAGATTGACAATAAAAATGCCCAGGGCGAATATTATCTTACTGATATTGTCAATGAAGGGGCGGATGTTTTTCTGGCAGAGGATGAAAAAGAGTTTATTGGAATAAACGATAAATTCCAACTGTCTGTTGCATCCAAGGAAGTCTGGGAAAGGCGGGCAATATGGCATATGAAAAATGGAGTGGAAATTCTTGATTTTGAAAATTGCTATATAGATGAGGACGTTGAAATTGGGCCTGATACGGTTATTTATCCAAATGTTTATATTTCAGGAAGTACCAAAATAGGAAAAATGTGCAAAATATATGCTGGATGCCGCATAGTTGACAGTATTGTTGAAGATGAAGTGGAGCTAAAGGACAACAGTTATATAACAGAATCTTTTGTGGGGAAAAATTCATCGGTTGGGCCGATGGCACAGCTCAGGCCCGGCACAAAGCTACTTGGAGATAACAAAATCGGTAATTTTGTGGAAACGAAAAAGGCAATTATAGGTAAAAAATCCAAGGCAAGCCATTTGACATATCTTGGGGACTGTGAGATTGGTGAAAATGTCAATATCGGTTGCGGTACGATTACTTGCAATTATGATGGGATTTCCAAACATAAGACGATTATTGGGGATAATGTGTTTGTGGGAAGTGACGTGCAGTTTGTTGCTCCTGTAAAAATTGGCTCAAATTCGCTCATTGGGGCAGGCTCTACAATAACTAAGGATGTTCCTGAAGGAGCACTTGCCATCACAAGGGGTGAGCAAAGAAATATAGAAGGCTGGGTAAAAAGGTGGAAAGAGAAAAAAATGAAGTTCAGAGGTGAGTGATGTGTGGAATCGTAGCTTATATAGGTAGTAAAAATGCAACAGATATTTTGATCGAAGGATTGACAAGGCTTGAATACAGGGGATATGACTCGGCGGGCATTGCTGTTATAATAAATAACAAAATTGAAGTTTTCAGAAGTGTTGGCAAACTGCTTAATCTGAAAAATATTATTTCAGAAAAAAAACCTGTCTCAAATATAGGGATAGGGCATACAAGATGGGCAACTCACGGTAAACCTTCCTATGAAAATGCTCATCCCCATTCTTCATTTGGTATATCACTCGTCCACAACGGAATTATAGAAAATTACCTTGATATAAAGAGGAATTTGGCTGATAAAGGGTATAAATTTGAATCTGAAACGGATACAGAAGTAATAGCTCACCTTATTCATTCAAATTACAAAGATGACATATTTGAAGCTGTAAAGGTGTCTGTCAAACAAATTAAAGGCTCATTTGCTTTGGCAGTAATTTCGGTCAATGAGCCGGATAAAATTATTTTAGCAAGACATGATAGCCCATTGGTTATAGGCATTTCTGACGGGGAAAATTTTGCAGCAAGTGATATTCCTGCACTTATCAGTTACACAAACAAATTTATCTTTCTTGAAGAGAATGACATAGCAGTACTTACAAAAGATTCAGTTACATGCTTCGATTTTGAGGGGAAAAAGACTGATAGAGAAATCAAAATTGTTGATATTAACCCGGTGATGGCTGAAAAGGCTGGTTACCGACACTTTATGCAAAAAGAGATTTATGAGCAGCCGAGGGCGATAATTGATACAATTAGAGGAAAATATTCTTTGGAAGAAGGGATGGTATTGTTGCCAGAGCTTCAAAATATAAGTATTGAAAACTTTAAAAGATTTAATATTGTTGCTTGCGGCACAAGCTGGCATGCAGGTCTTATTGGTAAATTTTATATTGAAAAATATGCCAAAATACCTGTGGAGGTTGATATAGCTTCAGAATATAGGTACAGAGATAATATAATTGACAAAAATACTCTTTTTATAGCAATAAGCCAGTCTGGCGAGACTGCAGATACAATTGCAGCTTTAAGAATTGCAAAAAAGAAGGGTGCATCCATATTGTCCATATGCAACGTAATAGGTTCTACTATCACAAGAGAATCAGATGCAACTTTTTATACGCATGCAGGTCCTGAAATCGGTGTAGCATCTACAAAAGCATTTACTACACAGGTTGTTGCACTTTTTATGCTTGCCATTTATTTTGGACAGAGAAAAGGGGATTTAAGCTGTGAAAAAGTAAAAGAAATGTTGTCAGAGCTTCTTAAATTGCCTGAATTAATTGAACATGTTTTAAAATTAGATGAAAAAATTGAAAATATTGCAAGGAACTTTAAAGACTTTTCAAGCTTTTTGTATCTGGGCAGGAATGTCAACTACCCTGTAGCCCTTGAAGGTGCTCTCAAATTAAAGGAAATTAGCTATATTCACGCAGAGGGTTATCCTGCAGGGGAGATGAAACATGGCCCGATTGCACTCATTGACAAAAATATGCCTGTTTTTGTGATTGCCACTGACTCGAAGGTATATGACAAGGTGCTTGCCAATATACAGGAAGTAAAGGCAAGAGACGGTATTGTAATTGCAACTGTTACAGAAGGTAATAATGAAGTAGAAAAGTTTACAGAATTTTGTATAAAATTGCCCGAAATATCAGAAGAATTATCTGTATTTTTAAACTCTATCGTTGTTCAGCTTCTTGCCTATCATATTGCAGCAGAGCTTGGGCTTGATGTTGACCAGCCAAGAAATCTTGCCAAAAGTGTTACTGTGGAATAAAAAAAGGCCTTTTAAAGGCCTTTTTTATAATTTAGGAAGATTTTCCATAGATTTTTTTATAGCATCTTCAGGATATTCAAAGTCTTCAAGTTTACCGTCAAGATAAGCGTCATAGCTTGCCATATCAAAAAAACCATGCCCGCTGAGGCATAAAAGTAGAGTTTTTTCTTTGCCTTCTTCTTTGCATTTCAATGCTTCTTTTACTGTGGCAGCAATTGCATGAGAAGACTCAGGAGCCGGAACAATACCTTCGGTTTGTGCAAAAAGCATTCCATATTTGAAAACCTCTGACTGTACTACACTTTCAGCGCTAATAAGTCCGTCTTTGTATAGTTTGCTTACAATTGGCGAATCTCCGTGATAGCGAAGTCCGCCAGCGTGAATAGCCGGTGGTTCAAAATCATGCCCTAAGGTAAACATTTTCATAATAGGAGTGAGTTTTGCAACGTCACCGTAGTCGTAGGCAAATTCACCTTTTGTAAGGGTAGGGCAGCTTGCAGGCTCCACAGCCACACAGTCTACATTTTTATCCCCTTTTATTTTATCTCTTACAAATGGGAAAGCAATACCACCAAAGTTTGAGCCTCCACCACAGGATGCAAAAACTTTATCTGGATATTCGTTAACTTTTTCCAATTGTTTTTTTGCTTCAAGTCCTATAACTGTCTGGTGTAAAAGGACATGATTTAAAACGCTCCCCAGAGCGTAGTTTGTGTCATTTCTGCCGGCTGCTTCCTCAACAGCCTCGCTGATTGCAATGCCGAGACTTCCGTTTGAATTTGGGTTCTTTTCAAGAATAGCGCGCCCTGAGTTGGTCATATTGGAAGGGCTCGGTATTACTTCGGCACCAAACATATGCATAAATGACTTTCTGTATGGTTTTTGGTGAAAACTTACTTTTACCATGTAAACACGGCAACTCATATCAAACATTTTACAGGCAACAGACAGTGCGCTCCCCCATTGGCCGGCACCTGTTTCAGTAGTAAGTCTGTTAATTCCTGAAATTTTATTGTAATAAGCCTGAGCAACCGCTGTGTTTGGTTTGTGGCTTCCTGCCGGGGACACACCTTCATACTTGAAATATATTTTTGCTGGTGTACCCAATGCCTCTTCGAGCCTCTTTGCTCTAATTAATGGGGTTGGTCTCCAGATTGAGAGTATATCAAGTACTTTTTCAGGAATATCTATCCACCTTTCTGAAGACATCTCCTGCTCGATTAATGCAGGCGGGAAAATTGCTTTCAGTTCGTCAAGAGTTACGGGCTTACCCGTAAAAGGGCTGATAGGTGGCTCCATCGGTGTGGGCAAGTCAGCCAGAATATTATACCACTGCGTAGGCATTTCTTTTGTGTCAAGATATATTTTGTGCATCTCATCCTCCTAAAATGATTAAAAAATATTTAACATATTCTGTGTATAAATCAATAAAATAATAGCCTTACCTTTGTTTATGCGTAAATCTGCAGATTGCCAATTTTTGAAATGGCAGTTTTGAATATGTCAAATCGTTTGAAATCTTCTTCTTCAAGCTTTTGCCATTTGAGAGATATTCCTGGGAGGTTAATTTGATTAATAAAATCTGATATATCTTTGGCTGTTTTTATTGTGCCATCTATTTTACCTTCGTTTTGTGTGAGAAATATTATTACATCTTTGAGCTCAGAAAAATGTGCTTTTATAAAAAAATGATTTGATTTTGCGCCCTTTTTATAAATAATTTCACCATCTTTTATGCCATACCTTTCAGAAGTAAATATGTAAAAAAAAGCCTGGTTTAATATGGTTGAGACCTGAAGTCTTGTAATTGCATCAATACCCTGAGAATCACTGGACTTAAAAAATAATCCTTTGAGATCGTCTTTTATGTCTTCATTTTTCAGCAATTTTGATTCAAATTCAATTCCAAAATTTTTGATTAATTTCTTTATCTCCTTATCCGTCAAATCTTTTAAATCAGTTAAATCTGACCTTGAGAGAATATTTTTTATGAGATTTTTATCAAAATTTACCAGAAATTTTTTGAGCAGATTAATACTATCAGTTTCATTTTTTTCAAGTTTTATTTCGAGAAAGGGCTCTGTGGAAAAAACTATTCCTGTATATTTTGATAGTGTGGGTTGAGTCTTGAAAACGGCGTTTAGCAATTTTCCTTTAATATTTATCAGATATAATTCATTTGATATTGCTTTTAGGATATTTATACTGACTCTGTCGCCTACCCTTAAATTTAAATCTTTATTGCTTATGTTTATTGATAGATTGTTAATATTACTGACAGTATTCATTTTCTAATTTTTATAACCAGGTTGACTTCGGTGACCGATATACCAAGCTCCTTTGCAATTTCAACCTGTGAAATACCTTTATTGTACATTTCAATTATTTTATCTTTTAAAGATTTTTCGTTTTCATTAGAATGAGCAAATGAAGTATATTTATTAAGTTTTTCGTCCACAAGTACACTTAAATCTTCTAAAAGTGCCTCTTTTCTTGAAATTTCAGCGTCAAGTTTTTCGGATACCCTTTCACTTTCAATGATAAGCTCCTTGAGATTTTCAATTATAAGGGGCAATTCCTGAAGATTGTTTTTGTAAATAAAACTTTTTAAAGTATTTATTTTTGAAATCAGATAAAAAGATATCAGGAAATTGATTCCTATAAGCAAGAATGTAAGTATTAGAAATAGTGAAAGGTTCATCTAACTTTTGGAACCCTTGATTATCTCTCTTTCTTTTTCAAATATAAATCTTATTATTTCTTCTCTCAAATCTTTGTCTATATTTTCATAATTTGCGCCGTATATAAAGCCTTTTGACGTTTTGATTATACTGACAATTTTGCAAAGTACCGAAATTCTGATTCTGTGGTATGATTCGGCTATATCACTCTCGACATAAATGAGGTCTTCCTCTTCAAATATCTCTTTTGAAAAAAAACTTAAACCCCCACCGCTTATGTCAATCGCATTTACAGTAGTAAGTTCAGCTATGATTTCATTGTTTTTCAGTAGTTCCAGAATATTGTCAATTTTGTTGTTCATTTCAAGCAAAAACTTTAAAATAAGTTGATTGTTTAATGGCTCACTTGGGATAATACTTTTAACTTTTTTGGCCAGAGAACTTTTTGACTCAGATACATTATTTTCAATGAGGGTGATATATTTTCTTTTTTCACCTTTTTCTACTTTTTTGATTTTGAAAATCCCTTTGTAATCTATGCGGTTAAATTCACGTTCAGAGTCAGCATCTAACTTTCTCAAATCTCTCAAGATGATCATGTCATTTCCTACTTCTACGCTGCCAGCTTCAAATACGTTTGTTTGATTATTATTAGAAAATGTTATCCAGATTTTTGAGTATTCTCCATCAATATCTTTCGTTTTGATATTGACAACAATTTCCTGCTCCCCTTTTTTCAATATGTTTCCGTAATATGTCCTGATATCATTATCATAGAGTGCTCTTAATTTTGCAACAATCATTTTCCTATCCTTTGAAATCTATTATTTTACCCTGTTCTTCTTCAATAAATTTCTTTCTTTTAAAAGTTTTTTCTTTATTTCTATTCTTCTTTTTTTGTTTGAATTCTCTTTCTTTTTCCTTTTCACCAATAAGTTTGGACTGTGTGTTTTCTGCTTTAAGCACAATTTCTTTTTCTTTTTGTAATTTTGTTCCTACTTCGCCGGACAATACCTGCTGCTTATTAAATACGTTTTTATCCATGACATCCTGTACCTTTTCAACAAGGCTTATTTTACCAATAATATGCTGAATGTCGTTTGGACCTACCCCATTACTACTCCTTTATGTAAACAATTCCACCGCCAAAATTATGCATTTTAAAACTGTCAGTAATTTTGTTTAAAGTTTCAGAGTGACCTAAAAACAGAAAACCATCTTTAGCAAGGGTTTTATAAAACATATCAATAACTTTTTGTTTTGCGGGTATATCAAAATAAATAAGCACATTTCTGCAAAATATGGCATCTGCCATTCCAACCCTTGAGGACGCCATCCTGTCAATAAGATTTGCCTTATAAAATGTTACCATATTTTTTATCTCAGGAGACAGTTTGTAGATAAAACCATCTTTTTCAAAATATTTGTTTATTATAGTCGGTGGGACACCTCTGAAAGAAACTGTGCGATATTCCCCCTTTTGTGCTGTTTCAAGCACTTCCGTGTTTATATCTGAGGCAAAAATATCTACCCTTGCTTTTGAAAGTATACCTGATTCTTTTAGCAAGATTGCTATGGAATATGGCTCTTCACCTGTTGAACAGGCCGCAGACCAGATTTTTATGTTTCTTTTCCCTTTTGAAATCATTTCAGGGATAACTTTATTTACAAGATAGTCCATTTGAGGTCTTTCTCTGAGAAAATAAGTCTCGTTGATTGTCACAAGGTTAAGCAGGGTAATCATTTCCTGCATCTTTTTTACATCGTATTTTAGGTAATATATATAATCTTTGAAGGAATTAAAGTTTAATTCCTGTATCCTTCTTGAAAGACGATTTTCCAGTAGATATTTTTTGGTAGCACTGAAAGTAATGCCTGAATGTTTGTAGATGATGTCTGCAAGTTCTGCAAATTCATCATCTTTCAGTTTTATTGTCCCGGCATTTATCATATATCACCAACCAGACTTATTAGCTTTTCCTTTACATATCTGTTTGATTCTTTATCAAGTGCTGACTTAAAAATATCCCTGACAGATTCAATTGGCTCGCCTTCGAGAATCTCAGTTGCTTTGAATCTCACAACCCAGCTTTTATCCTTTAATATCAACTCTTTTGAAGATGTGACAGCCATTTTTTTATTAATCATAAAAAGTGAATTTAATGCCTCTTTTCTCAAATCTTCATTCTCTTCATCAAGGGCCTGATATAGAAAATCACTTACATCGATACCTATATTTCCAAGTGCTTCTATAATGGCGGCCTTGATTCTGGTAGATGAGCCAGGATAAATATGCATCAATTTGTCTGCACAATTTATGTCTTTGCAAATACTACCGAGGGCTTTTATTGCAAAAAAAGACACCATTTCATCTTTGTCCTGGCAAAATTCCATTATTTTATCAATTTTGCCTACTGCATTTATTCGTGATAGTGAGGCGGCTGCAGCTTCACGCACTACTTCAGAATTATCTTTAAGAAGAGCAATAAGCAAGTCTGCGACATCGGGTTTGTTGAAAAGGGAAAGCGATTTGACCATTACAGCCCTGACACTTTCGTTAGATTCTTTTGAAATGGAATTTTTGAGAAATTGGTATGATTTGTCATCATTTATAAGGGAAAGTGCCTTTGCAGCTATTTTCCTTATACGCTCATCTTTGCTTTCAAGTAAATCTTTTAGTTTATCAGAATCGCTTTCATCACTCAAAAGTGAGATTGATGCGGCAGCTGCTTCGGCAACATCGATAAACTCACTTTTCAGAAAATCGTATATTTTTTCTTTCAAAGAATAAATCCCAAGCCATCCTGCCACAAGTATTGCAGCCTTTTGTACATTGGCAACTTCAAAGTTCATAAATTGAGGAATTAGCTCCTCAATATCATATTCGTGTACTTTTCCAAGAGTGATAATGGCGTATTCCAGAAGTACAGGGTCTTCTGACTTGAGGGCGTCGAATAACTTTTCTTTATATTCTTCACAATAGTTTTGAGAGATAAAATCAGAAACCTCATCTGCAATTTCCGGATCAAAAAAGGCTTCAATCAGCTCATCAGCGGTGTATGATGAGTAATCTTTTTGAATTGTAAATTGCGGCAAAAGGTTTGTTATTTCCAAAACCTGAATAACGCTTTCTTTTAGATTTAAAAGTATCAGGGGTACATTGTCCTTGCTTAAAGTTTTTTTGAAAGCAATAAGCTGCGCAATATTTTTACTCTGTATGTAAAAACAATTTTTAAGGTCAAGAAAAACCTTTTTAACAGGCTTTGTCTCATTATAAATTTTTATCAATGATTCGAAGTCATTAGTATCAGGTTCCTGGACCATAAATATTTTTAGATGGTCAGATACCTTTTTATATGAGATATTCATAACTTACCCCAGTGCAGCTGACTCACTGTCATGAATTTTAAATACTTTATCAAGTCCGGTAAATGCAAACATATCTCTGATATCCTTAGACATTTCACATAAAGCAAGCTCTTTTTTATCCCTTCTGCTTTGCTTAAGAAGGTCAATAATTTCTCTAAGACCGGAGCTGTTCATATATACAACACCCTTAAATGACAATGCAGCAAAATTTTTGGTTTTGAATATTTCAAGGACTTTGTTTTTAAGCTCAAGCCCTGTTTGAGCGTTGATTTCCCCCTTGAGATAAACTACGGTTTTGCCGTTCTTTTCTTGAATATCAATCATCTAATCCTCCTTTTTTATAACAAAAATAGTAATATCGTCATCAAAAGGCCTACCTTCGGTGAACTCTTTCAAATCCTTCATTATATTATCAATTATATCACAACATTTGAAATTTTGAAACATTATTATTTTTGAAATGAGCCTATCATACCCGTAAAGCTCGCCGGATTTATTCATAGCTTCCACAAGGCCGTCGGTGTACATGAAAAGTATATCCCCTTTGTCAATTTCAATGTTTCCTTCTTCATATTCCACATCTTCAAAAGTACCCAAAAATAGTCCTGATGCGGTAAGCTTTTTGACTGTCATTTCGCTTTTGTCAAAAAATAAAAGAGGATTATGCCCTGCACTTGCGAAGTTGCACTTTGAGTCATTCGAGTTCATCACAAGATAAAACATTGTGACGAAATCTGTAGTATAAATATTGTCACATAGTATTTCATTTACCATAGCCAGAGCCTCGGAGGAAGAAATTACATCGTATGTGTATGACCTCATTATAGCCCTCGTGATTGCCATTATTACCGCTGCCGGTATTCCGTGTCCCGATACATCTGCCACAGTAAAACCATAATACCCGTTACTCATTTTTATACAGTCGTAATAATCACCACCAGCCTGTTCAGCAGGAGTATAAAAAGCGCCAAAATCAAATCCTTCAATTTCAGGCAATTTGTCAGGTAACAGGCTGCTTTGAATTTCACCTACCTGTCTTAGCTCATCATCTATTACTTTTTGAGCTTCTTGCAATTTGGCATTCATTTTAAGTAAATCCTCATTTAAAAGCTTCATTTGATGCTGCTTTTCTTTCAAGTCATTTTGTTGCTTTTTTATCTCATCAAGCAGATAAACCTCTTTGGTGGTGTCCCTTACACTTTCAACTACATAATCTTCAAATAGGTTAAAGCTGAGGGTAAGGTTTTTGTCACTGATTTTTCTGGATGATTTGAGCAGTTTTTTATCTTTAAACGGGCACTCACTGCACTGATTTTCATAACCGTAAATTTTATAACATTTGTCAATATTTTTTTCTTTGTAGTTTGTAAGCGTTTTTACTTTGTAATTACTTGTGATGATATTCAGGTTGCTGTCTATGACCATTATCCCTTCTTCCGTACTGTTAAGTATTTTTTCCAAAAAAGTTCTTTTATTTTCCGTTTCTCGTTTTTGAAGATTCAACATTACATTTTTTGCTTTCAACTCTTTTAAATGATGATTTAATTTGTCTATCATTTTTTTGCTGTCTGTGATGTCTGTCAAGACTTCTACAAAATTGCCTGATGAAGTTTTGTTAAAACTTGCCGAATAAATTTTCCTGAATCCTCTGTGGGTTAATACGTCATGGGTAATAAGGGTAGGGATTTTATTTTCAATCATCATTTGTAACTGACAACCTTTGCAGGGTTCACTGTGTCCAAAAAGAGCGGAGTAACATTTTTTGTTGATTAACTTTTCAGGCGATTTGCCGGTCAGGCCTTTAGCTGAGTAGTTTACATATTGAATCTTGTAATCCTTATCAACTTCTATGACTATATTTTCTATAAAATTTAAAATTTCTCTGCAGCTATCCATAAACCTACCTTAAGTTGAAATATATTATTATCGAAACTGCTATTATAATAACAGAAACAATGGCTAATTTTACTGAAATCCCGTAAGTATTTTTTATCTGGGCATTCTTGTAATCTTCAATCAATTTATGGGTATTTTTTATTTCTTCTATATTTTCAAACAAATCCTCTTTATATTTCAAAACATCCTCTTCGGCTTCATATTCTGCCAATGCGCCCAGGTAAAGGATGCAATTTTTGAGAGTATCAAAAAGCGTTTCTTTTATTTGAGAAATTTCAGGAGGAAGCTGCAGTGAAGATATTTTTATAAGCTCAGGTAGCAATGAGTATTGTAATTTTTTGATTTTATCTCTGTCTTCCACTAAAATGTTGTTGATGTCAGTTATATTTTCAAGACTTTTTAGTATATGTTCAATCTTTTTCAAGGTTTTCGCCGAATAGACCGGGATATGCTCCAATTTTGCATAAACGTTTTTTATTTCACTTTTGTGAGATTCAAGGTAATTTTTCATTAGAATAAAACCGCTTGGGATCTTCACCTTTTTTCTCTTGATTTTTGTATCTTTTTTTTCAGATTTTGCCTTGATGATTTCAACTGTTTCTATGATTTCAGAAGGGGTGAAAATAAAATGATTTTTTCCATCCAAAATATCAAGTTCATCTTCATTGACACCACCGTTTGTAAAAAAGAAAAGCTTCGTGAGGTTTTCTTCATTCATTATTCTTAAAACTTCAATCGGTACTTCTTTCGAGATGTCGGAACCGGAGTTGGTAATCTCTATCCAGACAAGTGCCTTGTCAGATTCACTTCTTTTTGAAATCCAGAGCTCTATCCTCCTTTTTTCCGGCAGTTCTTTTATGTTTTTATGAAAAATAAAATTGAAGTCATCCATTATTGATGCTGCATATTCATAAAAATCCGAAATAGGGATATTGTAAAATTTTTCAAAATTTAAAGTTTCACTTGAGCTCATAAATTTCTACCCGTCTGTTTTCAGGATTACCTTCAAAACCGTTGTCTTTTTTGGGATAAAATTCCCCGAAACCGACAATTTTCAAATTCTCCTCATTCAAGGATTTGGCTTTTATAAGGTAATTTTTTACCTCTTTTGCCCTCAAGATGGAAAGTTCATAATTTGTTCTGTACATATTGTTTGGCCTGACAGGGAGGCTGTCAGCGTTACCGTAAAGAAAGTAAGTTTTATTGTCATTGAAATTAATATTGTCCAAATTTGAATAGTTTCCTGTGTATTTTCCTGTTTCAAATTTTACTTCTGCCACATATTCAAGTTTCTTACCATCAATCAGGTTTTTGAAATTATTATAGTCATAGTAGGGGGCAGCCTTGTTGTCATATTTTAGTAAGTCTGAGTTGTTTTTGTTGTTTTCATCCTTAAGACTCACGGATGTATCTTTTAATTTCATATTGAGATTGTCTTGATAGTTTGAATCATTTTCCAATTTATTTAAATTTATCTTGTTTATTTCAAGAATTTTCCATCCATTGAGTGCAAGATTCTCTTTTGCATCCTCTTCAGAAAGAGCCCATATGTGAAAAGTTGTTTTTACCCCTTTGGGTGCTTTTTCCGCCAAAATTTCAAATATCTCTTTCTTATCCGCAAAACTACCTCCACCAAATGTAATAATAAGAATTAAAATTTGCAGTATAATTTTTAGGCAAAAGCTCTTTAACGTTGTATTTATCAAGGTTAAATTCCTCTGCAGCCTTTTTTATATTATTATCGGCGTAAACCTTAACTACTTTAAGGTTTAGTATTACATCTTTTCCGCCGTTAAAAGACAGATAGGTGACCGGGTCTTTTATGGAGGCGGTTAAAAACCTTCTGTCTTTTGTGGCAACTTCATACACATAAGTATATGAATAAACACTACTTGTTAAAATTGCCAAAATCAAAAAGCTAAGCGTTAGCTTTTTGAACAAGGCTGTTAATTTTAGCAACCATTTCATCCAAATTTATCGGCTTTGTCAAAAAGGCATCGATTCCGGAAATCTTTGCCTTTTGAATATTGCTTGTTTCACCTCTTGAGGAAACAGCGATTATCGGTTTTTCAAAGCCTTTTTCCCTTATAATCTTGGCAAACTCAAAACCGTCCATTTCAGGCATTACAATGTCTGTAATTATAAGATCAAGATCAACTTTAGTTGCAGCATGAATTGCGTCATTTGGGTTTGATACTTCAATTGTTTCAATCCAGCCTGTTGATGATAGCAGCCTCTTCATAATCTTTCTATCTGTTGCAGAATCATCTACAATTAGCGCTTTTACATTATTGCTGTTTTTTGTAGCAATATTTTTGATTTTTTTCTTTTTTGTCCTTCTTGGCATTTTTGTAGCAATTTCCATTATACCTGAAACATCAACAATAAGCCTTACTTTCCCATCACCCATTATGGTAGCGCCTGCAATACCCACATTTCCACCAAGGTATTCCCCAAGTGATTTGATTACTATCTCTTCCTGACCTACCAATCTGTCCACAATAAGCCCGATTCGCTTTTCTGCCAGGGCAACCACCACCACATACATATCTTGGGAAAATGAGCCTTCAAGCTGGAATACTTCGTCCAGCCTTATTAATGATAGTACGGAATCACGAAGTTTTAAAACTTCTCTTCCTTCAAAATTGTGTATTTCATCTTCGTTTATTTTGACTGTTTCTATTACCGAGACAAGTGGAATTGCAAAGACCTCTCCTGATACCTCTACGAGAAGTGCCTGAATAATGGCAAGAGTAAGGGGCAATTTCAATTTAAATGTAGAGCCTTGATTTATTTCAGATTCAATTGTGATGATACCGTTTAGCTTTTCAATATTTGTTTTTACTACGTCCATCCCTACACCACGGCCTGAAACACCCGTGACCTTTTCTGCCGTAGAAAATCCCGGTCTGAAAATTAACCCCAAAACTTCTTCTTTATTGAGGTTTTTTGCTTCGTCAGGCGTAATAATTTCCTTTTCGAGGGCCTTTTTCTTGATTTTTTCCGGGTCTATCCCTTTACCGTCATCTTTTATTTCTATTACTATGTGGTTGCCTTCATGATAGGCGTTAAGCCACACAGTACCTTTTTTTGGTTTCCCTTTTTTTACCCTTTCTTCAGGAGATTCAACACCGTGATCGACCGCATTTCTAATCATATGAATCAGCGGATCTCCAATCTCCTCAACTACAGACTTATCAAGCTCTGTATCTTCCCCTGAAATAATAAGATCTATTTCCTTGTTTAAATCTCTGCAAAGATCTCTTACCATTCTTGGAAATTTATTAAATACCTTACCTATAGGTACCATTCTTGTTTTCATTACAGCAAGCTGCAGCTCTGTGGTAATCAGTCCTATTTGTGATGTTGTCTCAGAAAGCTGCTCCGTTAAAAATTCCCCTTCAAACTTTTTCTCAAGTTCAACGGCAAGCTGCGTTATCCTGTTTCTGCTGAGTACAAGCTCCCCTACAAGGTTCATTAATGAGTCAAGTCTTGATACATCAACCCTTATTGTCTGCTCAATTGCTTTTGTAACTTTTTTAATCTGCGAAGGTTTGTTTTTGTCTGTTGTTTTTTTGGAAACAGGCTCACTTTTTGGCTGGGATGCAGTTACCAATTTCCCCTCATTTGCCAATTTCAGCTTTTTTACAGTCTCATCTATTGCTACATTGTCAGTGCCGTTTTTTATATCTTCCATTAATTGTTTTACAACATCGACAAACTCAAGGAGAATATCCATTATCTCCCTTGTTACGACCATCTCACCTTTTCTCAATTTGTTCAGTATCTCTTCAGCATGGTGAGTTACTGTGGACATTTTGTCAAATCCAAGAAAAGATGAAGAGCCTTTTATAGTATGAGCGCATCTGAAGATTCCATTTAAAAGCTCAAGATCGTTTTTTCTATGCTCAAGTTCGACAAGATCCTGGTCAAGTTTCTCTATCAATTCTTCCGATTCCACGATAAAATCGTTTACTAAATCCTGCATATCATCAAAGCTCATGCTGCCCCCCTTTAACTGCCAAACTCTTTGAGCAGTGCATCAACGATATCCTGATTGCTTAAAATGTCATCTACATTTCCTGCTCTGTTTAAAGTATCTATATCAATTTTGTTGTCTTTTAAGCCAAGTTTTATAACCAATTCACCTACTTTTCTTTCGAGAACTTTAATAATTCTTATCAATTTATCAATTTTTTGTTTGGATATATCCTGAAATTCAAGCGTGGCGATCATATCAAATGAAACATCCTGACCTTCTATTGTTTTGTCAAGTATTCTGTCAATTACCCCCAATGCATGTTCGTGATTCCCTTCTTGAGCATAACTCTTAAGAAGTTTTATATTTTCTTTTATTTCATCAATGATAAAGTTGATACTATCTGTTAAATTCAAAATATTTTCAGATGCTTTTTTTGTATCATTTATTACTTCATTTAAAACCTTTTCAAACATAGGCAGATCATCGAATGAATCTTCTACTGAATTACTTACTGTGGATAACTTTTTCATTGCATCTGCAAAGTATTGTGCAATTTCAAAAAGCTCACTTTCAGGATTAACAGCTATGTTTGCAACATCATATTCGCCGCTGTTTATCTTTTTTGCAATTTCTATAAGTTCACTGATATCTTTTAATTCATCAGCCATATTTAAAGTCCCAATAGTTTAAAAACTTTCTCCTGCAGGATATCAGGTGTAAAAGGTTTTACTACGTAATTATTTACTCCGCTTCTCAGTGCAGTAAGAATGTCTTCTTTGGCTGCTTCTGTTGTAACCATAAGGATTGGTGTCTCTTTATATTTATCTTTTGCTCTAAGTGTTTTTACAAATGTAAGACCGTCCATCTCCGGCATATTCCAGTCAGTTATTATTAAATCTACATTATTTTGCGCGATTACTTCCAGAGCCTCAATTCCGTTTCCTGCCTCAAGAATATTGGAAAAACCAATCTTTATAAGTGTGTTCTTTATGATTCGCCTCATTGTTGAAGAATCATCTACCGTTATGATTACATGATCGTACGCCATTACTTCCTCCTTGGGTGGTCTAACCTAATATAATTATACTTAAAAAAAACTAATTTTTAAATACAAATTTTGTCTGTTTCATTGATTTATGAGTCTCTGAGTTTTTTTAGTCTCTCTTCCCTGCTTATGATTTCTTTAATCCTTATTCCAAAAAAACCATCCACAATCACAACTTCCCCTCTTGCTATCGGTTTGTTATTTATTAAAAGCTCTACCGGTTCGTCTGCATAGTTGTCAAGCTCGACAATGTTGCCAGGTCCAATATTAACAATATCTTTTAAAAACATCTTTGTTGAGCCAATCCTGACACTGACAGGGATTTCAACATCAAGGAGCATTTCAATATTTCCATCGTAATTTTGTCCGGAATTTTTTGAAGATTTAAAATCTACCGCTTCAAAATCGGGTTCGTCATCTTCAAAATCAAAATCATTGTTTTCCACATTTTCCTCGTCTTTGCCCAGAAGCTTTTCTATCGTTTTTGATATGACAAGGGTAAAGCTTTCATTGTTGTTATTGTAGGTAATATTGTAATCCTGAGTGATAAGTTCAGCTATCTGGAGATTGATTGTATCTTCAATCTTTTCAACCTTTACAACTTCGAGAGAAAGTTTTACTCCAAATTTTTCCTGAAAAGGTACGTTTACCGATGAAACTGCCTGTGAAGAAAGCTCTTTTACGGCGTCAGTAATTTCAGGGTCAAGTTCTTCCACACCGTTTCCTTCCCCCATAAGCATAATATCAGCAAAGGCAGTAATAAGTTTTATATCAAAAATAAGAAGCCCTGTTATGCTGTTTTGGGCATCATTGAAATAGATGCCAGCTTTCCCTTTATTCTCTTTGGCAATGTCATCTATATCAGATTCGAATGTGTTATTTAGCTCGTAGATAAGAGGCTTGCCAATAATAGTGCCCACGCTGTTTGAAAAAGCCTCTCCAAACATGTCAAAAAAAGTGTGAAGTTTATTATTTCTGTTTAGTTGTAATTGTTTTTTCACTATTTGACTCCGCTATAACCTTTTTTATTTTTATCCCTTTTTTTACGCCTACGACTCCCGGCTCACCAAGAAAACTTTCAAGGTTGTTTACGTTGAGTTTTATATCAGCGGTTGCTTTTCTATCCAGAACAACCACATCACCTGCCGTCAAATCAAGTATTTCCTGCACAAGAAGTAATGTTTTGCCAAGCTCTGCAAAAATGGGGACTTTGATTTCTTCAAGAAGCTCAATAATTTTACTTTCGTACTGCCCTCCCTTCATTTTTTTGGCGCCAATCAACCAATCCTGGGAATTAATTTTGCCCAATATAGGCTCAAGCGTTATTGCAGGAAGGCAAAGGTTTATCATTCCTGAAACTTCGCCAAATTTCACCTCAAAAACCACAAGCACAACTACTTCATTTTGGGCAACTATCTGCACTACCTGTGGACTGTTTTCACTTATCTCCCTTTTGAATTTAATGTTTGGAATTATCTGTTTCCAGATATCCTCCAACTCGTTTAAAATGAGGGTTATGACGCTTTGAATAATATTTTGCTCCAAAGACGTCATTTCTCTTATTTTATAAAGAGGTTGACCTGGCCCGCCCAGTAGTTTGTCTACAATTGGAAAGACTATGGAAGGGTTTATTTCAAGTACGGCGTTTCCTTCAAGTGGAATCATACTTATTACGTTAAAACTTGTAGGGTCAGGCAACGACATTAGAAATTCACCGTATGTCATCTGATCAACACTGACAAGATTTATATCTGTAATTGTTCTTAAATAGTTTGAGAAGACAGAAGAAAAATTTCTTGCAAATTTGTCATGTAAGTTTCTGATAGAACGAAGTTGTTCCTTTGATACCCTGTCTGGCCGTCTAAAATCATAGACAGATACCTTTTTGGGAACATAAGTTAATGTGTCATCCTGTTTTTCTTCGATACCGTCTTCTGCTACGGTAGAGAGCAGGGCATCAATTTCTTCCTGGCTTAGAATATCTGCCACATAAGCTCCTTATAATTATTTACAATAGCTGACAATAGTGTCTGCTATCGATTCAAGAGGCACAACTACATCAGCTATATTTGCTTCTACTACAGAACGGGGCATACCGTAAACTACACATGTTTCCTGGTTTTGGGCTATAACAGCACCACCCATACTTTTAAGTTTTGTTAGCCCCTTTAATCCATCGCTCCCCATACCTGTCATAATGACTCCAAGAGCATCTCTGCCAAAGTTATCTGCTACAGAATCTACCATCACATCCACACTCGGGATGTGAAGCATGTTCTGCGGTTCACTGGTCACCTCTGTATAATAATTCGACCCGATTTTCTTAATCTTTAGATGAAATCCACCTTTGGCAATATAAACAACGTTTGGCTCAAGCTTCTCTTTACCCTGAGCTTCTACAACAGTAAGCTGGCTTAATGTATTTAATCTGCTGGCAAGGGAATTTGTAAAATTAGGCGGCATATGCTGCACAACAAGTATCGGTCTGTTTAAGGTGGCTGGCAAAAGTGGAATAACCTTTTGCAGTGACTGGGGACCTCCGGTAGAGGTTCCTATTGCGACAATTTTTTTGTTGCCTGACGTAATTTTTGGTAAAGTTGCGCTCTGGGCTGTAGTTGTTACTTTTGGTTGAATACCTGAAATTGCTCTTCTTACAGGCTTTTTTGCTGCAAAATACCGGATTTTTTCTATAAGCTGCTCTTCAATCTTCATTACTCCGAAACTTGCAAATGATTTATCTTTTGTCAGAAAGTCTACCGCTCCAAGCTCCAGGGCTTTTAAAGTTGCTTCTGCACCTTCACTTGTCAAGGAACTTACCATAATTACCGGGGTAGGATTTTTTGCCATTATATGTTTTAATGCTTCGAGGCCGTCCATTAATGGCATTTCGATATCAAGCGTTATAACATCAGGTCTTAACTTTTCGGCAAGCTCGACAGCTTCTTTGCCGTTTCTTCCAAAACCGACAATTTGTATATCAGAAGCCTTTTGCAGCATATTTTCTATGGCTTTTCGCATAAATGCAGAATCATCAACTACCAAAAGCTTTATTGCCATCTATTGCCCCCTTGAGTCTTTTTTTCAGCTTTACAACCGCTGCTGAATGTATTTGGGAAGTTCTCGATTCAGAAATACCGAGAACCTCACCTATTTCTTTCATTGTAAGCTCTTCATAATAGTAAAGTGTAATAACAGCCTTTTCTTTTTCTTTCAAGTTATCAATCTCTCTGGTCAGTAAATTAATGATTTCTTCTTTTTCAAGCGCCTCTTCAGGACTTAAAAATTCCCCTCTGATAAAATCTATCAAATCCGTATCATTTTCATCGCCAACTGAGTTATTCAGGCTGCTTACCTGAGCATTTTCAAGGACATTTAAAAGGTCAAATACTTCATTTAACTCAGTACCTGTAAACTCGGCGATTTCTTCCGGATTTGGTTTTCTGCCAAGTTTGGATGAAAGCTCCGCTATTTTATTTTCAAGGGATTTGACTTTCGCTCTCAGGCTTCGAGGCAAAACATCAAGTTGTCTTAATGTATCAAGTATTGCTCCTTTAATCCTTCTTTCAGCAAAAACTTTAAAGTCCACGTTTCTCGACTTGTCAAATCGCTTAAAGCTTTCCACAAGTCCGAGACACGCAGCAGAATATAGTTCATCGGTATCCACAGAAGAAGGGAGTGTCTGTGAAATTCGTATTACCCAGCTTTTTATCTTAGGGATAAACTCTTCTGCAAGAGAGTTTTGTTCATCAAGTGTAATTTGCATGTATTTGTCATAGCCTGTCACAGAAGCTTCCTGTATGTATTGAAAATATCCTCAATATAACCAAAAACAATTTTTGACACAATGTAAACCAATACAAAAAGAACAAAGTCTTTCAAAATAAATTCAATATTTACTTCAAAATACACAATGTATTTGTACAAAAATGAAATTATGAACGTTACAGAGGCCACCAGAAATGCAAAATGTTTGTATAAACCTGTCATGATACAAGCCTCCTTAAAATATCTTTTATGCTAACGCCGCTTTTTTGTATATCGATATCAATTCCATCTATCTTCTTGATAATTGCGGCCAAATCTTTCATATAACCTGATAATGGGTTTAAGGCAGCAAGCGGTGTCTGCTTTTTTACAGATTTTATGATGTTTGTGTCCTCTCGAATGTATCCCAAAAAGTTTGTTTTGATTTTTAAAAATTTATCGATAATTTTCTGTAAATTTAAAAAAAGGTTAAATGCAGCCTTTTCATCATTTATCCGGTTGATTACAATATTGGCTTCATCAAGTCCATACTGATTGTTGGCTACCTTGATGAGAGCATAGGCATCAGTTATCGCTGTAGGCTCTGCCTGTGTCAGTATAATGTTAATATCCGATATGGAAACAAATTTCATTACATTTTCAGAAATACCTGCCCCAGCATCAAATATTATATACTCGTAAATATCATCGATATATACAAAAATATCTATCAGTTTGTTGAAATCCTCCTCATTCATTGAGGCAAGTTTTGAGAAACCACTTGAAGCAGGGATAATATCAAATCCGTAAGCAGTATTTACTATCAACTGGTCAGGATTGAGATTTTTTTCAAAATAGTCGATTATGCTTATTTTAGGAGTAATGTTTAAAAGTATATCCACGTTTGCAAGCCCCAAGTCAGCATCAAACAACAGGACTTTTTTTCCGTTTTTGGCAAGCAGGCAGGCAAAATTTACGGAAAAGTTTGTCTTTCCAACACCACCCTTGCCACTTGAAACGGTTATGTATTTAGCCTTCTTTTTCTTTTCCCAGGCTATTTTTCTTAAATTTTGTGCCTGATCTGCCATTAATTTCTCCACAATGTTGGTATTTCGCTGAATATGGTTTTAGCAATCTTTTTGCCATCCGGTATTTCCATATCCTCAGGTACATTCTGGCCATTTGTCATAAGGAGTATCGGCACTTTTTTCAGGATAGGAAGACTTGCTATGCTGCCAAAGTATTTTGTTTCGTCAAGTTTGGTAAAAATAAGGTAGTCAGGGTTCAATTTTGAGTATCTGTTGAAGGTATCGCCCAATTCGCTGTGGTTTGAGCTCATAGAAAGCACAAGTGCAACGCTAATTAATGGGTTAATGCTTATAAAATTTTTCAACTCATCAATCTGGGCAGTGTCATATTGGCTTCTGCCCATAGTATCAAGTATAATGTATTCATAATCTTCAAAACCAAGTATGATTTCATTCAGCTCTGTGGGGCTGCTTGCTATTCTTAAAGGTACATCTATTATTTCAGCGTAATTTTTCAACTGTTCAACAGCGCCGATTCTGAATGTGTCAATAGAAATGAGTGCTACGGTCTTCTGCAATTTTAGGGCCAGGTTTGCTGCAATTTTCGCGATTGTGGTTGTCTTTCCTACCCCTGTGGGGCCGACAAGGGCGAGTACTTTTTTCTTAAGCATTGTAAAATAATCTTTTTCAACCGGGATAATGTCTGCAAAAAGTTGCATCGCAATATTTTTTATTTGGAGAGAGGTAGAATTTTCATCAATCCTTCCTTCAATTTTTTTTAGAAATTTATAAGCAAGCACATCATCTACTTCATTTTTTATCATAATATTATATATTTCTTTCAGAGACTTGGGTAAGTCTATCGCCATGTTTTCGGAAATCGCCGTTTTCATTTCGCTGATCTGTTTTTTTATTTCATTCATATCGTTAAGGAGCATTTCAAATTTGTTAAGCCCCAAAGAGTTTATAACCTCAGTAAGTTTGCTTATGTCAGCATTGTCTTCAATGGTTTTTTCAACAGGTTTTATGGTTTCAGATGCAGTTTTCTTTGTTTCCCTTTTGGCAGAATAATCAACAGCGGCGGTAACTTCTATCATAGGTCTTGAAAAAAGTCCGAAACTACCGTTTTTTACTATTTTTCTTGTTGAGAGTATCACTGCATCAGGACCAAGTTCTTTTTTGATGACAGCCATTGCCTCTTTCATGTCGTATACTTCATATTTTTTTATTTTCATAATTGTATCTCCACATTACCGAGGGTTTCTATTTTTACGTTATCCGATATTTCATTATGGGAAATAATATTCAAATTTGGAATAAATTTTTCAACAAATCTTCTGAAAGGCAATCTGATAGGGGGTGAAATAACAAGCACTGGCGGTAGCCCTTTCAAGTTGATTTCGTCAACCTTTTTCATTAATGCCGATAATATCTTCTGGCCAAATGAAGGGTCGATTACGATATCTTTACCGTCATCTGTTTGTTGTATGTTTTTGGCAAGAAACTGCTCAATTTGTGAGGCAAGGGTAAACACATAAAGCTTACCGTCAGCTGCGAGTAAACTTTCAGAAATTTGCCTTTTAAGCGCCACACGGACTTTTTCTGTCAGATAATCTACACTTTTTGATTGGGTGCCGTAAGATGCGAGCACCTCGAGGATTGTTTGCAAATTTCTGATAGATATTCTTTCTTTTAATAGATTTTGCAAAACGCGGTGTACCAGACCAAGGTCCAAAATATTTGGTACCAAATCTTCTACAAGCTTTGGATATTTTTCTTTAAGTTTGTCCAGCAAGTCCTGTGTTTCCTGTCTTCCCACCAGTTCATAGGCGTTTGATTTTATTACTTCTGTAAGATGGGTGGCAATTACCGTTGCAGGGTCTACGATGGTATAACCTTCAATTTCTGCCCTTTCCCTTTCAGCGGCATCAACCCATTTGGCTTCAAGACCAAATGCAGGGTCTTTTGTATCAACCCCTTCTATTGTTTTTAAATCCCCGTCAGGGTTCATAACGAGCCATCTGTCAGGCAGTACAAATCCGGTGGCGACCTTTACCCCTTTTATAAGGATAGTGTAGTTGTTGGGATCGATTTGAAGGTTATCCCTGATTCTTACCGGTGGGACTATAAACCCCATTTCAAGGGCGATTTGCCTTCTTATTGATTTTATTCTTCCAAGCAGATTTCCACCTTTGCTTTCGTCTACTAACTGAATCAGGTTAAAGCCGATTTCAAGCTCCATTGTATCCATTTCAAGCAGATCTCTTACAGCTTTTTCTTCAGGCACCTCATCAGGCTCTTCTTCAGGCTCTTCAGCCTCTTTTTCAGCAATATCTTTCAGCGAGGATTTGGAGTAGTAAGCAATTGCAAACATTATCCCGGCAAGAATAAAAAATGATAGCTTTGGAAGCCCCGGTATTAGACCGAAAAATACAAGTATAGCACCTGTGACATAAAGTATTTTTGTGGTCTTAAACATTTCTGCCAGAAGTCTTGTGCCTAAGTCTGCTTGTTCTCCAGCTCTTGTCACAACAATACCAGCTGCAGTAGAAATGATAAGTGCAGGCATCTGGCTTACAAGTCCGTCACCGACTGTTAATATTGTAAAACGTTTTGCTGCCTCACCTACTGTCATATCAAACTGCGCAACACCTATTATAAGTCCACCAATGATATTTATCGCTGTAATTAAAAGGCCTGCAACTGCATCACCCCTTACAAACTTAGAAGCACCATCCATTGCTCCGTAAAAATCAGCCCTTTTTTGTATATCTTCCCTGAGTTTTTTTGCCTGCATTTCATCAATTATACCTGCATTAAGATCAGCATCGATACTCATTTGTTTACCAGGCATTGCATCAAGAGTAAATCTTGCCGCAACTTCAGCTACTCTGCCCGAACCTTTTGTGATAACCACAAAGTTTATAATTACAAGTATCAAAAATATGATCATACCTATGACAAAATTACCACCTACGACAAATTGGCCAAAAGACATAATAACAGCACCTGCTGCATCTTCCCCTTCGGCACCATGAAGGAGAATTCTCCTTGTGGATGCAACGTTAAGTGAAAGTCTGAAAAGGGTGGAGATAAGCAATACCGAAGGAAAAGTTGAAAAATCAAGAGGCTCTTTTATATACAGTGATACAAGAAGGATTATAAGGGCGAGTGTTATGCTCATAGTAAGAAATATGTCAAGCAATGTGGCTGGCACAGGGATAATCATTACTATAAGGATGCCTACTACCAAAAACGGCATAAATATATCGCCACTTTTAAGTTTACTTAACACACCGGTTTCCTGAGCCATTTTACCTCAAATTAAAATTATTAATATACTTTTGTCTATTATACACTAAAAATATTAAAAAAGTTAAGCCTTTTTATTAGTTTAGTTTGATTTTAAATTTTATTACTCAATATTTGACATTTATCAATTCAAAAAAAATATTTTTATGTATATTTCCCACTAAAGAGTAAGGAGGCAGATATGACAGCAGTAATTGATACAAATATTTCAATAAAAGAATTGGTTGAAAAATACCCTGAGACACTTGATATACTTGTTGCTAACGGTTTTGAAATGTTTAAGGATGAAAATAAGTTAAATAGTGTAGGTAAAATTTTAAAGCTTGGTTCAGCCCTGAAATCAAAAGGGTTTGACGAGGAAACCTTTGTAAAACTTTTGGAAGAGAAGGTTGAACAGGAAAGAAACGTAAGCGATGTTACGATGAAAAAGAGAGTGGCAGTGGGGGATATCAAAGTAAAAGGTTTACTCCCTTGTCCCGTAAGAATACCTCTTTTAGAAGGGTTTGACAGCTTTACAGAAAAATTTAATGAAGAAAATGGTATAAATATTACCTATAAACTTGAAGCAGCTTCAGTAGGTGCAAAGTTTCTTGAAGAAGAGATTGCAAAAGTGGAATCTGAAGATGAGCTTCCGGATATCTTTGTTTCTGCGGGCTTTGAGACATTTTTCGACAAGAGAGCCATTGGCAGATTTAAGGATAACGGGGTGTTTGTAAACCCTTATTTTGGTGAAAAATTAAATGATGATTTTAATGGAGTAGATATAGAAGACCCGAAGGGTGATTATACGATAATTAGTACTGTGCCTGCAGTATTTATGGTAAATTTGCAGGAAATCGGTGATTTAAAAGTCCCTGAAAGTTGGGCAGACCTTTTAAGTGAAGAGTATTATCAAAAAGTTGCATTGCCGGTGGGTGATTTTGACCTTTTTAATGCTATCTTGATAAGTATTTACAAAGACTTTGGATTGGAAGGTGTTGAAAAATTGGGTAAGATACTGCTCAAATCTATGCATCCAGCCCAGATGGTTAAAAATGCGGGGAAAAAAGTAGCCGAAAAACCTGTTGTAACCATCATGCCTTACTTTTTTACAAAAATGGTAAGGGATGTGTCCACTATGAAAGTAGTTTGGCCAAAAGATGGAGCAATTATTTCTCCAATATTCATGCTTGTAAAAAAAGAAAGACTTGAGATACTCAAGCCTGTAGCAGATTTTATCTTCTCTAAAGAAGTGGGTGAAATCCTTTCCCATAAAGGGCTTTTCCCTTCACTTAACAGTGAAGTGAAAAATATTTTGCCTGAAAATGCAAAATTTAGATGGGTTGGTTGGGAGTATATTTATGAAAACGATATTGCCGAGCTGATAAAAATGACAAATGAAGTATTTGAAAAAAGCGCAGATGAGGTGAGATGATGAAATTTTTAACCGTTTCAGGGCCCCCATCTTCCGGGAAAACATCGGTAATTTTAAAGACAATAGATGCATTGAAAGAAAAGGGCTATAGGGCAGGGGTAGTAAAATTTGACTGTTTGTTGACTGACGATGATAAGCTTTATATGTCGAAAAACATACCTGTTAAAAAAGGTCTGTCCGGTGCATTGTGCCCTGACCATTTTTTTGTAAGTAACATTGAAGCTTGCGTTGAGTGGGGGCTGGAAAATAATCTTGAATTTTTGATAAGTGAAAGTGCAGGGCTTTGCAACAGATGTTCACCACATATTAAGGATATATTGGCTGTATGTGTAATTGATAATTTAAGTGGCGTAAATACTCCTAAAAAAATTGGTCCTATGTTAAAATCTGCAGATATAGTTATTATTACAAAGGGTGATATCGTTAGTCAGGCGGAAAGGGAAGTTTTTGCAAGCAGAGTAAAAAATGTGAATCCGAGTGCTACAATTATGCACGTAAATGGCATCACAGGGCAGGGTGCTTATGAGTTTGCAAGTCTTATAGAAGATACAAATGAAATAGAGACTTTGAAAGGTAAGAAATTAAGATTTTCGATGCCTTCTGCACTTTGTTCATATTGTCTTGGTGAGACAAGGATAGGGGAGTCCTATCAGATGGGCAATGTAAGAAAGATGGAGATGTAGTTATGAGTACGATATTAAAAGAGCCTATTTCAAAGATTATAATTGAAAAACCTTACCTGTCAGACTTTTTTGAGTCTTACGGAATAACTGTTGATAAAAACGATGAGAGAGACTTGGATACCTTTTTTAATGAGTTGAGTGAAGATTTACTTGAGGATGTAGGTACAACTCTTTCAGATTTGAAAAAGGCTTTTAATGAATATTTGTCTGCGATGGAAGAGGTGCTTGAAAATGATTTTCAGGTAGAAGAGATAACTATTATCGGAGGCTTTAATAAGTCAAATGAGCCTGAAAATTTTGAACTTACTATCAAAAAAGGTGATGTTGTTTGCATAGTAGGCCCCACAGGGTCAGGAAAAAGCAGACTTTTGGCAGATATTGAGTGGATGGCTCAGGGGGATACCCCTACTAAAAGAAAAGTATTAATAAATGGTGAAAAGCCTAAAAAAGAGTGGCGATTTTCTACTGAACACAAGCTTGTGGCTCAACTTTCTCAAAATATGAATTTTGTAATGGATTTGACTGTTGAAGAGTTTGTTACTCTTCACGCGGAAAGTAGGTTTATACAAGATGTTGATGAAAAGGTTAACAGAATTATAGAAGAGGCAAACAAACTTGCAGGTGAGCAATTTACGAAAGATACTCCGGTGACGGCACTTAGCGGTGGACAGTCAAGGTCGTTAATGATTGCGGATACTGCATTTTTGAGCAAATCGCCCATAATTTTAATTGATGAAATAGAAAATGCGGGTATTGACAGGAAGAAAGCTTTAGAGCTTTTGGTAAAAGAGGAAAAAATTGTCCTTATGGCTACTCACGACCCTATATTGGCACTGATGGGTGACAAAAGGCTGATTATTAAAAATGGCGGGGTTGCCAAGATAATTGAATCGAGTGAAGAGGAGAAGGCAATATTGCCTGAGCTTGAAGCACTTGATAACAAACTTTTGGAATTAAGAAACAGGTTGAGAAATGGTGAAGTTTTAAAATAAGATTAATAATATAGGAGGCTTAATTATGCATGAAGGATGTATGGGAAGTTTTGAAAATGGCAAGCAAGTAGTGGATAAACTTAGGATGATGGGGTTTAGTAATCAATATATGCCTATGCCGATGAAATTAAAATGCAGCTGCGGTGAAGAATTTGAAATGGAAACATTTGAGTCAAAATGTCCAAAGTGTAACATGGTATACGGTGTGACACCTTGTCATGCTTTTGACCCGTCAAATATTCAAGCAGCAGGAGTGGACTACTAAATGGCACTTTCCAAAGAAAAAAGGATTAAGAAAGATGCTAAAATTTTAAGAAAATTTGTGTATGTATATTGCAAAAAAAATCATCCAGATAGAGAAAAAAACTCTGACGGTTATTGTGGTGAATGCTTTGAAGTTTTAAACTATGCACTCAAGAGGGATGAAAAATGCCCTCTTGACCCAAAACCCAAATGTAAAGATTGTAAAATCCACTGTTACAAACCTGAAATGCGTCAAAAAATCAAGGAAATAATGAAATTTAGCGGGATTTATTTTATCAAAAGGGGCAGACTTGATTGGGTATTTCATTATTTCTTTTGATTGGTCGATTTTTTGCGAAGGGTTTTAAGGCTTAAGGGTATAAAAAGCTAATTTCCTAAAAGCTCAATCTCTTTTCCATTTACTTTTATAATATTTTCTTCGGTCAGTTTTTTTAAGAGTCTTGAAAATGTCTCAGGGGCTATCCCCAAAAGGATTGCAATATCCCCTTTGCTTGCAGGCAGTATCACCTTATTATCTTTATTTTTATCAGCCAGTACAGTTAAATATCTAAGCAGTCTGTTTCTTGCATCACTTAATGTAAGATTTTCAACCATATTCAAAAAATATTTAATCCGTTGAGCCATCATACCTATTAATTTCATGGAAATATCCGGGTGTTCTTTTATCAATTGGTAAAGTTTTTTAGAGTTAATAGCAAGTGCGACAGAATCTACTACCGCCTCTGCAGTAACGGGGTAACGGTTTCTAAGATAAAGGAGTATCTCAGCAAATAGCTCACCTGGCTTGACAAAATGAATTATTGCTTCTTTCCCTTCGTCATTAGTCTTGTAAAGTTTGATATGCCCTGTGGCTAAAAAATAGATATTTTCCCCTTCTTGGTCTTCAAAGAAAAATATCTCTTTTTTATCTTTTTTAACAAGTGTTGAAATGTTTTCAAGTAGTTTAAATGTCTCTTCGTCAGAGTTTCCCAAAAAGCAGTTTACAAACATTTTCAACGCACTTTTTTTATCCATGTCAGGAATATAGCATTTATTTACGAAAAATCAAATCACTTATTTAGCCCGGCAAAAATTATAAATACACTTTTTATCCCTTTAAACACATATCAATTCGTGCTAATATCTATATGTTAGAAAATATCTGTCTTTATTTTGGGTTATATAAGTAGCTATTTTGAATGCTTTGTATGATATGATGAGGTGATTATGCTTAAACCAAGTCTTTGCACGCAGGCGTCTGCAGGCTCAGGCAAGACATATAGGCTTGCATCTCGATATATTCACCTGCTTAAACTGATTTTTAAGGGGAATATTAAGGACAATTTCCCTGAAATTCTTAACCCCGATTCTATCGGCTCAATAGTTGCCCTTACATTCACAAATAAGGCTGCTGCTGAGATGAAAGACAGAATCATTCTTTTTTTAAAGAAACTTGCAGATATTTATCCTGACAAAGATTTTGATAAAAATAGTTTTGGTATAAAAGAAAATGAAGCAGCAAATCTACTCGTGGATATAATAAAAAATTACGGTGATTTTAATGTCACTACCCTTGATTCTTTTATGAATAAAATATTAAAAGCTTTTGCAATAGAAAAAAAGATTATGCCCGATTATGAGGTATTTTTTGAATCGGATGAAATTTTTGAGCTTGCCTTTGGAGATGTGGTTTCTAATCCCGATAACTTTATACAGCTTCTCGATTTTTTAATCAAACTTCTTGATTTGGGGCAATCCGGCGTAAATCCGGAGAAGATTATATTTGATGGGCTTAGTAAATACAAAGATATCGATATTCCTGAAAATCTGCTACTTTTTGAAAATCTATGTGAAAAGCTTGAGTTTGATAATAAAAACTTTGCTGAAATACAGTCTGAAATTGAAACTAATCTGCTTGAAAATTTTAGGTATTTTCAGGAGTTGTTTTCTGAGCATGCAGATATTTTTAATAAGACAAATATAAAAAAGTTTAAAAAATCTGACATTAATGAAATGATACAACAGCTTGGTAGATATGAAGAAATATTAACTGAAGGTTCCCTTGTCAGCCTTTATAAAGGAGGCGGTTTTCTAGATGAGGCTAAAGAGAAAGAATTTATTTCAAGACTAACTGAAAGTGTGGATTTGCTTAAGAAATATATGCTTTTGAAGAGCAGTTTTGAGACAGATGTAGTGGCACAGCAGCTGAAAAGGTTAAGGGATAAAGAGGAAGAGATTAAACATATCTCAAATATCGTAGATGGACAGAAGGTTGCAAAGGATGTGAGTGAGATTTTAAGTGAAAACGATATCTCTTATGCCTTTTTGAAATTGGGGGAGAAGATTTCTCACTACCTTATTGATGAATTTCAAGACACATCTAAAGAGCAGTTTGATGCGATTTTCCCTCTTATCGAAAATGCAGTATCTGAAGGGGGGACACTATTTATCGTAGGGGATAAAAAGCAGGCCATTTACGGCTGGAGAGGCGGAGATTATACAATATTTGACGAAGCTCTCAAGAGCGATAGTCTTAGATTAGAGGAAGAATTTACTGACACAAATTATCGCTCCGCAAAAAATATTGTAAATTTTAACAATTTTACATTTAACACTTCAAATCTTTTAAATGCAAACTTGCTGGGGATTTTTGAAGATGATTTGGGAAAGGATTTTAAAATTTTGATGATGGATGCAATAGAAGGTATTTACGGGGCTTCAGAGCAAAAGTATAAAAATGAAAATGATGGTTATCTGGAAATTATTTTGCAAAATGTGGCTGATAATGACGAGTCAGAAGATTTTCATCGAGATGAATTTGTTGATACCCTTAAAAAAGTAATTAATGATTACAAGGTGCCCCCATCAGATATAATGATTCTTTTAAGAAAAAAGGGTGATATAGACTTGGTTGTTTCCTGGATGAGGGAATATTTTGAAGAGCTTCCCTTTGTGACGGAAGATTCAATGAGAGTATCATCTAATTTTGAAATTAAAAAATTGCTCTTTATCGCAAATGTCATGACTATGCCCGAAAATCAGGATTTTGATAAAATATTCAGTGAATTAAAAGTAGATAAAGAGACGTTTGATAATATAAAAAGTGAGATTGCATTTTTATCCCCTTATGAAATTTTTTGCAAAATTATTTCTGCCGATATTCTTAATTATAATGACAATAAAGTTTATTTTGAAAGATTCTTGGAAGAGGTTTTAAAAATCTCTGATAAACATAAAACTTTGGAAGATGTATTAGAATATTTTAATAAAAAGAAGGATATTACAATAAGCCTCAACGAAAATATAGAAGCTGTTAAAATAATGACAATTCACAAGTCAAAGGGGCTTGAAAGTCACACTGTCATAATCCCTTTTTACGATTGGAAACTTTACGATAAAGGGAAGCTAAAAGATGTATATCATGCCGTAAATATTGAAGAGTTTACAGGTGAGCCTGATTACTTGCTGATAAAGCTTACTAAGACGAGGGATTTTTTAAAAGATGGTAGAGATAAGTATTTTGAAAAGTTTAAAAATGAAATCGTTGAAAATTTAAATCTTATGTATGTTGCAAACACAAGAGCGAGGGAAAATCTTTTTATTATTGGGCAGTATAAAAAGGATATTCAGGAAAATAGATACGGCAGACAAATATCGGCTTCCGATTTACTGCATATGATACTTGAAAATTCAGAATATGGTAGCAAGTCTGAGAAAACTTGTAATGAAAGATATATTGTAGGCGAAATGAAAAAATGCTCTAAAATTAAATATGAAGAAAAACCTGTAGAAGATGATAAAGTTGAGATAAATGCAAATTTTAGAGGGCACCTTAAAATATATGAAAAGGAAACATATCTTAATTTTGAAAAAAGGGAGAGACTAAAAGGTGAGCTGTTTCACTTAGGGATGTCTTTTCTTGGTAAAGCAGATTTTGAAAAAGATTTAAAATCAATAATAAATAATGCTTATTTTAGAGCAGTAAATTTAATGAGATATTCAGATGAAGATGTCAAACCATTAATGATGAAGGCGGTGTTAGACTTGAGGAAATATTTTGAAGATATAGATGCCTTTTGGAATGAAAAAGAGTTTGTGGACAGATATGGAAATATTATGCGTCTTGACCGTGTGATAAAAAAAGGGGGAGAGATTGTTGTTATTGATTACAAGACAGGGGATAAAGATTCAAACCACGAGCTTCAAATGAAAAAGTATATGAGACTATTTGATAAGTGCAGAGGTATTATTTACTATGCTGAGACAGGGGAGTTAGTAGATGTCATTTAGACTTTACAAGGTTGATTTGAGTATAAATTTTGTAAATTTTATATCTAAAAGGCTAAAGGGATTGGCGAAAAATTATGGCAAAGTTGTATTTATCTCTGCCAATAAAAGACCTATCAGATTTGTAGAAAAAAGTATTGATATTGATACTTCTTTAAAAACGGAATTTTATACAATAGAAGAGTTTGCAAGGACAGTGGTGACAAACTATTCTGATAATTTGCCTATTTTCCACACAAAAATTGAAAGGGAAATATATTTTCTCGATTTGATAAAAGGGGATGAAAATCTCAATAAAAGAATTGGGCTTGATGATGCAGGCCTTTTATCCTGGGCAAAGAGACTTTCAAGGCTATTTGATGAAATAGACAGGCAGCTTTTGGAAGATAGAATAAAAAACTTTCAATATATAGAAGCACTACCTGAGGCCGTAACTATCCTTGAAAACCTAAAAGACTTGTATGCTAAATATAGACGTGAAAATGAAAATATTACTTACGGCGGCGATATCTTCAGGCGGGCAGTAAAACTTACTTTTGATGAAAAATTTAGACAAGATTATAAAAATGCGATTTTTATATTTACCGGGTTAGTTTATCTATCTAACTCTGAGGTTGAAATAATAAAAAACATTGATGCCTTTGCTGATATAGATTTTTATGTGCAGACAGATTTAATGGATAGAGAAAAAGGGGTTGAGAGGTTTGAGACGTTTAAAGTGGTAGATAATCTTAGTAAAAGGCTTGGTAAATCAGTCAAAAACCTTGATATAGAAGAGATAAAGCCTGACTCTTATACCCCTTCAAAAATTCATTTCTTTCAGTTTACTGATACTCATAATGAAGCAAAAAAGGCTGTAACACTAATTGAAGATAAATATAAATCTTTTAAAAATAAATATGACAGCAGTAATTTGGCAGTAATCCTTCCGGATTCAAAAACCCTTTTCCCGTTGCTATCTTATTTGGAAAATATAGACAATTTGAGCCTTAATATATCTTTGAGTATGCCATTAAAAAGCACGGAAGTGGGGGTATTTGTAGAAACACTTTTTATGCTTTTGGTTGATATTAAAAGAAAGGAAAGCATAGGTGTAGCAAATTCTGCTGATTCCAAAACTCTATTGAGATTTTTAAATTCAAGCCTTCTATCCCTTTTTAAAGAGCAAATTATTAACGATATTAATTGGATTAAAAATGAAATTGTCAAAAGTGAGGCTTCTGTTTTTCAACTTGATTCAAATAGAGCTGTTTTTAAAAAACTTTTAGCCCCTTTTTTACAAACTAAAAATTTAATACAGTTAGAAGAAGCATTTAAAAATCTATTTGATAATCTTGATGAAAGCAAATTGAGGCAGGAGACGGCAAAATTAAGTTTTCAAATTTTGCAGTACTTTTATTTTGAGGTAATAAATAATTTCAGATTGATTGACAAAGACAGATTTGGAGATTTGCCATTTTTTTATAAGCTGTTGAGTGAGATAATTAATGACATAATTATCCCATATGAGGGGCATCCGCTTCAGGGCATTCAGATAATGGGGATGCTTGAGGCGAGACTATTGACTTTTGAAAATATCGTAATTACTGACGTTAATGAAGGTGTACTGCCTTCAGGTGATAAAATTGACCCCCTTTTGCCTGAATCGGTGAAGATAGAGCTTGGTCTTACCTCTTTTAAAGAAAAAGAGATGTTGATGAGATACAATTTTTTCAGGCTCATCTATTCTGCAAAAAATACCTATATCCTTTTTAAATCAGGGGCAACAGGGAGTGATAAATTTATCCGTAGCAGGTTTGTAGAGCAGCTTTTGCTGATTAAAGAGAAAAATGAAAAAAGGGAGATTAAAATTGATTCTGTGCCCTTTTCTATACCGAGATTGAATAAGATTGAAAATTACATACCAAAAGGGGAAGTAGAGTCAAAATTTATTGACAGTATAAAACATTTTTCACCTTCTGCATTAAATAGTTATATGAAATGCCCTTATTCTTATTATTTAAAATATATCAAGGCTGTGCCTGATAGGGTAAGGTTTGACAGAGATTTTGAGGCAGATACCCTCGGCAGTATCGTTCATAAATATTTTGAGATACACTTTGGAAAAGTTTTAGGCAAAATCTTGGATGAAAAATTGCTTGATAATGTAGAGTATAAAATTTTAGAAGATATAAAGAGGCTACCTGAATTTTTATATGAAGATAGGGACAATAGAATAAAAAACTTTTTAGGAAGGCTGACAGAGTTTCAAATTGAAGGGTTGAAGATTATATTGGAAAGAAGAGTAAAAGATTACTTTAAAAATATTAAAAGTGCTGGAGAAATATTTAAGATATTGGAGACAGAAAAGGATATTGTCAATTTTGGTTTAAAATTAAAGGGGAGAATTGACAGGGTGGATGAGCTTAGGGATGGAAGGATAAGAGTGATTGATTACAAGACAGGCTCAGGGAAAAATACCCCTTATACAAGAAAAGTGGCAAAATTAATTGAAATGTTTGATGATATTAAAGATATATATGATGATAAAAACCTTACCCTTGTGAGAGACAGTCTTAACTCAGCACAGTTGCCATGCTATATTTTACTTGCAAGGGAATGTTACGAAAAAGATATTATTTCTGAAATTCATTATATCGGGAAGAAAGATAGGGATTTTAGAGAAGTGCTGACAGATGAAAATATTGATGATTATAAAAAATTAATAGATTATATAATGAGCCATATGAAAATGACAGATAAGATTTATGCCCTGCCAAAAGAAGATATTTGTAAATTTTGTGAGTATGAGAGTTTTTGTAAATTTAGTGTATAGGTGACAGTTATGATTAATAATACTTTGATAAAAAAGATATTTGAGGCAGCATACATTCAGCGGTGGAATGACCATTTAAGGCCGTCTATGGGGTTTACAGAGCTTGATAAACAGGCTCATAAGGTAATTATTGCGTATGTTATTGGCAAAATAGAAGAAGCTCTTGGTAACAATTTTAGTTGGTTAAAGCTGATTGAGGGCTCAGTTTTTGAAACATTGCAAAGGATAATTACTACTGACATTAAGCCGCCTATCTTTTATAAGCTAAAAAGTGTCCACGGAGAAAAATTTAATAGATGGATATATTCCGAAATAAAAGAAAAAAGCGGCATAGAAGATAATCTTTTTTTTGAAAATCTTGATAAATATCTGTTTGATGAAAGATATTGCTTTTTTGAGAAGAAGATTTTAAAGGCTGCCCACTATTTGGCAACTTATTGGGAATTTAAAATAATTTATGATATGAACAAAAATTTATACGGTATAGAAAAGACAAGGGAAAATATCCTGTCAGAAATAGAAAATCACTATGACCTTGTTTCAGTGAAAGAGATAATGACAATCAGAGAGAATACAAGAAATTTTATCGACCTTGTAGGGCAATTAAGATTTCAACAAAGATGGGCACATACTCCGCGAATGCCTGAAACAAGTGTGCTTGGACATATGTATATTGTTGCAGCACTTGGATATTTTGATAATTTTAATTTACAAATTTGTGATAGGCTAAAATACAATTATTTTTTTGGTGGTATTTTTCATGACTTACCTGAAGTGATGACAAGAGACATTATCTCTCCCGTGAAAAGGGGGGTAGAGGGGCTTGATGAGCTTCTCAAGGAGATTGAAATTCAGCAGATAAAGGAAAATGTGTTGCCGCTATTGCCTAAGACACTCCACTTAGAGATAGAATATTTTGTAAAAGATGAATTTGAATGCAAATTTCAAGAAGGTGGAAAAACTAAATTTGTTGGCAAAGATGAGCTTTTTGAAAAATATAATGATGATAGTTTTAATCCGGTAGACGGCAAAAAGATAAAGGAATACGATATAATCGCCGCATATTTTGAAGCCCTTATCTCCATTGAAAATGGCATTAAACCTATCACCCTTCTGCAAGCAAAGGAAAATATGGAGAAAAAATACAAATTTTTAAATATTTTTATCAATGAGTAACATTTTATTATTAATTTACAGCCAGTAAAAATACGCTAACAGTATCCGCAGATGTAAGCAGAATATAATTATTCAAAAGTGGTAAAGCTAAATATCGCCTCACTGGTTTCGATATTCTTACTTACGTTTTTAAAGCTCAGCCCCCTTGTTTTGCCCACATTAACGATAGGTTCATTTTCAAGAACACAATACCCATCCTTGTTTGTATGGCAAGAAGGAATGTTTAATTCGCATTTTCCGTCATTACCCAATGTTGTCGCAAAAAGCTGCAATACTTCTCTGCCGTAGGGTGGGGCAATTTCTATATTTTCCGCAACTACGTAATTCGTATTGACAAGTTCGCCGGCTATCTTACCTTTAAATTCATCTCCATAAACACCTATAGGCAACAGGTAGCTGAATTTTTCATTTTTGTTGAATACGTGTCCTACAATATAATAGCAAATGGGTTGATTTGTATTTATAACAAGGTCGACTTTGTCTCCTGCATTCAGGTCAATACCTTCGCCTGTACCATACCCCTTAAACCCAATTTTTACCTTAAGGTTTGACCTTGTAACATTTCCGGTAAGTAGAGCGTAATCAAAATTTTGATATTGTGGCTGAAATTGTGCATTAATTATTTTTGAATCAAATATTAGGGAATAATTTTTTATGCTATTATAATTTTTATTATAAAGATTCATGTTTAGCAATATCTTATTATTTATAACCTCGTAATTGCCCCTTAAAATAAATTCAGCATTTTCAGGGGTGCCGACCGAATCTGTTTTCTGTGCGAGCATTGTTTTTAATAATTTTGAAAATTCTGTAATCTCCTCTGACATTTTTGGTTTTACAGGAAAAATGTAAATTTTATTGAATGTCAGCTCTTTTGATATGATGTTGACTACAGTGTCAAGGGAGTCAGGGGTTTGCTGAATTTTAACAAGTTGGTCTTTGATTTCACTTTCGGTAATATCAAGTACAGGAAAATTAGAATGCCCGAGAATTATTGCAACGGTTTTGTATTTTTCAAGAAGCTTCAGGTTGCTTAATATTTTCAGCAAATAATCGTATTTTAAAGATGAGTTATTTGTTTGCTCCGCCATAGTTTTTAATTTATTGGTTTCTACTGTAAGTTTTTCTATTTCATTAATGTAAGCACTCAAACTGTTTTCAGATGAAAGGATTGCAATCACCTTGTCCTCATCTTGATATTCAAACTTGATCCCCAACAGAGGGATTTCAGATGAAGTTTTGATAATACTTGTTGCTGCACTTGACTTAATTTCATTATTTAGGACTTTTTGGACTCTTTCAAAGTCACTTTTGATGTTTACAGAAATTTGCGTGGCAAGATCAGCAAGGGCTTCTTTTTTGGCAATTTCCCTATCTTGCCCATAGCCTATTCCGAAAATCTCTTTATTCTCAGCCATTACATTTGTAAAGCTTATCAATAAAACAATTATGGCAAAGATTTTTTTCATACTTAATCCTCTTATAATGTTAGATTACTCTATTCCACTTATTTTAAGCTCTTTAGGATATTCTATGTCAAATTTCAAGTTAAGTTTTCGGTTTGATTTGGCAGGTATATTGACTTGCCAAATTATTATTCCGTCTTTTGAAATGGCTGCATCTTTATCAGTAGGTGTTTCCAAATGTGTTTTTATCTGTTCATTCAATGAGATAGGGTAGCTGTCTTTTACCTCGATTCCTACTTCTTTTGATTTGCCGTTTTGGATATCTATCTCATACTCAAAGAATATCTTTTCAGATTTTGAAACGATTCCTGAATATTCGGTAAATTTTTTAAGTCTTTTTCTTTCAACTTTTAAAGATTCGTCCACTCCCAAAGGGAGCTGAATCTGTTCGGCAGGAGCTTTTGTGCTCGACAAATTTTCAGTATTTAAAAATTTCCCGTCTACAGAAATGTTAACTTTGCCGGCAAAAAGCGGGAATTCAAATGGGTTGTTGAAGAGCCCTGTAAGAAATACATATGGTGACTTCTTAGGTATCGCGACATATTTTATTAGCTTTTCCTTTAAGTTGTTTTTTGTAATTTTTTTAGAAGCTATAAATACTTTATGAGGCTGATTATCTGAAGGCACAGTAACAGTATCTCTTAATATAAAGCTAAAAGATATGCCCTCTTCCTTAACAGCAGGTTCATTTGAGTCAACACCAGCCAACTTATCCTCAATTTCTTCAGGTATCAAGGCTTTGGATGCCCTCATCTCCTTGTAAAAAACCGGTTGGGAAGGTTTGTAAATATCCACATACCATGGAGATATATCAGAAAATTTGGCTGATACGGATTTGGCAGTGGAAATTTCCATAGTCACATTTTCCCAATTCTCTCCAGTGCTTTGCGTGATATTTGTATAGATATCAAAAGTTATTGAATCATTTGAAGTATCTACATCAGCATTGTAAAGAGGGCTCCAACCTGCACCGTTTACAAGATAGCTTAATTCTATTTTTGATTCCGCAGTTTTAAAACCTTTTACCGTGAGAATAATGTTTTTTGATTCCTTATTTTGACCTCCGATGTTTGAAAGCTCATTTTTTAGTTTGTCTTTTTCTTCATTGAGATTAGAGATTTCAGTTTCAATTTTAGCCAAATCTTTGTAGGATTTTTTCAGGCTGTTTTCCAAGAAGTTAGAGTAATTTTGTAGTTCGGCAGCAGTTAATTTTAAGCTTGCTGAAAAAGGGTTGGACTTGCCGATAATATCAATAAAATTTTCTGTAGCCTTTTTTTCATGTTCGAGCATTTTTATTTTGTTTTCTACCTCTTTTATTTGTTGCAAAAGCAGATTTATTTTTTCTTCATTTGCAGCTGAAGTATAGCTTTTTTCAACCTTTACATCTACTATTTTGCCAATATTTTTGTCGATAGAAGCCTGAATTGTATTATCTATGACGTTTGTAGTTAATCCTTTTATAATGAATAAGTTTTCCCCCTTTTCTACGTTTATCTCTCCGACTCTGTCAATCAGTGCCGAATCTTTAAATACCGTGACCTTTTCAATTTTTGTATTTGTTTCTGGGTAAGAATAGCCAAACCCACAAATAATAAAGATGATGAGCAACGCAAGCAGAATTCTTTTCATTACAGCCCCCTTTATTTTAACTTTTTATTTTTGCCTATCAGAAAATATGAAATTCCAAAAATAATAGAAATCAGTCCAACTAAGAGCTCAAATTTAGAGTTTATTGGAAATATTTCTTTAACAGTAATACCAATAATGCCAATTATCACTGAAATTAATAAAATAATCACCCATACCACTTTTTCACTTCCATTAAATTTTCCGCTTATTACATCTATAAATGCCAAAACAGACACTAAAATTCCTATACCCGCCGGTCCCGCATCAACACTTCCAAGTAGTACCCATAAAATTATAACAACTAAAGAAATACCTATTATTTTAAAATAAGTTCTGTTCTTATCGTTTGATATACTCATTTTTATCCCTCGCCGTGTAATATAAAGACAGCCCAATAAAATGGATTTTTATATTTAGATTTTATATAGTTTTTTGCAAGTTTTACTGACTCGGTTTTACTCTTGCCAGATTTAAGGTTAGTATAAAGTTCTTCCATATATTCCACTGCTGGCTCAGAGGCTACTTCCCAAAGGCTAACCAAAACCGAATTTGCTCCAGCTTGCTGAAATGCTCTTGCAAAATTGGCGACACCTTCCCCCTCTATCTCTTTTCCTACTCCTGTGACGCAAGCTGATAATACCACAAGGTCTGCATTGATTTTCATCTTTGAAACTTCGCTCAGTGTTAAAAAACCATCATCATTTTTATTTTCCACTTGACCAAGCAGTATAAATGGCTCTTTTATCCCTTGAATCATTCCAGGCAGTGATGCATGGGTTGCAAAATGAAGGTATTTATAATCCTCTGGTCTTATTAATTTAAAATTGGTTTCATTTGCTTCCACCCCAAAAAGAATGTCCGGTGGCTCTGGCTTAGTCCCCATTATTTTCGCGATCTTTTTTATTTCAGTTTCGGTTTCAGGTAAAAGGGGAAATTCTATCTTATTATTTTCACTTTTTGTCGTTGCTCCCCATTTTACATTTATTGCAAGTGCTCTAAATGCATATTTACTTTTATCGTTTAATGTGTAGTTTGTTAAAGTCTTTCCCTCTTTCCATGCTATATATCTTTGATCGTCAGCAGTAAAAACAGGGTTGCCGATAGCAAAAAGTAATTTTTTGGGATTTTTCTTTTGAAACATTCTATTTAATGCAAGTATTGTGGCAGATTGGTAATAAGATATATTGTACCTGTCATTTACAAATATAGACGTTTCTATATTATTTCCTTTTTGAATAATTAATGATTCAAATGGCAAAACACCAAGTATCCCATCAGGTACTATAATTACTTTTGTATTTTCATCTACATTTTCCAAAGCTTCGGAAAGTAGTAATTTGTAGAGATTTTGTGCAGCTTCAATAGAAAACATTTCCGGCTTTTTAAGTGTCATTGGCGAAAGAAATGCTTTTATGTCTTCTTCAAGTTGTTTTTTACTTACAGGTAGTTTTATGATTTTTTTTATCCCACCTTTGGCAACAAGAAACAGATATGTAGCATCATTTGTTACAGAGTATTCCAATAATAACTCATTCTCTTTTAAAGGGAGTTTTTCTGCAGTTACAGGTAAAGGGTAATTGATTGCAGCATATCGGGGATATCTTTCTCTTAAAATTGCTATTAAACTATCAAGTTCTTTTTTCAATCCTTCTTTTTTTGCTATGAGTTCTTTTGTCTTTTGTTCACCAGATTTATAAGAATTTATAAGCTCTGTTTCAATTGAAGAAAGGTTATTCAAAATTTTATTTTCTGTAGTTCTTAGATTAGATGGGATTTCCGACATATCATTATTTTTATTTGATGTAGACATTGCTTCAAGCAATGTCCTTGCTTTTGTCATTTCAGAAAAGTAAAATGCTGCTGCTTCGGGTGAATTGCCAAACTGTAAAAAATCATATGCACTTCTTCTTGTCCTGAGTAGCTCTGAGTATGCTTGGGACTGCGATGTTACATTTTTTACACCGGGGACAAGATATTCGCTGTTTTTGTGCATTTCATAAAATACTGCTATAATCTCTCGATAAGGTCTTAATCTGTTGTAATAATTTCCCCCGGCAAAAAATTGCTCTTTGCTGTTTATCAAGTGTCTGTTGTCTTCAATCGAATTAATAGCAGTCATAAAATTTATGGCGGCTTCTTGCAAAAGCCCTTTTTCTTTCAATATTAATCCCTTTTGTGTATAATATTCCATATGTCTGGTGGGGGTGTCTTTCCATGTAGGCGGAATTTCATTTAATATTGCTAAAGCTCTATCTAATTCTCCGGTTAGAATATATGTTTCGACAAGGCCTGAGTTTATTAATCTGTTTGGTTTTATTTTACTTTCAAGATTTTTTCTTTCACTAAATACTTTTTCGGCTTCTCTATATTTTTTTTGTTTTAGCAATACTGCACCTATATTATTTAACCTTGTTCCAATTAAGTGAGGATTATTGAGCTTTTTATCAATATCAAGAGCTTGTTTAAGGTATTCAAGCGCCTTTTCATAATTTCCAATTTTGAAATATGCCATCCCTATATTGTTTAAGAGGTAAGTTAATGAGTAAGGCCTGTCGAGCTTATTTTCAATTTCAAATGCTTTGTTGTAATACTGAAATGCATTATCGATATTGCCGAGACTGCTTTCTATGTGGCCTAAGTTATTTAGAATAGTTGCTTTAGTGGGGTTATCGTTTTGTTTATTAGCAAGTTCGAGAGATTCAAGATACAGGGTTTTTGCGTTTTCGTATCTGTTAAGATCCATGTATAATGTGCCAAAGCTGTTAAGGCTTATCCCCAATTCTTTTGAGATGTGATTTTTCCTTTGAATATTTATTGCTTCTTCGTAGTATTTCATGGCATTTTCATAATTGTAGATGTCTGCGTAGGCATCCGCTAATTGTCTTGTAACAATTGAAATAGCTTCAGGGTCGTTTACTTTTTCAGCAACTTTTAAAGATTCCTTGAAATAAGATATTGCTTTTTCAAGCTGGCCCATTTTTGAATATGTTATTCCCAATTGATTTAGGTTGGCCCCGATGGAAAATTCATCGCCGAGTTCCTTGTATAATATGTTGGATTTATTAAAAGAATCTATTGCCGATTCAAATTTACCTAACATTCTTTCTGTTTTTCCGAGTTCGTGTAGTGTGATTGACAGACTGCTCTTATCATTGTCTTTTTCGTATATTTTTTTACAATAGTTAAGGTATTCGTAAGCTTTTGGTATATTTATGCCAAGGCGATTGTAAATAGAAGCAGTGAGAAAATATCCTGTTGCAATCCAGCCCTCATCTCCGAGTTTTTTTGCTGCTTCAACTGTTTTTTCGTAATAGTAAAGGGCTTTTTCATTATTTCCCATATCTTCGTATGATGCTCCAAGACCATTGTAATCGGCAGCATAACATTCATAGTCCTGACCACAAAGAGCCAAAGATTTTTCATAGTAATATATCGCATCTTTATACCTTTTTTCATTGTAAGCTTTATCAGCTATTTCCCAAATTTTCTCAGCTTCACTTTTAGGCGTAGTATTTTTATTATTTGTAGTAGATTCTTCTGACAATTTTGAGTGGTAAGTATCTGCCATCACCCCATTTTTTGCATCTTTAAGCCACAATTAAACTTTTCTTTCTTCTCATTTTGCCTAACTCATTAATCTGCTGTCTTTTTTCCTCAATTTTAAAATAATAATCCAATTTAAAGTAACACACCTTATCCGATTCATAAATCTTTTGTCTAAACCTAAAAAGTAGTTCTT
>JAIHAR010000012.1 GCA_020054865.1 Deferribacteraceae bacterium
AGATAAAATGATAACAAATGAGATACTGGACACAATAGAATATACGTTAAAAATACCAAACAAAGAGGTGCAGATTTCCTTTAACGATTATGTAATCAGGTATCTGTTAAATGGAAATACATCAGAAAAAGAGCCACTGATGAAATCACTTTTGTCAGCTGAGCTTGATAAATTTAAAGAGAGTCTCATATCGATATTTGCATCTATCCCTTACAATAATTTTTCAAAAAACAATTTGGACCAATTTGAAGGGTTTTATTCCGGTATAATTTATGTTCACCTTGCCTCTTTGGGTATAAAGATAATTGGTGAAGATGTAACAAATGAGGGAAGGATTGATTTGACCTGTTTTGTGGGGGACAAGATATACATTCTTGAATTTAAGGTAGATGGCCAGAAAGGTGAGGCATTATCACAAATTAAGAGTAAAAACTACGCTTTAAAGTATAAAAATTCACCAATGTACAAAGAATATTCTGAAATATATCTTGTAGGCATTGAGTTTGATTCAGCAAAGCGAAATATTGCAAATTTTGAATGGGAAATTGCATAAATAATATAGATGTTGTCCTGAACCTATTTTGCCTACTTTGCCTGAGCTCAGGCTACGAAAAAAAGGAGCCAAAGCAGCTGGCAATAGAAGATTTCCTATTTTCAAAAAGTTCACTATGCCATATTATATGAAAAAAACCGGGAGACTGCATTTATTTTTAGTATTGAAATAAAAATTAACTTTATATAAAAGTACGGCTTTGAATAAAATTTTTGTTTTATGGAGCAGACTATGAAACGTAAAAAGCAAATTGGTAACAGCTTGAAAGATATGAATATTTCTACAAAGATTTTAATTTATTTATCCTTTATACTGCTTTTGGGCTATGCGATGACAGGTTTTTTTGTGATTAGCAATGCAAAGAAAAACTTTACGGCAGAAATCGGCAATCAGTTAATGACTCAGGTAACTGCCATTAGAGATTTTATCGTATCTACTGATACTACTACTGAGGAAGTTAGCAAATATATTGAGGATAATGCTTTATTCGAGCTAAGTGAAAGAGCGTTGTCCTTGAAAAATAACTTATCAAAATTGTATTCGCTTTATGTTTCTTCAGGCAAATCGCCTTCGGTAATCAAAGCACAGCTTGCAGCTGAATTGTTGCAGATATCTATTGGTGAGGAAGGTTATGCTTATGCGCTCGATCAGGAAGGGACTTTGGTCGTACACCCATCAAACCAGGGGACAAACCTTAAAGGGAAAGCACATATTGACAAAATCCTGGAAGAAAGAAACGGAGCAACTGTTTATGAGCGTGTGACTGACAAAAGCCGTCCAAAGGTTGTGGCAGCGTATAGATATTTCCCTGAAATGGAATGGATAATTGTTTTGACGGTTCCTTATGAAGAGTTGATTCAGGTTTCTAATAAAGTTAAGAAGGAAATGCTGAGTGATATACAAAGTATCATAAAAAGATTAAGAGCCGGTAAATCCGGATACTATTATTTAATGAGTTCAAATGGAGAGTTGTTGGTTCATCCTGACTCAGAGGGCAAAAACAGTTTGAGCAATGATTTTGCCAAAGAAATGAACAAAAATAAAAGCGGAATAATACGATACAAATGGAATGGCAAATACAAAATAGTGGCATATACCTACTACCCGGCAAGAGATTGGATTATTGCCGGAGGAAGTTATGAAGATGAATTTATTGGCCCGATAATAAAAGGTACGATACTTAATTTTTTTTCGTAAGCGCTGTTATGATTGTTGTTTTAGTTGTAGTGCTTAGGTTTGTGTTTAAGGTAAATGTCATATCTCCGATAATAGAGCTTGAAGGACTGTTTAATAGAGTTGCAAGAGGGGACTTGTCTGATAAGTTAACTGTGAAAAAAAGAGATGAAATCGGTAGAATTGTGGTTCATGTCAATGACATGATAGACCAGATGAATAATGCATTATGCGAAGTTAACAGCTCAACAAATGATGTTAGCAATACAGCTGAAGCGCTGGCCACATCAAGTAGTCAAATGTCAGCAGGAGCAGAGTCTCAAGCGGAAAAAATTACTTCTGTTGAAGTGGCTATGCAAGAGATGACAGCTACCATTACTGAGATATCCAAAAATTTGGAAGAAGTTAATAACGAAATAGAAGAAATAAAGCATGCAACAGAAAAAGGCTCCAAGGTTGTTGATGAGACTGTTGAAGGGATTAATAATCTTTCAGATACTGTGATAAGTTCGGCAGGTAAAATTAAAGAATTGGGGAAATCTTCTGAGCAAATTGGAGAAATCCTTCAAGTTATTTCTGAGATTGCTGACCAGACAAACCTTTTGGCGCTTAATGCTGCAATAGAGGCTGCAAGGGCAGGCGAGCATGGAAGAGGCTTTGCGGTTGTGGCTGATGAAGTTAGGAAGCTTGCAGAAAGGACAGTAAAAGCTACCGGTGAAATAGATAGCATGATTAAGTCTATTCAAGCAGAAGTGAAGTCTTCCGTTGTTGAAATGGATAAAGGCGCTGAGCTTGCCAGGAAGGGTGGGATTCTTGTGGATAACTTAAAATCCAATTTAAGCGTTATCATTGATGGAATACTGGATGTTGCAGATAAAATAACAGCAGTAGTTTCCGCAGTTGAGCAACAATCAGCTACAAGTCAGGAGATTTCAAACAATATGGCAGAGATATCTGCAATTGCCCAGGAAAATGCTTCGATTTCTCAGGAAAACCATAATCAGGCTGAAATTTTAAAAGAACTTGCTAACAGGTTGAAAAATATAGTAAACAATTTTACATTAAATGAGTGCCACTAAGGTTAAGGAGGAGATATGAAAGTTGTAAGGTTTGAATCTGCCGAAAGTTATGAGCCTGAGAAAAATTGGAGAAGAGTAAGCCTTTGTAATCAGTCAGATATTTCTATTGAACATTTTGTAAAGGCTCCAGGACATGCTTCTCCTAAGCACTCGCATCCGAACGCTCAGGTGTTGATTGTGTTGAAAGGAAAGCTTGAAATCTGGACAGCTGAGGGTGGAGCGGTAATTTTGGAAGAGATGGATACGGCGTATATAGATGGAGATCAGGAGCATATCGTAACAAATCCCCTCAAAGATGAAGTTTCTGTGGGTCTTGATATATTTGTTCCGGGGCGGTCTTTTGATTTTTGGCTGAAAAAGAAGGAATTGCTTAATAATAAATAAGGCGGGAAATTCCCGCCCTTTTTTTATTATAGTTTTTAAGGCTCAATTTTACTGCCCAATACTTCCAGAAACTTTTTCATCCATTCAGGATGTGCAGGCCATGCAGGTGCTGTTACAAAGTTTTTGTCTACAATAGCATTTGAAAAAGTATCATTTACATCGCACCATTTCCCACCTGATTTAACAATATCCGGCATAACAGCAGGGTAAGCTGTACAAGAAACATTTTTTAATACATCAGCTGCAACTAAAATTTGCTGTCCATGGCAAATAGAAGCAATTGGTTTATTATTCTCCGCAAATTCTTTTACAATCTGTATAAGCCTTGGGTTCAATCTCAGATATTCGGGGGCTCTGCCTCCGGGTATTACAAGTGCATCATAGTCCTTTACATCAACCTTGTCGAAGTCGGCATTGATTGCAAAATTGTGCCCAGGTTTCTCTGAATAAGTTTGGTCCCCTTCAAAATCGTGCACGGCTGTTTTGACAGTATCACCAGGTTTTTTGCCGGGACAAACTGTATCTACCTTGTGCCCTACCATTGTAAGTATTTGATAAGGAACCATAGCTTCATAATCTTCTACAAAGTCTCCAACTAACATCAATATTTTTTTTGTGCTCATAGTTCACCTCAATACAATTTTTTTGTGGAACTGACAAATATATTATAGCACAATTTCAGGCGAGTTTCTTATGGTAATTGCCCTATTTTTATAAATAAATTTCCATGCGGCAAATAACACTAACTAAACCGTGCATAAATCTTTTATAATAAGCCCATTTTATGTCCCCTAAATTTGGAGATTGTTAAATATTAAATATGATTATTTGATAGTTATTTGTAAATAAAGAGAAACGGAGAGAGAGGGATTTGAACCCTCGGTACCGCGTGAACGGTACACACGATTTCCAATCGTGCTCCTTCGGCCAGACTCGGACATCTCTCCCTAAAAAGGTTGTGTCTAATAGCATTAAAATAATGATGTGTCAATATTGTATTGATACAGTTTTATTACTTTAAATGGGCACATTTTGCAAAAATAAAACAAAACAAGTTTTTATTTCATTTAGTCTTGCATTGTGTTTTTTTACTTATACAAAAAACATTAAATAATGATAAATTGAAATGATGGATGCAAAGTTTTGTTTGTTTTATATAAACGGTTATTAAGGAAAAAATATATTTTTGACAACATATTATTGAATAACTGGTTTAATTAAACTAAAAAACTATTTTATAATTTAGCCAAATTAAAAAATATTGAACATTACTGAAAAAATCTTTAAAAAGATTGACGTACAAGGGTTCAGGTGATATAAATTAGCTGAATAAATATAAAATTCAATATCTGTTTCATACATAAATAAGGAGGAAATATGGCTGAGAAAAAATTCGTAAACATTGATGGTAACACTGCTGCAGCTTATGTTGCTCATGCTACCAATGAAGTTATTGCCATTTATCCTATTACACCTTCATCTGTAATGGGAGAGCTTGCTGATGAATACAGTGCTAAAGGCAAGAAAAATATCTGGGGTACTATACCTAAAGTAGTTGAAATGCAGTCTGAAGGTGGAGCAGCAGGTGCGGTTCACGGTGCACTTTCTGCTGGCGCTATGACCACTACATTTACAGCTTCTCAAGGTTTGTTATTGATGATTCCAAATATGTATAAAATTGCCGGTGAACTTACTCCAACGGTTTTTCATGTTAGTGCCAGAGCAGTTGCTACACACGCACTTTCTATCTTTGGCGACCATTCTGATGTTATGGCTTGTCGTCAAACTGGTTGGTCTATGCTTGTTTCAAACAATCCACAGGAATCTATGGACTTTGCTTTGATAGGCCAGGCTGCTACCCTTGAATCAAGAGTACCTGTACTTCATTTTTTTGATGGATTTAGGACATCACACGAAATCAGAACCACCGAGGAAATCCCTTTTGATGTTATGAAGGCAATGATAGACGATGAGCTTGTTGAAGCTCATAGACAAAGAGCTCTTAGTCCAGACCACCCAACAATAAAAGGTACAGCTCAAAACCCTGATGTATTTTTCCAGGGAAGAGAGGCGGTGAATAAATATTATGATGCTGCTCCAAAGATTTTTGAAAAATATATGGATAAGTTCTTTGAGCTTACTGGCAGAAGATACAATCTCTTCGATTATGTTGGCGACCCTAATGCTGAAAAAGTGTTGATAATAATGGGTTCTGGTGCAGATGTTGCTGAAGAAGCGGTTGAATATATGAATTCTAAAGGTGAAAAGGTTGGTCTTTTAAAAGTAAGACTTTTTAGACCTTTTTCTTTGGAAGCATTTGTCAATGCCTTGCCAAAATCAGTTTCAAAAATTGCCGTACTTGACAGGACAAAAGAGCCTGGTGGTCTTGGTGAGCCACTTTATCTTGATGTTAGGACTGCAATTGGCGAAGCTATGCAGAAGAAACTTGTTAAGTTTGAAAGATATCCTGTGATTGTTGGTGGAAGATACGGACTTGGCTCAAAAGAATTTACACCTGCAATGGTTAAGGCGGTATTTGATAATCTTGATGCAGAACAACCGGTTAATGGCTTTAGCGTTGGTATTGAAGATGATGTTACAAATAAAAGCCTTAAGTATGATCCGAAATGGCTTACTCCTCAGGATGGCGTATTTAATGGAATGTTTTTTGGCCTTGGCTCTGATGGAACAGTTGGTGCAAACAAAAACTCCGCTAAGATTATCGGTGATTTGACAGGCAGTAATGTCCAGGCATATTTTGTATATGATTCAAAAAAGTCTGGGTCGATGACTACTTCTCATGTGAGATTTGGTAAAAAGCCTATTAAAAGCTCATATCTTGTTCAGGAAGCAGATTTTATAGGTTGCCACAATTTTTCTTTCCTTGAGCAATATGATATAGTTACAAAACTTAAAAAAGGCGGCACTTTCCTTTTGAACAGTATTTATGGCCCTGAAGAGGTATGGGACAAGCTTCCTGCTGAAGTTCAAAAACAATTAATTGAAAAACAGGCTAAGTTTTATGTGATCAATGCGAATGCTATTGCAGAAAAGATAGGACTTGGAAATAGGGTAAATGTAATTCTGCAAACTGCATTTTTTAAAATCGCCAATGTTGCTCCATTTGATAAAGTTGTTGAGTCTATTAAAGATGCCATTGAAAAGACATACGGAAAATATGGTGATAAAGTTGTTAATATGAATAAAAAGGCAGTTGATGCAGGTGCTGATGAGCTTTATGAAGTAAAAGTTCCAAGCTCTGTAACCAGCTCAATAAAAATGAGCAAATATATCAATGAACCTGATGCTCCTGAGTTTGTTAAGAAAGCTATCAGCAAAATGGTTGCAAATGAAGGGGATGATATACCTGTTTCATGGCTTCCTGTTGACGGTACTTTCCCAGTTGGTACATCCAAGTATGAAAAAAGGAACATTGCTTTGAATGTACCTCAGTGGGATCCAGAAGTATGTATCCAGTGCGGTATTTGCTCATTTGTTTGTCCACATGCTACGATAAGAATGAAAATTTATGATGAAGAAGTGTTAAAAGATGCTCCTGCTACATTTAAATATACAGATGCAAAAGGTAAAGAATTTGCAGGTATGAAATTTTCAATCCAGGTAGCTGTTGAGGACTGTACAGGTTGTGGAGCTTGCGTTTATAATTGTCCTGCTAAAAGTAAAACTGATCCAAACCATAAGGCAATCAATATGGTACCACAAATTCCTCTTCGTGAAACCGAAAGAGAAAACTTTAAATTCTTCCTTTCAATCCCCGAGCTTGATCCTGCCAATTTTAACAACACAACTCTGAAAGGAAGCCAGTTGAATCCTCATATGTTTGAATTTTCCGGAGCATGCGCCGGCTGTGGCGAGACACCTTATGTAAGGCTGATGTGCCATCTTTTTGGAGACAGAGCTATTATTGCAAACGCGACCGGTTGTTCATCAATTTATGGTGGAAACCTTCCTACAACCCCTTATACAACAAGACAGGATGGACTTGGGCCTGCATGGGGCAATTCTCTTTTTGAAGACAATGCAGAATATGGATACGGTATGAGACTTGCTGTTGATAAGTTTAAAGAGCAAGCATTGGAACTCCTGGACGGACTTAAAGATAAATTGGATGGCAGTTTGGTAGAAGGTATTATAAATGCATCTCAAAAAACGCAGGTAGAGATTGAAGAACAAAGGGGTAGAGTAAAACAGTTAAAAGAAGCTCTTGCTTCTATTGATACTCCCGAAGCCAAAAGACTTCTTGAACTGGCAGATTATCTTGTTAAAAAATCTGTATGGATTGTTGGTGGTGATGGTTGGGCATACGACATTGGCTATGGTGGACTTGACCATGTGCTGGCAGATAATAAAAATATAAACGTGCTTGTGCTTGATACAGAAGTATATTCAAATACAGGTGGTCAGGCATCCAAAGCAACTACAATTGGTTCTACTGCTAAATTTGCTTTTTCTGGTAAAGATGTTGAGAAGAAAGACCTTGGTATGATAGCTATGACCTATGGCCATATTTATGTAGCAAAAGTTTCACTTGCTAATCCTGCTCAGTGTATAAAAGCCTTTATCGAAGCAGAGCAGTATGATGGACCATCAGTCATTATCGCTTACTCACATTGTATTGCTCACGGTATTGATATGTCTGCCGGTGTTGAGCAGCAGAAAAAAGCAGTGGACTCTGGGTACTGGATGCTTTACAGATTTAATCCATTGTTAAGAAATGAAGGTAAGAATCCGTTGGTAATCGATAGTAAAGATCCAAAAGTTAGCGTAGAAGAGTTTATGTTAACGGAAAACAGATTCAGAGCTGTTGCCAAGATGTTCCCTGAAAGAGCCAAAAAATTGGCTGAATTAGCATCTCAAAAGGTTAAAGCAAGGAATAGTTTGACAAAACAGCTTGCTCAAAAGATCGATTGTACTGAATAATTTCCAAGGGGGCTTTTAGCCCCCTTTTTTATTTTCCAGGGCTTTTGTGAACGTGTACCACCTTTAAATCTCCATCAAAATTGACTATTACTCTGCTTTCATTTACAACTTTGTGGTTAATCCCATCACTTTTTGAGGATACTACAAGAGTATATGATAAAATTGCACATTCACCATATATTTGTGCTCTTTTGTCAAGCAAAGTTATATTAAAACTGTTGTGGGTGCCAGCCCAGTCGGAATCCATCATAAATCTATGGAAATCAAGACCATCAATTCTGTGAGGTGCTACAAACCACTCATAAAGCCCTAAATCTTCTATGCATGTTTTTTTATATTTTTCAAAATCTCCACTATAGATGGCATTTAAATGCTCTTTTAGGAATTGCCATAGATTTTCTTCGTTCATAATTTCCTCCTGCGCGTAAAACTTGTTGATAAATTATATGTATTAATTTAACTATATCATCTGGAGGTAATAATGCCATACATATTGTTAATGTTGAGTACCCTTTTTTGGTCAGGCAATTTTGTGTTAAGTAAAGCGATGTCAGCTTCCATACCTCCTATTGCCCTTGTTTTTTGGCGTTGGCTACTTGCAGGCCTGATTCTTGCGCCGTTTGTAATGAAGAAGTTTTTATTAAATTGGCATATAATAAAAAAACACATCAAATATCTCCTAATAGTTTCATTTTTAGGGGTTACTACATTTAATGCACTTGTTTACACGGCAATGCACTATACTACTGCAATAAATGCAGTACTGGTAAATTCTTTCACGCCAGTAATTATTTTTGTCTTTTCAGCCGCTATTTACAAAGAAAAGATTAATATACTTCAATTTATCGGGATTGTTATTTCTATAGCCGGCGTTTTTACCATTATGACAAAAGGGGATTTTGGCGTCTTGCTATCATTGAGATTTAACTTCGGTGATATTCTGATAATTCTTGCTGCAACTTCATGGGCACTTTATTCTGTGCTTCTTAAAAGCTTACCAAAAGAGATAGACAGGCTCACATTTTTAATGGCCATAATTGTTTTTGGACTTATTATGTTGCTTCCTGTTTACATAGTAGAATTAAAGATGGGATATACTTTTAGTCCGGGGATAAATGAGATATTGACAATCTGCTATGTTGCCATATTTGCTTCTGTCCTGGCCTTTATCTGCTGGAATAGGGCTGTAAGAGAGGTGGGGGCGAATAAAGCCGGGCCGATGGTGCATTTGATGCCGGTCTTTGGAACGATTCTATCTTTTTTCTTTTTGAAAGAGAAAATATATTTATTTCACCTTATTGGTATTTTTCTTGTTTTTGGAGGGATATTTACTACGGGACTTAAATTTGGTAGAAAATAAATCTTTTTGTTTGCTTTTGCCTTTGTGAGATTTTTCCACAAAAATTTTTCTTTTTGTAAAAGGGTCATATTCAAGAAAGTACATAAGAGAAGATATTGTCAAAGGAAGAGGTGTAAAAATCTGAACCTGCTCGGGGCGACTTTTTAAATCATTTTCCATAAAAGATTTTGCATCTTTCATCTGCTCAAATGTGCAACCCGGGTGAGCAGCAATCATGTAATATGTTAAAAATTGCTTTTTTCCTGATTCTTTTGAAATTTTGTAAAAATCAGATGCAAATTTTTTAAGCAATTGTTTTTGTGGCGGTTTTCCCATAAGTTTTAACACATTGTCATCAATGTGCTCTGGAGCAATTTTAAGCTGGCCGGATACATGATTATGCAATATCTCTTTCAAGTAGGTGTTGCCATATTTTTTATCTTCATAGATTAAGTCCGGCCTTATTCCTGAAGCTATAAATATCTTTTTGAACTCTTTTATAGAAGATGCATTTTTAAGAAGAGTGAGCTGCTCCTGGTGAGACACTTTCATAGACCTGCAAATGCCATCGGCAATACACTTTTTGTCTTTACATTTGCCATATTTAAGTTTTTTTTCACATTCTATTTTGTACATATTTGCAGTAGGGCCGCCCAAATCTTTTATATAACCTTTAAATGATGTGGATTTGACAACTTTGGATATTTCTTCCAATATCGACTTTTGACTTCTTGAGATAATTGTTGTCCCCTGATGAACTGCAATTGCGCAAAAATTACACTCTCCGTAGCATCCTCTGTGAGTGGTGATTGAGTCTGATATGGTATCCATTGCTTTTATTTTTTCATTATAAATTGGATGCGGCTTATTTTCAAAATCAAGATTGTAGATTTCATCAATCTCTTTTTCGCTTAAGTGTCTCATGAGCGGGTTGTGTATTAAATAACGGCTGCCATGTTTTTGTATTAATCCATTGGCATTTATTGGGTCATTATTTTCGTAAAGCTTGAAATAACTGTCAATTAATTTGAAATTATCTGAAATAATTTCCTCATAAGAAGAAAGCTCTATAAACCCATTTCGAGGCTCTTTTGAAATATAGCAAAGTCCATTTATGTTATTTAATGGCAAATTGTTTTTTAAGCTTTTAGCAATTTGTAAAATGGTAAGCTCCGCCATGCCGTAGACAAGATAGTCGGCTTTTGAATCAAAAAGTATTGATCTTTTGATAGAATCAGACCAAAAATCATAGTGGACAATTCTTCGAAGGCTGGCTTCAATTCCACCTATTATGATTGGTTTTGTTTTTTTGAAATGTTGGCGAATAAGGTTAACATATTTTATGATGGCCCTATCGGGTCTTTTGGTATTTTCTCCACCAGGGGTATAGTCGTCAGACTTTCTTCTTTTTAAAAGGGGGGTGTAATTTGCAACCATCGAATCTACACTACCTGAAGTAACCCCCCAAAAAAGATTTGGCTCTCCAAATTTTTTGATATCATCATTGTCAAGAGATGGCTGCGGTATTATTGCTACCTTAAAACCCTCTTTGAGCAGAAATTTGCCAAGGATAGCTACGCCAATGTATGATGAATCAATATATGCATCACCGGTTACAAATATAATATCGATGCTGTCCCACTTTAATTTTTCGACTTCCTTTATTGTTATTGGAAGAAACATTCACAAACCTCAAATTTATGCTATAATAGGTTATGAAAACATTAACTATTCCAAACCTGCTCACATTGTTAAGGATAATTATTATCCCTTTTGCTGTTTACAATATATATATTTCAAATTTTTATACAGCATTATTTTTGGTTTTTATTGCAGTTATTACTGATGGACTTGACGGTTTTGTGGCAAGAAGATTTGACCAGGTGTCACAAATTGGTAAAGTTATTGACCCTTTGGCGGATAAATTGCTGGTAATTTGCGGTTTGACGGCGATAGCGATAAATGAAAATGTTGATTTTAGCAAAATACTATTTGTATTGATAATGTTGAGAGAAATCTATATTGTTTCCGGAGGTATCTATCTGCTTATAAAATCGAAGAGATTTAAAATTGCACCTACTATAATTGGCAAATTGACGGCATTTAGTGAGTTTTTGATGTTTATATTGATTTTATTGAATGAAGTATCAGATAAAGTTGGTTTTTTGGTTAAACTCAGCTCTATTTGTGTGATAACAATGATAATTATTTCGATTGTTCAATACAGTATTATCGGGCTAAAATATTTAAAACTAACTGATTGACAAAATATAAAAAAATAATTAAATAAATTTCTGCGCGGGTGTAGCTCAGTTGGTAGAGCATCAGCTTCCCAAGCTGAGGGTCGCGGGTTCGAGTCCCGTCACCCGCTTTTTGTACACATTTCATACCCCTTCATATTCCTTCATGTTCTGTTATTTATCAACCAGTTATGCAATTTCGGGCAGTTTTCCTATTGTCAGAAAAAACCTTTTTTTACTCCAAAACGAGTAAAACTATGCCTAAAAAATCTTTACTCGTTTTTGAACAAAAGTATCTGTTTAACAGTAATTTGTAAGATACTTTCTCGTTCTTCAATCAAAACTTTACTTGCCGGTATTTTATTAAAAACGAGTAACGAGTGAGGTAAAGTTATGGCAAAGAAAAACATGTCAGAGCGAGAAATTATGAGACTTAAACCCGGCACAAGTCTCAAAAAGTACAGAGTAGGCGATAGACTGTATATTTATGTTTATCCAAACGGCACAAAGAAGTGGTATTTCAGAAAGAAAAATAACTCAGATATCCTTATGGGAAGTTTTAACCGATTGTCGTATTATGATGCATTTAAAAAGAGAGATTTACTGTATGAGTTGGAAGAAAAAGATGAAATTACAGTAAAGAAAATAACTGTAAATGATATGTTTGAAAAATATTATCAGCTTAAATCTAATTCTTGGTCAGAGCATACAAGGCTAAGAAAGCGTCAGATTTATGAGTATGATATACAGCCTATTCTTGGCAAAATGGAAGTAAAACAAGTAAAAATACATCATATTTTAAAGGTTACAGAGAGAATTGAGAAAAGAGATGCACTACATACTTTGGAGAAAGTGGTAACAATCATAAAAAACATTTTTCTTAAAGCATACCAGTTAAATCACATTTCACACAACCCTGCATTGGCATTAGAGGATTTGGTTATGAAACCTGTAAGATAAAATTATCCTGCTTTGATAGATAGTGAGGATTTAAGTAACCTTGTAAAAAGAATGGATAATTACAGAGGTAATTATATTACAATACAAGCTTTACAATTTTTACTATTGACAGCCCAGCGAAGTTATACTGTCAGAGCTGCCAAATGGGAAAATATAGACTTTGAAAATTGCATATGGGATATTCCGGCTGAAGAATAATAAAGGGACATGCATTTATTTTTTTAATGTATCTATCGCAATTATTATAATAAAAGACCTTTGCACAATTTCAATTTTCCCATTTTTTAGAAGATAAAAAGTGTTTTTTAAGGTTATGAAGCCCTCTGTCGTTAGCTCCACTGCAAACTTCTTTTAAGCGCATTAAGCCATCTATTGTAAATCTCTTTTCTTTCGTGTTCGTTCATTTTAGGCTCGTATTTTCGTTCAATTTTTCTAATGCTGAGAATATCATCTTTTGACCAGAAACCTGTAGAAATACCGGCTACTGCAGCAGCCCCCAGTGAAGTTGACTCGGTGACTTGTGGTTTTTCAATCTCTATGCCGAGAATATCAGCCTGAAACTCCATCAGAAACTTATTGCGACTGGCACCGCCGTCAACAGCAAGCTTTTTGAAATCAAGTGTATTTTGCGTTGCCTTTTTAAATTCCTCGAAGACATCTTTAGTCTGTAATGCTATCCCTTCAAGCGCCGCCCGTACAATATGTTCCCTTTTTGTTCCCCTTGTGATACCAATAATCAAGCCTCTTGCCGAAGGGTCCCAATAAGGTGCACCAAGCCCTGTAAGTGCCGGTATAAAAAAGACATTATCAGAGGACGTTACATTTCTGGCCAGCTCTTCAACTTCATCGGCGCTTTCAATAATTTTTAAACCGTCTCTTAGCCATTGAATAAGTGAACCGCCCACAAAAATACTCCCCTCAAGGGCATATTCCACACTATCTCCAAATTGCCACGAAACTGTGCTTATCAAATTTTCAGATTTGTAAACCTTGGCTTTAGTGGAAGTCATCATAAAAAGCCCTGTGCCATACGTGTTTTTAACAAGGCCATCTCTCCATCCACCATGGGCAAAAAGGGATGCCTGTTGATCACCTATTATCCCCGAAATTGGTATTTCTTTACCAAAAATACTTCTATCAGTGTAGCCAAAAAGATGGTCACTTGGATACACCTTTGGCAATATATCTTCCTCAATATTGAAAAGCTCTAAAAGTTCATTGTCGTATTTAAGGGATTTAATATTAAAAAGCATTGTTCTCGAAGCATTTGTAACATCTGTTGCATGCACTTTACCACCGGTAAGATTATAAAGTATCCAGGAATCCACTGTTCCAAATAAGGCTTTTTTGTCTTTTACGGCAGATTTTACGTTTTCTATATTGTCAATAAGCCACTTTATCTTGGTTGCGCTGAAATATGGGTCAAGAAAAAGCCCTGTTTTTTCCTTTATTAACGTTTTGTGTTCTGAAAATTGTTTGCATATTCCTTCAGTTCTTCTGCATTGCCAGACGATTGCGTTATAAAGTGGCTTACCTGTCTCTTTGTCCCATATTATTGTGGTTTCTCTCTGATTTGTTATTCCAATAGAAATTATGTTTTCTGCCCTGACCTTTTCGATAACAGTTGACATTACTTTTTTTGTGGTTTCCCATATTTCAGCAGGACTGTGCTCGACCCATCCTTCTTTTGGGAAAATTTGAGTAAATTCGAGGTATGCTGAAGCCACGACATTCCCTTCTTTGTCAAATGCCAAAGCTTTATTGCCCGTAGTTCCAAGATCAAGTGCCAGAATATAGCCGCGCATATTTCCCCCTTATGAAAGCATTTTTGTAAAATATAGATTTGAAATAGATATATTGCAATAAAATCTCTGTTGATATTTTTAACTGAAAGGGTTATTAGGCTGAAAGGTTTTGAGGACGGAGGAAATATGAAAATTATAGCCCACAGAGGTGCTTCGTTTTATTCGCCGGAAAATACTATGAGTGCATTCAAACTTGCTGAAACCTTCAATGTTGATGGTATTGAGATGGATATCCACATGACGAGAGACAAAAAGCTGGTGGTTATTCATGACAAGACTACAGGCCGCACAGGTACAGATAATTTTGAGGTAAAAACAAGTACTTTTTCGAAACTAAAAAAAATAGATGTCGGTAGCTGGTTTGGCGATAGTTTTAACGGGGAAAAAATTCCACTTTTACTGGATGTGGTTGAAAACATCAGTGAAAAGCTTGAGTTTTATATCGAAATTAAGACCGGGACTGAGATAATCGACACATTTTGTGAATTTTTGGATAAAAACAAAGCCGTGAAAAATAATATTACTGTAATAAGCTTTAACTATGATACAGTTTCAGAATTGAAAAAAGTGAGGCCCGATATAAAAGCGCTATGGATTGTGCAATATGGATATAATGTCCAGGTGGAAAAGAATATGTATAAAAAAGTGTTTAAGAAGATAGAAAATGCCAGTTTAAATGGTATATCAACGCATAGTGAGCTTGAACACTGTATCAAGATGGCAAAAACTATCAAAGAAAGCAATCTGATATGGAATGTGTGGACGGTGGACAATCCATTTCTTGCAAAAAAGATGTTAAGCCTTGGTGTGTCATCCCTTACAACAAACAGGCCTGACTGGATTATGCAACATCTTTTTAATGTTGATTAAAAATAGAAGATGCTGCTATTAAATTTATATGCAGCATCTTATTGAATTAGTATATTGATTTTTCAGTTTCAGCATCAAATATATGAAGGTGCGAAAGGTCAAATGTAATTTTCAGCTTTTCTTCAGGAGAAAATACCCTTCTTCCTTCAGATTTTCCTATCAGGTTTATTCCGGAAAAGTCCATATGAAGGTTTGTTTCGTTGCCAAGGGGTTCAACAATTTTTACTACCCCAGTTGTTTCATATGGATAGCCACATGCTTTATTTGTGTCAGAAAGGAACAGGTCTTCGGTTCTGATCCCCATAATTACCCTTTGGCCTTCTTTAATGCTTGATTTTTCTTTTTCAGGGATTGGAAAAATCAAAGAATCGTTTAGTTTAAGGTTAAGCATATTGTTGTGTTTTATAATGCTCCCCGGGATAAGATTCATAGGGGGTGAACCAATAAATCCAGCAACAAATACGTTGGCTGGATTTTGAAATATTTCAAGTGGGCTTCCAACCTGCTCAATATACCCATTTCTCATAACTACAATTCTGTCAGCAAGCGTCATTGCCTCAACCTGGTCATGAGTTACGTAGATTACAGTGTTTTGAACCTGCTGGTGCAATTGCTTGATTTCAAGTCTCATTTGCGTCCTTAATTTTGCATCAAGATTTGAAAGAGGCTCGTCGAAAAGATAAACGGCTGGTCTTCTTACGATTGCACGTCCCATTGCTACTCTTTGCCTTTGTCCACCGGATAGCTCGTGTGGTTTCCTTTGAAGAAGATTGGACAGTTCAAGGATTTCAGCAGCCTCCTTGACACGTTTGTCTATTTCATCTTTTGGCATTTTTCTCAGTTTTAATCCAAAAGCCATGTTGTTATAGACATTCATGTGGGGGTAAAGGGCATAATTTTGAAAAACCATTGCTACATCTCTGTCTTTTGGAGCCAAATCGTTTACAACATTATTGTCAATCTGTATTGTGCCGCTGGTAATATCTTCAAGACCTGCAATCATTCTAAGAGCCGTGGATTTGCCACATCCTGATGGTCCAACAAGGACAACAAATTCTTTGTCATTGATTTCGAGGTTGATATTGTGGATTACCTCAGTCTTGCCATATTTTTTGACAACATCCTTTAAAATTACATTAGCCATAAATAAAATCTCCAAAACATTTGTTTAGTTTAGCTGACCGTGCTTACTATATGATAAAAATGATTTCATATCCAGAAAAAATTAATTGGCAGGGATAAAAAAGTTTGTAATTTTGTAAAATATTGTTTATTAGAGAAGAACAGACTGTTGTATTTTGTTTCACACTATGTAAAATTAGGAGGAAACTATGTCGAGATTCAGAAATATTTGTCTTGTGCTGGCGATGCTTTTGGTTTTTAGTTTTGCTAAAAGTTCATTTGCCAAACCAATTGAAATTGAGTGGTGGCATGCAATGCGTGGTGCCCGTGGTGAAACGGTTCAAAAAATTGTTGATGGCTTCAATAATTCGCAGTCAGACTACAAGGTTGTGGCTGTTTACAAGGGTGAGTATGATGAAGTGCTTAATGCAGGGATTGCTGCGGTACGTGCGCGCAAGCAACCTCACATTATCCAGGTGTTTGAGGTTGGTACTCAAACTATGATGATGTCAGGAGCAATATACCCTGTATATAAGTTAATGGAAGACTATGGCTATAAGATAGACTGGTCAAGGTATCTGCAGCCTGTCCTCTCATATTATGTTAATGAAGACAACAAGCTTATGTCTATGCCATTTAATTCTTCAACACCTGTTATGTTTTACAATGTAGATATGTTTGAAAAGGCAGGAGTTGGAAGACTATCAAAGGATAAACCGATTACATGGGATGAGCTTGGAGAAATTACAAAGAAAATTACCGCTATGGGGGTAAAAGGTGGAATGGTTACTGCCTGGCAGTCATGGACTCAGGTAGAGAACTACAGCGCTATTCACGACCTCCCTTTTGCAACTAAAGCAAACGGTTATGAAGGTCTTGACACTGAGCTTGCAATAAATAATGACAAAATTGTAAATCATATTGCTACTTTAAAAAAATGGATGGATGACGGAAATCGTTTCTTTTACGGTGGACAGAAATATCAAGGTCCAAAATCAGAATTTATTGCTCAGAATGCTGGAGTTTATATAGACTCAGTAGGTGCAATTGCAAAACTTCAGAGTTCTGTAAAAGATTTTAAATGGGATGCTGCTCCTTTACCTGTTGAATCATGGATGAGTGAACCTCAAAACAGTATTATCGGCGGAGCATCTCTTTGGGTATTTGCTGGTAAAAGTAAAAAGGAATACAAAGGTGTTGCTGCATTTTTGAAATATCTTGCCAGTACGGATGTTCAGGTTCTATGGCATAAAGAAACAGGGTATTTCCCAATTACTCTCGATGCTTATGAGAAATTGAAAAAAGACGGTTATTATGACGAATATCCTTATCAGGAAGTTGGTATAAAACAGCTTACACGCCGTAATCCCACAAAGAATTCAAGAGGTATAAGGCTTGGATATTTTGTACAGATTCGTAACATTATAAATGAAGAACTTGAGCTTGTCTGGAGTGGTAAAAAGACAGCGAAAGAGGCTATGGATTCAGCAGTTGAAAGAGGCAATATCAAGCTTCGTGAATTTGAAAAAACATTTAAATAATTTATTAAATAAAATGGGGCAGTAGACTTGCTGCCCCTGAAATTATGGATAGGTTGATATGCTTAGGAAACGTTCATATTTTAAATCAAAAACATTAGCTTATTTTTTGGTAATGCCACAGATTTTGATTACAGCCACCTTTTTCTATTGGCCTGCTATAAGGGGGCTTGTTGCATCTTTTATGAGGTCTGACCCATTTGGGCTTAGAAGTACTTTTGTGTGGTTTGATAATTATATCAATCTTTTTAAAGACCCACTTTATTTGAAATCTATTGTCATTACGCTTGTCTTTAGTGGCTCTGTTGCACTGCTCTCAATATCGGCAGGGCTTTTTCTTGCATCAATGGCCAACAGGGCATTGAAATTTACTGCTTTAACCAGGACGTTGCTGATATGGCCATATGCTATTGCTCCTGCAATATCAGGGATTTTATGGCTCTTTTTATTGCACCCTTCTTATGGCGTTGTTGCTATATGGGTTAACAGAGTGTTTGGTCTTGAATGGAATCCTTTATTGGACAGCAGACATGCAATGCTTATGGTGGTCTTGGCAAGTTCCTGGAAAAATATCAGTTATAATTTTGTTTTTTTTATGGCAGGGCTTCAGGCTATTCCAAAATCACTTATTGAAGCGGCTGCAATGGATGGCGCAAGCCCTTTTAGAAGATTTTGGACTATTACTTTCCCTTTGCTCTCACCTACGATGTTTTTTGTGACGGTAATGACAATTATATTTTCATTTTTTGAATCTTTTGGTGTTATTCATGCAGTAACACAAGGTGGGCCTGGAGGCTCTACAAATATTCTTGTTTATAAGGTTTATCAGGATGGTTTTATTGGTTTGAACTTGGGGTCGTCATCCGCGCAGTCAGTTGTACTGATGCTTTTGATAGTTTTTATTACAATTTTGCAATTTAAATTCGTTGAAAGAAAAGTTCAATATACAGGGTAGAAATATGATGGTAGAAAAAACTCCCAAACTTGATTTGTTTACATATATATCTTTGATAATAGGGATTATCGTTGTAGGATTTCCGATATTTTATGCTATTATAGCTGCCACTTTGCCGCTGGATGAGGTTTCGAAAGTGCCGATGCCACTTATTCCGGGCGATCAATTTTTCGATAATATAAAAGAGGCCTGGGTAAAAGGCAATCTTGGAACTCTGCTTTTTAACTCGTTTGTTATGGCTTCAGGGATTACAATCGGCAAAATAATCGTGTCTCTTTTTGGAGCGTTTTCCATTGTTTATTTTGAATATCGTTTCAGAGCTTTAGTTTTTGCAACAGTCTTTTGCACTTTAATGCTTCCGGTGGAAGTAAGGATTGTTCCGACATATGAAATGGCGGCTAATCTTTTTGGTCCACTGCAGGGTTTATTTGATGCTCTTGGTCTAAATTCAATTATAAGTTGGTTTGCCGGACACGATATAGAGGTTAACCTCGAACTTAGTTTGCTGGATAGTTACGCAGGGCTTATTCTCCCTTTGACGGCATCTGCCACCTGTACATTTTTGTTCAGACAATTTTTTCTCACGATACCTGAAGAGTTGTGTGAAGCAGCAAAGATGGACGGTGCATCTCCAATGACATTTTTCTGGAAAATACTTGTTCCTTTGAGTAAGACCAATATTGCTGCACTTGTAGTGATTGAATTTGTTTACGGGTGGAATCAGTACTTGTGGCCGTTACTTATTACTACCAGTGCAGATATGACAACTGCAGTAATCGGTTTGCAACATTTAATTCCATCTCCTGAAGATCCGCCTACCTGGAATATAGCAATGGCAGGGGCATTGTTGGTGGTTATGCCTCCCGTACTGGTGGTTCTTTTTATGCAAAGATGGTTTGTAAAAGGGCTTGTGGAAAGAGAAAAATAATATAAACTAAATATTTTTATTAAAAATTTAAGAGGAAATATATGGAAAGATCTGTACATATCCAAAGGATGATAGACGCTGATAGTTACGATTTGCTTGTAATAGGTGGTGGCGCCACTGGAAGTGGTATTGCCGTGGACGCTGCTTCGAGGGGACTAAAAGTACTGCTTGTTGAAAAAAATGACTTTGCAGAAGGAACAAGCAGCAGAAGTACAAAGCTTGTACATGGTGGTGTAAGATATCTTGAAAAAGCTGTCAAGCATCTGGATAAAGAGCAGTACTATTTTGTGAAGGAAGGGCTGTTTGAAAGAGGGGTAATTTTGAAAAATGCTCCGCACCTTACAAACAAAATAAAATTTGTTACCCCTTTATATAAATGGCATGAATTACCATATATTTACTCCGGCTTGAAGTTATATGACATATTGTCAGGGAAAATGAGGCTTGGCAAAAGCAGGCTACTTTTTAAAAATGAGACAAAGCAGAAACTTCCTATTGTAAATGACAAAGGGCTAAAGGGGGGTGTATTATATTTTGACGGACAGTTCAACGATGCAAGAATGGCTGTAATGCTTGTAAAAACTGCTGTCAATAACGGTGCAACAGCTATTAACCATATGGAAGTTACAGGTCTTATAAAGGAAAATGGTGTTGTAAGTGGGGCTGTATTAAAAGATAATATAAGTTTTAAACAATATAATGTCAGGGCAAAAGCTGTTGTCAATGCTACGGGGGCGTATGCTGATTTTATCAGAAAGATGGATGATGAAAATGCTGAACCAGTTTTAAAGGTAAGCTCTGGCATTCACATAGTTCTTGATAAAAAGTTTGCTCCAACAGATTATGGGATGATGATACCTGAGACAGATGATGGCCGGGTTATATTTGTGCTCCCCTGGGAGGGGTATGCTCTGGTTGGTACAACTGATGACCCGACAACGATAAAAGACCATCCTGATGTTACCGAGAATGAAATAGAATACGTATTGAAACAGATTAGTAAATATTACAAAAATCCGCCCAGAAAAGAGGATATTTTGTCGGCCTGGTCTGGTATAAGACCTCTTGTAAAAGACCCGGATGCAACAACTACGGAGGAAATATTAAGGAATCACTATATTGAAGTAAGCAATTCAAAACTTGTGACTATTACAGGTGGGAAGTGGACAAGTTACAGACGTATGGCTGAAGATGTTGTTGACAGGGTTGTAAAAGAGTTTTCTTTTAAGGCGGGGCCATGTATTACCGTTGATCTTAAAATAGCAGGTGGAGAAAATTTTGACCCGGAAGGATTTAAAATTTTGAAAAACAAATATAATATTGACAATGATATCGCAATTCATTTGCACAAGTCTTACGGAAGCCTTGCAGAAGAGGTTATAGGCTCATGTGATATGGAAATGGGGCTTACAAGACTTGAAAAGGAACACCCATATATCGAGGCTGAAGTATATTACTGCGTAAAAAATGAAATGGTTGTCCATGTGGTAGATTTTCTTATAAGAAGGATTCCTTTAGGTCTTTTAGATAAAAAAGCTGCAAAACATGCGTCAAAAAGAGTTCTGGAAATTATGGCACATCTTCTTGGATGGGATGATGTTAGAATTTCTTTGGAGCAACAGCTTATTAATGAACGTTTCGATGGAGCTATTTAACAATGAGCGATACTTTGAGAATTGGGCATAATACAGGATTTAGTTTAAAGGGGAAAAAAGCGTTTATTTTCGACCTTGATGGTACGGTTTATCTTGGAAACACTCCCATTCAAAACACAATAAATTTTATAAAAGACAATTATAAAAAATACAAATTTTATTTTATGACAAACAATACATCCAAAAACATCAAAGAATATATAAATAAGTTAAATCATTTTGGTATTCCTGCAACAATTGATAGTATCATTTCACCTTTAATTCCCCTTATCGATTATTTAAATAGAGAAAAAATAAAAAAGATATTCCCTCTGGCAAATACAAGTATGAAAAATTACTTGGTAGAAAAAATTTCTGATATTGTTTTTACAGATAATGTACAGGAATGTGAGGCTGTGGTTATGGGATTTGATACCGAGCTTACATACGATAAGCTAAAAAGTGCTGCATATCTTCTTGCTGACAAAAATATCAGGTATCTTGCCACACATAGTGACAATGTCTGTCCTACTGATAAAGGTGATATCCCTGACGTGGGTTCATTTATAGCTCTTTTTGATAAAACTGTTAAAAGGTTGCCGGATAAGATTTTTGGCAAGCCAAATAAAATATTGCTTGAGCCTATATTAAAGGAGTTTAAAGAGAGTGAACTGGTAGTGGTGGGGGACAGAATTTATACGGACAAGTTGCTGGCAAACAACGCCGGAATAGATCTTGTACTTGTATTAAGCGGTGAAACAAAATTAGAGCATTTAAAAAGTATTGATAAACTGCCGGAATTAATTGTTGAAGACTGTGGTGAACTAAGTAAGTTTTTTTAAAGCTTTCTCAATATCGGCTACTGAATATCCTGCCGAGAAACAGCCAAGGCCTGCTTCACTGTTGAAATATTCGACCTTTTCGAGAAGTTCGTCTATTATATCTTCGGGGCCGCTATTGATATTTATGATTTTTTCCAAGATAAAATCAGGTAATTCACTTTATCTGTTTTGCCTTTTTGCCAATTCATGAAGCTGCTTTATTTTTTCCATGTAATAAATATATTAATAACTCAAGCAGTGCAACATCATTTATAAATTCAATATAAACTTATTTAAGATTTTTTAAAATTTCATCGGCGTACTTTGGGTATAGAGCCCTTATGCAATCAGGGCAAAGACTATGGGTGAAGTCAAGCTGATGCTTTTCGGAAAGATAACTTTCCAGTTTATGCCAATTGCCATTTTCGTCCCTGATTTTTTTGCAGTGCGAGCATACAGGCAGCAAATCCCTTAAGTTTTTTATCTCAATAATTGCTCTTTCAAACTCTCTGTTTTTGTGGTGCAGGCTGTTAATAATACTGTTATAGTTTTTTGAAAGTATAAGCAGCTCTTTTATCTTAAGCTTCTTGTATTTTTCTATAGGCTGCCCTCTTTTTATGCTGGTTAAAATTTTTCTGAAAGGGATAAAAAACGATTTTTTATAGCTTATTATATTGCCAACAAAAGTAATATAAATAATTATCAAAAAAACTAACTCAACTAAAAGCAATGTCAATATTGTAAAGTATATCTCTTTTTTATTTAAAGAAATTTCAACTATTATGCTTCCAAGTACATTTTCCATATAATTGAAATCGGATATTTTAAAGAAGTATTTTCTGAGCATAAAAGAGTCCAATATAAATTCTCTTTCAGGTGAAATTATAAATTTTCTTACTGCTTCAGGTAAAGTTGTATTTGATTTATTTACAAGGTCGAATGTATCCAGGACATTATTTCCACCTGAGTAATACATAGAAGCTTTCAAATTTTTATCATTTATTTCAATTAAAGGAGAAAATTTCAAAAATTCCGTGTCGATACCGATTTGCAGAAATATGTCCAGATTTTTAATATAAGAAAAGGTGTATATCCTAAAAGTATTTGTGGCCGGTGTATACACAGGGAATGTTATGTTTACATAATTATCATTATTTTTACTTAAAACTTCTTCTGCCACAATTCTGGCGTCTTCAAACTGCTTTAAATCGAGGTTTTTTTCTTCTGGCAAGGTAGTGCTTGCAACAATAAGGTCTCTGCCAATTAGCGCGATATCCGCGTTACTTCCCGATTCCTGTATTAGCATTTTCTGAAATTTATTTATAATCTCTTCACTGTTTTCAGGATGTTGTGACAGAGTGTTTGATAATTTGATGTGTTCATTTTTTATTTTGTCGGCAAGTCTGTTTACCCTTTTTTCCTCTTCTGCAAAATAGTAGCTGACTATTTTATTCAGGCTATTTACTACATCGTTATACCTTTTTATAGAGTTTGTATATATTGAGTAGCTTACAAGACACAATGAGATTACAATCAGTAAGGTGATAATTAATATTAATCTGGTTTGCTTTTTTAAAAAAAGTGTCAAAATTGAAAACATAACAAGTTATAAAAAAACAAATTTGTTTTTGCAATAAATTAATTATCCCTTTTTATCTTTCCTCTTGCAAGCGAAGCAAATATCCCTGAAAAATTCAGAATCGCAAACATTGTAAATAAAATTTTTAAACATTTTATAAAAAGAGTATAGTGTTCGGGCATTATTCTTACCTTCCCTATAAAAACTGAAAATACCACTATAACTATTGCCATGCTAAACATCTGCCCGGTAAGTCGCATTGTGCCGAATATGGCCGAAGCAATGCCGTAATGTTTCTTGTCTACCGAACTCATTATAGCATTTGTATTGGGAGAGGAAAATAGAGCGAAGCCAAATCCGATTAACATTAAGATGGCAACAATACTGAGGATTTCTGTGGAGTCTGATATTGTAGAAAAATAAAAAAGTCCTGCTGTCATAAGCCCCATTCCTATTGAAGCAATAATTCTTGGCTCAATTTTATCGGAGAGTTTGCCCGCAAATGGAGAAAATAGTGTCATCATTATTGGTTGGGATAACAGTACAAGACCTGCCTGTTGTGGCGATATCCCTTTAATATATTGCAGATATAAGCTCATCAGAAAACTTATTGCAAATGTTGAAGTGTAATTGATAAATGCCGCAAGGCTTGAAAAAGTAAAGGTTATGTTGTTTATAAAAATATTGAAATTGATGACCGGGGAAGATACTTTCCGTTCTACATAGTAAAAGATTGCCAAAAGTAGAAAACCTGCTGATAAAAAGATAATTGATTTGATTGTGGGCACAGCTGAAAAACCTAAAAGTATTAGCAAAATCGACAGAATATAAGTAATTGAGCCTGATAAATCAAATTTTTCACTTTTTGCATCAGCCCATTCTGTCTTGATATGCTGGTATGCAAATATTAGTATAATGAGGCACAGCGGGATTTGAAATAAAAATATGCTTCTCCATCCAAAATGTTCTGTCATTATCCCCCCTAAAAAAGGGCCGCTGCTTAAACCGGTGTACACAGCTGATACATTTATTCCCAAAACCCTACCCCTTTTCTCGGGAGGAAATACAGAGGTAAGAATTGCGATGTTTGTACTAAATACTGCTGCGCTGCCAATACCCTGGACTATTCTTGCAAGAATCAATGTCATGGCAGATTGTGATACTGAAGCCATTATTGTGGCAGCAAGATATATAAATATTCCTAAGTTGAAAAATCTTTTTCTTCCGTAAATATCTGCAAGTTTACCTGCTGGTACAAGAAAAACTGCGGCAGAAAGAATATATGAAGATGTTATCCAGTTTAATTTTATTGCATCAACTATAAACTCCCTTTCTATAGAGGGGAGAGAGATATTGATGGATGATGTCATAAAAGGGGCGATAAAAGAGGAAAGGGCTACAACAAAAAGTATTATATTTTTGTTTTCTTTTGCCGAAAAAAAATGTTGCATAAGTAATTATTACGTATAATTAAAAAATTTACAACAAAATTTAAAAGTGAAGTTAGTAATTGTCTTTTATCTCATATTTTTCAAGACGGTAAAGCAAAACATGTCTTGGAATACAGAGATATTCGGCAGCTTTTGATTTATTTCCGTTAAATTTTTCCAGGGATTTCAAGATTATCTCTTTTTCGAAAGCCAAAATGTCAAATGAATCATTCGGAAGGTTTAAGGTGAGGCAAGATTTAACATTATCCGTACCTTTATTTAAAAAATCAATGGTTAATCTTCCATCTTTTGCCAAAATTGCCATACGGTAAACAGCGTTTTCAAGCTCTCTTATGTTTCCTGGCCAATCGTAATTTTGCAGCTTGGCTAATATGTCTTTGTCAACTTGTATATGTTTGTAGCCATATTTTTTTAGGAAGAAATCCACGAGCTCCGGTATATCCTCTTTCCTTTCCCTTAAAGGGGGGATTGTAATAGGGAATATGTTGAGTCTGTAATAAAGGTCTTCCCTGAATTGCCCTTTTTCTACAAGTATTTCAAGATTTTTGTTTGTGGCGGCTATTACCCTTACATTGACATATTCCAGGGAGCCTGCCCCTACCGGCTGAATTTCCCCTTCCTGTAAAAATCTGAGAAGTTTTGCCTGCATATCAAGAGGTATTTCACCTATTTCGTCCAGAAAAAGTGTACCTTTGTCGGCATTCTTTATTTTCCCTGTTTTATCTCTGTCAGCTCCGGTAAAAGACCCCTTTTTATGTCCAAATAGTTCGCTTTCGAAAAGATTTTCAGGTATGGCTGCACAATTTACTGCCACAAATGGTTTGGTGGCCCTGTTACTTTGATAATGAATTTGTTTTGCAAAAAGCTCTTTGCCTGTACCACTTTCTCCATATAATAAGACTGGGGCATCTGTTTCTGCTACTTTTTCAATGAGATTCATAACAGTTTTGAATTTGGGACTTTTACCGATTAAATTAGGTCTGAATGTATTTTTAACAAAGTCTTTCAGCTGCATATTTTCATTTTCAATCTTTTTAAAGTTTGCAGCCTTTTTTACAGTATTTATAAGGACTTCATTTTCAAAAGGTTTGGGAATGTAGTCATAGGCGCCTGCCTTAATAGCATTTACTGCATCAGCGATATTTCCGTAAGCGGTTATAATTATTACAATTGAGTTTAAGTTATTTTTTAATATGAAATTAAGAATATCGTTTCCGTTTGCCCCGGGTAGTTTTATGTCTGTAATAACTATGTCGTAATTTTTCTTTACTATAAGCTCAAGAGCCTTGTCCCCTCTGTTTGAATGTTCAATAGTAAACCCTTCGTCTTCAAGCATTATCTTTATAAGTGTTGCAAGGGTTTCGTTATCTTCAACAAGCAATATTTTCATCGGTTACCCTTTTGAATGTAATGATAAATTTTGCCCCATTGTCGTTTACAATATCAAGTTTTCCGCCATGTTCATTGATTATTTTCATTGTAATTGTAAGCCCTAAGCCAGATCCTGTTTCTTTTGTAGTATAAAATGGTTCAAAGATTTTTTCCATAATACTTTCAGAGATGCCACTTCCGTTATCTTTGATAGAGAAAATTACATAATATTTGCTGCACTCGGCAGAAAATTCAATGAGTTTTTCTTTTTTACCATTAAGTCTTAATTCTTCCACAGAATTTAAAAATATATTGATAAATGCCTGTTTCAGGTTATTAAGGTCACCTTCAATAAAGGTATTTTTGTCACATTTAAAATTTTCTTCAATTTTTATATCTTCTTTTGTTGATTTTATGGCAAGCTTTAGCCATTCCAAAAGCTCATTATAAAAATTTTCTACATTGATTTGGCGGGTTTCATTTTTGCCAAATTTGGCATACTGCAAGAATCTATCCACAAAATTATTTAACCTGTCTATTTCTGAAATCAGAATATTAATAAGCTGTTCAACATTTTTGCCCTGCTTTATAAGATTTGCAGCAGATTTTAAAGATGCAAGCGGATTTCTGATTTCGTGTGCGATACCTGCAGATAACTGACCTAACGCCCTGAGTTTTTCAGATTTGGCAAATTCCTTTTCCATTCTAATTTTTTCTTCTGTCGCTGCTTCCAGCTCTTTATAGGCATTTTGAACTTTTATTTTTTCAAGATAAAGTTTTTGGGAATAAAATCCCGCAAATATACCAAGTGTATACATCATCAACACTTCCACAAAGCTGCGCAAATGATAGTGTTTGAGCTCAAATATGTTTAAATAAATGTTGGGGGCATAAGATACGGTAATTACAAATGAAGCCAATATCCCGCCAATAAGTCCATAATTCATTGCTATTATTATGACAATTATGTAGAGCATGTAGTAGTGCACTATGTGTATTATACTGAAATCCGAAGGGGTGGTGTGGTGAAAAAACATTGTTACAAGAAAGAAAATAAGAGAAAAAAGCCCGACAAATTTATTGCCGGGGATATAATATTTTTTAATTGACAATCTGCCCATCCTTCATTGTAATTATCCTTTCTGCAAAGTCAGCCATACTTTTATCGTGTGTTACCATCAATATAGTGTAACCTTCATTGTTAAGTTGTTTGAAAATATTTGCCACAATCATACTGTTTTCAGCATCAAGGTTCCCTGTAGGTTCGTCAGCAAAAATCACCTTTGGCTTTTTTATAAGCGCCCTTGCTATTGCCACTCTTTGCTGCTCACCACCCGAAAGCTGATTTGGCAGTCTGTCGTACTTTCCGTTCAAGCCTACTTTGTCAAGACACTCTTTTGCATACTCAATATCTTCTTTTTTTACCGGTGTAAAACTTTTTGAGCAAGGTAAAAGTACATTTTCAAGTGCAGTCAGATATGGGATAAGATAGTGAAACTGAAAGATAACAGAAAATTCCTCATTTCTCAGTTTGTTCAACTCTTTTTCCTTTACATCGAAGTAGTTAATGTCATTATAACATATTTTGCCAGAATCAGCTTTCATAAGTGTTGACAGGATGTTTAATAGTGTACTTTTGCCTGAGCCGGATTTACCTAAAATGGCTACAAATTCCCCCGCATCAATTTCAAGGGTCAAATCTTTTAAGACATGTGTTTCAATTTTTCCGTTATAGTAAAATTTATTTAGATTTTCTGTACTTAACATATTATACCTCTTTTATAATGCAATAAGTGCTTCAGACGGAGTTATTTTTGCTGCTTTTGCTGCTGGTAGACTTGATGAGATTATGGCAATTAAGCCAACAGCAATAACAACCAGGACACTTTCCAGGAAACTGAATGTTATTTTTCCAGCTTCAATGTGCAGAATATCAAGTATTTTGAAACTTAAAAAATATCCGCTTGTATAACCAACCAGACCTGACATTATACCTATTAAGAGAGCCTCGGTAATAAAAATTATAAATATATTTGACTTGGAATATCCCACCGCTCTTAATATGCCGATCTCTTTTTTCCTTTCTGTAACGGAAGAGAGCATAAATATAGCAAGCATAAAGCATGCAATAAAAATAATTACTCCACTTAAAATAGCAGCGAGTTTTTCTACAAAGTGTACGGCTGACATTCTTTGTTTTACCAGTTTCTGGACGGCATTGATTTCTGAATCTGGAATGGCGACTTTAATTTGATTGACTATGTCTTCAATAGGACACCCTGCACAAAGTGCTGACACTTCGACAAAATTAATTTTATTGGTTTCACCTGTGAGGTTTTGCAATTGGTGCAGGTTAGCAAAAATAAGATTATCCTCTTCAGAACCGGTACTTTCAATTACACCTGAGATTGTAAAATTGCTGCCATAAAGCTGTATTTTATCACCCATATTTTTATTAAGTTTTTTGGCAATATTTGAACCTATAATTACTTCATCTCCCCTTTCAATCATTTTTCCTGAAATATTCCAGTAGCTTTTTATTTTTATCTCTTCTTGTGGGACGATACCAACTACGCCTACCAATTTATCTTCTAATTTAGCTGCTTTTACTAGTTTTGGAGCTACAGCACTTATGTTTTTATTAAACTCAATGTTTCTTATTTTTTCTACAACATCAGTTTCAGGAAGGTATTTAACCTCGTAAGACAAATTTCCAAGCTGTACCCCGCCGTAAGAAATATTTATCTCATCCGTTTTCGGGTACACAAGTATGTTTGCACCAAACTTGTTCATCTTTTCTTCCAGAGCTTCTGAAACTGTGGAAGAGACTTTGTTAAGTGCGACAGAAGAAGTAATGCCTATTGCAAATACGAATATTAAAATAGCTGTTTTAAAAAACTTTACCTTCAGGTTTTTAAACGGAATCGTAAAAATATTCATATTTTTACCCTAAAAATAGAATGAGCCTTTTTTAATGTCGGCAACTTGTATTTCAAGAAAGCTACCATTTACACTTCTGTTTAATGGTGCTGGATTGCAACCACCTTTTTGCACATTTATCTTTGATTCGTGAAATCTTTGCCCGCAATTATTACAAATTACAAAATCACTTTCCTGACGATACCCTTTTTTTTCCGGATAGCATACGTCGCAAGCATCAAAAGCTGCTCTTATGGTCCCGTCATTGCTTTGCAATACAAAAAATTTAACAGGTTTGCCATTGTTATCATATTCATAGTAGTGAATATTACCGTCACTTACTTTGGAAACGGGTATTTTAACGATTCCATTTTCCGCTTTTACTTTTTCATATTTGCCACTCTGGCAGCCAACTAAGAAAATTAATGTAATAAAGCTAAAAAGTAACTTTTTCATATTACACCTCACAAATTTTTTGAATAACTGAGCAATTCTTTTGCCATATTTGTAAATATTTGATAAATAGTATTTGTTAACCATATAAATTAAAAGTATGTAGAATATTCTCTATAATTTGTGTAGAATATTCTACATTATGAAGCTCTTTTTTGGGATGTTTAAAGAATTAGATGTGAAAATAGCATTGTAAAATGATTAATATGAATTATAATTGTTAAATGAGAATAATTATAAAAACAGTATTTCTTTTTTTTGTTTTTTCACAACTAAGCTTTTCTTTTACTGCTGATATTCATAAAAAATTCGATAATGTTTTAAAGACATACGTGTCAAATGGATTAGTTGACTACAAATCTTTGTTACAAAATAGAAAACAGTTTGATGACTATTTGTTATCTTTGTCATATGTGAAAGAAAGTGAATATAATTCATGGGACACTAACACAAAACTTTCTTTCTTAATTAATCTTTACAATGCAGCAACTTTACAGCTAATCATTGATAATTACCCTGTAAAATCGATAAAAGATATTGGTAATATTTTCAGCGGTCCCTGGGATAAAAAGGTTGTCAAACTGTTTGGTAATAAAATTTCTCTTGATAATCTTGAGCACGATATTATCCGTAAGCAGTTTAATGAACCACGAATTCATTTTGCGCTGGTATGTGCTGCAAAAGGGTGTCCCCCGCTTCGCTTCGAAGCCTATACAGGGAAGAAGCTTGATGCACAGCTTAATGAGCAAGTACAAGAATATTTACAGTCAAACTATGGGATGGTGGTGGATTACCAAAAAAATACTGTTTTTCTGTCCTCTATATTTAAATGGTATGATGAAGATTTTAGCTCGATAGATGATTTTATTAAAAAATATTCTTTAATAGATATAAAAAATTTTAATAAAAAATGGATAAAGTATGACTGGAGCTTAAATGAAAAATAAGTACGGTTTGTTTTGGAGGTAAGATGCAGGAAATTTTAAATGAGAAACATCGCTTAAAAGACTATAGCTGGAATTTTACTGAAAATGGGGAGATGAGGGCATACGTAACGCCAACTAAGTTAAAAGAGCTCTGGTTTCACACGGGAACAATTTGTAATTTGAGATGCCCATTTTGCTTTGAAGGCTCATCACCCAACAACAACAGGATAGAGCAGCTGACACTTTCTGATATTAAACCTTTTATAGAAGAAGCGTTGGAGATAGGTGTAGAAAGGTTTTCCTTTACAGGTGGTGAACCTTTTGTAAATAAAGAGTTTATTAAAATACTTGACTATGCGCTTAATTTTAAAGATTGTCTGGTTTTGACAAATGCTACAGAGCCACTACTTAAAAATTTAGACAAGATTAAATCTTTTGCCAACAAACCTAACAAGCTTACTTTTAGAGTAAGTCTTGATTCTTATGATGAAACTGTTCACGATAAAAATAGAGGTAAAGGTAAATTTAAGCTTTCTCTTGAATTGTTAAAAAAAATATATGAAATGGGTTTTGATGTATCAGTTGCCAGCCAAGCTTCTGTAAATGAATCTATTTCAAATATAAATGAAAATTTTGCAAAACTTTTTAATCAGTCAGGACTACTTGAAACAATGGAAATAGTATCTTTTGTAGATTTAAAGCGCCCAGGTGCTGCAGTAAAAGTACCTGAAATAACAAAAGCCCAGCTTTATTCCACCAAAAGTGATGAAGAGATAGAAAATTTAATGTGTAGTTACAGCAAAATGGTTTTAAAAAAAGATGGTAAAGTAAGTGTCTATGCATGCACTTTGGTAGATGATGACGAACAATATGATTTGGGCAGCACACTTAAAGAGGCAATGCAGGCAAAAGTATCTCTTAAGCATCATAGATGTTTTATATGCTATTCTGATGGGGTGTCATGTAGTCAATTAAGCAGTAAAATAGCCAAAAAGCAAAGAGAGGAAGGTATGATTACGAAAGAAGCAGCTGTGAATAAAGATGATATAAAAGAGTACTATGGTAAGGTTTTAAAGACAAAATATGATTTAAAAACATCAGCTTGTTGCTCTACCGAGTCGGTTCCTGACTATGTAAAAAGTATACTTTTGGATATTGAAGAGGAGATTTTGGATAAATTTTATGGGTGTGGCTCTCCGATTCCTCTGGCAGTAGAGGGTTGCACGGTGATTGACCTTGGGTGTGGCACGGGAAGAGATGCCTACATCCTTTCCAGGCTTGTTGGCGAAAACGGGAAAGTAATTGGCGTTGATATGACAGATGAACAGCTTGATGTAGCTAAAAAATATATTGATTTAATGACCGAAAAATTTGGTTTTAAAAGTCCAAACATAGAATTTAAAAAAGGGTATATAGAAGAGCTTGACAAGTTGGGCATAGAGGACAATTCCGTCGATGTGGTGATATCAAATTGTGTGGTAAATCTCTCATTTGATAAGTCAAAATTATTGAAGGAAATTTTTAGGGTATTAAAGCCAGGCGGTGAGCTTTATTTTTCCGACGTGTTTGCGTCAAGAAGAATCCCTGATGAATTGAAAACAGACCCGGTGTTGATAGGTGAATGTATCGCCGGAGCATTTTATATTGAGGACTTTAGAAGAGCTGTTTCTAAACTTGGATATCCTGATGTAAGAATTGTTTCTTCAAGAGAGATAGAAATAAATAATCCTGAAATAAAACAAAAAGTTGGGATGGCAAAACTTTATTCCAGGACTGTTAGGGTATTCAAGATAGAAGATTTGGAAGATAGATGTGAAGACTACGGTCAGGTTGCTATTTACCTTGGCACAATACCTCAGGAGCCAAATTTTTTTATGTTGGATGATCACCACATATTTGAAAAGGGGAAACCGATGCTTGTTTGCGGCAACACTGCGTCAATGTTGTCTCAGACAAGATACTCCAAACATTTTAAAGTTTTTGGTGATCGCTCCACTCATTATGGGCTATTTGATTGTGGTGATGATAAACAAAATAATGATGAACCGAAAAATGCCTGTGGTTGTTAAATGAAAAAATATCTAAAGCTACTGCTTGCCACACTGATTATTTTATTGCTTGTTTTTGCCGGTAAATATTATGGGCTTTCAGAAAAGTTTGGTGATTTTAGAGAGTGGGTAGCCTCAAAAGGAGCCTGGGGTCCCATTATTTTTATGGGGGTTTATGCACTGGCTACTGTAACGGCAATCCCCGGTTCGGCACTGACCATAATGGCAGGAGCGATTTTTGGCTCGATTGTAGGGGTTGTGACGGTTATATTTGGAGCAACCATTGGCGCATCGCTGTGCTTTCTGATTTCAAGATATTTTGCAAGGGATTTTGTAGTATCACTTTTGTCAAAAAGTGAAAAGTTTAAAAAATTAGATGATATGACTGAGAAAAATGGAGCAATAATTGTAGCTATTACAAGGCTTGTTCCGCTTTTCCCTTTTAATCTCCTTAACTATGGTTTCGGACTTACAAAAGTACCTTTTATGACGTACGTCTTTTGGTCTTTTATATGTATGCTGCCCGGGACAGTCCTTTATGTAGTTGGGACGGATGCTGTAACTACTGCAATCAGGGAAGGTAAAATCCCCTGGGTGCTTGTAGCTGTGGTATTACTGATATTTGCAATCCTATTTTTGCTTGTCAAAAAAGCAAAGAGTAAAATCAAGGAATAAATATGAGCAGCCTTAATCTATCACCAAAAGATATTTATAATGAAAAACTTTTGAGCAATGTTCATCCAAAAGACTGGGTGAATCCTGAACCTGAGCCAATTTATAATCTTGTTGTTTTGGGTGCTGGTACTGCGGGGCTTATAAGTGCGATAATAACTGCCTCATTGGGCGGGAAAGTGGCTCTTGTGGAAAAAGATTTGATGGGCGGCGATTGTCTGAATGTTGGCTGTGTCCCTTCCAAGTCTTTGATTGCATCAGCTAAAGCTGCTCATATGTTAAAAAATGCAGGAATCTACGGTTTTGAAAAAACTCAGCCAGATAGAGAAAATTTTGTTAATGTAATGGAGCGGTTGCGCAAGATAAGGGCTGAAATTAGTAAAAATGATTCAGTTAGAAGATACAGGGAGCTTGGCGTTGATGTCTTTTTAGGAGAAGGGCGTTTTATATCAGAAAATTGCCTTCAGGTTGCTGGTAATAGACTTTTGTTTAAGAAAGCTGTGATTGCAACAGGTGCAAAGGCATTTGTGCCTGACATACCTGGCATTAAAGATATAGAGTTTCTTACCAACGAAAATGTATTTAATCTTGAAAAGTTGCCTGAAAAACTTGCCATTGTTGGGGGCGGCCCTATTGGATGTGAGCTTGCACAGGCATTTGCAAGGCTTGGTTCAACTGTTTTTATTATTCAAAACTCGAGACTTTTGCCAAGGGAAGATAACGAGGCTTTAGAGATTATCAAAAATGTCTTTAAAAGAGAAGGGATAGAGATTTTTGAAAATTCAAGAATAGCTAACTTTAGTAATTTAGGTGGCGGTAAGAAGGGGATTTTTCTTGTCAGTGATTCTAAGATGATTGAGCTGGAAGTGGATGAAATACTGATATCAGTAGGAAGAAAGCCCAATGTCGAGAATATAGGTCTTGAAAGTGCAAATGTTAAGTATGATATAAAGCGGGGGATTCTTGTAACCGACTACTTGCAAACCACAAATAAGAATATATATGCCGCCGGGGATTGCTGCATGAAATGGAAATTTACTCATGCAGCAGATGCAGCTGCTCAGATTGTTGTTCAAAATGCACTTTTTATGGGTAGAAAAAAACTTAGCAAGGTTGTTATGCCGTGGTGTACTTATACCGACCCTGAAGTTGCCCATGTGGGAATATATGAAGAGGAAGCAGCTGCCAAAGAGATTGATGTAGAGTATTTTAAATTTGATATGGATGAGAACGATAGGGCGATAACAGAAGGGGAGACAGAAGGCTTTGTGAAAATTATGGTGAAAAAAGGGACAGACAAGATATTGGGGGCGACAATTGTAGCATCTCAGGCCGGTGAAATGATTAATGAAGTTACATTTGCCATTGCAAATGGGATTGGGCTGTCAAAATTTTCTCAAGTTGTGCATCCATATCCTACAAGAAGTGAGGCTATAAAACGTGTAGCAGGACTTTACAATAAAAGCAGGCTCACACCAAGGGTTGCAAATATTTTGAAATGGTGGCTCAGATTAAACAGAAGATGAAACCTCATCGAGACAATTTATTGATAATTTTTACAAAATTTCCAGAGCCTGGATTTTCAAAAACAAGATTAATTCCTTCTATTGGTCCCTTTAATGCGGCAAATCTTCAAAAGCTAATGACAGAGTTTGTTGTGAAGCAAGCCAGAAAGCTAAATATTTCATTTGAGATTAGATATACGGGTGCAGATTTAAGTAAAATGAAATGCTGGTTAGGTGAAGACTTGGTTTATAAAAAACAGTCAGAGGGTAGTCTGGGTGAGAGGTTGAAAAATGCATTTGAGGATGGGTTTAATAATGGCTACAAAAAAATAGTTGCAGTTGGAAGTGATTGTCCTGACTTAAGGGCAGATACAATTGCGATGGCATTTGAGTATCTTGAAAATAGTCGTTGTGTGATTGGTCCTGCTAAAGATGGCGGATATTATCTTATTGGTCTTTCGGAAATGAAGGAAGATATATTTACTGGTATATCATGGGGGAGCAGTAAAGTATTATCTGAGACAATTTCAAGGTTGAAACAATATATTTTGCTTCCAAAATTGGCAGATGTGGATGAATTTGAGGATATACCCCTTAGAATATCGGTAATTATTCCGGTTTTAAATGAAGAGACAAACCTCGATAGGATTATAAATGAGATACTCGAAGCCTTCAATGTTGAAATAATAGTGGCTGATGGAGGAAGCAGTGACAGAAGCTTGGAAATAGCAGAAAAATACAATGTTAAGATAGTCAGATGTGAAAAAGCTCAAAGAGCTTTTCAAATGAATAAAGGCGCTGAAAATTCTACCGGAGATATATTGTTTTTTTTGCATGCGGATTCTTATCTGCCTGAAAACTGGGACGTTGCAGTAAGAAATACACTGAAGGGTAAAGATGTGATTTTTGGACACTTTATTTTTGGGATAAAAGAAGATTTTCGTGGCAGATGGTTAATAGAATTGGGGACAAATTTCAGGGCAAAAATATTGAAAAAACCTTATGGTGATCAGGGTTTTTTTATAAAGAGAGAAGATTTTTTTATGTCAGGGAAATTCCCAGATGTTCCCATACTTGAAGATGTGTTGTTTGTTAAAAATGTAAAAAAATATGGCAAAATAAGTTGCTGCAATTCTGTTGTCAAAACTTCTGGTAGAAGGTGGCAAAAATACGGAGCATTGAAGGTTGTATATTTGAATCAATGTGTACTTATTGCTTCAAAAATTGGCTACGATTTGAATTTTATAAGAAAATCGTATATAAAAGGTTTAAACCCTCTCTTTTCTTTTAAAAATAGAAAAATGTTTTAAGTGGGTGTGCCAATAAAAATATAGACATTGTTATATTTTTATGTTATACCGATTGTATACAGTATACCGTTTTTCTGTGCCGATACTGTTGTTTGCAAAATTTGTTTTTGGATATATTTGAAAAATAAAAAGTCTGTCTTGACGGAGTGATATATGGCTAAAGTTTTCTTTGGTGTTTTTAAAAATAAGGTAATAGATAACAGAGGTAAGCCCAGAGAGGAATGGACTGATGCTCCTATTAAAATTGATGAAAACTTTAATGGTAAAAAGCTTGATGTATTTGTAAATTGGGATGGTTTTCTTGTTTTTGATGAAAAAACTGATGTCTTGCAGGCGCTTGTAAACTACATGTACAGAATAAGCGATTTTGGTTGCTGCGGAAGATGTTTCCCCGGCAGGATGGGGACAAGACTTGTTGCAGAGGGGCTTGAAAAAATAATAAAAAATAGCCAGGAAGCAAGTTTTGAAGATGTTTATGATATGGCTGTGTCCATAAATGAATCTGCAAAGTGTACGGTAGCGCCGACAGCCGTTATTCCGGTAATGAAATATATTGAACATTTCAAGGATGCAAAAATTAACACTGATAATACAAAAGAGATTCAGTATGTTAAGCATCTCACAGCTCCTTGTACTGCAGGGTGTCCTGCAAATGTGAAAATTCCCGAATTTATAGAAGCTATAAAAGATGCAAGATACTTGGAAGCTCTTGCAATAATCAGGACTACTATGCCCTTGCCGGGAGTTTGTGGAAGGGTTTGTCCTCACCCATGCGAGGCTAACTGCAGAAGAGGGCTTGTTGATGAGCCTGTAAGTATTATGGTTTTAAAAAGGACTCCATGGGATTATGAATATTATCATCATAAAAAGCCTGAAATCCCAGTATATAGAGAAGCTACAGATAAAAAGGTTGCTATTGTTGGAGCAGGCCCTGCAGGGCTTACGGCGGCTTATTACCTTGCTCAGCTCGGGCATAAGGTAAAAATCTATGAAATGCTGCCTGAGCCAGGTGGTATGGTGGCTGTAGGTATTCCTGATTACAGACAGCCCAGACTTCTTCTTAGAAGAGAGGTTGAAATTATTCAATCCCTCGGAGTGGAAATCCAGTACAACACAAAACTTGGAAGAGATATTTTTCTTGATGACCTCAAAAAAGATTATGATTCTGTTCTCATAGCAATTGGTGCTTTTAAAAGCCGGGAGATGGGTGTTGAGGGTGAAAATGAGGGGTATGAAGGTGTATTGGAAAGTGGTATTGATTTTCTTCAAAGATTTTCTCTTGGTGAAGAGGTAAAAATAGGAAACAGAGTTGTGGTGGTTGGGGGTGGTAATACTGCCATAGACTGTGTGAGGACGGCCTTGAGGCTTGGCTCAAAAGATGTAAATCTTGTTTACCGTCGTTCACGTGCTGAAATGCCAGCCGAAGATTATGAGGTTGCGGATGCAGAAGAGGAAGGGGTAAAGTTTCACTTTTTGATAAATCCGGTAAAGGTTATTGCAAAGGATGGCAAGGTGGTAGGGCTTGAGTGTGTGAAAATGCAGCTTGGGGAGCCGGATGAATCTGGCAGAAGAAAACCTGAGCCAGTTCCGGGGTCAAATTTTATTATTGAATGTGATACTGTAATTCCTGCAATAGGTCAATATCCTGATTTGAGCTTCCTTAAAGAAGAAGATGGTATTAAAGTTACAAAATGGAATACTATAAGTGTCAAGGAAGATTTGTATATGACAGATGTGCCGGGCGTGTTTTCGGCAGGTGACTGCGAATGGGGTCCAAATACGGTTGTTAAGGCAATCGGTGCCGGAAGATGGGCTGCAATTATGATGGACAGGTATATGATGGAAGGGGATGTTTACCTTACTGACCAGGAAAAGCTTGAGCTTACTCTTTACAAAAACAAAGTGTTTGATAAAAATGAAGTTGTATGTGAGCCACATACTATTCACAGGGTACATCAGGCAAAGCTTCCACCGGAAGAGAGGGTTAAACATTTTGAAGAGATAGAAAAGCCATTTACGGAACAGCAGGCTTATCTTGAGGCGACCCGTTGTTTACGGTGTGTTAGAATGGCAATGGTTGGTTTAGAAAATTAATTTCGGGGTATAGATATGGGGCAGATATATATTAACGATAAACTTTACGATTTTAAAGAAGGGGAAACGATTTTAGATGTTGCAAGAAGAAATGAGATTGATATCCCTGTAATGTGTTATCTGGAACATATCACTCCTACAGGGGCATGCAGGCTATGTCTTATTGAAATAGAAGGGGTTGCAAAACCAGTTGCTGCCTGTGTTACATATGCTATTGACGGGATGAAGGTAAAAACCGATACGGAAAAGGTTGTTAAAAACAGAAAGAAAATGATGGAACTTGTTTTGATGAAGCACCCGCTTGATTGTCCTGTTTGTGACAAGGCCGGGGAATGTATGCTTCAGGATACAGCCTATTCATTTGGCATAAAGGAAGAAACTTTTAAAACTGAAAAACCTGCAAAGCCAAAATTTGACTGGGATATGATTATACATGATGCAAATCTTTGTGTTCTTTGTGAAAGATGTGTAAAACTCTGCCATGAGGTGGCAGGGTGCAGTGCTCTTGAAATACAGGAGCGGGGTTTTGAAAATATTATAAACACAAAAAACGGCGCAAATCTCTCTTGTGACTTCTGTGGGATTTGCGTCGATTATTGCCCTGTTGGCGCTCTCCTTGACAAGCCTTATAAACACAGTGTCAGAGCGTGGGATTTGCAAAGAAAACAGAGTGTTTGTACAATGTGCCCTGTGGGGTGCAAAATAGAATATGGATTATATGATGGTGAAATTTACAGGGCTACCTCAGCAGATGGCGGGTTTGTGTGCTCACTCGGAAGGTATGCGTTTAAATATACAGATAATCCTGAAAGGGTAACTACGACTCTTAAAAAAGGCAACAACGAGTTTGAAACTGTTGATTTTGATGATTCTATAAAGAATGTGATTGAGAAGGTCGACAAAATTAAAGAGTATTATGGTGAAGGCTCTGTAGCATTTCTTGTGGGGGGCAGTCTTTCCTGTGAAGATATTGCTGCTGTCAAGTATCTTGCTGATAAAATTGCGGGCGGTAAAGTTGTCAGTGACGTAGCTATTGAATATGAAAAATATTACAATGAATATTTCAAAAAGTTTTCAACTTATAATAATATTGGCAAGTTGCCAAATTTAAGGGATTCAGAACTTACTTTTGTTATTGGGGCGGATTTAAAGACCGAATCTCTCGGTGTAAAGTGGGATATTATGAATGCAGCAGTTAGAAATGATGGCAAGCTTGTCACAATTACTCTGAGAGAGCCGGAGTATGAATATATGGCTGATGCAGCATTGAAGGCTGATTATGGAGATTTTGCGGGAGTATTTGAAAAAATTAAAAATAGTTCTGAAAGAGTTTATAGCGATATCAGAGAATATATAAAAGATGCCAAGAAGATTTCTTTTGTTGTTGGAAATGAATATATGCAGGCTGAAAAACAATTGAAGTCTGTATTTGCTTTTCTTGATTATGCAGGAGGCAGAGAAAAACTGTATAATTTCATTAATACGTGCGATAAGGCAAATTACATCTCATTGCTTAATATTATAGGTAACGAGTACACTGCAGATAGTTTTATTAAAGAGCTTGAAAGTGGAAAAATAAAGGCACTTATCGTGGTAGGTTTTGATACTCTTAATGTCGGCAAAGGATACAAATCCATTCAAAAAAATGCCTTTAATCTTGAGCTTATCGTTAGTATTGGAATGTTTACAGATAACTTTTCAAGAAATGCCGATATATTCTTCCCTGCAACAGGTTATCTGGAGCAGGAAAGTACCTTTGTGACAATGGACAATAGACTAATCAGGTCTGAAAAGATAATTGATGCACCGGGGCAAACATATCCTGTATCTTATATAATGAGCAGACTTGCTAAGATAAAAGGGTTTGAACTTCCTGACAATAATGAGGAGATATTTAATGGACTGTTGTCCGGTAAGTATGGCTTTCCTGAAATAAAGTATAGCGAAATAGATGGCTATCTTTATAAAGTGGTTGATTGGTCTTATTCCAATACTGAATATGTTTATAAAGAATTTCCAAAAGGTACGGTAGAAGTCATTGTCAATGAAAGATACCATAACGGAAACCTTACGAAAAAAGCTGCCCTGGAAAAGAAAGATGGTGAGGCTTACAGGAAATATTATTTTGATGTTAAAGGGGATGTAATAAGTGGTGAGGATGCCTGCTATGATGGTAAATGTACTCTGAATACCGGTGTTGCAAAAGGAGTGGTTTTAATACCTAAAAATGCTTGAGTTTTATATGTAAATTAAAAGCCCCTTATGAAGGGGCTTTTTTGTTTTTATATTCATTTAATCAGTCAAGATGTTATCTTCTTTAAGTACTTTTAAAAATTCTTCCAGGATGTGTTCGTTATCAACTTTTTTTATGATTTTCCCTTTTTTGAAAATCAGGCCTACACCTCTACCACCGGCAATTCCATAATCTGCCTCTCTGGCCTCACCTGGACCATTTACCGGGCAACCCATTACTGCAATGGTTACATCTTTTTTTACAAATTTAAGGCTTTCTTCAACCTGCAATGCAAGATTTTCAAGGTCAATTTCAGTTCTTCCGCAGGTAGGGCATGAAATAAATTCAGGGCCTGCTTTTCTAAGCTCGAGAGATTTTAATATTTCAAATGCGACTTCAACCTCTTTGACCGGGTCTCCAGTAAGACTTACTCTCAAAGTATCACCAATTCCTTCAGAAAGTAGCGTCCCAATACCAACTGCAGATTTAATAGTGCCTGAGAATATTGTTCCAGCCTCTGTTACACCTATGTGAAGGGGGTAATTTGTAAGTCTGGAAAATTTTCTGTAAGATTCAATAGTTAAAGGGACATTGCTTGCCTTGAGGGAAACTTTGAAGTTGGTGAAATTTATGTTTTCTAAAAATTCCACGCATCGTAGCGCAGACATAACTATGGCGTTGCTCGATACACCGTAATTTTTAAGCAAATCTTTTTCCAGTGAGCCGGAGTTTACACCAATCCTGATTGAAACTCCAAAATCACGGGCAACATCAACGACCTTTTTAAGTTTTTCAAACCCTCCGATATTGCCAGGATTAATCCTTATACAGTCAGCTCCGTTTTTGATGGATTCTATTGCAAGTTTATAATCAAAGTGAATATCTGCAATAAGGGGAATTTTTATTTGATTTTTTATTTGCTTGAGAGCCTGACAGGCATCATTATCCGGTATAGCCACCCGAACAATTTCGCAACCGGCAGACTCAAGATTTTGAATTTGACGAACAGTAGATTCAATATCTCTTGTGTCAGTGTTGGTCATCGACTGGACAACAACCGGGTTGTTGGCGCCGATTTTGACATTACCAACATTGATTTCCTTAGAGTATCTTCTAATCATTTAAATCAAACTCAATATGTCATCTGCTGCCACAAGCCCTGAAGCTGACGCCTGTATAATCCCTCTTGTGATACCTGCGCCGTCACCCACACAATAGATGTTTTTTAGGTTTAGTGATCTTAATTTATTGTCAACTTTTATTCTGAGGGAATAGAATTTTACCTCTACACCGTAAAGCAGTGTATTTGGGTCTGCCATACCTGGCATGACTTTGTCAAGCTGCAAGATAGTCTCTTTTATATCTGCAAGATATCTGTATGGTAAAACAAATGATAAATCCCCTGGCATTGCAGTTTTTAGCGTGGGGACCACAAAGTTCTTACGGATTCTGCTTTCGGTAGAGCGTCTTCCTCTAAGCAAATCACCAAACCTCTGTACAATTATTGAGCCGCCACTTAGCATATTTGCCAGATATGCAATATTCTGACCATATTTTACAGGTTCTCTGAAAGGTTCTGTAAATTTTGTTGAAACAAGAAGCGCAAAATTGGTATTTTCGCTTTTTTTGTTTTTATAGCTATGTCCATTTACTGTAATCAGATTGTTTTGATTTTTTTCCTGGGCAATAAAACCTCCGGGGTTTACACAAAAAGTCCTTACCTCATCTTCAAATTCGGATGTATAATATTTTATTTTAAACTCATAAAGTTGATCGGTAAATGTGTCGCTAACCGATTTTGGTATTTCGACCCTTACCCCTATGTCAACAGGATTAATATCGGATTCTATATTATATTTGATTGCCATCTCTTGCATCCATTGGTTTCCGCTCCTGCCAACAGCAATTATTATTTTATCGTAAAACCTTTTTTCACCATTTTCCGTTACAAGCCCTTTTGCTTCATTATTTTCAATAATCAAGTCTACTACATTGGTATTGCAATACATTTTAATATTATTTGACTTTTCAAAGCTCTCATAAATATTAAAAATAGATTTAAGACAATTATCAGTGCCTAAATGTCTTATTTTTGCAGCATAAAGTCTCATACTGTGTCTTGAGCAAAGGTACTCAAGGTCTTTGATTTTTTCATAATTTGCTTTGGTATCGATTTCGGTTACACCGCTGACATCAACCCATATCTTATCAGCTCTGTCTATAAGCTTTTCCAATTCGCTTTCAGGCATAAAATCGGAAAGCCAGCCGCCAAATTCGGTTGTTAGTGTTAATTTGCCATCAGAATAAGCACCGGCACCGCCAAATCCGGACATTATCTCTTTTCTTGTCCGTGTTCTTATATCTGCACCTTTTTCATATATATCAACTTCAACACCCTTTTTATTCATTAGTTCATAGGCAGCAAACATACCTGCACTGCCAGCACCTATTATTGCAACTTTCATTTCTACCTCATATGTAAATTATTTTTGCATCGAAAGTATCATTTTCAATGGAAAGTATAGCATAACTATTTTTATCAGTCCACCTGTTATTTGTGGGGCTACCTGGGTTTAAAAGGTGTTGTTCACCAAACTTTCCCCAGAATGGTTTGTGGGTGTGACCATAAATAATTATGTCGGCTTTGTCAAATTCATAGAGAAGCCTGTTTTCAAGCCCGAATGGTGAGCCGTCACCATGGACTACGCCTATTGCTACATTTTGAAATGTTAGCAACCTCTTTTTTGGCAATTCAGGTATAAAAGGGTCTGTGTTACCTTTAACAGGATAGATTATGGGATTAAGCTGCATTAATTGCAAGATTAGGGGATACCCTACAATGTCTCCTGCATGGATAACTGCATCAGAGTTCTTTATATCTTCAATAAGCATTGAAGGCAATTTTTCAATTTTGTCTGTATGTGTGTCAGATATTACTACCAGTTTCATAAGTTTAATTTGCATTAATTTTAGAAATTTGACAAGAATAAACAGTATTTGACTTGAATTACATCAGGGGCGGGCTATAATTTAACATGGATGAGGTTAATTTGGACTTTACTAAAGAGTATTTTTACAGTGTTTTAAAGGGCGATTGTGAAATAGATATCAAGCTAAATGCACTACTAAATTTCTGCGATGATTTTTTGAGAAAAAATTATGAAAAATTTAACCTGAAAGAGATTGATTGCAGGGCAGGGTGCGGACATTGCTGTATTTTAAACATCGCAACCCTTGAGCCGGAGATAAAAAATATTATTAACTATATTAACAGTAATTTTGATGACACAGGCAGAAGAAGCTTGAAAGAAAAAATTAAAGAAAGTTACTTCATGGTTAAAGGGCTTGATGATGAAGAAAGGATTTTTTTAAGAAAAAAGTGTGTTTTTTTGACGGATACTTTTGCCTGCAGTATCTATCCGGTAAGACCGATTTTATGCAGGTCAGTTACTTCCACGAGTGCAGAAAGGTGTAGGGAGTCAATTGCTGCGGCCTGTTTTGGTGAAAAATTGTCGATAATCTCAAATTTGTATGTCAAGGAGCTGTACCTCTTGCTTTTTAATACTTTTACAGAATATTTGGAGAGAGAAAACTTGTTTTCAAAGAGTAAAAAGTTAACGGTTTGGCTTAAAGAATATATGGAATGTATTGAAGACTAACCCTGAATTTTGATGAAAAAATATTGACTATATCTGATATATCAGATATCATAGAATATCATTTCATAAAGGTGTTTTTATGTTAAATCTATTATCTGTTCGTGAACAGGTGTACGAATATTTGAAATCCATGATAAACAGTGGCGAGCTTAAGAGCGGAGAATCTGTTGATATTAAACTGCTTGCAGAAAAATTTGGCATTAGCAAAACACCTTTGCGGGATGCTCTTTTACAGCTTGAGGTGGATGGTTTTGTAAAAATAATGCCAAGAAAGGGGATAGTGGTAGCTTCGTTAACGCTTGAAGATATAAAAAATTATTATGAAATTATTGCGTCTGCAGAAAGCTTTATAGTGCAAAAATATGGACATAAGCTGACTGAGAATCAAATAGAACAGATGAGACAATTTAATCTTAATATGAAAGAAGCTTTGAATAACAACGATTTTAATGGATATTATGAAAATAATATTAATTTTCACAACATATATATAAATCTTACAGACAACAAAAATATGCTTAAAATTTTAAAAATATCCAAAGAGAGGCTTTATGATTTTCCAAGAAAAAAAGAGTTTGTAAAAGATTGGGAGCTTGATTCGGTATTGGAGCACGATAATATGATAATCCTTCTTAAAAATAAAAAATTTAAAGAAGCGGCTGACTATATAAGGGAAGTACACTGGTCTTACGAATATCAGCATAAATATATTTTAAAGTATTATACGGAAAATGTATGAAAGGGCTTGTTTTTGATATAAAAAGATACAGCATAAACGATGGACCGGGGATAAGGACGACAATTTTTTTTAAAGGCTGTCCATTAAAATGTCTTTGGTGTCACAATCCGGAAAGTCAAAGTTTTGAGAGGCAATTTTTTTATTACAAAGACAAATGTATAAGCTGCAAATTTTGCGTTGCATCGTGCTCTGCAGACTCAATAAAATTTGTAGATGGAGCTCTCAAAAGGGGTGAATGCAATTTTTGTCTAAAATGTGAAGAAGTTTGTCCCGGAAATAGTATCAAAAGTGTAGGCTCATACTATTCAGCCGAAGATGTGCTTGATTTTGTCGTAAAGGATTATCACTTTTATGGGCTAAATGGGGGTGTTACTTTTAGCGGTGGCGAGCCATTGTTTCAGTTTGATTTTTTGATTGAGACATTAAAGCTGCTAAAAAAAGAAAATTTAAATATAGCAATTGATACCAGCGGATTTATTGCAACTGAAAAGATTCTTGAGGCAGCAAAATATACTGATATTTTTCTTTATGATATAAAACACTTTGACAGCAGTAAACATAAAATTTTAACGGGTGTTGATAATACCCTTATACTAAAGAATTTGAAAGAGCTGTCAAATTCAGGCGCAAATATAATAGTCAGAATCCCGATAATTCCAGGTATTAATGAAGATGAAGAAAATCTCATAAATATTAAGAAGTTTGTAAAATCTTTACAAGGAAAAATAAAAATAGAGCCGGTATTTTATCACAACATTATGCAGGGTAAATATGAGCTTTGTGGTAAAAAATATTCATTAAATGATATAGTAGTGCCGGATAATAGTTATAAAAGAGAAAAATCAAGAGTTTTAGGAGTAGATTATGACGAAGCAAACAGAATGTAAAGTTATTAACTTAAATGGCGGGTATTTTGAAAGGGGTATGAATGAAAGGGTAAGATTTTTAAGAAAAAACAGTCTTTTATCCGTTGAAACATTTTCTTTTGAAAGGGCAAAGCTTTTGACCGAATTTTATAAATCTGTTGAAGGGAAGAAAATTGGCATAGCTACCAAAAGGGGGATGGCGTTAAAATATATTTTAGAAAATAAAGCTATTTATATCGGGGAGGATGAGCTGATTGTCGGCGAAAGGGGCGAATTTCCAAAAGCTACTCCAAGCTACCCTGAAATTTCTCTACATTCTTTGGGTGATTTACAAATTTTAAATTCAAGAGAGAAACTCCCTTACAAAGTAAGTGATGAGGCATTTAAAATTTATGAAGAGGAGATAATCCCTTATTGGGAAGGCAAAACTATTAGAGAAGAGATTTTTGAAAAGGTTAGTGAAGAATGGAAAAGAGCTTATAAAGCTGGAATCTTTACTGAGTTTATGGAGCAAAGGGCACCGGGGCATACTGTAGCAGATGGGAAGATTTATGATAAAGGGCTGAAAGATTTTATTAAAGATATAGAAAATAAAATTAACTCGTTAGACAATTCAGACCCTTATTTTGAAGAGAAGCTTGACGAGCTTACAGGGATGAAAATTGCATGCGAAGGGGTCATTAATTATGCAAAAAGACATGCAAAGAAAGCTCGAGAGATGTCGCTTCAAGAAAAAGACCCGATAAGAAAACAAGAATTGCTTAAAATTGCTGAGATTTGCGAATATGTCCCTGAAAATGCCCCACGAAATTTTTATGAGGCCTTGCAACACTATTGGTTTATACATTTAGGGGTAATTACGGAGTTAAACGGATGGGATGCTTTTAGCCCCGGCAGGCTCGATTTAAATCTTTACCCTTTTTATAGGAATGATATAGAAAGTGGCAGATTTACCAAAGATGAGATAAAAGAGCTTTTGGAATGTTTTTGGGTAAAGTTTAACAATCATCCCGCACCACCAAAGGTAGGTGTTACCGCGGAGGAGAGCAGCACTTATACAGATTTTGCCCAGATAAATTTTGGTGGAGTGGATAAAGATGGGCAGGATGCTGTAAATGATTTGAGCTTTTTGCTGCTTGATGTAGTAGAGGAAATGCGGATAGTCCAACCCAATGCAAGTGTTCATATTAGCAGAAAAAACCCTGACAGATTTTTGAAAAGGGCACTTGAAGTTATACGCACCGGATTTGGGCAACCCGCCATTTTTAATGCAGATGCCGTGATGCAGGAACTTTTAAGACAGGGAAAAAATATTGTAGATGCAAGGTTAGGTGGAACAAGTGGCTGTGTAGAATCGGGGGCGTTTGGTAAAGAAAATTATACCCTTACAGGATATTTTAATTTGGTGAAGGTCTTGGAGATTACTCTCAATAATGGCTTTGACCCTGTAACGGGTGAAAAGATAGGTATTGAAACTGGACAATTTGAAAATTTTAAATCATTTGAAGATTTACTTTCAGCTTTTGAGAGACAATTGAAATATTTCTTGGATATAAAGATAAAAGGTAATCTTGTTATTGAAGAAATTTATGCTAAAAAGATGCCGGCACCGTTTTTATCAATATTAATAGATGATTGCATTAAAAATGCTAAAGATTACAATGCTGGAGGGGCAAGATACAATAGCTCTTATATTCAGGGGGTTGGGATTGGCACTATTACAGATTCACTATCAGCCCTGAAAGAAATTGTATTTGAAAAGAAATTAATTCCACAGAATATGGTTCTAAAGATACTAAAGAGCAATTTTGAGGGGTATGAAGTTGAGCGTTTGATATTGAAAAATAAGACAAAAAAATACGGTAATGATGAACCTTATGCTGATGAGATAATGAAGAAGGTCTTTGAAATGTTTTTTGGATATATTGACGGCAAACCTAATTATAAAGGTGGGCAGTTTAGGATAAATATGCTTCCTACCACCGTTCATGTCTATTTTGGTTCGGTTATTGGTGCTACATTTGACGGCAGGAAGGCTTTTGAGCCTCTTTCTGAGGGGATTTCCCCTGTACAGGGTTCAGATATAAACGGGCCGACAGCAGTTATAAAATCGGCTTCAAAAATGGATCACTTAAAGACAGGCGGTACACTTTTAAATATGAAGGTAACTCCATCTTTGATTAAGGATGAAAAAGGTTTAAATGCCCTTTTACAGCTTGTTAGAACATATTTTATGTTTGATGGGCATCACATTCAGTTTAATGTCATAGATGCCAAGACTCTTAAAAAAGCAAAAGAAAAGCCTGAAAACTACAGAGATTTGATAGTAAGAGTAGCAGGATACAGCGATTATTTTTGCAATCTTAACGACAAATTGAAAAATGAAATAATTGAAAGAACGGAACATGAGTCATTTGTATAATTGAGCAAATGTTTAAAATTGTGTCAATACTTTTAAAAGCATAGGGAGGCAAATAAAATTTGTAATAGACATAATTAGCTTAAAATTTAAAAAAGCCTGTGTTATAATTTTTGTATGAGCAGAATGGTTATATTTTGGCTTTTTCTTTTTTTTCTTGGATTTGTACTTATAAATTATCCTTTTATTTCAATTTTTGATAAAAAAATATTTGTTTTTGGCTATCCACTTTTATATATTTATTTTTTTGTAGGCTGGCTTGTATCTATAATTGTCGTATATATATTTTCAAGGAAGATAGATGATGAGTAATAATTTTGAGGTTGTTTTTTTTATTACTCTTTTGTATCTGTTTTTACTATATATAGTCGGATATATTTCTGAAAAATTGTATATAAAAAATAGTAAATATATTTGTAACCCTTACGTATACTCACTTACATTGGCCGTCTACTGCACAACATGGACATACTACGGCTCAGTTGGGAGAGCCGTATCAAATGGGATAGAGTTTCTGGCAATTTACATTGGACCTACGCTTATTATATTTACCTGGTGGTTTTTTCTAAGAAAACTTGTCAGGATTGCAGAAAATCACAGTATTACATCCTTGGCGGATTTTATAAGTTTTAGATATGGAAAGTCCAAAAGACTTGGAATACTTGTGACACTGCTTTGTTTAATAGGTGTAATTCCATATATTTCTCTTCAACTTAAAGCGATAAATGAAACAATTTTTCTTATTGCCTACAATACCCCCTACCTTGGGACCAAGACATTATTAGTTAAGGATACTGCTTTTTATGTATCGATAATTATAGGTATATTTGGTGCTCTTTTTGGGACAAGACATTTTGGCGACCATAGAAAACACCCTTCCCTTGTCGGGGTAATAGCATTTGAATCGATAATAAAGCTTATTGTGTTTCTTATTGCGGGTATTTTTATAACCTATTTTATGTACGATGGTTTCAGGGATATTTTGAGCCAGGTTGTTAACTCTCAAAGCCCTTTTATAAAAGGGAAGCTTGATACAGTTTTCAAAATAGGTGGCAGCAATGTTTCAAGCAGCGAGTGGCTTGCGCTGATTGTAATGAGTATGTTTGCCGTAATGTTTTTGCCAAGGCAGTTTCATATGGCGGTTATCGAAAATACGGATGAAAAGCACATAATAAAATCTATGTATTTGTTTCCATTATATCTTTTCGTAATAAACATTTTTGTAATACCCATCGCATTTGCCGGACTGATTAAGTTTGAGGGGGGAGGCAATCCGGATTATTATTCAATGGGACTTCTTATCGAAAATGGAAATTATCTGTTAGCAATTCTCGTATATCTTGGCGGACTTTCAGCAGCCACAGGAATGATTATCGTTACTTCTGTGAGTCTTGCCAATATGTTTATAAATAACTTTATTCTTACATTTATCGTAAGGTATGTTATCAAAATCAATTTGGGTATGATTATTCCTCACCTAAAGAGGGCAGCAACCCTTTTTGTAGTAATGGTAGGGTACTATTATTTTGTAAAAGTTGGCAGCTCATTTTCGCTTGTAAATCTTGGCCTTACATCGTTTGCTGCTGTGTCTCAATTTGCTCCGGCCATAATTTTTGGAATTTTTTGGAGGGATGCAAATGAGAAAGGGGCATTGGCGGGGATATCTTTGGGTTTTTTATTCTGGTTTTATACACTTATAGTTCCATACATGGCAAAGTCAGGGGTGATAGACTATAACATAATACTGAATGGCCTTTTTGGAGTTAAAATTTTACGGCCAACAGCCCTATTTGGACTTGACACTCTTGATATCTGGAGTCACAGCTTATTCTGGAGTCTTGCTTTTAATATTGCAGGTATTGTGCTTGTGTCATCTCTGAGCGAAAAAAGTGTTGTCGAATCTGAAACTGCTTCCCTTTGTGTGGATTCATTTTCTTTTGGCTATATTGCCAGAAAGCGTTCGGTAATAGAAGGTTTAACTGTTGATGATATTGAAAGTATATTGAATAACTTTTTTGGTAAAAAGACCTCTCAGGAAAAGATTACAGCTTATCTTCAGACAATCAATAAAAACAGGGGAAACTTAAATATGACCGAAGTGACCACGCTGAGGGATAAGGCGGAAGAGATGCTTTCTTCTGCAGTAGGGCCAGGAGCTGCCAAATTGATATTTGAATCTTATGCACAAATAAAGGGTAAAGGTGAGACAAAAGTAATAGATGTATTTAAGGATTTACTTTCCTATGGAGTGGGAGAATCGAAAGAGACACTTGTGAAAAGAATCTCTGAACTAAATGTAATACTTGATATTTCGAGAATTTTCTCGAGTGTAAATACATTGGAGACGAAACTTTTTAAGGCACTTGAGATAATTAAGGACACATTCCATTTTGACCTTGTGATATTGAGAAGAAAAATAGGGGAAGTATTGGCAGTATATTCTTATGCTGGCGAGCTTAATTCAAGCCTTCTTACAAGTTACAGGTTAATTGACCCTAAAAGGTCATATATCGGAAAAGCTGCCGTCCAAAAAATACCTCTTGCTGTCAATGATATAAATCAGATTGAACTTAATGAATTTTCCATAGATTTAAAAAAACATGGTGTTATATCTTTTGCCCATATCCCTCTTATTATAAATGAAGAAGTGCATGGAATTATAACATGTTATAGCAAGCTTTTTAAAAATTTATTCAGCAAGGAGATGATAAGTCTTTTGCAGAGTATCGCCAATCAAATGGCTTACATGATTAATAATCACTATCAGACTGAAGAGATTATCAAGATGAGAGAGGTTGCAAAAGAGCTTGAGATTGCCAAGCAAATTCAAAAATCGTTATTGCCGGAAAAATACCCTGAAGTTTATGGTGTCCAGATGCTTGGTGTATGTTACCCTTCTGAATTTGTGGGTGGTGATTATTATGATTTTTATCAAATAAGAGAAGGTGTTTTTGATGTGGTTATTGCAGATGTTTCAGGCCATAATGTGGCCTCAGCGCTCATTATGACTGAGCTTAGAAGTATAATAAAGTCGATAATAAATTTTCAAAAAAACATTACGCCAGCAAAAATTATGTCAATACTGAACAGAGAGATTTATGGAGACCTCACAAAGCTTGAGTTTATTATTACAATGATTTATATGCGGGTTAACATCAACAACGGGACAATTACCTTTTCCAATGCCGGTCATCATCCACCTATTGTTTTTCAGCAAGGAAAAGAGATTAAGGAGCTCATTTTTGGTGATCCTTTGCTGGGTCTTATGGAAGATATAAGCTATAAAGAAATGACATATACTTTGAAGGATAATGATGTTGTATTTATGTATACTGACGGGATAATTGAAACTGAAAACGATAAAAGGGAGTTTTACGGTATTAAGAGGCTTAAAGATACGCTCGTAAATTCTCGCGAGGAATCTCTTAATGGTCTTTTTAAACTAATTTTTGATGATGTAGTAAATTTTAGGGGGTCAAAAGTCCAAAATGATGACATTACCATGACAGCATTTAAAGTAAAATTTAAATAAAAATTTGTATAAGGAGGTCCAATGCCTATTATTACAATTGAAGGTCCAAAGGTGGAAGATATTCAGAAGAAAAGAGATTTTGTAAAAGAAATAACCAAAACCACCGCCAGCTATTTTAATATGCCAGAAGAGTCAATAATTATTCTTATCAGGGAAAATGAGCCGCAAAATGTAAGTGTAGGTGGCAGACTCATTATTGATAAAAACAGGAAATAAGCAAAAAAACGGGCATATTTAAAGCTTTTTGGCTAAAATATGTCCGTTGGACTTACATAACTTTAGTTACGGAATTATAATTAATTCAGATATTCGCCAAAGACCTTGTTTTTGCATTCCCCACATATTCCGTGGGTGAATGTAGGAATTACCCCCCTTTCAAACAAGTCAGTTTCGTAAACTACTTTATCAAGAGATTGAAATTTTGAATTGTAAAAAATTTTGTTGCACCAGGCACATATCTTTACAAATTCTCCGGTATCATGCCTTTTTTCCCATTCTTCTCTATTTTCAATATTTGCAACATTTCTTATGGATGATAGAATATAGTCTTCTATAAAATCAAACCTTATCTCTAACATTTTTAATTCGTTATTGGCGTAAGCTGTAAAAATAGTTTTGAGAGAATATTTTTTGTTTTTTACCTTGTTTATTATAAGTACCAGTATGTTGGTTAAAAACTTATCAATTTTAAAGCAAAAAAATTCACTTTCACTCAATAAATTAATTAAGTTGTGGCCAACCAGGCCATTTATTCTAATGTCAGAATCAGGGACAAAACTATCTACGTATATTGAAAAAATAAAAGAAAATAAAAGGACAGGCATTTATTTCTTGACCTTTTTACCCAAATCTGCTATTGTTTATCCATCAGGAGGCAGCCATGACCAGACCAAGAAGCAGCTTT
>JAIHAR010000035.1 GCA_020054865.1 Deferribacteraceae bacterium
GTTTATGTGGATACACTTTTTGGACTTGATAAATATCAGAAGATTGTTGATATTATTGGTAAAAATATAGAAATAGCAAATAAGTACAAATTTTTTTATGATTATTTTTTATACAGTAAATATGTTTTGAAAGACTATTCAAGCATACTTGAGAATGAAGAAAAAGGCACGGTAAATTCTTATCCTGTCTTAATCGATGTGTATCTTTCAAAAGGCGATTTGAGTAAGGCTTCAGGTTACATAGACCAACTTGAAGATACAAACCTTAAAAATTACTTTTTAATCAAGAAAAAAATATATAAAGGGGATTTTCTTGAAGCTATTTCCGATATTTCCACAATAAAGGACGAAAATTACCTTGCCAATTTATTTTTTGAACTTGTTACAAAGGGGTTTTACGATATTGAGGCATCTTACATAGATAGGTTTAACTTTAAAAATCCTCAGAATATTGATTATAAAAATTTTTACAAAGGGCTGTTATTGCTTAATCAAAAAGAATATTTGAAATCTGCTTCTGCTTTTGAAAAGATTACATTCAATGAATTTTTGATGGAGAGCAGTTATTTTTATAAAGGGCTTGACTATTTCTATGTCAACAGAGACCTTTCAGAGGCAAACCTGAAGAGGTATATATTAAAAGCAAAAGATCAAGAAAAGCTAAATTCCGCAAGATATTTGCTCGGGCAGATTTATCTTGGCAAAAATCAGCTTGATACGGCGCTGATTGTTCTTGAAAATTGCAGCACATATTTTTGCCAGGAGCTAAAAGGTGAAATTTTTATTGCCAATAAGGAGTATGATATTGCACTTGAGTATCTCAACAGCATTGATACCGATCGTGGAAACTATCTTAAATCGGTAGTTGCTTTCAATCGAAAAAAATACAGTGAATCCCTTAACTATTTGAATAAAATTAAAAAGCCTGATGAAGAAACAGATTATTTGTTGATGTCTGTTTATTTCAAATTGGATCAATACGAGCAGGCTTACAAACTTGCATTAAAATATTTAAATAATGAAAATTTTTTTGACACGGCGGTAAATTATTATTTTTTAAAGGGGGATTATTCAACAGCACTTTACTTTATTGATAGGGCAATGTTTAAAGATGACAAATACCTGCTTTTGAAGGCAAAATCATTGTACTCACTTAAAAGGTACAGTGAGGCTGAGATAATCTTCAATAAATTTGTAAATGAAAATAAATACATTTATGACAGTATATTTGGTCTTATTAATATTAAGAGAGCAAAAGGGCAAAATGAAAAATATATTGATGAAATATTTGAGCTGATTAAAAACAGAAATTTTGAGAGGAAAGATAGTCTTATTATAGAACTTGTAAAGGAAAGTATTGGGCAGAACAAGCTTCAAAATGCTATCTATCTGATTAATTATTACTTTGATAACTTTAAATCTTCAAAAAACAACAAAGATGCTTATCTTTTAAGGGGCGACATATTCAAAAAGCTTGGCAGATACGAAGAATGTACGAAGGATACAGATTATGTAATAAATAAATTCAAAAACGATTATGAAGCGTATCTGCTTAAAGCAGAGTGCCTTGAACAAATTGATAAGACAAAGTCCATAGCTATTTATGAAAATCTTCTTGAAAATGAAAATTATAAGATACTAAGCAGTAAAAGGTTATTAAAGCTTTATGATGACCCTGACAGGATAATAAAGCTTGCAGGAGATTTTTTGGAATCAGAGCCCACTTTATATTTTGACTCTGTTTTAAGGGCACTTAAAATTGTTGGTGACAGTAAAAATATTGTCAAATACAAAGCTGAGATAGATAATCTACTGGTATCAAATATCAAAGAATATGTTATTGCAGGATTATATTTTAGTTCATTAAAATATTTTTATGAAAATGACTACAAAAATACGATCAAGTATTCAATGAAGGCTTACTATCTTGATAAAAATTCTGAATTTAATAAACTTTCCCTTGAAAATGCCATCAGAGCATATGAATCCATCGGTAACAAGCAGAATGCCGAAAAAGTGCAAAAAATATTAAAGGAACTAAATAGGGGGTCTTGATGTTTGAAATAATTCAAAAGGGTGGGGTATTGATGTACCCTATAATTTTTCTGTCAGTACTTTCTCTTGCAATTTTTCTGGAAAGACTTGTCAGCCTGCGTACTGAAAAATATGCGCCGAAAACATTCCTTGAAAAGATGTATGCTTTTTTAAAGTCTAAATCTTTTGAGGATGCCAAGTCTTTGTGCGATTTAAAACCCTGTGCAATAGGCAATATTTCAAGAAGTATTCTTGATAATCTTGATCTTCCTATTTCACGACTTATGGAGCTTGTGGAAGAAACAGGAAGGTTTGAGTCAAGAAAACTTGATAAGTTTCTGCCGACATTACAGACAATTGCTACTATTTCACCTTTGCTTGGACTTCTTGGTACTGTTTTAGGTATGATTAAAACATTTATTGTTATTTCTCAACAGGGTATCGGCAACGCTCAAGCCCTTGCGGGAGGTATTTCCGAAGCATTGTTGACCACTGCAGCAGGCCTTAGTGTTGCAATTCCAACAGTAATTTTTTATCACATCGTAAGGCACAGGTCTGATAAAATTTCAAATGAGCTTGAAATAGCAGCCTCGAATATTGTTAATCTTATATTCAAAGAGGAATAAAATGAGATTCAGGGAAAATAGCAAGGATAAAGGGCTCGATATAAACCTGACACCTTTGATTGATGTGGTATTTCTGCTTCTCATATTTTTTATGGTGTCTACAACGTTTGTTTACACCAATTCTTTAAAGGTAAATCTTCCGAAAGCTAAAGGTGAATCTGTGGAAACCAAAAAGAATGTGAACGTATCGATAACCAAAAGTGGTCAGATAGTGCTAAATGGTAAGGAGATTTCAAAGGTCGCCTTTATTGCTGCGATTAAGGGCTTGTACGAAAAAAATCCTTCTGCATCTGTAATAATCCAGGCTGACAAAGATAGTAAACACGGAGATGTGGTTTTTGTTATGGATGAAAGCAAAAAGGCCGGGTTTGAGAGGTTTGCAATAGCCGCTGAGGAAGAATGACAAATAGCAGAGTATTTCTGACATTATTTTTTGTTGTTTCACTTGTAATTCATTTAGGATTTATTTATATTCTGCCCCCTTTTAATATTGAATTTAAAAATATGGAAAAAACTATTGAAGTGGATTTTATTAAAACTCAGAAAATAATTGTAAAAAAGGCCAATAGTTTAGAAAGTAACACAAAGGAAATTTCGGCAAGTGAGCTTGTAAGCAAAATACTAAATGATGATGCGAAAAAATCAAAAATTGAAAGTAGCAGAGTTGAGCTTCCGGAGTTTGATACAACTGAAAAGGTGCAACTTGACAAAAGGGAGATTAGCGCAGGGGAAATGGCATACAAACCAGAAAAATTAAATATCGATGTTTCTTCAGAGCTAAAAAACTTTGAGTCAATCATTTCAGACAAATACCATAGTGACAAAGTAAGTCAGACTGGTAATGAGTTTTTCCAGATAGAATCTTTGTCAAGCAGAGTGAGAAAACCTGTGTATATACCGAAAATGCCGGAATATTCCCTTCAAAGTGATACAGAGGTAAAAATACAATTTTTTGTTGATTCCAGGGGCTATCCGGTAAAAATAACTTTTTTGACTGCAACTGATAGTTATATAGAGAAGATATCGACAGATTTTGTATCCAAACTTAAATTTGAGCCATCTGAAAAAGAAGGGCAGACAGACAGTGCAATTATAACATTATTTTTTAAGGTGAGGTAATGGACTCAAAACTAAGGGAAATAGTAAAACATCTTATTTATGAAAAAGGCAAAATTACATTCAGAGAATTTATGGATATAGCTCTTTATTACCCTGAGCTTGGTTATTATCAGAAAGAAAACCCATTTGGTCAGCAGGGTAGTTTCTATACTTCAGTAGATGCTTCAGAATCCTTTGGAAGAAGCATAGCCAAAGGGGTTAAAAAGACTATAGAAGAAGTCAATATTAGGCCTTTACTATGCGAAATGGGGGCAGGTAGCGGGCTTCTTGCCAATGATATTTTAAACTACTATAAAATTTATGAGCCACGTTTTTATGAAGAAGTTACTTATATTATCATAGAAAAAAGCGAGTTTCTTGTAGATTTTCAAAAGCAAAATCTTAAAGAGCACTTAAATAAGGTTAAATGGATTACGTTTGATGAACTCAATGATTTTGAAGGGGTATTTTTTTCAAATGAGCTTGTGGATGCTTTTCCCGTACACAGGGTTATTAACATAGACGGATTAATAAAAGAGCTTTATGTAATTGAACATGAAGGAAAATTTACTTTTTATCCTGGCGAAGTGTCTACACCTGAAATAACAGAATATCTTAATAGGCTAAATATAAAGATTATTGACAAGCAGATTGCGGATATTAACATTGATGCTGTACATTGGATTAAAGACCTGGGGAGCAAAGTAAGAAAAGGGCTTGTGATAACAATAGATTACGGTTTTATGGCAGAGCAGCTTTATACCCCTTTCAGAATTGATGGCACTGTTACTTGCTATTTCAAACATACACAAAACAACGACTTTTTTGAAAGGATTGGATTTCAGGATATCACCGCTTTTGTAGATTTTTCTGCTCTTAAAGTTTATGGTGAGGAGTCAGGGCTTGAAACTGTAAATTTTATGCCTCAGTGGACTTTTTTGATGGCGTCAGGTGTGATTGAAGAGTTTGACAATAAAAATATGACAGACGTTCAAAGAGCTTCGCTAAAATCGCTCATTATGCCCGAAGGTGGATTTGGCACCAATTTCAATGTGCTTATCCAGTCGAAAAATGTTAATATTAAGAAAGATTTCTTGTATAAAAAAAGTTCTTTTGAGCTATTGAGCGAATTGACAGGCAGCCGAATATTCGAAGATAGCTAACTGTAATATAAACTACCAAAAATTTCCTGGTTGAAGTTTCTATTTTTTCTAAGTATATTTGAGCTTAATAATTTTTAGTCTGGAGGTTTTTTTATGCATTATGATTTTCTGCAAATTGAAAATAAATGGCAGAAGAAATGGGAAGAAAATAAAGTTTTTAAAGTAAACTATGACAAAAATAAACCCAAATATTATTGTCTTGAAATGTTTCCATACCCATCCGGAAAAATTCATATGGGGCACGTCAGAAACTATGCGATTGGAGATGTTATTGCAAGATTCAAAAAAATGAAAGGTTTCAATGTGCTTCACCCTATGGGGTGGGATGCCTTTGGTCTTCCCGCTGAAAATGCTGCCATAAAAAATAAAATACATCCTGCAAAATGGACATATTCAAATATAGACTATATGAGAGCACAGCTTAAACAGTTAGGTTTGTCTTATGATTGGGACAGAGAGGTTGCTACGTGTGATCCTGAGTACTACAAATGGGAGCAGCTTGTATTTTTGAAAATGTATGAAAAAGGACTTATTTACAGAAAAAAATCTACTGTAAACTGGTGTGAGGACTGCAATACTGTGCTTGCCAATGAGCAGGTTGAGGATGGAAAATGCTGGAGATGTTCCAATGAAGTAACGATGAAAGAGATTAATGGCTGGTTTTTCAAAATTACTGATTATGCTGAGGAATTGCTTGAATATACTTATAAACTTGAAGGCTGGCCGGAAAAAGTTCTTACAATGCAGAGAAACTGGATTGGGAAATCGTATGGAGCAGAGATAGATTTTGAAGTAAAAGGTTTTGATAGGAAGATTACCGTTTTTACCACAAGGCCGGATACACTTTTTGGAGCCACATTTATGCTGCTTGCTCCTGAACATGAAATGTCCAAAGAGCTTATAAAAGGGACATCTTACGAGGAAGAGGGGTTAAAATTTATAAATAGCATACTTAAAGAAGATAAAATAAGCAGATCGGCTGACAACAAGGAAAAGAAAGGGTTCTTTACCGGAAGGTATGTTTATAACCCACTTACAAAGAAAGAGATTCCTGTTTATATAGCAAATTATATTTTAATTGATTACGGAACTGGAGCCGTAATGGCTGTTCCTGCCCATGACCAGAGGGACTTCGAGTTTGCAAAAAAATACAATCTGGAAATAACTGTGGTTATAAATCCTGAAGGACAAGAGCTTGCTCCTGAAAATATGTCAGAGGCCTACACCGGTCAAGGCATAATGGTTAATTCCGGTAAATTTAACGGGATTTCCAATGAAGAGGCTAAGACCAAAATAACTGAGTTTCTTGAAGAGGAAAATATAGGTAAAAAGACAGTAAATTTCAGATTGAGGGACTGGGGAATTTCAAGGCAGAGATACTGGGGGGCACCTATCCCTGTGATACATTGTAAAAAATGTGGAATAGTACCGGTGCCAGAGAAAGATTTGCCAGTTAGACTACCACTTGATGTTGAGTTTACTGGCTCAGGAAATCCGCTTGAGACTTCTGCTGAATTTAAAAATGTAAAGTGTCCTCTTTGTGGTATTGATGCTGAAAGGGAAACAGATACTATGGACACTTTCGTGGAATCCTCGTGGTACTTTTTGCGCTACTGCTCTCCTAAATGCAGCACAAACATATTCGACAAAGAAGAAGCAGAGTATTTTATGAATGTTGACCAGTATATTGGTGGTGTGGAACACGCAATTTTACACTTGCTATATGCGAGATTTTTTACAAAAGTTTTAAGAGACCTTGGATATATAAATATTGATGAGCCTTTTGAAAGACTTCTCACTCAAGGGATGGTTTGCAAAGAAACATATTCCTGCAAAAATGATGGTTGGCTTTTCCCTGAAGATGTGGATGAAGGAAAATGCAAAATTTGTGGTGAGCAGGTAGTTGTTGGAAGAGTGGAAAAAATGAGCAAATCAAAGAAAAATGTGGTTGACCCTGATGCATTGATAAAACGTTATGGTGCTGATACAGCGAGACTTTTCAGCTTATTTGCTGCTCCTCCTGAAAAGGACCTTGAGTGGAGCGAACAGGGTGTTGATGGATGTTACAGATTTATAAACAGAATATTCAGGCTTTTTGTGAACAATCTTGAGCTTATAAAAACAGAATACAATGCTGAATATGAGGATAGCAAACTTGCTAAAGATATTTTATACCATATGCATTTTACCATAAAGAAAGTCACAAATGATATTGAAAAATTTCAGCTTAATACTGCCGTTGCTGCAATTATGGAGCTTACAAATAATCTTTATCTGATAGAGCCTAAATTGTCTACAGATTATGAAAAACAGAAATTTAAAGAGTGTCTTATAAATATGATAAAACTTTTGACCCCTTTTACACCACATTTTTGTGAGGAGTTATGGAGTCTTGCTGGAGGTAAAGGGTTTATCTCGCTGGAAAAGTGGCCAGAATATGAAGAAAAGTATACTGTAAAAGATGAAATTACACTCGCTATTCAGGTAAATGGCAAGGTGAGGGCTGAGATTGTTATGCCAAAAGATGTTGATAAGGAAACTGCTCTTAAGGCTGCAAGGGAGAATGAAAAAATTATGGGATATCTTGAAGGCAAAACTCTTGTTAAAGAGATATATGTACCTGGAAAACTGATTAGTCTGGTTGTGAAATAATGAAAAAATTATTCATTTTTATGCTTTTGCTTCTAAGTGCCTGCGGTTACAGAATCGCAGGCATTGACTATGATTCATCAAAGCCAAAGCATAAATTTTATGTCTCTGAGATTAAAAATAGCTATTTTGAGTCGGATTATTATTCTCTATTGAATGATGAAGTAAATGATTTTTTCAGCAGATACGGATTATTGACTTCAAAAGAAAATGCAGACTATTTTTTAAAAATTGACCTTTTGAGTGCAAAAACAAATTCCAGTATAACTACTATTTCAAGTCAGGCTGTTGTGGTAGATATAAATATCAAGGTTAAAATATCCGTTTACGACCAGGGTTTTAAACTTTTATATGAAAAAATAATAGGCAGAGTTGAAAATTTCAATTTGTCATCAAATGTTTCCGAAAATATTATAAACAGGGATGAAGCATTTGTAAAAGGCATCAGAAATTTACTGTTAGATTTCAGGTATGAGTTTGAAAACAGGTAGAAAAATCTTAATCGTTGGCAGCGATTCATTTATTGATGAGCAGATTGATAAAGTTTTAGGCTCACTCAAAGATCTTGAATTGGATAAAAAAACATATTATGCAGATGAATTTGACAGCGAAGATTTTGTTTTTTTCATCTCTTCATTGCCACTTTTCAGTGATATAAAAATGGCAATAATCAAGAACGGTGAGAAGCTAAAAAACTTTGATGAGATTAAGCAGAGCATTATTAAATCTGAATCTATGGTAATTGTTACTGCAAATGATCTGAATTTTTTATCTAAAGCCGGAAAAGATGAAAACTTTGAAGTTATTTCTGAGCCTAAAAAAGATAAATTTTCCGACCTTTCACACGTTGTTGATATATTTAAAAAACTTGGTGTCAAACTCAGCAAGGTGGCTGCAGAAGAAATTTACGAAATGTGCGGTAAAGATTTTGGAACAATAAAAAATGAATTTGATAAGCTAAGTGTTTATTATGCCTACAAAAGTCCTGAATCTGAAAATGAGATTATTGAGAAGATAAGTTTTTCAAAAAGCGAAAACGTATTTTTGCTTATAGATAGTTTTTTTGATAAAAACAGAAAAAAGTGTGCCGAAATTATTTCTAATATGATTGTCAACAATGAAAGTGTTGCTCCGGCCTTTTACATGATTTCAAAAAGGCTGTTGCAGATAGTAGGATATAAAATTAACCCTTCTCTGGTAAATGAGAGACAGTTTATTATGAATAAAATTAAAAAAAATGCCTCTGAATGGAGTATGGAAGAGTTGTCCAGATGTTCTGAATCACTGTTGAGCCTTGATTACGGCTCCAAGACCGGTAATGCAAATATAGAAGAAGAAATTATAATGTTGCTTAATACCATTTAGCTTGGCTAAAAAATAAATCCATTACAGTTATTGATTTAACTCTATAATTGGGTGTAGTTTAATTTGGAAAGTCTGCACGTTCTACCCTGAGGGTCAAATATGTTTTTATAGAGCAAAACATTGATTTCATTTCCAAGATTTCTAAGTGTTTTGCAATATACTTCATCTATAAAATCTGCGCAGCGAAACCTATCATTGTTGCTCTGGATTATGTATAACATAACCGGTTTGTAACCATCATTTTTTGACTTTGCCAGAGTTAAAAGATGCTTGAGCCCTCTTGTAGTGACTGCATCAGGAAAATAGGCATATTTGTCATCAAACATTGTGACATTCTTGACTTCACACAGTACTTTTGTGCTGTCACCGAGGGTTATTAAAAAATCTATTCTGCTGTCTTTATACCGAAATTCTCTTTTAATTTCCGTATAATTTTCAAGTTCAGCTATTTCTTTGTCAATTATGGCATATTCAACAATCTTATTGACAGCTATAGTATTTGTGTAAAGCCAATGATTGTCAACTTCGATCCCTTCCATTGTGTATTTAAGTTTTCTTTTTTCATTTTCTGACATGCTGAATACCACTTTTCTGCCTTTTTCAAGGAGTGGTTTCATTGAGCCTGTATTGGGATTATGTATAGTAATAGTCTTGTTATTAAAAGTTATATCAACAAAAAATCGCTTATATCTTTTGATAAACGTTCCAAAATAAAGATCAGGTAATTTTAGCATAATAGGATTTCTCTTTAAAATCTGCTTGATTTTTTTTAAAAGTAGTATATTTTTTCACAAAAATCAAATTGGTATTTAGGAAAGTAGCTTTTTTTCGATAAATTGTTCTTAGGAAAATTAAGGGGTTAGTATTTTAGTGAAAAAAATTATAAAAGAATATCTTAATATTTTTATCATTATCGGCATTTCTTTATCTGTTTTCTCTTTTATATTCAATTTTTATCTTTTAAAGAAGGTTAATTATTACGTCAGTTATTCAGAGGATCTAAAAAATAGATATGAAAAACTTCAATCAGACCTGGATAATACGATGAAAGTTCTTAATATTTTGATTGATGTAAGAAGAATAAGTGCTCTGATAGAGCAGTTTGACACAAACTATAATAAATATACGATTACAGATATTGCATACTCCATTGTTGAAGAATCTGTAAAAAATGAGCTTGACCCCTACCTCATGCTTGCCATTATAAAGACAGAAAGTTCATTTAATTATAAATCTGTTTCGAGAAAGGGCGCTATTGGCTTGATGCAGCTTTTGCCGAACACTGCATATTATATTTCCGATAAAGTTGACGACTTGAGCGTGCAAAATAAAAAGGAGATTTTTGACCCTGTTGTTAACATAAGGCTTGGGATAAACTATTTCAGATATTTATTGGAAAAATTTGAGGGGAATATTGAGCTTGCTATAGCTGCATATAATTTGGGGCCAAAAAATGTTTTCAGATATATTTCTAAGGGCAGAAAAATTCCAAAATTTTATTATTATAAAGTTATGGAGAATTATTCAGAGCTAACTTCTTCAATAAAATCTTGATGTGGGGTAAAATATGGAATCTGTAAAAAAGTGGTTTAATGAGAGAATAGCGTCCGTTGTTATTGAAAATCTTGAAAAAAATGGTTTTAAGGCGGTTTATTTTGAGAAGAGCGATACCGCAATAAAGTATATAGAAAGTATCGTTGAAGATTATTTTACAATTGGATTTGGCGGTTCAATGACTGTTTTGCAGGACTTGGGGATAGCACAACTTGTTAGTGATAAAGGTAAAGAAATTTTAAACCACAACTTGTCTACTCTTTCCCCTGAAGAAAAACTTGCTATCAGAAAAAAACAATTGACCTGTGATCTTTTTATTACTTCTACCAATGCATTGACCAAAGATGGCAAACTCATAAATATTGATGGAGTGGGTAACCGTGTGTCAGCGATGATTTTCGGACCTAAAAAGACGCTTGTGATTGCCGGGATAAACAAAATTGTCAAAGACGTCAATGCAGGTATCAGCAGGATAAAAGAGATTGCATCCCCTATGAATACAAAGAGATTAAATGTGAATACACCTTGTGCTGTCACAGGGGAATGTTCTGACTGCAATAGCCCTCAGAGAATCTGCAAAGTAACTACGATTATAGAAAAAAAACCTAATTTCAGCGATATTGAAGTTGTTATAATAGGTGAAAATTTAGGTTACTAAAAACAGACTGGCAAAAGTAAATAAGATTTATTTTTTTATCGCAAACTTTGTTCCAACCTGCTATAATATGTTTATTAATATGGCAGGCAGAAAAATGATTAATGATAAAATCTTAAAAATTGTTCAGTCTCTTGTCAGTATCAAGGACCTGGATACCTTGATGGACAAGACTCTTATGTTGTTAAGAGATCTGGTGTTATGCGATGCGGGAAGTATTTTTATTTACAATAAAGATGACGATTCTTTAGTGTTTAAATATATTCAAAATGACTCTATAGATGTCAGTTACAAAGAATTTAGCATCCCCCTAAATGAAAGCAGCATAGCTGGTTTTTCAGGATTTACAAAGCAGATTGTTTCTATCGAAGATGTATATAGAATTGATGAGGATAAACCATACAGTTTTAATAAAGATTTTGATTTGATGTCAGGTTATAGAACAAAATCTGTTGTTTCCATTCCACTTTTAAATATAAAGCGGGAATTAATTGGTGTTTTACAGCTTATTAACAGAAAAAATAAAAATGTTAGGCTGGTTTTAGATAACATTGAAGATACAGTTGTCAGTTTTAATAATGAGGATATTGAAATCCTCTATTCTTTAAGCGGCATAGTTGCTGTCGCCCTTGAAAACAGTATTCTCTATCAGGATATTGAAAAGATGTGGGATGGGTTTATAACAGCAAGTATTCAGGCGATTGAAGCAAGAGACCCTGTTACAAGAGGTCATACGGATAGAGTTACTAAAATTACAATGAAGATTGCAGAAGAGATGGATAAAGATGAAACATATTTTCCAGACTTTAAGCTTTCTGAGGATGACTACCTGCTTTTGAAATATTCATGTTTGCTGCATGATTTTGGAAAGATTGGTGTGAGAGAGTATGTTTTGAATAAACCCAAAAAACTGTTTCCCGACAGGCTTGATGCGGTAAAATATAAATTTTTGTACGCCATGTGCATGGCAAAATCAAAATCTCGTGATGAGTATGAAAGACTTAAAAAATATTTTGAAAGTGTTTTAAAGGCCAATGAGCCTGCAATCCTGGAAGGTGAAACCTATGAGGATTTGAAGGAGTGTGTTTCTTACAGATTTGCAGGTTTTGATGGTTGTGAAATTAATCTTCTTGAAGAAAATGAATATAAATGTCTGTCAGTTAAAAGGGGCACTCTAACAGAGGAAGAAAGGCATGAAATTGAATCTCATGTATATCACACATTTAATTACTTAAATAAAATTCCATGGACTGATAAGTTAAAAGATGTACCCAAAATTGCCTGTATGCACCATGAAAAGATCGACGGTACAGGTTATCCATTTGGCCTTAAGGGTGATGAGATACATGTGTTTGGGAGGATAATGGCGATTGCTGATATATTCGATGCTCTTACAGCAAAAGACAGACCTTATAAAAAGGCGGTTTCAGTGGATGTTGCTATTAAAATTATTATGGAAGAAGCGGAAAATAACAAACTTGACAAAAACATAGTCAGGTTTTTTATAGAAAAAGAGATATACAATCATATTTGAAACAGGAGGTACTGTGATTACGATTTTAATTGTGGATGATGATAGTAATATAAGATTATTGTTAAGAGATGAGTTTTGTGAGCTTGGATTTAATACAATTACCGCAGTGGATGGGGAAGAGGCGCTTATAAGCTTTAGTGAAGAGGATATTGATATAGTAATACTTGATATAAGGATGCCCAAGGTGGATGGCAAAAAGGTGCTTGAGTCAATAAGGAGTGTTAATGATGAAGTTCCTATAATACTTTATACTGCAAATCCATTTGATATTTCGGACTATAAAAAATATAAAAATGTGAGTATGGTGGTCAAAAGTGCTGATTTGAGTGAACTGAAAGAAGCTGTAAGAAAATATACAAATGTTTGATAAAAATCTTTATTATGACTGTCTTGATACAAGATATCTGGGCAGACATCTTTATTATTTCAGGGAAATAGACTCTACAAATACATTTGCCATTAAGAATGAACTTGAGGTGGGCAGTATTGTTATTTCCGATGTTCAGGTAAAAGGGAAGGGGAGATCAAACCGGGTATGGAGAAGTCAGAGCAATCAAAACCTTTACTTTTCATGTTTGGTTGATGGTTTTACCCCTGAAAAGCTTTTACAATTGAATATTGTTATAGGTTATTCGGTGTGCAATGTCCTTAGAAAATATATATCTTGCTGTCTTAAGTGGCCAAATGATATCATTGCTGAGAAAAGAAAGTTAGGCGGTATATTGATTGAAACAAAGTTTTCAGGCAATAAAATTGAGAAGGTTGTATTTGGTGTAGGTCTTAATGTAAATACGGATAATTTTGAAAAAGATATATCAGATATAGCTGTCTCAATTAAAAATATTCTTGGAAGAGACATATGCCGGGAGGCGCTGCTTGCTGAGTTGGTTAATGAGCTCGAAAAGGGGATTGACTCTTTGAAAATCGGTGATTACAATATCGATAGATTATGGGGCAATTACTCCTGCTTTTTGGGCCGGGATATTTCAGTTACACTTGACAATGTAAAAAAAATATTTATTGAAAAAGGAATAGATAGATTAGGCGGCTTGATTGTTGAGGACAACTCTGGTATGATAAAGACATTGTACAGTGGAGATGTAGGATATGATTTTTGCAGTTGATATAGGGAATACCAATATTGTTGTGGGTGTCTTCAAAGGTAAAGAGCTTGTATGTAATTTCAGGCTTGCAACTGACACTCTAAAAACTACTGATGAATATGCTGCTACAGCACTGTTACTTTTAAACGGGCAGGGAATCAATGTTAAAGAGATTGACAGTGTTGTGATTTCAAGTGTGGTCCCTCAACTGATATATACTTTTTCTAAAATGTCAAAAAAATATTTCAACCTTGAGCCCCTTGTTATTGGACCTGGCGTAAAGACAGGGCTTAAAATAAAGCTTGAGAATCCCAAGGAAGTTGGTGCCGACAGAGTTGTAAATGCCGTGGCTGCCATAGAAAAATATGGGACTCCGGTAATAGTGGTTGATTTTGGTACGGCAACAACTTTTGACGTTGTAAACGAACATTCTGAATACCTTGGTGGTGTTATTTACCCCGGTATCAAACTATCTGCAAGCATATTAAGGAGTAAAACTGCCAAGCTCCCTGAGGTTGAAATTGAAAAGTGCCATAAAGTTGTTGGTAACAATACCATAAATTCCATAAAATCAGGTATTTATTTTGGTTACTTGGCAGTGGTAGATGGCATAGTGGAAAGAATCTTGGATGAACAATTCAAAGGGAAAAAGGTAAATGTTATTGCTACCGGCGGACTTGGAAGCATTTTTATAGGTGATTCAAAATATTTAAAGGGCTATGAGCCAAATCTTACTTTGAACGGGTTGAGGTTGATATATGAAAAAAATCTTTAGTGTAATGATTTTATTTTTGGTGCTCAGTTGTGCAGGCAAGTCTGGAAACGTTAAAGTAAATGAAAAATCAACTCTTGCGGAATCACACTTTAAAATGGGTCTTGCTTACCTGAATACGGATAAAGACTATTTGGCTGTAGGTGAATTTGAAAAAGCTATTTCGATTAATCCTTCTGATGACAGATTTTACTATGCTCTTGCAACATTTTATATAAAGAAAAATAGAATACCTGATGCAAAAAGCAATATTCTTAAGGCATTAAAACTAAATCCCACTGAATCTGAATACATTAACACATTTGCTTCAATCCTTGCTGCTGAAGGTAATCTTGAGGATGCTATTAAACAGTGGAAAGTTGTGCTTAATGACCCGGGATACCCATCTGCATCCCTCGTAAATTATAATATTGGACTTGCGCTGTATAACCTGAAAAGGTATGAAGAAGCAGCCTCCTATCTTGAGGTAACTGTTAAAACAAATCCCAAAGTAATCGCCCCAACACTTCTTTTATTTAGAAGTTATGTTTATTCCGGCAAACTGGATGATGCAGAAAGGGTAATAATAAATTCTCTTATTATTAATCCTGATTCCCTTGAGCTTAAAATGGAGGCAGGCAAGTTTTATTATGAAGTCGGTAAATACCCGGAAGCGGCCAAATATTTTTCTGAGGTAACAGAAGCAAAAAATAACCTAAAGTTTTATGAAGAAGCAAAATCATATCTGAAAAAGATGGGTATATACAATGAGTAGGGTTGAGGAAATTTTAAAGCAGGAGAGACTAAAAAAGGGGCTGAGTCTTGAAGATGTTTCAAGGCAAACCAAAATAAACGTTCTTTTTCTTGAGTATATTGAAAATGGTCAATTTGATAAACTTCCATCTTATGCACATGCTTTTGGTTTTGTAAAAAGCTATGCTTCATTTTTAAAGCTTGATCAAAAAGAAATTGAAGCAAACTTTAAAGAAAATTATCCTAAAGAAGCTTTTCAAAAAAGAGAAATTGAAAAGGTAGAAGACAAGGCTCAACCAAAAATTTCAAAAAAGCTTAACACTAAATATTTAAGTATTTTTATTCTCGGAGTTGTATTTATTTTTTTGATTCTTGTTTATTTCAATGGCAAAAAAACTGTTACTAATGAGCTTTCCAACTATCCTGCATCTATAATTGACAATCAAACAAAAGTACCTGAAAAAAACGATAATATTTCCCACACCGACAATACAAGTGAGAATGTAAGCGTTATTAATGACAACTCTGATGTTAAATTCGACCCAAAAGAGATAGCAGACAAAATTTTTAATGATGATTCCAAGATGAAGCAACCTGAAAAAGTTGTTACGCTATATTTTAATGATATATGCTGGATACATATGAAAACAGATAACGAAACAGACTACGATTTTATAGCGGAAAAGGACTTAATTAAAAATATCAGGTTTAATAAATTTTTCAAAATTGATATTGGAAATGCTGCTGCTGTATCTATTAAATACAAGGACCAGTTAATAGAAAACCTTGGTGGTTATAGGCAGCCATTAAAAAATTTATATTTTTATGTCAATGATAATGATACACTGATTTATGAAAAATAAATGTTGATTTTTTCGTATCCTTCCTGTATCTTAAAAAAGACAAAAAAGGTATTAATATGAAAAACGTTGGTGTGTTTAGTAAAGAATATTTTTTGTATAAAGAGTTGGAAGAAGCTTTGAATGATACGGATGTTATCCTTAATCTTGTATCATCTGAGAGCAATATTGATATAAACTTTGATATTTTTGTGATTTTAAGTGATTTTGGAGACGGGCTGGTTGATTACTTAAAAAAATTTGAAGGCCTGGTTTTGGATTTGACAGGAATTGCCAGAAATTATAGCAATAATGTGGAAGACATACTTGAGCCAGCAGTGTATATTATTGAAAAATATTTCGGTCATTCAGTTGAAAATTTGAAGGGTAATATTTATTTTCCTGTAAGTATTTATGGGAAAGCAGGGATTGACGATCTGATAAATCAGACAAAAGACATATTTACTTTTGGTAATTCGCAGCCAAAAATATTGAAAGATAAGATGCCTTTTAATTGCGTTCTTGGACTTGGGGCAGGGGAAAGTGGGATAAAAAACTATATACAAAGATTCAGTCACGAGGTTGCAACTAATTTTGATTTGAGACTTTTGCCATTTTCAACTTATATGATTGTAGATATTTTCAAGCCTTTTAATGTTGAAATTTATGGTGATTTTCTTGACGAGACATTTTCTGTTTCTGAAGTTTTGCTGAATGATTCCCATAAGCTTTTTTTGATTGATGATGAGAGAGTTACGATTGTAGCTGATTATTTGAGACTGTTAATTGAGCAGGTAAAAGAAAAAATTAATATACTATAGGAGAATGTTGATGATTTATCTTGATAATGTTGCGGGAACAAAGCCAGATGACAGAGTGGTTGAGAAGATGTTGCCATTTTTAAAAGAAAAATATGGCAATCCGAGTGCACACTTTTACCCTCTTGGCAGGGAAGCGTTTGAAGCAATAAATACGGCAAGGGAGCATGTCGCAAACCTTATTGATGCAAGTCCAGAAGAAATAGTTTTTACTTCATGCGGTACGGAATCAAACAATATGGCAATAAAAGGTCTTGTGCTAAATGATACGTACAAAGAAAAGAAACATATAATAATAAGTGAAATTGAGCATTTTTCTGTTCAGAATGTTTGTGTAAAGCTTCTGAATGAAGGGTACAAAATTACCAAGCTCAGGGTTGATAATAACGGACATATAAATCTTGACGAGTTAAAATCAGCAATTACCGATGATACTCTATTGGTTTCTGTGATGTCTGCCAACCCTGAAATAGGCACAATCCAGAATTCTGCTGCAATAGGGGAGATTTGTAAAGAAAAAGGGGTTATTTACCATGTTGATGCGATTGCATCTGTCGGTCATCAGAGGGTCAGCGTAAAGGATTTTAATTGTGATCTGTTATCTCTTGCTGGCCAAAACTTTTATGGTCCAAGGGGAAGTGCGGCGCTTTATGTAAATAAAAATATAAAGCTTACGCCTCTTTTTGATGGTGGCTTTCAGGAAAATGGCTTTAGAAGCGGCTCTGAAAATGTTCCGGCAATAGTTGGCCTTGGAGAGGCGGCAAGGATTGCAAAAGAAGAGATGTATTTGTATGTTCCTGAAATGGAGCGACTGGGGAAAAAATTGATGACTTCCCTTGAGGGGATGTTTGATTTTCTACATATAACAGGTGATAAAGATAGAAGATTGCCAGGCCATGTAAGCTTCTGGATAGAATACATAGAAGGTGAATCACTTCTTTTGTGGTATTCTCTCAATAATATTTATGGTGCAAGTGGCTCGGCTTGTTCTTCAAATATTCTGGCGGAAGACGAGGACGAACTTGCTGCTTCGCATGTTTTGACGGCGGTAGGGGTTCCTAATGATATTTGTGCAGG
>JAIHAR010000036.1 GCA_020054865.1 Deferribacteraceae bacterium
ATAAAGTACTGGTGGTGAATATTCAAAAGCCGGAAACTGACTCAGTTTATCTTTATGGTGAAGTATATTTTCCTGGAAGATATTCGTTAAAAGAGAATTCCACTATTATTGATTTAATAAAAGATAAATCAAATCTAAAACCCGATGCTTCTCTTACGTATGGCTATATCAAAAGACTTAATCAAGATACCAAAGAGTACAATATAATCTCTTTTTCACTGGAGGATGTGTTTAACTCCCCTCAAAATGGTGCAATTAATCTCCCGCTTATGCCACTTGATGAAGTTTATGTTATGAATAAAAATGATGTACGTGCATTAAATATTGTGGATGTAAGAGGAGAGGTTAACAAGCCCGGAAGGTATGAAATTGAAGAGCATATTACACTTTATGATATTCTTAATAGAGCAGGCGGACTGACGACTGACGCTTCACAAGATTATATTGAGATTGTAAGAAAGGTAGATGGAAAGTTTTACACACGATTTGTATCGTATAAAGATGCAGAAAAATTTAAATTGCATATCGATGACAAAATAATTGTCCACTCTATATGGGAGCAAAATCTTAAAAAGTATGTGAAAGTGGAAGGAGAGGTTTTAAAGCCAGATACTTATCTGTTGACAGAAGGTATGACAGTGGGTGATTTAATAGTGAAAGCCGGTGGACTTACTAAAAATGCTTATTCGGATGTTTTTCATATTTACAGACTAAATGAAGATACATTTACGTACAGGCTGTTAACACTTGATTTGAAAAAAGATTCCAATTTTATTTTGTTAGACAGGGATGAAGTTGTGATACATAGCTATCTGGAATATCACCCTGTCAAAACAGTGCAGATTTTTGGTGAGGTCAATAAACCTGGAACTTATAATTATGCGGATAATATGACTTTGTATGATTTGGTTGTAGCTGCAGGTAACGTAAAAGATAGTGCGTATCTTGATATTGTTGAGATTGTAAGAATGAAGGTCAGTCAGGGTAAAACTGAATATGATGTTATTGATGTTAATCTTAATGAAATCTTAAACAAACATGCAAATGTAGAGTTGCAACCTTATGATATTGTTAATATAAAGAAAATTTCCGATTTTAAAAATGAAGATAAGGTCAGCGTAAGAGGTGAAGTATATTTTCCCGGTGAGTTTGTCATCAGAAAGGGTGAAAAATTATCTGATGTAATCGAGCGCGCAGGGGGAGTTACTGAATATGGCTATATTAAAAATATAATTTTTAAAAGAAAAAGTGTAAAAGAAATTCAAAAAAAAGGTTAGATGACTTAAAAGGCAGACTTGAGGCTACTTTGTTGTCAGTGTCGAGCAGAGAAATATCCTCTGCCTTAAGTGCTGAGGACATAACTGCTCAGAAAAGTTTGCAGGCAAATTTGCAGCAGATTATAAAAAACATCAGTAATACAGAGCCTGACGGGCGTATAGTAATAAAAGCCAATTCTCTTGAGGAGTTAAAGAATAGTAATTTTGATTTTGACCTTGAAGACGGTGATGAAATTATTATACCTCTTAGACCTTCAACAGTAAATGTTGTGGGCGAAGTATACAATCAAACCAGCTTTATTTTTGATAAGGAAAATAAGACCGTTAAAAATTATCTTGATTCTTCCGGAGGTATAACAGAGCTTGCAAGTGAAGATGATATATTTGTGGTAAAAGGTGATGGAAGTGTTGTTTCCAATAGATTTATAAAACAAAACTATTGGTGGAAGACAATTTACGATGTAAAAATTGAGCCTGGTGATACTGTTGTGGTGCCGAGAAGATTGAAATTTCCAAGTTATATGAAAGATGTAAAAGACATTACACAGATACTGTTCCAAATAGCAACAACCGCAGCAACAACAAAGGTATTGTTTTAGGGGTAACTGACATGCAGATGAACGAAATGAATAAAAACGCCCAATATGTGTGTGAAGAAGATGAAATAGATTTGATAGAGCTTTTTGCCGTAATATGGAAAAGGAAATTGTTTATAATTGTTATTGTATTTATTGTGTCACTGGCTACGGTAATAGGTACCTTAATGATGGATAATATATATAGCTCTAAAGCTGTGCTGAAACCTTCTGCTCAGGATTCCAGTAAGCTTTCCTCTTTAATGGGTAGTTTTGGAGGAATCGCTTCACTTGCAGGAATTGATATTGGCGGTTCAAGCGATAATATTTATTTTTCTATGGAGAATCTTCTAAATAATCAGGAGTTTATATCTGAGATTGTAAAAAAGTATAAGCTTGAGCCGGAGATTTTTGCAGATGATTACGAGAAAATAAAGTCGGACGAAGGCTTTTTGAAAAACTATAAATATTTTGTTTTTAAAGCTGTCAAAGAGGTTGTTTCTTTGAGTCAGGATAAAAAAAGTAACTTTATAACGCTGGGTGTAGAGCATAAAAACCCTGAATTTGCAAAGAAGCTAGTGGATATATTGATGCTTGAGCTAAGTGAAAAAATAAAGGCAAATGAGCTTGAAAATATTAATGAAAAGATTGCAAATTTTAAAAGAGAAATTGATGAGGCATCAGACATAACATTGAAAACAAAACTCGCAGAAGTTGTGTCATCGCTTGTACAGTCTAAAGTGCTTTCCAAAGCGCAAAAGTATTATGGATTTACGATTATAAGCGAGCCATATGTGCCTGATCTGAAAGATAAGGTAAAGCCCAAGAGGTCCCTGATATGTGTGGTAGCTTTTGTGACCTCGTTTATGTTTGCCATATTTTTAGTTTTTATACTTGAGTTCTTCAAAAATATTCCGGAAGAGAAGAAAAGAATATTTCAGGGAAAGACTAATGAAGTTAATTAAAATCATCAGTATTTTTGTTTTCTTTTTTATAGCATTTAACATTAATGCTGAAGGCTTCAAAAATTCATTTTCTGTTGATTTGGAAGATGAATACCTATACAGACTTATGGATAGAGCAAGTTCAATATCACCATCTCGATATTTTACTAATAACTTTAAACCTTATTCTGAACGTGAGTTGTTGGTGATGCTTAACAATGATAAGAGGATGAAGGATATTTTTGTTGTTGATGGTGACATAGAAGATTTATCCAGAAAAATCGAGCAATTTTATAAATTCAAATACAAAAAAGAAGGATTAATGGATAATTTGCTGGGTAAAATAAATCTCACAATGAGATATAAAAATGAAGATGATGAACAATTTTCAAATACCTTAGGTTCAGAATATAAAGGCACAAACTATAATGTGGCCTTAAAATTGGATGGTGGAGTAAACTTTGGAGATTTAATACTATTTTCATACACACTTTCATTGGAAAATAATGAAAATGACAATCTGGATGTGGGTATTTACAAATTTAATCTCAAAAAAGGTTTCAGGCATATTACAGTGATAGCTGGCAAAGACAATGTGGTAGTTGGCCCAGGTTATTTTGGGAATCTTCTATTTAGTAAAAATATAGAGCCTGAGATGATGTTGATGTTTAAAACCGAAATACCATATGATACATTTATTGGTGCAATCAGATGGTATTTGTGGAATATGTGGATTGACGATAATGATAGAGCAAACACAGATCCAAAGTTGCTTGGCATGAGACTTTCACTTATGCCTTTTGACTGGCTTGAACTTGCAGGGACAAGGGCAATTTATTATGGAGGTAGTGGCAATCCATCATATAGCAGTGTTAACGACTATTGGAAACTTTTTACTGCTGAAGATGAGAATACAGGAAATAAGTGGGATACAGACCAATATTTTGGGGTGGATGTATCACTTTATCTGCCTATTCTGAAAAAAACGGGATTTTTAAAAGGTGGCAAGCTTTATACCGAATACTCGTGGACTGATATAACTGCGCCATGGCAAAAAGAAGATAAAGGCAAAGACTTTCAGTTACTTGGGGCTAGCTATATCCATGGATTATACTTAACCACTGGAAACACAGATTTCAGATTTGAGTATACAAAGATTTCCCATGTAAATTACAACAATCATAATTTTGGCACAGACGGATATACAGACGAAGGATATTTAATAGGTCATTATGCAGGTCGAGATTCAAAAAGCTATTTTGCAGAAATATATGATGAGATAACAGATAAACTTCATTTTTATATAGGTGGAGGGATTATCAAAAGAGGCCTAAATATGAAGACTCAGCAATATGTTAAAGAGGGGTATGTGGGGGGTAGATATCTATGGTCCAAGGCAGTACAGCTTGGTGTAAAAATTTCATACAGTAGCGAGAGTAAGATAGATATTAATCCTTCTCCTGTTTATTATACATTTAGTGATGAATCAAGAGATATCTTAAAAGTGTACACTGAGGTGGACTATCGTTTTTAAAAATTTTAAAAATTAAAGTTTATCAAAAAAGTAGCTCATTTTATCTCTTATTCTTTTATAACTAAAATTAAAAAAACAGTTAACTGTTACTGTTGTTGAATATTTAAAGTTATTTTTGTATAATATCTTACCAATAAACAGGGAATAATTATGTTTAATGCGATTAAACCTATCATATTTCTACTAATACTTGTTTTTACATCATTAACTGTTAGAGCACTTGAAGTTGATTCTTACAACGGTCAGACTTGTGCTGTCGATAGAATTACCCAAACACTCAACTGCACTGCAGGTGAATTTACTTCAACACAGTAAAAATCATAACTAGTCATCCCTGAAAAATTCGTTTTTGAGTAAATATTGCGATTTTTTTGTACATTTTAGTTTAACTGCCAGTAAAATGCTACAAATGGAACCACTAAATTTTATGCATTACACCCCAAAGGTTCGGTTTTTCGGATACTGCTCATCATTATTTCCAACAAATTTTTAAGAAAAAATAAAAGGAATGCCAAAAGCATCCTTAAATTGTGACCACAACCAGACAATATCGCATTTGCGTCATTGCCTTCATGACCTTTGAGATAATTACGATCCATACGACTGTTTCTCTTAATATGAGAAATCAATGCCTCAATAGATCCCCTTTTTTTCAATATTTTCCTGAAATAATGACTGAATTTCTTTAAATTCCTCGGAACTACAGTAATCTTAATATTACCCTTGTAATTGTGACCCCTAAACCCCAAATCTACAAGTGCCTCTTTTATCTTATTATCACCTATAAGCCTGGATGCATCATCTAAACTACTTGCAAGAGTCTTACCGTCATGAACATTCTTCTTAAAACTTCAGGTAATTTTCGCTCCAAATCCCTATAAAGTCTACTGTTATTTCTAGTAATTTTAACAAATTATCCTTTTTTAGCCTCTTGCGAAATCTCGTCATGGAGGTAGGGTCTATCGGCAACTCCGTCTGAAATACTGTCTCACCTGTAACATATTGCCAATAGGGATTCTCTAACCAACGATAAACGACCTCTTCATCGCTCAAATTGTACGTATATTTCAAATATTGTAAACCTATCATCAAACGTATAGGTTTACCGGGACGACCCTTCTCACTGTACATTTTACCAAATTCTTCTTCCAATTTCTCCCAGTTGATTATTTGGCTCAATTTGCACAGAGGGTGAGATAAGTCTATTATGTTAACAAGAATCGGTTTTAAATGTTCTTCTAACGGTATATTGGTAGGCTTTGGACGCATTAAAAACTCCCAGATTATTGTTGTATTTTTAACCTTAACTGAGAATTTTATACCATATTATCACATTTTTTCAACGTATTATTAATAAGTTATCTGTTTTTTCAGGGGTGACTAATTATTTCTGATAATTCTGTAAAAATTGCCAAAGTTAAAGAAATTATTGATAAAATAGATAAGCCTCTAAAACAGGTGTTGATAGAAGCCAAAATTGTAGAAATGTCCAAAAGCGGCAGCAGAGACCTTGGTATCCAGTGGAGTGCCAACTATAATCCAGATAGTACAAGCTATTATTTTCCCAACAGTGTGTCAATTGGTGGAGGAAGCAGTGGATATATGGTTAATCTCCCTGTCAGTGAGCCTGCCGGAGCGTTGAATCTTTTGTTAGGTTCGGCTACTGGCTCATTATTGCTGGATGTAAGGCTGCAGGCCCTTGAACAAAATGGCGAGGCAAAGATAGTGTCAGAGCCGAAAATTGTCACGATGAATAACCAGCAGGCCACTATAGAGAGTGGAGTCGAATTTCGTTATAAAGTTACTACAACTGATACCACTGATGTAGAGGAGGATTCAGCCAAGCTTTCTCTGATAGTAACACCGCAGGTAACGCCTGATAATAATATCTTGCTGAATGTTAAGGTTGAAAAAAGCGAACTTGATTTTTCCAGGCAGGTTGACGGTTATCCACTTAAAATTACCCGAAGAGCTGAGACTTATCTAATGGTTAAAAATGGAGAAACAACTATAATTGGCGGCCTTAACCAAAAAAGCACAACAGCAAGCAACAGCGCTGTTCCTTATCTTAGCAGAATTCCATTGCTTGGTGCTCTTTTTAAAAGCCAATCCAGGTCAAGTAACCTTGATGACCTGATGATATTTATAACCCCAAAAGTGATTATTCCGGGAAGTTAAATTAGAATATTTATATATTTTAAACAATGTTTTATTTTTTTAAAGTTTTTGTTGAAACTGCCGAATTAATACCCTATATTATTTCTAATTAGCAGTAAGCAATTTGGTTGATACTGTGTTTTAAATGGGGGTCATATGAACATTTTTAAAAACTTTTACGTCTGGCTGGAAAAAAATATTTTTAATACCATAACTAAAAAATTGGTCGGGAATTTTGGTTTTCTTATATTTCTTCATCTTGTGTACATTGTAACTTTTTATATCTTTTCAAACAGGTTGCAGGTTATACTTGAAGAAGCATGTGTAAAACAAGAGGTTTACAATAAAGTAACAACATATCTCGATAATGTGTTTTTTATATATCTGACAATAGTTAGTATCGGGATATTGTCCGTAATAATAATGGTTTACTTTTTAAGGTATCTTATATTGCGTCCGGTGAGAATACTTGTAAAAAGTTTTGATACTGTAAGTCACGGTGAAGGTGATTTGTCTGACGATCTGCCCTGTGTGACATATGATGAATTTAGAACGTTATCTGAAAGCTACAATAAATTTATTGAAAGCATAAGAAAAATGCTTGCAAGTATCAGAGAAAATGGTGTGATTATTGCGGTGGAGAGTGCAAAGGTACTGAAAAATATACAGGATACAGAAAAAAGTACCAACGAGCAGAGCCAGCTGGCAGATGTTGTTTTTAATGCAAGTAATGAAGCGACTGCAGCCATAAATGAGGTGGCCGAGAACGCTAATTTTATTTCTGAATCGACAAAAAATAATCTTGAGGCAGCTAAAAGCTCATACAGCGGGATGCTTGAAATAAGAAATAAAATCAATGAAGTGGATGAAAATTTGCAAAAGTTTAAGATGACCACTGATATTTTAAGTAAGAATTCTGAGAAAATAATGGAAGTAACAAGGCTTATTAACGAAATTTCAGATCAGACAAATCTTTTGGCCCTTAATGCTGCAATAGAGGCCGCAAGAGCAGGTGAGCACGGCAGAGGCTTTGCCGTAGTTGCCGATGAAGTTAGAAAATTGGCTGAAAAAGTAAAGGATGCCACAAGTGAAATTTCTGAGAATATTGGAAATATGAATAAAAATGTTATTAAGACAAAGCGAGGTACTGATAAAATTTATGAATTTGTAAAAGATACAAATGAGGTAATAGAACATTCAACCAATCAGTTTAATTCAATGATTGCAGATTTCGAAAATACAAGCGAACAGCTCCTTAAAATAGCTTCGGCAATAGAGGAGATATCTATTACAAACTCTGAGATTCATGAAAATGTAAATAAGATTAACTTAATAAGCAGCGATGTCGTAAGGAGAATGAGCATGTCCCTGGATGCAACAAAAATATTAAACGAGAAGACCGAAACTATGCAGGAGCTTGTTTCAAAATTCAGGGTTGGCCAAGGGAAGTTTGAAGAAGTTATAGTTTTCGGGCAGAAATACAGGGACATATGTGCACAGAAAATTGAAGAGATAGGAAGGCAGGCAAATATATTTGATAAGAATTACAAGGCAATTCCAAATACAAACCCGACTAAATATTCAACAAATTACGACTCGTATTTTGAAAAAATATTGCGACCATTATATGATGAAGCTCTGAGGGAGATATCAAATGGTATTTTTGTTTTATGTGTAGATTCAAATGGATACGCACCGACTCATTGCAGTAAATATGCAAAGCCATTGACTGGCAATTATGAAACTGACCTTATAAACAGCAGAGATAAAAGGATATTTAATGACCCCGTGGGTTTGAGAGCGGCACGTAATCAGGCAAGATTTCTTCTTCAAACATACATGCGGGACACCGGGGAAATAGTTGCAGACCTGTCGATGCCGATTTTCATTCAGGGCAAACACTGGGGAGCAATACGAATAGGGCTTATGCCTGAAGCATTAATATAATAAAACGGCCCATAAGGGGCCGTCTTTATTTATGCTGGTATAGTTTTTAAGTTGACTCCTGCAATATCTTGAACAAATCTTACAACCTGATTGCTATAACCATATTCGTTGTCATACCACAAATAAAGTATGCATTTGTTGCCATCGACGATTGTAGCTTCGCTATCTACAACACAAGCATATCTTGAGCCAACAAAATCTGATGAAACAACCTCTGGAGAGTTGGTGTAATCTATTTGATTTTGCAAAGGGGAGTTAAGAGAAATTTCTCTAAGGTAAGCGTTGACTTCCTGTTTTGTAGTGTTGCAATTCAGATTAAGCTGTAAAACTGCCAGTGAAACATTGGGAGTTGGGACACGTATCGCGTTGCCTGTTAGCTTACCTTTAAGTTCAGGAAGTGCTTTGGCAACGGCACTTGCGGCACCTGTTTCGGTAATTACCATATTCAAAGGAGCGCTTCTGCCCCTTCTGTGTTTTTTGTGATAGTTATCAAGTAGATTTTGGTCGTTAGTGTAAGAGTGGCAGGTTTCTATATGCCCTGATACGATTGTAAATCTGTCATTAATAGCCTTTAATACCGGTACAATGGCGTTTGTTGTGCAACTTGCGGCAGATAATATTTTTTCATTCGGGTCAACACTATGATGGTTTACACCGTAGACAACATTCGGTATGTCCCCTTTTCCCGGAGCTGTCAAAAGGACCTTTGAAACCCCTTTTGCTTTCAGATGTTTGGAAAGCCCTTCTCTGTCTCTCCATTTCCCTGTATTGTCAATTACAATAGCATTTTTTATCCCATATGACTCGTAATCTATTTCATCGGGAGAATCTGCATAGATAACTTTTATCATTACTCCATTGGCAATAAGCGCATTTTCTTCCTCGTCAACTAAAATTGTTCCATTAAAAGGGCCGTGAACAGAATCCCTTCTTAAAAGGGCAGCTCTTTTAACAAGGTCGTTTTCTTTACCTTTTCTGACAACAATAGCTCTAAGCCTTAATTTGTCCCCTTTGCCTACCTTATCTATTAAAATCCTCGCAAGAAGCCGTCCAATTCTTCCAAAGCCGTAAAGTACTATATCCTGAGGAGTTTCAAGGACATTTTCATTTGTGCCAATGACATCTTTGAGCTCAGTTTTTAAAAATTCTTCAAAGTTTTTTGAAGAAGATTTCTGAAATTTAACGGTTAGTTTGCCAATATCAAGTCTGCAGGGGGTTATGTCCATTTTTTCAATTTCTTTAAGCAATGGGTAAGTTTCTCTCACTGAAAGCTCATTTTCAAGGATTTGCCTTGCAAATCGATGTTCCTTTAAGATTTCAATTGCGGTTTTATTCACAAGGGGTTTACCATAAAGATAAGTTACCACACTTTTATTACGGTACAACTTACCAATTATTGGCAGCATTTCTTCAGCTATCATAAGTCTTTCATTAAAATCTTCAAAATATTTTTGTTCTTTTAGCATAAGCGATCCCTCTAAGATTTTTTGAAATGTTTTCAATGACCCCGCTTTGTATATATAAAAAATCTGAAAAAAACAATAAAATTTCAAACATTGATGTTAATTATTTGTGTTGAAAAAATAGTGTTAGGAATATACAATAATGTTTAGGAGGATTGAATGCCCATTACAGGAAAATTGTTTAGAAGGATGCAGAGTTTGCCTGATGACATAAGATCGGTCTTGCTTGATCTTGTGGATGAAATGGATAATTCAGTTAAGAAGGAAGATTTTAAACAATTAAAAAATGTCGTGCAGGAGCTTGCAGAGGCACAAAAAGTAACAGAAAAGAGGCTTGACAGCTTAACCATAAAAGTCGAGGAGCTTGCTGAGGCACAAAAGGTAACAGAGAAGAGACTCGATAGCTTGACTATAAAAGTTGAAGAACTTGCGGAAGCCCAGAAAAGGACCGAGCAGAGGGTTGAAGAACTTGCGGAAGCCCAGAAAAGGACCGAGCAGAGAGTGGAAGAGCTTGCTGAGGCTCAGAAGAAGACCGAAGAGAGTCTTAACAAACTAACAAAAAGAGTTGATAATATTGAAGTTCAACTTGGTGGGCTTTCAATGGCCGTTGGATATGGCATAGAGGATAAGCTCTATCCTCATTTGGAAAAATTTGCTGAGAAAGTTTTTGACGTCGTGCCTATGGATGTAGTTTTAAGAAAAAACATTGTTTATGCTGATGGAAGGTTTGATGAACTGAATGTCTATATAAAAGCAAAAAAAGATGGAAAACAGGTTTTGATAATTGGGGAGAGCAAAGCTCAACCAGGAAAAAAAGATATTGACAAATTTATAAAGACTGTGGAGAGAGTCGAAAAATATACAGGAACAGTTGTGTACCCATTTATTGTAGGGTACTCTTTTAGCCCTATTGTGGAAAAATACATAAATGAGAAATATCCGAAACTTAAATTTTTTAATACTTACCAGATTGAACACGGCAAATATTAAAACTATATTACCCTCTTGTTTTTAATTTTGTAAACAATTGCAAGGATTTCTGCAATCGCTTTGTAAAGTGACTCCGGAATCTCTTCACCTATTTCAACAGATTTGAAAAGAGATCTCGCAATTGGAGGGTCTTCGTGTATAAGGACTCCGCTTTTTTGGGCAATTTCTTTTATCCTTAAGGCAATAAGTCTTTGGCCTTTAGCGACAACTTTCGGCGCTCTATCCTTGCCAGCTTCATATTTAATTGCCACAGCATAATGAGTCGGGTTAGTTATAACTACATCAGCCTTAGGTACTTCTTCCATCATCCTTCTTCTTGCCATTTCCATTTGCATACTTCTTATTCGCCTTTTTATGAGCGGGTCACCTTCCATTTGTTTAAACTCTTCCTTTACTTCCTGCTTTGTCATTTTTAGATCTTCTTCATATTGCCATTTTTGATAAAAGAAGTCCAGGATTGCAAGAACAAGCATTAAAAGTGCGATTTTAAACGCAAGTTCAAAGACAATTTTTCCAAGAAAAACTACACTTGTAACAGGATCTGAGTTTGCAAGACTTACAATATTATAAATTTTTCCTTTAACGATTAAATATGCGACAAACCCCACAACAAATATTTTAAATATTGACTTTACAAGCTCTACAAGGCTTCGTTTGGAAAATAGATTCTTGAGCCCCTTGATTGGGTCAAGCCTATCAAATTTTGGTTCAAGTGCTTTTGGCGTAATGATAAATCCAAACTGTGCAATATTGGATAATATTCCTACAAAAATTAAAATTGCAAAAAGTGGCAGCACTATTTTACCTGAAAATTTTAACGAAAGTATTAATAGCAAGATAGTTGATTCCTTATTTATCTTGAAATTTGAATATTGAAGAATCTCCGTAAATAGATTTTTGAAATCTTCAATCATCACAGGGGTATAAAAATACATAAATAGAGTTGAAACTATTAAAATAAGCGCAGTTGAAAGCTCCCGACTTTTTGGGACATTCCCTTCTTCTATTGCTTTTTGTCTTCTCCGGGGCGTCGCCTGTTCGGTTTTATCTGAGTCGGTTTCCGGCATTATACACCTAATATTTTAAATATAGTTAAAACATTTTTGAAAAAATCATGAGTAATTATTTCAAATACACTGTAAAAGTATGTCATACTAAAAATTATTACAATCAATCCTGCAGCAATTTGTATAGGAAAACCCACAATAAGAATATTAATCTGCGGTACAAGCCTTGCTATTATCCCCATAATAACGTGGGTAATAATTAGTGTTACAAACACTGGAGCAACAATTTTTAGTGCAATTACAAAAATTTCTGAGAAAGTTTTAACAAGAAACATATACGAATGTTCCGGTATTACAAATGTACCGAGCGGGACTATTTTAAAGCATTGCACAATAGCCTCAATTATCAATCTGTGTCCACCAATGGAAAGAAAGATAAGAATCATTACGATATTTTGAAATTGGGCAATAATTGATATCTGAGAGTTTGTCTGAGGATCCAGTATGTTTACAACCCCAAAACCCATTTGAAAGCCTATAATCTGTCCGCCGAATTGTACGCCTACGAATAAAAACCTGCCAAGAATACCTATCATTATCCCTATCAACAATTCTTTCAGGATAACAAGTATTAGAAGTAACGTGGTTATGTTGTCAAAATTAATTTTTGGAACAAGGTAAAAAATCAGGATAGACATAATGAGGGATAGAAAAATTTTTAGCCTGCTGTCTATTATTGTGCTACCGAAAAAAGGGGCAGTAAAAATAATGCCGCTAACTCTTATGAATATGAGAAAGTAAAATATAAACGTATTCGTGGAATTTAAAAACTCAAACATATGTTTGCCCCTTTGTCGGCGGGATTATAAGGGCTGCTTCATCCCAAAATATATCATTTCCAATAGCTTAACTTTAAAAGCTTTTTAGCGCATTTACTTACCTAAATTATGTTGCTACAATAACAAGCCAATAGGTACTCTTTATTATCCACTCAACCGCTAATTAATTCACCTGCAATCTTTATGTCTCCTGCCCTGTATTGGTTTAAAAAAGCTTGTTGTTTGCTATTTTCATGTATTGAAATCTTTCAAGCCTTTTGACTTCATTATTAACTTTGATTTTATTATAAATGTCTGTGATATTATGTATATTATTTTTATCCATATAGAAATTTATGCCATTTATTATCTCTCTGATAGATTCTATCCCGTTTTTGTAAGTTTTAGAGACAACCTGTACGGTTTTCGCACCTGCCATAATATACTGTAGAGCAATATCAGATGTGTGTACACCTGTTGATGCAGATATTTCTATATCTACAAGACTTGAACATATTGCAACCCATCTGAGCACAGAATAAGCTTCTTCCGGAGAGCTGTACACATTTGCGGGCATATATTCCTTTTTATCAAGATTTATTCCTACTCTGTAATACCTGTTGAAAAGTGTAACGCCGTCAGCGCCAGATTCCTTGAGTTTTTTTACCATATAAGGGATGTTTGTAAAAAAGTGACCAATTTTGACGCTTACAGGTATTTTAACCTTTGATTTTACATCTTCTACAGTGCTGAAATATTTTGATTCAATATTTCTTGGGTCCTCTTCAGGGTCAAACGACATATAAGAAAGATTTATTTCAAGGGCATCAGCACCGGCACTTTCAATGCTTTTTGCAAAATCGGTCCACCATTTTTCCCCGGTGCAATTTACACTTGCAATCACCGGTGCTTTAGATACCTTTTTGGCAGCTGTTACAAAATCAAGATAAGGCTTGCTGCCATAAAGTATTGCGGCACCTGTTAGATTATAGTCGTAAGACTCCGGATGAAAATCATCAATATTTTCAGAAGCAGAGGCAAGCTCCTCTTCAAAAAGTGATTTAATTATTATGGCTCCTACATTCATTTCGTTGAAAGTTTTTATGTTTTCAATGGAATAAGTAAGTGTAGAACTGCCTGCTATAACAGGATTTTTTAGGGTCAATCCCAAATAAGATGTTGTTAAATCTGCCATATTGACTCCTTATCAATCATTTTTAATTAACACTTCTCTTGGTTTTGATGTACCATCACTTGGTGCAACTATTCCTTGTTTCTCCATAATTTCCATAATCCGGGCTGCTCTGTTATACCCTATTTTAAGGTACCTTTGAATCATAGATATTGAAGCCATCCCTTTTTTTTGGACCAACTCGAGAGCTTCAAAATATTTATCATCCATTTCATCTTCTGATATGTCATCTATTTCTGTGGTTTCCTCTTTCACAAGTTCCATATTATAACTTGGCTTGCCAAGTTTCTTAAGATATTCTACCAAAGTATTTACCTCTTTTTCACTTACAAAGCATCCGTGTACTCTGACAGGATCGCTGCTGCCAGGGGGTATAAAAAGAGAGTCCCCTCTGCCCAGCAGTATTTCAGCGCCATTTTGATCAAGAATAGTTCTACTGTCAGTTTTGGACGACACCCTGAAAGAAAGCCTTGCAGGCATATTTGCCTTTATTATCCCTGTAATTACATTTACCGAAGGTCTCTGTGTGGCAAGTATTAGATGTATCCCTACTGCCCTTGCCATCTGGGCGATCCTTATAATGGATTGTTCAACCTCTTTTCCGGCGACTATCATAAGGTCGGCAAATTCATCAACAACTACTACAAGATAAGGCATCAAAGTTATATCTTTATTTTTTTGAGCAATCTCATTAAATGAGTCTATGTTGCGCACCTTGTATTCAGCCAAAAGTTCATACCTTTGCTCCATTTCAGCCACAACATTTTTCAAAACTGTAGCGGCGTGCTTGGGGTCAGTTACGACTGGCGCAGCAAGATGAGGAATATCTTCATAAGAGCTGAGTTCCACCATTTTAGGGTCAATCATTACAAACTTCACATTTTCAGGGGATGATTTATATAAAATTGAACATACGATTGTATTGATACATACCGATTTACCGCTTCCTGTAGTCCCTGCAATTAATAGGTGTGGCATTTTTGAAAGGTCTGAAATATATGGTTTGCCTGAAATATCTTTGCCAAGAATTATTGTCAGTGGGGAAGCACTTTTGGTAAAATCTGTTGAACTGATAAGCTCCTTCATATAAACCGTTGCCCTTTTTTTATTGGGCAATTCTATTCCCACTACAGATTTGCCTGGTATTGGAGCGATTATTCTTACGCTTACAGCACTCATGGCTCTTGCCAGGTCCCCTTCAAGATTTGCAATTCTGTTAATTTTTATTCCAGGAGCTGGCTCAAATTCGTATAAGGTTACAACAGGACCCGGCTGAATTTCTTTGATTTTGCCTTCCACCCCAAACTCAAGAAGTTTTTCTTCCAAGAGTTTCCCCTTTTTCTTTAATTCAGTTTCACTCTCAGCAACATCCTGAGACTGAAAGTCATCTAAAAGGTTAAGGGGGAGATGATACTCAACCTTTTTTGATTCAGTCTCGATTTTTGAAATCTCTTTGATTTCAATATCAGCCTTCAGATTTGTTTCAAGTTCATTTTTCTCTTCAGCCTTGTTTGCAGGCACTGTGTTTTTTTTCTTTGGTATATTGTTGGTGGTATTTTTTCTTTTAAATAATGTTCCAAAGCCAATTTTTGGAAATGCAGATTTAAAGTGTACAACTTCATAATTTCTTAAAAGCAGCGTAATTGTGACAATTATGAAAAAAATTGTGGTAAGACTTCCTCCATATTTTCCAAGGAAAGGTTCCAAAAAAGTTGATGAAATACTTCCTATAATGCCGCCCAATTGCTTTTCTTTGAAAAAGAAATCATTTTTTCCCAGAAATCCGCTAAATGATGATAAAAATGCGAGCAGAAGAATGCTTAGCACAAAGTCAAAAATATATCTTTTTATCTTTATAGAAGTCTCTGCTTTACTTTTGAGAAGGTTCACGGAAACAAGGATAAGCAAAAAAGGGAATAATATGGCTGACCATCCAAAAACCGTCCCTATAATATCAGCAAAATAAGCGCCAACTTTTCCAAAGAGATTGTTTACCTGTACAGAGTAATTGGAAAAAATTATATTCGAGAAACTTGGATCTTTATGTGAATATGAAAATATTGACAGACTGGAGAACACAATGAAAAAAATGTCAAATAAAACAAAAATTTTATAGTAAATATTTCTATTTAAAGCCATATTATACTTATAACACCGATAATCAGGCAGTAAAGAGCAAATATTTTCAAAGATGCTCTTTTCACAAAATATAAGAGAAAATGAATTGATACAAGTCCTGATAGAAAAGCAGCCAGCATTCCATAAATATAGTTTGAAATAGTGGAATAATCAAGCATACTGATATCCTTTAACTGCAAAATAGTTGCTCCAAGAACTGCAGGCAGTGCCATTATAAAAGAAAACTCTGCCGCCTCTTCCCTTTTGACATCAAGGTATATTAATGATGATATTGTAGAGCCGGAGCGGGAAATTCCAGGTATGACCGCAAGCCCCTGGACTATTCCTACCAAAAAGGCCTTGCCAAGAGTAATAGTACCGGTTGGTTTCTTATTGTCAGAAAAAAACAGTAACAAGGATGTAACTAAAAGAGCATACCCTACCATACTTGTCGAACTGAAAAGGGATTCTGCCTTGTCATTGAAATATAGGCCTATAATTCCTGTTGGTATGCTTGCCCAGAAAACACCCCATATATAAAACCTGTTATCAAAGTATGTTACTCTGTATGCAGGTATAAATATGCCAAAAAATCCTTTAATAAGTGTTTTGATTTTTTTCCAGAAGTAAACTATCACAGCAAGAAATGTTGCAAAATGAAGCATTACGTCAAAAACTATCCCTGGTTGATGAAAATCTTTAAGGAGAGATTGGGCTATCACAAGATGCCCTGAGCTGCTTACAGGTAAAAACTCTGTCAGACCTTGCAAGATGCCAAGTATAATATATTCAAGCATATTACCCCCAATTTTTTTTAGGTTATCTTAAATACTTTAATTTCAGGTCTTCGGTCAAACCTTTTTTTGAAAATTTTTTTTATAAATTTTGCCAAAATTTCATCAAAATCTATTTCGGAAGTTACAGATGTTTCAAAAAGTATTGAAATATTTTCTGCAATTTGTTTTTTTATGTAATAATGAAATTCGTCTGTGAGCACAAAGCCTGAAGCATCAACTTTTTCAATATTAAACTCATTACCATTTGTTGAATAAATCAGAATAAAAACGCCATCCCTTGCCAAATTTTTCCTGACTTTTAAATCTTCTTCACCAAAAATAAATTTACCTCTTGTGTCAATGTAGGTTTTTCCAAAAGGGATATCATCAACATAAGAGAGTTTTGAATACTCATCAAAAGAAATCCTTTTGCCATTTTCTGTGAAAATACAGTGTGATGATGGGAAATTAAGGTCTTCAGTGATGTTTTTTATGTTTTTTCTTAAGTGGGTAAATTCTCCATGAATAGGGATGAAGTATTTAGGTTTTGCAAGCTCCGTAATTGTTTTTATATCCCCCCTGTAAGCATGCCCTGAAACATGAATGTTTTCTTTTTCTATATCTACTACGTCTGCTTCGTTGTAAAATATGTGACTTATGGCCTTGGCAAGGTTTTTCTCATTTCCAGGTATTACTCTTGAGGAAATTATAAATAAATCACCCTTTTTTACCTGCAGCGAGTTTCTTTCTTTTGAAACAATTTTATAGAGGGTGCTGTTTGTTTCACCCTGGCATCCTGAGATTATATAACATAAATTGCTGTCGTTGTATTTTTTTGCATTGCTTAACCTGATTATATTGTCAGGGTTGTATTTCAAATAGCCAATCTGTGTTGCAATATTTATATTTTTTAGAATTGAGCGACCTTCAATTATCACTTTTCTGCCCACATCTTCGCAGATTTCAAATATTTGCCTTATTCTATCTATGTTTGAGGAAAACGTAGTAAAAAA
>JAIHAR010000037.1 GCA_020054865.1 Deferribacteraceae bacterium
TAAACAGGATACTACAGCTAAAAATACTTCTTTTCCAAACTTTTCTCTTTTTTTAGAATACAAGCCTAAAAGTATAAATAAAACCAAAAATATGGGAACCACATATACAAGACCTTCTAGATATAACGCTACAGGTAATTTCTTTGCAGGAGGTTTAAACCAGTCTGTATCCATACGAATTAATATGCTCAGATAAGCAGCAAGTAATATTGAAAGTATGTCGCTTAAAAAAAACATACTTTTTTGTATTAATCTATATCTTTTAACAAACATTAGACCTCTCCCCTTTGGCAAAACTTGTACTAACATTATATCATATAAGGCACTAACTCGCTAGATTTTGTAATTTTCATCTCATATCAATAATTCAACTTTTTTATTTATTCTCGTAACATTAGCTAAAGAAAATCTCTATTTTAAATTGAGTTTATTTTTTACTAATCCTATTATCCACGATATTTCATCTATCTTAGAAAAATATATTACTGTACTATAAATAATTACACCTACACCTATATTCAAGCTAAGAGTCAATAACTTGGATGTAATGCTTTCAGTTATTATAATACTATTTATATATATATTTAAATTATATACCGTGACACCCATTGTAATTGCAGCTATACAGCTTTTAATAAATACTTTTACAATACTTATTGTTCCAATACTTCCTAATTTCTTCTTTAAACTAATAAACAATAATATTGTTGTGATGGCAGCAGTTATGCTGGTAGCAAATGCTAGTCCTGCATGCTGCATATATTGCACTAAAATAATATTAAGCAAGATGTTGCAAATAAGTGCTATTACTCCATTAATCATAGGGGTTTTAGTATCATTCAAAGAATAAAAAACCCTACTTAATATATCTCTATACCCAAAAAACACCATCCCTAAAGAGTAGAATAATAGTGCCGAAGCTGTAAGCATAGTAGCACGACTATCAAACTCGCCTCGCTGGAACAGTATTGAAACTATGGGTACTCTTAATATTATAGCTCCTGCAGTCATAGGTATCATTAAAATAGTTATTACATTAATGGAAGATACAAGTGTTTTTCTAAATACCGTTTTATTATTCTGAACATTTAAAGTCGCTAGTAATGGATAGATTACTGTTGAAATAGATATAGAAAATATTCCAAATACGAATCCATTTAACTTATTTGCAAAATTTAATGCAGAAATACTTCCCTCTATTAATCCAGAAGCCAGCATACGATCAACTAGAGCATTTAATTGTTGAACAGAAGCTCCTATTAATACTGGAATTGCAAGTATCCAAATGTTTTGTACATATTGGTCTTTAAAATCCAATATATATTTATATCTAAAACCCTTCTTTATAGCATAAGGAAATTGTATCACAACTTGGAATAAAGAACCAAACAATGTGGCATATGCAAGTCCATGTATTCCAAAAGCACTACTAAATAATAATACTACTATAATAATAATATTATTAGGAACATTTATTAGAGCAGGTATTGCGAACTCCCCATTAGATTGTAAAAATCCAGTAAAAATATAAGCTACTCCTATAAACAAAATCATAGGAAAAACTATTCTAGTAAGCTCAACCGCTAAATCAAAAGTAGCTTCATCAAAACCTATTGCTATTATTGACACTATAGGTCTTGTAAAGATCAGTCCAAATATTGAAAAAACACTACAAACTACTATTACAGCATTTAATATCTTGTTAGTAAATTTAATGTTTTCTTTTTGTCCACCTTCCAATGTCACTCTTGAATAAACTGGAATAAAAGTTGTTGCTATTGCTGCTATTATACTGGAAAATAGTATTGTAGGTATTGTTATTGCTATAAGGTATGCATCTGTCATGTAAGTTGCACCATAGGTACTGCCAAGGAGAACTTCCCTCATAAATCCTAGGATCTTACTAATTAATGTTGCAATCATTACAAAGAACGCTGTTTTGGTTAAATCTTTTTTCCCTTGCATATAACACCTCTTACTATTACATAAGGATTACTGAATATCTCATTTTGTTTATGAAGTACTCAGTGACATCCCAAAATTTTGTAAATATTGCACCTTGAAAAATTGACAAAAAAGAACCCTGAGCCTCCGCCCGAGGTTCATTACCAAGAACTGTAATGCAATTACTGATTCACTGGTCTCTGGAAGGCGTGCCATGATTCGGTCAAGTCCGTATTTTCGTTTACCTTCACCGAACTTGCCTTCCACTGCATTACGTTCTTTAGCATCCTGACGTTCCAAATTGCGGTGTTCTTGTAATTCTTCTTGTGATGGTCTTCCAAGCCTAGGCCCAGAAAGTCGAATTCCAAGTTCCTTCCAAAAACGGTAGTTATTACGGTTTCTGCACAAATGATCTGCAATTACTGCTTCAGGATAATACCCAAATCTTTGTTTGTAAGATTCTACTGCTGCCTGCAATCGTGTTCCTTCATTGAAACTATCCCAGCTTAGTTCATCTATCAAGGCATATCCATTAACTAAACTGATTGCCACTTTTGCTCCAAACTTTACAGCAGCCCCAGCTTTACCATGTACAATAGGACGGACATGGGACTGACTGATACTGACAATACGGTCTTCGATACGATGAATTCGATTATTATACATGAATCGTTGCTGATGCATAAGTTCATAGATTACTTGTAGATTCTTTAACTGCCGTGCACTCAAAGGAAGTTCTCCATTATGCATAGATACAAGATTCTCAATAATACGCAGGTTTCATTCAATATAACGCAGTTGCTGGCCTACAGCCTTGCGGGTTTACTTGTGCGATGACTTCCTCTGCTTTGCAACAGCTAAATAGCGTTTTCTAGCCTTTTGGCGGTATATTCTTAGGTTTCTTAATATTGCCTCGAAGTGGTGCGTGCAAAGTATCAATAATTTCCTCCATTTTCTCATGGGCTTCATTGAGTAGTGATAAATCGTTTGGATAGTGAATATCTGCTGGTGTAAACGTTGCATCTAAAATCAAATTCCCATGATTGGTGCACTTTTCAGATGCATCGGCAATAGGCTTGCCTGAAGGTCTTGCCAAACCATCAGGATGGTTGTTGTCATCATCTTTTGACTCCGTTTCTTGAGGTACTGGCTTTGAGAGCATCATCTCTGCCTTGCATATAAGTGCATTGACCTCTGAAACAATCTCTAACCCAAGACGCTTTCTAAAACGAACTATGAGCGATGAATCAAACGGAGCATTATATTAATATTCAGAAAAACCGATAAAGTACTGCAAATATGGGTTTTCTGTGATTTGTTCTACCGTTTCAATATCCGACCAGCCGTATTTTCCCTTTATGATAAGGGAACCTAATGCTACACGAACTGGTTTGGCAGGCATACCATAGTCACCAAACAAGGTTGCATATTTTTTTTCAATGGCATCCCATGGAATAAGGGAGGCCATTTTAACCTAGCGGTTATCCTTGCGGAGTTCAGCTCCAAAAGGTAAAAAGAAGTCATCAACAAAAGTAATTTGTTCTTTATCGGTTTTACGGTACATTTTTGTCTCTCCTTGTGCACGGTTTTTATCGTATTTTTACTGTTTTCCATGCACTATTATATCAAAAAATCACCGTAAAACCCAGTGTTTTTAAAGATTTTAGAATTATTCAGTAAGTCCTAGATAGTAACTTGTAAACTTATATTTCACTCTATATAGATTTTAATCAACATTAAACAATCTATTTATGGCTTTGTATAGCTCTTTCCCAAGTCTCAATTAAGGTACAAACGTTTTTATCCCATGAATAGTTATTGAAAACAAATGCTTGCCCTCTGTCTAAGAACTGCTGTCTAATATCCTCATTTTCGATTAATTTTTTAATTCCTGTAATTATATCATCTTTTGTTTTAGCGATATAAACTTCATTGGTTGTAATGTTCGGAAATCCTTGAATTGCTAAAGGCGTAGCAACAATAGGTAATCCACAAGCTAAAGCTTCTAATATCTTATTTTGCATTCCTGTACCAGAGTTTAATATGTAAACACCAAGAGTGGCCTTGCTGATAAATTCATAGATATCTTCGACGAATCCGGTAACTATAATATTATTAATATTATGAATTTTCTTTATTTTGTCTATCGGATCTTTTCCAACAATATATAATTTATATTCTGGATATAAATTATATATTGTTGGCCATATTTCATTAACAAAATATAAAACACCCTCAACATTAGGGAAATACTGCATATTCCCATGAAATATTAGAGCTTTTTCTTTCTTAATATTTTTATAGTTTTCAAAATGCTCTCTTGTCATATTTACGCCATTAGGATTAACTACAATATTATTAAAATTTTTTAAATATGCTTTTTCTTTTTCTGAAACCAATAATACTTTATCATAATTAGCTAATACTTTTTTCTCATACTTTTTTAACAAATTACTTTCAATGTTAAATATAAACTTTTTTAATAGAAATTTCTCTTTTTGACCTCTTCTATTCATATTCAATGAAAGAGCATCTATCATATCAACAACCTTGGGCACATGGATATTCATAAAATATTCTGCTAACCTCACATATTGAATATGAATTACGTCAGGCTTTACTTCCTGATAGATTTTTAATAGTCTATTCTTAATTAAACTATCTGTAAACATATTAACCTGTATAGGCTTACGGTTATAAATTGTTTTAAACGTGTTGAAGATCATTTTAACTTTGTTAATATTAAGAAAGAATATGTCCTTGCAGTATTTACTTAATTCTTTTCTAATAGTTTCTTCCTCTTTCCAATCAGTTATAAAAGTAACTAAGTATATTTCATGATTACGCATATGAGAGTTCCTAATTTGTTCGTTAGCAATCAATTGATCTCCTTTATAAGGTGGAAAAGGCGGCCTTAGTGTAATATACATTACCTTCATTCAATACGTCCCCTTTATTTAAATTAGCTATCTTTCAGCCTATTAAAAATATATTAAACATGTCAAATTATAATTGAAACTTGATTGTAATTATACTATTATAAAATTTAATAAAACCTAATTAAATAAACATACCGTTAAGCCATGTTAAAAGTTTCTAATCTAAACTTCCTATAATACCCAGAAATTATTCCAATCACAAACCAAAAATATGGGTAGCCGATTAAGGAAATAGAAAAAGAGCAAACTATTGACATTCCTACAATTACTAAAAATAGTTTGCTGTCAACTAATGATGCACACTTTATCTTTTTAATAAAACTCAAAATCTTTAAATAGAACTTTATAAAAAATAATGACCCTATTATACCAGACGCCACTAATACCTCAAGAAAAGTAGACTTAATATCTGCAAAACGGGGCGAGTCTTTCTGACCCCAGTCCCTAATTAAGCCAATATTCAAATACTGTTTGTTAATAAAGTCTTTATAATAGTAACCTGCATTTCTAAAACCTATTCCTAAAATAGGATACTCCCTAAAAATATTATAAGCAACTTCATATGATGCTGTCCTAGTTATAGCAGACTCATCAGCATTATTTATTGATTTTGTTAATCTATGGGTAAAATAGTCTATATCATTTTTTGATATAGGCGTCACACCAGAGAAATATAATATAACACCCACAAACGCTATAAAGATAAGGCCTTGAAATAACCTACTAAAATACTTTAACTTTAAATTTAAAACTAGTACAATTGAACATAATCCGAATAATAGGATTACGCCTAAAATAGACTTAGTATAGAATACAAGTAATAGTTGTATAGTTAACAAAATACCATACCCAATTTTATTCTTGCTCTCTTGAAGACAATATAATGTTATTGGAATAATAAAAACCACTAAATCGATTGCTGCATGTGAAGGTTCTGTTGTTAATAAATGTATACGATAATATCCATCTGGGTATTGGGTAGAAACAAAAAAACTTCTTATTTGATTAATAAACCTACTATTTTTTGTAATTATTTGAAAAACCCCAATTATAAGAGATGGCCCAAAGCTTAGTAATATATAATGTAATGAACTCTTTAAACCAATTAATCTTATAGCTCTTGAACCAATATAATATGAAGCAAGGGATATAAAAGAATAGATGAAAAACTGTATATATCTTACCAATGGTGATGTTTGCTTCTGTGCTAACATATATTCGTAGTTCCACCCTAACATTACCAATGATATAAAGTGAAATACAATAAACATTGTTAACACTTGCTTATCTAACTTATTTATATGGTGCGTAGATGGCTGCATGGACTCTTGTGCAATTTTAAAAGTAATATATATTAATATGGGTAATACAACTAACGGTTTTAGAGTACCTGACTGTATAAATGGGAAGTTATTATACGGTAAAGCAAAAATAAATAAAATAATAATTATTCTTTCAAAATAATAGTTCATCACTATTCTCGCTCCATTATTGTTCTTATAAACTGTACAAAAGTTTTTTCAAGATTAATAATATTTTTTTCTTCTAGGACTTTTGGCTTTAAAAAAGGGTCATAAATATCCCCTTCAAATGAATTATTATATACCTTTACATATGCAGATAAATTTTTTTGGTATAGCTCATCTTTCGGGAGCTTCTCTCTGTTGCTTAACTCCTGTTTTATTTCTTTCACATTATTTACTTTTGTTACATAAGGAAAAATATTGTAGTATACATCTGAAAAGACAAATGAATGTATTCCATATAAAGATGCTTCAAAAGATATTGTCCCTGCAATTGTAAACACTACATCAATATTCTTAATAAATGTGTTTGTTGATTCAAAAGGGTCTAACAGAATACTATTAGGAATATTCCTAAATTGTAAAAGCTCATGGACTGCTCTCGAGCCAATCCCATTTGGATGCTCCTTAATAAGTAATAAGTAGTCTGAAGGCAGATTCTTAGAAATGTTTCTAGCCAATTCCAATTGATTACTAAATTCAGGAGCTACTGTATCGGGAGTAGCTTCGGGCTGAACATGTAAAGCCAGCAAAGCAAGCTTTTTATTAGGATATTTGTCTTTTATGTCTTTAAAATTAACAAAAAGACTTGTCTTAATAGCATTAATCTGACTTCTAATCGCATATTTTTTTAAAATCTTTAGTTTTAATTGTAAAGCATATCTATAGTCTTCTTTATTATAGGTGAACAATAAATTCTTTGATCTTTTTACAAAATTCGGGGGTAACTTGGACTTTAAAAAGCTAGCTTGATTATTAATATTTATTTGCATCCTATCTTTCATAAAGCCTTCTACTACTTCATTGACTTCATTACCTGACTCTATATTTTTAATAAATGAATTATCGTTATATGAATTTAAAAAGCACAATCTTCCAGGTATTACAGAAGTATTTAGCGGGTTATAATAATGTTTACCTAAATACTGCATTAAATAGTAACTAATGTACTCAACAGCCCAAGTTATTTCACCAAATATAATATCAATATCCTCTTGTTCTATAACTTTCTTCAGGTTATAAGTAAATGATGTTAGAAAATTAGCTGCTTTTACTGCATTCCATTCGCTTAACACCCTATCAAGCATAATTGCTTTATTTAGGGAAAATGCATCAAACTTATACTCCAAATTTCGAATTACTTCCTCACCACTTTGATGTCTTTGGTGATCATTTATATTAGTATATAAAGATTTAACCCCAAACCTCTTTTCATAAAACTGTGCTTTTTTGTAGGAAAGACAGATAATATATACTTCCATATCATGTCTTTCTTGTAGTCTTTGAGCTAGTCTACAAAAAAGTAACCCAAGATTACCATTATCAAAAAATGCTACTTTCATTAAAATTTCTTCCTTTACTTATGTTAGTATTTTTCAATATTTTCCCCTAAGGGTTCTTTGTCCTTATGTGAATGTCACCAACTTGTCCATCCACCATCAACTACTAAAGTATGCCCTGTAATATAGGAAGCTGCATCAGAAAGTAAAAAAAGAACTGATGAAGCAATTTCATTTGGACTACCCATCCTACCTAATGGTGTGAGTTTGTTATATTTTTTCACAAACTTCTCATTTTGACCATCATAGATTCCACCAGGAGCTACTGCATTCACTCTTATATTATATCTTCCATAATAAGCTGCTAAATAACGAGTTAAATTGACAATTCCACCTTTTATTGCAGAGTATGCTGCCGGCATAGTCATTTCTGTCCCTTCATATATTGAAAAATTTGGACCCACTATACCATAAATAGACGCAAAATTTACAATAACACCGTTTTTTTGCTGTTTCATTTGTTCTGCAACTTTCTGGCAGCATATAAAGTATCCATTTAGGTGCATGTCAACATTCTTTCTCCATGATTCAAACGATATATTTTCAAATTTTGTGCTCCAATCTTTTGTCCTAGGATATGCATTATTTACCCAGCCATCTATAGCACCATATTCATTTACAATTTGATTTACAGTATTTATTACAGATTCTTCACTAGTTATGTCCAATCCTAATGCTGTTGCATTATATCCTTCTTGTCGAATATCTACTGCTAATTTCTCTGCTTTTTCTTTGTCTACTTCTGCAATAATAACATGCGCACCATATTCTGAAAAAACTTTACACATTCTGCTCCCAAGCAGGCCTGCACCGCCTGTTACTACTACATTTTTACTATCCAACCTAAAAAGAGAATCCCCCATTTTATTCACCTACTTTATACATTATCGGTTAGCTATTTCTCAAAATGCTTTCTTGTTTCTTCATACTCTGCCCACTGTCCTATATCAAACCATTGGTTATCAAGTATAGGGTATACTCCTATCTTTTTATTTTGCTTTAAAAGTTCTTCTATCAATTGGGTAATATCTTTTCTCTTATTTTCAGATAGATATTCAATAATCTCTGGCTCTGCTACATATACACCAGTATTTATAACATGATTATACTCGGGTTTTTCTTCTATCTCTATTAATTCACCTTTATTATTTGTCTTTAACACTCCATATGGAATAACAGAATTCTTGATACATCCTACTATTGTTAATACATTTTGTTTCTCTTTATGATAATTATATACCTTTTCCAAGTCTTCTTCCACAATAATATCACAATTTGTTATAAAGAAAGTACTAGATATATCTTCCTTTGCTAAACACAAACTGCCAATGGTACCCATAGGAAACTCTTCTTTAATGTATTTTATTGACTCATATTTATTATAAATTGCAGGATCTGCAAAATAGGCTTTAATCATATCTCCTTTATAATTAATTGAAATTATAAATTTATTAAAACCAAATTTATTAAATTGATCCATAATCCGCTCTAATATTGGATATTCCCCTATAGGTATTAAAGGTTTAGGCAGAATTTTTGTAAACGGTTCTAATCGAGTACCAAAACCACCTGCTAAGATGAAAATCGGTATATCCTTTTTGGTACATACTTTACTCTTTTCTTTTTGAAATATATCTGTCCAGTAGATAATATCAGTTACTTTTTTATCATTATCTATAACAGGGATAGACTCTAAATGGTATTCCAGCAAAATAGATTCTATTTTTTCTCGGTGACCTGATTCCATTTCTAAAATAACTTTAGGATTGGTATGCATTATCAAACTAACGCTATTCTCCAAGTCTATTCCTTTTAGAATTCCTCTTCTAATGTCACCATCACTTAACGACCCAACTAATTCATCGTTTTCATCAACTACATAAAGGTTTTTTTGCGCAGTTTCATTTAGACGTTTCATAGCATTACTAATTGAATCATTACAATATATAAGAAACTTTTTAACATCTTTCTTAATTTTCATATAAACATCCCTACCTATTTAAAGTTAAAACAATATTTTAATACTGCTTTAACTGCATTTTACTTCTGTAAATTTCCCATCATGAATTCTACAAACCTGAAATCTAATTCACTATCAATATCTATAGAGCGTTCTTGTGGCATAATATAAATACCTGCTTTTTCTGCATGAATCGTATTTGTTTTTAATAAAAATTCTTTTCTATATACGTATATAGAAGCATTTAATTCGTATACCTTAGGTGCAGTTTGTCTAGATAATACAGGCTTTTCTGGCTTTTTGCATAATCTCGGTATTCCATCAGAATCTATCTCAACCATATTAAAATATGGACTTTTTCTGGCTTCACAAACACTATAAACAATATCCAGTTGTTCAGTAACAAGCTTTTGATATGCATTTTCAATATCTTCAGTTGTCCTTAGAGGTGATGTTACATCTAGATCAATTACAACATCATAAAATTCACCTAATTGTTCCATATAATTTACTGCATGCTTTATTACATCTATTTTTCCCGCGTTATCCGTAGCAAGCTCCATAGGTCTAATAAAGGGAACAATTGCTCCATGCTGCAAGCTTATTCTTTTTATTAATTCCGAATCTGTAGATACAATAATATCACTAAATTTTCCCCATTTTTTTGCCATTTCAATTGTATAAGCTATTAAAGGCTTACCTAATAGTTCTCTCACATTTTTATTTTTTACTCCCTTTGACCCGCCTCTAGCACAAATTGTACAAAGAATTTTCATATAATATCCTTCCCTTGTTTAATATTTAATGCATATTCCAATACTTTCAAGCCCTCTAAAATATTATTTTGAGTCTCTTTTTTATGAATGACAGACTCAATAAAATATTTCATTTGTCTCTCATACATATGATTTCTATCAATTTGGTAATTTTTAACCTCACAGTGGTCATCTGCATAATAAATTGTAAATTGACTTTTAATTAGGTCGAGTAATATACTGCCATATTCAAAATTGGCAGCTATTTTTCTTTCCGGTATACGCCTATAATAATTTAATGATATAGTCCCCATACACTGGTTTGCAGTCTGTAAAATAATCTTAGCGATATCTTCTGTATTAATTTTTAAATCACTTATTTTCCCTACAAAACTTTTAGACTTAGTAAATTCCCCAAAAAGCCAATAAGCATAATCAATTTCATGTATTAAATCTAAAACTACTCCTCCTCCGAGTTCTTCTTTCGCACTATAACTTTGTGTATAATCTTGCCATGGCCTCCAGTCTGGTAAATAAGAACCTACCGATATGTCAAAATCATATACTCTTCCTAACTTATTTGTTTGTATAAGATTTCTTAGATCAATTAACGCATCATGATACCTTAAGTTACATCCCATAAGAGTAATTAGTTTTTTATCTTTTACTAAATTTATTAATTTATCGATATTTTCTAATGTATTAGATAAAGGTTTTTCTATAAATAAATGAATACCTTTTTCTGCACATTTAATGGCTGTTTCTACATGATAAGATGTAGGGTTAGAGATTATTGCGCAATTCGGTTTTTCTAAAAGAGCATCTTCTAAACAATAAAAATATTTTATATCTTCTGCATACTGCTTGTTAGCTTTATTTAAATTTGTTTTATAACTTATAAATTCAAGGCTGTATTTTTGTTTATATTTTCGTAAACAATTATAATGTCTACCACCAATAGAACCCATTCCTATAAAAAGAATTTTCATAGTTACAACCTTTCTATTGAAAATCTCCAATTTGTAAAATATAATCGCTGGGTAAATTTCTAGTTGCTTTCTTGTTAAGAATCATCTCTAGATATTTAGCTTCTAAACCTGTTCCTGGTCGCTTTAAAGCAAGCATTTCATGAGTAATTGTTTCACCTTTTTCAATGCTTCGGCAGGTTACTATACTCTTTCTTACTACTTCTCTTGTGCTTAATTCTTGCCTGCTTGGCTTTTTAACTCCGTCTCCCAAAGCAATTTCAATATTCCTGATTGCTTGTACAAGTTTTTTTAATTCTAAAGGCTCTAAAGATGCTTTATGGTCTGGACCCTCCATATTTTTATCTAGTGTAAAATGTTTTTCTATAACTTCTGCACCTAACGCTACAGCAGCAATTGAAACTTCTGTACCCAAAGTATGGTCAGAATAACCTACCTTCACTTTAAATGCATCTTTTAAAGTTAACATAGCTTTTAAATTAACATCACTTATTTCTGCAGGATAATTAGAAGTACAGTGTAACAATGTTACTTGATAATTTCCTTCTTCATAAATCCATTTTAGAGCTTCTTCTACTTCCCCTAATGTCGACATCCCTGTAGATAAAATAATAGTTTTTTGTTTTTTGGCTATATATTTTAAAAATGGTTTGTTTGTAATTTCTCCGGAAGGAATTTTAAATAATTTTATACCTAAATCATATAACATATCTACAGACTCTTCATCAAAAGGAGTAGATAAAAATAATATATTTTTACTATTACAATACTTAATTAACTCCTTATGATTTTCGTAACTCAATTCCAATTTTTTTAACATATCATATTGCGAATCATTATTTCCTGTGTTCTTTATCTGGTATTCAGCTTTTTGTGCAGACTTTATAACCAGATTATCTGCCTTAAAAGTTTGAAACTTTATGGCATCACACCCTGCTTCACAAGCTATATCAATTAAGCTTTTTGCTAATTCAATGTTACCATTATGGTTTACTCCTGCCTCAGCAATAATAAAAGTAGGCATTTAAACTCACCTTTTCCTAATAATTTTTGCAGGAACTCCCACTGCTATTGAATTTGGAGGAATATCGGTTGTCACTACACTTCCTGCTCCGATAATACTGTTTTGACCTATATGAATTCCTTGTATAATGTTAGCCCCTACCCCTATCATACAGTTATCATCAATAGAAACTTGTCCACAAATCTTTGCTCCTGGAGCTATATGAATATTATTTCCTATACTACATTCATGTTCAATAATACTTCCCGTATTAATAATGCAATTATTTCCAATTTTCACTTCTGTGTTAATAATAACTCCAGCTAAGATTGCATTGCCTTGTCCTAAAACTATATGTTTTGAAAGAATACTCGTTCCATGAATTACATTTATACATTCAAAGCCTATATCCTTAACAAGGTTATATAAATATGCTCTAGGGCGATAGTTGCCTATCATTCCAATAGATATAAATATTTTTCTTAGTCCATTATCATATAATTCTTGAAGAACATCGTCGGTTCCTATAACTGGAATACCCAATATCTTTTGATGCTTCTTTGACTCATCTTTTTCAGTAATTCCAATAATCGTAAATTCATTGTGATAATTTTGTATAGTTTCAATAATTACTTTTGCATGACCGCCAGCACCAAGAAGTAAAACATCACTTTGTGCATTGTACTTTTTATTCATATACTAGCCTCTTATACTTAAGTTTTGTTAAATCTACATTTTCTAATATCTTTACTATCTTTTGAGAAGTATACCCATCTCCATATATATTGGATACTTTCAATACTTTTTGTTTAAATTCTTTACTAGTTGCTATTTGAATTCCCTGTAATATTTCATTCACATTACACCTTACATTAATAACATTTCCACTTTGTAGTCTTCCTTTTTGTCTAATACCTATATTGACTACAGGTAATCCAAAAGAAGCTGCTTCAATAATCCCAGAAGAGGAATTACCTAACATTAAAGTACAATATTTTTGACATGACAAATACTTCCTTTGACCTAAACTATCAAAATAGTGTATGTTAAGATAATTTTTTGAAGCTTCTTTAACTTTTTTGTTTATAATAGCTCCTGATGGGTCTGAATTTGCACCTGTAAAGATCACTTGCATCTCACTTTTGATTAAGGCTTGTAAAATGCTATCAATGTATTCTTCTGTTTTGTCCTGTTCTAATGTAACAGAATGAAAAGTAGCCAAAATAACATCTTTACTAAAATCCACATTAAGGTCTTTTTCTAATTCTTGTTTAGACATATATTGATTATGATGGATCCATTCCAAACCGGGAGCACCCACACAAAAGACTCTCCAAGCTTCTTCTCCCATCTTCCTAATATTTTGTGCATAAATCTCGGTCGAAGCAAAATGCAAATGGCTTAATTTTGTGATAGCATGACGAATTTGTTCATCAATAGCTCCTTCTGTTATCTCTCCACCATGAATATGTGCAATAGGAATATTAAAAGGTATTGCGGCACTAGCTGCTGCTAAAATTTCATAACGATCTCCTAATACTAGTAAAATATCTGGTTTAAGCTCTTCATAACTTTCTGCAAAGCCTATTATCCCAAGTCCCATTGATTTTGATATTGCCACTGGAGTATCGTTGGAGATAAGTATGTCCACCTTTTTATCTATATGGAAACCATCTTGTTCAATAAATTTATACGTATTCCCAAATTGTGGAGCTAAATGCATTCCTGTAACGATTAATTGTAGTTTTAAATTTGATGATTTTTGAATCGACCTCATTGTCCAATACAACAATCCATATTCAGCTCTTGTTCCCGTTATTACAGCTATTTTCCTTTTCATATACCCATCCTTGTATACATTTACATACTATTTTTATTTCATCTACTGTTAATCCTACTGAACTAGGCAAATTAATACCTTTTTTAGTAATTTGATTTGTTACATCCATAGAGCCTTTTTTATTGCCTATATAAGGTGGCATCGTGTGTATAGATTCAAAAAAAGGTCTACTCATAATTCCGTGATCTTTTAACTTTTGAATTAAAGCATCTCTACTTAGCCCATATGATTCATTTACTAGAATACAATATAACCATTGTACATGCTTAACATTTTCTTTTTGAGTCGGTAATTGAATACCTTGAATATCTCTTAACAAATTATTGTATAAAGCTGCATGTTGAAGCTTTTTTTCAATATATTCATCTATTCTTTCTAGTTGAGCTACCCCCATAGCAGCTAAAATATTAGGCATCCTATAATTGTATCCTACTTCTTCATGATAAAATCCACCATTTGCAAGAATTGTTTTTGTTTGATTAGAAAGATATTTCGCTCTTTCTCCCCATTCTTTATTGTTAGTTATCAACATACCTCCAGCTCCAGTCGTAATCAGCTTATTGCCATTAAAGCTAAACGCTCCAACATGCCCTAACGTCCCTGCTTTATGCCAGGTTCCATCTTTGAGCCTATACTCTGCTCCTAATGCTTCTGTGGCATCTTCTATAACATAAAGACGGTATTTTTGGGCAATTTGCATAAGTGGTTCCATATCCACCATGTTCCCATAGAGATGTACTGGGATAATTGCTTTTGTTCTTTCTGTGATTAGTTCCTCTACCTTATTAACATCCATCACCCATGTATCCGGAGTAATATCTACAAATACAGGTTCAGCACCCACATATTTAATAGGATTTACACTTGCGATAAATGTCATTGAAGGAACAATAACTTCATCTCCACGGCTAATCCCTAAAGTTTGTAATGCTAGTGTTATTGCTGCTGTCCCATTCATAGTCACTACGGCTGCTTTTGATTGTATATAAGCTCTAAACTTTTCTTCAAATAAATCTACATAACTGCCTACAGAAGATACCCAATTTGTATCTAAACATTCTTTTATATATCTCCATTCATTCCCTGAAATTTCTGGCACACATAATGGTATCATATTTACACCTTCTAAACGTTATATATATCTGTTTTATAGTACCTTAAGTTGTTTTTAATCCATTCAATTGTTTCCGTCAAGCCTTCATCCAAAGTATATTTAGGTTTCCACCCTGCAATCTCAAAAGCTTTTCTATTATTTGCGCACAGTCTATTGACTTCACTCCGTTCAGGTCTAATTCTGTGCTCATCACAAATAATTTCAACATTTCTTCCTATTAAATTTATTATTTTTTGTGCTAAATCTCCAATAGATATTTCCTTTCCCGTTCCTATATTTGTGACAGTTCCCACTGCTTTTTCACTTTCTGCAACTTTTACAAATCCTTCCACAGTATCTTTTACATAGTTAAGATCACGCGTCGGAGTTAAAGATCCTAATTTTATTTGTTTCTTACCATCTAATATTTGTGAAATAATTGTAGGAATTACTGCTCTTGCAGATTGCCGTGGGCCATAGGTATTAAATGGACGAATAATAGCAACAGGGACATTAAACGACCTGTAATAACTCTCTGCTATCACATCAGCTCCAATTTTACTTGCTGCATAAGGAGATTGACCCTGCAAAGGATGTTTTTCATCAATCGGAACGTACTGTGCAGTTCCGTATGTTTCACTAGTAGATGTATGAACAATTTTTTCAACACCATGTTCTCTACATGCCTGTAATACATTAAGAGTCCCTTTTATGTTTGTATCCACATAGGAAGAAGGAGCATAATACGAATATGGTATTGCAATCAAAGCAGCTAAATGAAATATCACATCTATACCTTTCACCGCTTCCTTCATACAGTTTTCGTCACGTACATCTCCAGTAAATACTTTAATTTGTTTTTTTACTTCTGAATCAAATGTATCAATCCATCCCCAACTGTTAAATGAATTATATAAAACAAAAGCTGTTACATCTGCACCTAATTCTACTAATCTTTCTGTCAAATGACTCCCAATAAAACCTTCTGAACCTGTTATTAGGACTTTTTTTCTTTTCCAATACATTTTCTATCCCCTTTTTTGTTATCTTGTTTCACTTATTAAATAAAAGGCTTTCTATTTTATAGAGTCGAACTATATAACTTACTCTTGTAAGTATATATTAATCTCGGATATTTCTATATATCCAGCTTCTTTATCTTTATGGTCCAATCTCACGTACTGTTGACTGTTATCTAAATCTTTAGTAGTGATGAAATCAAATGTATACATCTTATAAATGTTCTCCAAAGCAAGTGACTGAACTTTTAACTGCGTTGTTGTACCTTTAGTACTAAATATATAGATATCAAAAGCTTTTTGATTATTTAGTTCGGCTTTTAATTTTATTTCTAAAATATACTTCTTTTCAGGCTGTAAGGTAAACCTTCTCGTTATTATTCCGCCTCTATTTAATCCTGAATTTTCAAATCTTAGTGTCCCTTGATCTGTAATTTTACTTTTCATCTCAGAACCCTTAGGTTTCCACATATGCCAGGTGTCTGGTAAATTATCATTGTTCACATCTATATTAATACTAGAATGAAATACTAAACGATTAAATTTCTTTATAGCCTCGGGATCTTTATAATTCCTTAGCAGCCAGTCCGATTTTTCTATATACTCCATCGTTTCCGGCGTAAGGGATATAGGCTTCAATATCTTCTTATTTATCTCCTTCATCACCACAGGAATA
>JAIHAR010000013.1 GCA_020054865.1 Deferribacteraceae bacterium
TCGGGGTTTATAAGATATTTCAAGGCGGTAAGACTTTCAAAAGAGTGCGAATGGTGTCATGGTGATCCTGCGGACTCTGTGAAGTATTGGGGTAACTCAGATGGAATTGACCCCACAGGCGTAAAGATGGAGGGGTGGAAAGCAGGTGAAGTTCATGGTGCTTTTGAAATTATGATTCCTCTAAAGCCAATATATGCAACTATCAACAAGAATTTAATAAAAGATTTTATAGTTTTGATAATTGTTATTTTGATTGTTTCTTACTTGATATTCTTCCTCAATGATAGATTCATTTTCAAACGTCTTAACAATGTAAATCTTGCCCTTGCAGAAATTTCAAAAGGTGACTTCAGTAAAATTGTTGAGGACAAGAATTATCATGATGAGGTTGGTAAAGTTGCACTTTCAGTCAATAAAATGGTAGAAGATATAAGAGAGGTGCTTAGGGTTGTAGCTGAGTCCATAGATTCCCTTGCATCTACATCTGCAGAACTTTCAAGCAACTCTGAAATGATTGCGGCTGGCGCTCAGGAACAGTCAGAACAAACTGCTACCACTGCAAGCGCCGTAGAAGAGGTAAATGCAACTGTTAATGAAGTGGCTCAGAATGCTGCCAATGTTGCAAGAAGTGCTAACGAAGCCAAGGTATCTGTTGAACAGGGTCATAAGGTTGTGGAAGATACTAAAAATATGATGGAAAGCATAGCAAATACTGTAAAGCAAACTGCCGATACTGTTAGAGCGCTTGGAGAATCAAGTGAGCAGATAGGTCAGATTATACAGGTAATTGATGAGATAGCAGACCAGACAAATTTACTGGCATTAAATGCTGCAATTGAGGCTGCAAGGGCAGGTGAGCATGGTAGAGGATTTGCAGTAGTAGCTGATGAGGTAAGAAAATTGGCTGAAAAGACAGTCAAAGCTACAAAAGAAATAGCAGATATGGTTCAGATGATTCAGGCAAATACCGGTGGGGCAGTAGCAAGCATGACTGAAGGTGTTGAGCAGGTGGAAATCGGAAAGGAAAAAGCCGAAGAAGCCAAACACGCCCTTGACACAATAAAAGTTAATGTAGAAAATGTATCTTATGAAGTCGAAAATATTGCAAGGGCTACTGATGAGCAGGCCAAAGCTACCGAAATGATGGCAAGTGCCGTTGAAAACATTTCAAAAGTAAGCTCAGAAAATTCCGTTGCTGCTGCTGAGTCAGCTCAGGCAGTAGAGATGCTTGCAAGACTTGCAAGTGATTTGCAAAGTCAGATTAACAAATTTAAAGTTAAATAATTTAAAAAGCCCTCTTTTAAAGGGGGCTTTTTTTATGAGGCAAATTTATGTATGAATATAGACTGAATAAAATAAACAATGAACTCTGCAATATTTTGAAAATACTTGGGATAGATTTGATTGAAGAAGATATTTATTCAAAAACCGAATATATTTTTTATTCTGAAAATAAACTTGATAGTATTCTAACATCTTTATCTCTTGAATATTCTTTGAAAGAGGTGGATTCTCTTGGTTGGGAAGATAAGTGGAAAGAGTATCTTAGACCAGGACAATTAACAGAAAATGTAGATTACATTTTTGATACAAAAGACAAGAAAGAGTTTAGAAAAAGCATATTGATCAATCCGGCGCTTGCTTTTGGAACAGGGAACCACCCGACCACAAAAATTGCAGCGAGGCTGCTTGAAAAGGTTTCTGCCGGAAACACTGTCCTGGATGTAGGGTGTGGAAGTGCAATACTTAGTATACTTGCAAGTATAACTGGTGCAAAAAAGGTGTACGGATTTGATATTGATAAGATAGCAATGGTGAATGCAAAAGAAAATATTTTATTGAATAATTGTAAAAATATTTGTTTATGGGCTGGTACCACAGAAAGTATCAGACAAAACATACAGTTTGATGTGGTATGCGCCAATATTATTTCCAGTGTATTGATAGATATTGGGAAAAACCTGTTTAAACATACAGGTAAGTATCTTGTAGTATCAGGTATCCTTAAAAGTGAAATGGAAGAATTTTTGAATAAATTTACAAATAGTCAATTTTCTGTTGTTGAAACACTGAGTATTGAAAACTGGTTTGGTGCAATTTATAAAAGGGTATAATGGAAGGTTTAAGCAGATTTTATTGCAATGATAATTTTTCTGAAGAATTGGAATTAAGCGGAGAAATACTCAACCATATAAGAGTGATGAGGCTTAACGTTGGAGACTTTATCGTACTGCAAAACGAAAAATTGATTGCAAAATATAAAATTTCAGAAATGAAAAAGAGAAGTGTTTTATTAAGTAAGGTTGAGGAAAGAAAATGTAGTCAACCTGGTTATCAACTTGTTTGCTTTATCTGTTTATTGAAGAGGGAATATATGGATAATTCCATTGAAAAGATGGCAGAAGTGGGGGTTACGGAAATTATTCCTGTAATATCTGAAAGGAGTTTACAAAAAATTGATACGCAGACACTTCTCAGATATCAAAAAAAGGCTATAACAGGAAGTCTGCAGGCGGAAAACACCTTTATAACACAAGTAAAAGAAACTATTTTGCTTAGAGATATACAAACAGATATGAAGGAAAAAATAATCTTTTACGAAAGGGCAGAGCAAAAATACCCTGAAATATCTTGCCAAAAGGTTGCTTTTTTTGTTGGTCCTGAAGGCGGAATTACATTTAACGAGCTCAATATCTTAAAAAGTAAAGGGTTTAAAACTTTTTCCCCTTTCAAATCTATACTGAAGGCTGAAACAGCTTCTGTGGTATTTGCCGGTCTTTTAAGGAGTGAAATTGAAAAACTTTTACTTTAATATTAAGGATAAGAAATTTATGGAAATTGCCCTTGAGTTTGCAGAAAGAGCATTTGAGCTTGGAGATGTCCCTGTGGGTGCTATAGTGGTAAAAGATGAAAAGATTATTGGCAATGGTTTTAATTTAAAAGAAAAGACCAAAGATCCCACTATGCACGCTGAAATTGTTGCAATGAGGGAGGCTGCATACAGTATTGGAGACTGGAGACTTAATGATTGTACTTTGTATTCTACTTTGGAGCCATGCATAATGTGTGCCGGTGCAATATTGCATTTTAGAATAAAAAGAGTGGTTTTTGGCGTAACTGAGCCTAAATTTGGTGGAGTGATTACAAAGGCAAATCTATTTGATATAGATACATTAAATCATAAAGTAGATTACGCCTATGGAATTTTTGAAGATGAGATAAAAACACTCATGAAAAATTTTTTCAGGAAGCTTCGTTTCGATAACATCAAGTCGTAAATATTCTCATCCTGGCAAACAAGTTAAGCAAAATATCTTGATATTTAAATCAGTTATATGGTATTGTTAAATAAAGGTGAATATATGGAAAAAGTTTTTGATATCGACAAACTGTTTAATATGGGTCCTGTTGTTATGATTGTCTGGGAAGACTTTGACGATGGGGTAATATCCTATATTTCTGAAAATGTATTGGATGTGCTTGGATATACACAGGAAGAAATTATCAATACAGAGTTTAGATATGCAAAAATTATTCATAGCGATGATTTAACAAGGGTTAAAGATGAAATAAGTAGTTACCTTGATAAGAATATAGATAATTTCAGCCAGCAATACAGATTAAAAAAGAAAAATGGTGAATATATATATGTATTTGATTTTACCAGGGTAATAAAAAACGATAACAACGACATAGTAAAAATCATTGGTTATTTTTATGATCAAACGGAATCTGTGCTTTTAAAACAGGAAATTGAGAAAAAACATAAACGTCTTGAACTTCTTATCGACTCAGCAAATCTTGGCACTTGGGTTTTGAATCTTAATAATAAAAATGTAGAATATAACGATAATTGGGCAAAAATTATAGGCTATACATTAAATGAACTTGAGCCTCTATCTTATGACACCTGGGCAAAAAGATGTCATCCTGAAGATTTAGATAAAGCTCTTAACAAGCTTGAAAAATATTTAAATGGTGAATCTGATATTTATGAAGTTGAATTTAGAATGCTCCATAAAGATGGCTATTATAAATGGATATTAAGTCGTGGCAAGGTATTGGAATATGATAAAGATGGCAACCCCCTAATCTTGTATGGGGTACATATCGATATTGATGAACAAAAGAAAATAGAAGAAAAACTTAGAAGGTTTGTAAAATATCTTAACACCGCTCAGGCTGTTTCAAAAACAGGTAGCTGGCATATAGACATAAATACAAACAATTTATGGTGGTCAAAAGAAACATACAGGATATTTGGACTTACGGAAAACAGTTTTGTAAACCTGGATAAATTTATTGAAAGGATTCATCCGGATGACAGACAAAAGGTATCAGATGCCTTAAAGCAGGCTATTGATGGAAAAGTTTATGATATAGACCACAGAATAATTGTGGGTAATGAAATAAAATGGGTAAACGAGAAGGCTGAAGTGGTATTTGATGATGACAAAGCTATTGAAGCTTTTGGGACGGTTAGAGATATTACTTTGGAAAGACAAATTTATGAAAAATTGAAAAATGAAAATAGGCTTATAGAGCTGTTGTTTGACCTGTTACCTGGTTTTTTATGGTTTGTTAATAAGGATAAAATAATACAAAAGCAAAATAAAAACGCAAAAGAGAGATTCGGCAGCAAAATTGGTGAAAAGTGCTATATGAGTATTTTTTGTGGTAAATTTTTGTCTGAAGAGCATAAAAAACTATTAAATGAAGGGATAGAGTTGCCAGAGATGAAGTGCGAATTTTGTATTGCAAATGAGTCACTCGATTTAAAAAGCGAATTTTCTATAGAAATTGAAGATAGGGAAAACAAAAAATTTTACAAGGCGTGGTGGATACCTTTAAGTGAAAATGAATATATACACTACCTTATAGACATAACAGAACAAAAAGAGGCAGAAAGTTACTTGATGGAGCTGGCTGTAAAAGACCATCTTACAAAGATTTACAACAGGAGATATATTACTGAGAGGCTTGAGGCTGATATTGAGCTTTGTAAAAGGGCAAATAGAACATTTTCCCTGATAATGTTTGATATAGACCATTTTAAAAATATAAATGATACTTACGGACATAATGTAGGGGATAATGTTTTAATAAAGTTAACCGACATTGTAAAAAGAAGGATAAGAAAAATTGACATATTCGCCAGGTGGGGTGGTGAGGAGTTTTTGATAATGCTGCCGGAGTCAAGGCTTGAAAATGCAAGATTACTTGCTGAAAATTTGAGAAAACTCATCGAAGAAACAGATATTCTCAGAGACAGAACAGTTACCTGCAGCTTTGGTGTAACAGAATATTATGAGGGCGATACGGTTGACTTTATTGTAAAAAGAGCTGATGATTGCTTGTATAAAGCAAAATTTCTTGGCAGAAACACTGTTGTATCCATTTAAGTTGAAATACATACAAAACAAGTATAAAATATTTTATGCGAATATTAACAATATTGATAACATCTTTCGTTTTAGTGTCTTTTAACTTATATTCAGCAGATATCGATATATTTTATTCTCAGTACAAGCCGTTTGTTTATACCGACTATTCAGGTAACCTGAAGGGGTTTGACATTGACCTTATAAAAGGTTTTTGTGAAGAATTGGGATATAATTGCAGATTCACCTCCAAAACATTTAATGAGCTGCTAAAAAGTGTAAGCAAAAATGAATGTGACATTGCAATTGGTTCAATTTATATAAATGAAGATAGAAAAAAAAGAGGATTGTTTAGTATACCCTATCTGAATAGTGGTCTTGTAGCGATAGTCAAAAATGATTTTCACGACAATTATAACAGTTTAATGAATAAATCTGTTGGTGTGAAAACCAATGCTACGGGGCACATACTTGCAAAAAAATTGAAAGATAAGCACCACTTGTTGGAGATAAAAGAATATATCTCGACTTATGATTCATTTATGGCGCTGGCAAAAAATGAAGTCAGTTGGGTGATAAATGACTACTACAACAGCCTGGATATGATTTATTCAAATTTCAGAGGCGAATTTAAAATTTTAACACTTGACAAAAAACCGTTATTTTTTGAAAAATCAGAAATAGGTTTTTATTTGCCACTGGAAAAGACTACTTTACAGAAAAATCTTAACAGCTACCTTGCCAGGTTAAAAGACAATAAAAAGCTCGATGAATTGGTAAATAAATGGTTTTACCTGACAAAGCCCATAACAATAAAAGAATATCTTATTTCGACAATTATAACCACTTCAGCTGGTCTTATAAGTATTTTCCTGATTGTAATCGTTGGAGTGTTAAGGATTAAAAATACAAAACTTAGGGCATATAATGCATTTTTAAGGTCTTCACTTGATTTGCCTTCTGTGGCGATTATTGCATTTGATGAAAACGGTAAAATTGTTTTATGGAATAAGGGAGCAGAAAAATTAATTGGATTTAATGAGCACGATGTAAAAAACATAAAGGAAATACTTTCCAAAACTGAAGATTATAACAGTATAACCGTTCAGGGGAATCTTATTTTGAAGATTAACACAAAATCATCATTGAAAGAGTTTTATGTAAGTATTCACAAAGCTGAGTTTTATTCGGCAAGATATATATTGTTTGGCATTGATGTAAGTGAAACAATAAAAGCCTTAAACTCAAAGCTTTTATACGAAAGCCTTTATTATAACGTTATAGAAAATTCGTCAAATGCCGTTGTTGTGCTGGAAAATGGCAAGGTATTTTTAAACAAAACATTTATTAATCTTTTCAATGTAAAGGATAAATTCACCAATTTTGAAACCCTGCCGGATAATATCAAAAAATTGTTAAAAAAATTTATAGATTCGGATAAAAAATCCATGCAATATTTTAGTATGGAAAATATAATTGCAGGAAAAATCTTTGATGTGAGTCTTATAAAAGACAGTATTGAGGCAAAAAATTATTATCTGGCAATCTTTACGGATGTTACCGAAAAACACCAGCAGCAAAGACTTGTTGAGTTGGCTGAAAAAGATGAAGCGATTGCAAATATTGTAACCAGCACCGTCTATGACATTAACAATCTACTGGGAGTAATTATTAATTATGCCTCAATAATAAAACTTAATAATGATGAAAATATTCAAGAGCCAGAAAAGATCATTGAGGTTGCAGAAAAGTGTTCACAATTTCTCAAATCTCTTAATAACTTATCAAAAGTTTCCCAGGATAGCTCAAAAATAGACATAGATAGCTTTTTATTGCAAAAATATGACTTTTTTAAAAAGGTTGCAGGATATAATATCAATCTTGAGCTAAAGATTACCGACTCAGGTGGCTATATAGTTGCCAATGAACAAAAACTTATGCAAGCTATTTTAAATCTGATAATAAATGCAAAGGATGCCATTATTGGCTCAGGGAGTATAATTATCGATAAATATATTGAGAATGGATTTATAATTATTTCCGTTACGGATACAGGGCAGGGGATACCTGATGAAATAAAGAGCAGAATATTTGAGAGGTTTTATTCCACCAAAGGGGATAAAGGAACGGGACTTGGACTTTATGCAATCAAAATATTTATGGAAAACATTAAAGGGGATATTTATTTTAAATCAAAATACAAAGAGGGGACAACATTCTATCTAAAGTTTCAAAAAGTCGATTAAATTATTTGTTGATAAAAAGTTAAGTATCAGATACAATCCGGTGAAATGTTATTGAAGGAGGAATTATGAAATCAAAACTTATTATTTTGTTACTCATTGGAGCTATTTCTGTTTTTGGTCTGTCAGGATGCGTTGCACCCGTTGTGGTAGGTGCTGCCGCAGGGGCAGGTGCTACATATTCTTTGACAGCTGATTCTGTAAGCGATGCAGTTGACGCTCCTAAAGAGGTTATTGTTGAAAAATTCATAAATATTGTAAAAAAACGTAATGGAACAATACTTTTTGCAAGTATTACCGAGGGGAGTGTCAAAGCGGAGATTGGAAATGTTAAGCTTTTTTTGAATGCAGAAAACGTCACAAAAGGTGCAGTAAAATTTACTATAAGGGCCAGAAAAGGGTATAATTTGCTTCCTGATAAAGAGACTGCAATCGAAATTTATACAGAGCTTTCTCAAGGGCTAAAGTAAATGATTAGAAACGCTAAAATAACTGATGCCAAAGAAATCCAGAATCTTGTAAACACTTTTGCCAAAAAAGGGGAAATGCTCACCCTCAGTTTAAGCGAAATATATGAAAGAATTTTTGAGTTTATTGTATATGAAGAAAACGGCAAAATTCTTGGTTGCTGTGCTCTTCACCCTTCATGGGAAGACTTAGCCGAAATCAGATCACTTGCGGTCAGTGAGGAGTATTTCAATAAAGGGATAGGCAAAAGTCTTGTGAAACACAATTTGCAAAGGGCAAAAGAGCTTGGAATTAAAAAGGTTTTTGCCCTTACATATAAACTGAAATTTTTTGAAAAGCTTGGATTTTACGAAATCCCAAAAGACAGTCTGCCCAGAAAGATATGGTCTGATTGTCTTAAATGCCCACTTTTTCCTGATTGTGATGAAATAGCTGTTATGATCGAAATTTAATTGGAGTAGTACCTGATGATTATTGAAGATTTGCTTGGTAGATTTGAAAAATTAGAAGATAAATTTAAAATGTTTATCCCTGTTGTAAATGAAGAAAAGATTGCCCGTGAAATTGAAAAAATAGACAAAATGTCAATGGAAGATGCCGATTTTTGGAATAAAAAAGAATCAAAAATCCTCTTAAAAGAACAGGCAATCAAAAAAAGATTTTTAGAAGAGTATAAATTTATAAAGAAGTTAGTGGAAGACTGTAAAGTAATGATTGAGCTTTTTGAGTCAGGAGAAGATGAGGCAGAAAAGGAACTGTATCAGCTTGTCAATGAACTTGAGGACAAAATTACTGACTTTGAGCTAAAACTTATTTTAAATGGTGAAAATGACAGTAACAATGCTATTCTCACTATACATTCAGGAGCTGGCGGCACAGAAGCAAATGATTGGGCTAACATGCTTTTTAGAATGTACACCATGTGGGTAGAAAAGAAAAATTTTAAATACGAGATACTGGACTTGCTCCCCGGAGATGAAGTTGGAATTAAATCTGTCACTATCAATGTGGTTGGCGAATATGCATATGGGTATTTGAAGGGTGAAACAGGTATTCACAGACTTGTAAGATTATCCCCATTTGATTCAAATAACAAAAGACATACGTCTTTTGCATCCGTCTTTGTTTTACCTGAAATAGATGACGACATTGAAATAAGTATCGTGGAATCTGATTTAAAGATAGACACATTTAGGGCAAGCGGGGCAGGTGGGCAGCATGTAAATACCACAGATTCAGCAGTAAGAATTACACATATTCCAACAGGTATTGTGGTAAGCTGTCAGAATGAAAGGAGTCAGCATAAAAATAAGGCGCACGCAATGAAAATCTTAAAAGCCAAGCTTTATGAACTTGAGCTTGAAAAAAGAAATAAGGAAAAAAGTGAACTTGAAAGCAGTAAGTCAGAAATAGGTTGGGGTAATCAGATAAGATCTTATGTAATGCATCCGTATAAAATGGTAAAAGATTTAAGAACCAGATATGAAACTGGAAACGTGGATGCTGTAATGGATGGAAATATTGACGATTTTATAAAATCTTATCTTTTTTATAATGCAGGAATTAAGGCTGATGGAACGCAGTAAAAGATTGAGAGCAACTTACGCAAAAGTTGACCTTGACAGATATATCAAAAATATAAACTACTTAAAGAATATATCCGGTAGTCTTGCAATTGCCACTCTCAAGGCAAATGCCTATGGACACGGAGCCACAGAGCTTGGTAAACAGCTTCTCAAAACAGGTACAAGTGATTTTTTTAGCGTTGCAACTATTGAAGAAGGGGTAACATTAAGACTTAATTTGTCAGACAAACCAAAGATTCTTGTGTTAGGCTATGTGGATGACAGATTTTTTGAGGAAGTGGTTAAGTATAATCTTATTCTTACAATTTATGATGATGAAATAGCAAATAAGTATCACAGATTTCTTGAAAAAAAAGCTGTAAAAATGCCTGTGGCATTAAAAATTGACACCGGCATGCATAGGCTTGGTTTCAAGACAAACCTTGATTATGTAGAGTTTTGCAACAGATTTCACCTATTTGATGTTACATTGGTGATGACTCACTTATCAAGTCCTGACAGTGATGATGCTTTTACAACAGCTCAAATGGAAGAATTTGATTGGTATATAAAAAAATATAAAATAAAAAATACTTCTGTATTAAACTCTTCGGCAATTTTAAAATATAAAAAGGACTATACTTTTATTAGGCCTGGTATTGCTTCATTTGGCTATGTTTACGGAATAGAAGACAAAAATTTAAAACCGGTTATGAGCATTTTTTCCAAAATAGTCCATGTAAAAAATATCAAAAAAGGGGATTCAGTAAGTTATAATAGAAGATTTATAGCAGAAAAAGATATGAAAATAGGTGTACTGCCAATAGGATATGCTGACGGTTACCCAAGACTTTTTACAAATAAGTCTTATGTATATTTTTGTGGTTATAAAGCAAAAATACTTGGAACTGTATGCATGGATATGATTATGATTGATTTGACAAATGTGCCTGAAAGATATTATAATGAAGAGGTGGAACTGCTTGGAGATAATGTTTCAGGTTATAAATGGGGAGATTGGGCAAATACAATTATTTATGAACTCTTATGCAGAATATCAAGTCGTATTCCAAGAGTGTATGTGAGTGAAAATGGAATCATTGGTTAACTTATTAACTGTTATCGGTTTACCTTTTACGCGATTAATTTTTGGCGCCGGCCGTATGTTTTTGCTTTTCATTGAAACAGTCGTTTGGGCGTTCAGACCGCCATTCAGGTTCAAGCTTCTTTTAAAGCAGGTCGAGTTTATAGGGATAAACTCCCTTTCAGTAATAATACTTACTGGCACATTTACCGGAATGGTTTTTGCATTTCAAAGCTACATAGGTTTCAGCAAATTTGGGGCGGAATATATGGTAGGTACTGTTGTAGCGCTTGGTATGGCAAGAGAATTGGGACCTGTATTAAGCTCAATAATGGTAGCAGCAAGAGCAGGCTCTGCTATTACAGCCGAAATCGGTACAATGAGGGTTACCGAGCAGATTGACGCTCTTTATGCCCTTGCGGTTGAACCTGTACAATATCTTGTGCTCCCAAGAATTTTTGCCGGAATAATTGTAATGCCCATTTTAAATGCCGTAGCTGTTTTCTGCGGTACAATTGGCGGATATTTTGTTGGGGTCAATATTTTAGGCATCAATAAAACTTTATACTTGCAAAATATGTATAGATATGTTGACCTTGCAGATTTTTATAACGGTATGGTCAAGGCAACTGTTTTTGGGCTAATTTTAACACTTGTTGGCTCATATAAGGGGTTTTACACTAAAGGCGGAGCGGCAGGTGTAGGACAGGCCACTACAGAATCGGTTGTACTTTCATGTGTTTTGATACTTGTATTTGATTATATTCTGACGGCATTTATGTTTTAGGTGAAAAATGATTAGTGGTGTTGATATACAGATAGAAGTTAAGAATCTGCATAAAAGTTTTGGAGATTTCAAGGTGCATAAAGGGATAGACCTTTTAATACCAAAAGGAGCCATCACTGTTATTTTAGGTCCTTCCGGCACCGGAAAAAGTGTACTCTTAAAGCAGATAATGGGACTTATTATGCCTGATAAAGGGGAAATACTTGTCGATGGAGTTGATATTACCAAACTTGACAAGAAAGAGCTTGTGGCAGTCAGAAAAAAATTTGGAATGCTTTTTCAAAATGCCGCGTTGTTTGACTCAATGAATGTCTACGAAAATGTTGCTTTCCCTCTTAGAGAGCATACTAAGTTAAAAGAGAAAGAGATTAGAGATATTGTGATAGAAAAATTGAGGGTTGTTGGTCTTAAAGATGTAGAATATAAAATGCCATCGGAGCTTTCCGGTGGTATGCGAAAAAGGGTAGGGCTTGCTCGGGCGATTGCCCTTGAGCCGGATATCATTTTGTATGATGAGCCTACAACAGGGCTTGATCCGATTATGAAAGATGTAGTGGATAATCTTATTTATAACACTCAAAAAAAGCTAAATATTACTTCCGTTGTCATTTCTCATGATATTGACAGTACAATTAAGATTGCTGATTATGTGGCAATGATTTATGATGGTAAAACGGTTATAAACGGGACAATAGAGGATTTAAGGACTACTGATAATCCTTATGTCCAGCAGTTTTTAAGTGGCTCAATGGATGGACCTATTAAAATTTTTTAGAGGGGTATTAGTTTATGAAGTTTGGACTTGAAGCGAAAGTAGGTGTCTTTGTGGTTCTTTCTCTGATACTAATTGGTTATATGACTACAAAAGTAGGAGATATAAGCTTTGGTAAGCAAAAAGGTAATATTATCAAGGCTTACCTTAATAATGCCTCAGGTCTTGAAAAGGATGCAATTGTGAAATTTAAAGGGGTTGATGTAGGTTATATTAAAGATATAAAACTTGAAGACTCAAAAGTTGCACTTGAATTGGTAATAAAAGAAGGTGTTATCTTGCCGTCAAACTTAAGAGTTTCTGTTCGCGCAAGCGGTTTTTTGGGTGAAAAATTCCTTGAACTTGAACAGTTAGGGGAAGATTCCGCAAGTACGTCTTTAAAAAATGGCGATGTAATTACGAACTCCAAAGAGAGTGTTGACTTTGATCAGTTAAGTGCAAAGTTGGGTGATATAGCTGACCAGGTAAATATCCTGGTAAAATCTCTCAATGATGTTTTTTCTTCTCAAGAGGGGAAAGAAAATATGACAAAAACACTTGAAAATGTAAGATATTCAACAGAAAGCCTTAAAACTATTCTGGAAGAAAATCAGAAAAAAATAAATACCATTGTTAATATTGTGGAGCAAATAACAGATACTATCAGTAAAATGACAATTGCCAATCAATCAAATATTAATGAGCTTATAGCAAATCTTACGGAAGTATCAAAAGTATTGAAATCTCAAACACCTGAAATTGCCAATAAGGTTAACAATATTACAGGAAATATAGATAATCTGATTGCTGATTCAAAGGGTGACCTTAAAGAAACAGTAAAAAATATGAAAACAGTTACAGCAAAACTTGAAAAGTCTGTGGATAATATAAATGCTATCACAGATAAAATCAATAAGGGTGATGGTACAATAGGAACACTGTTAAATGACAATGAAACTGCCAAAGATGTAAAAGAAACTGTTAAAGGGCTTAAAAATATGGTTACCCAGTTTGACAGATTTAAGTTTTACCTTTCATTTAGCGGTGAAAAGATGTGGGATACCGGTGAAACAAAAGGGTATTTCAAAGTTAAGGTACAACCTCGCAAAGATAAATACTATCTTCTTGGCCTTGCAACAAGCACCGGAGGAAAAGAGTATATTACAAATACCAACTACACATATACCGGTGATCTCCCTTACCATATTGATGGAAATACCGGTTCAACATATTCAAATTACTCTGTAAAAGAAGTGAAAAGAAAAGAAAACTCTCTGACTTTTATAGCCCAATATGTTCAGAGATTTTATGACAGACTTGATTTGAGAATAGGATTGATGGAATCAGAGTTTGGACTGGGTGCCGATTATTTTCCTTTTGATGATGAAAAACTGCAGTTTTCACTGGATGCGTATGACTTTTCAGACAGCAACACAGACAGAAAACCACACATGAAAACAAGCCTATATTACAACTTTACAAAAAATTTGTATCTAAATGTTGGGTATGATGATTTTCTAAATAGTGATACCAAGAGCGGATTTATAGGAGCTGGGCTTATATTCCTTGATGAAGACTTAAAATATCTTTTTGGTAAAGTCCCGCTTCCAACAAATTAGGATTAAAATGAGAATAAAACTTGGAATATCCACCTGCCCAAATGATACTTATATTTTTGCTCCAATCATAAATAATTATGTTAAACATGAGCTGGAGCTCAAGATAATTCTTGATGATGTGGAACTCCTCAATAATCTTGCCATTCAAAATAAACTTGACATTGTAAAGGTATCTTACGGTGTTGTTGAGAAGGTCGTTGATAATTATAAAATTCTAAAGGCTGGTGGAGCATTGGGGTTTGGCTGTGGCCCGATAGTTGTCTCAAAAAATCATAGTACAATTGATGAGTTAAAATATAAAAAGATAGGAATACCTGGCAAAAACACTTCAGCATTTAAAATTTACAAACACTTTTTCTCTGATATGGAAAATACGTTCATTGAAATGAGATTTGATGAAATCATGCCTGCTATCAATAAAGATGAAATTGATGCAGGTATTGTCATCCATGAAGGCAGATTTGTTTATAGAAGTTATGGACTTAAAAAGATAGTTGACCTTGGAGATTTGTGGGAACAAAAGCACCAAACACCAATCCCCCTTGGATGTATTTTAATCAGTAAAAAAATAGAAAATTTAAGCAAATATTTTTGTGACTTAATAAGAGATTCCATCAATTTTTCAAAAAATAACTACAATAATGTTTTCCCTTTTATAAAAAAATATGCACAGGAACTTGACGATGAAATTATTAAAAAACATATTGAGTTATTTGTAAATGAATATTCACTTGATGTCAGTAAATATGTGAATGTGTTGTCCAATTTTATAGGTACAAAAGAGTCTATTTTTGCAAAATGAATTTATACTATGTTTACGCCACAGGTCTTGTTTTTTATTGTTTGATTCACAGTCTGCTTGCTGATTTCAAAATCCTAAAAAAGTTATACTACCTATGGTGGTATAGATTGTTTTATGTAATATCATCAAGCTTACTGCTTATCCCTTTGATTTTTTTATATTTTAAACTTCCTTCAGAAAAATTTTTTTATCCCTCTTTTCCGTATGTCATTGCTCTTTATCTTTTATCATTTTTGGGGGTAATTGTCGGCTATCTTGCAGTCAAAAGCTATGATAATGATACATTTTTAGGTTTAAAACAAGTCAGGGATTATTTTAAAAACAATAGGCGATATTTTAACGAAAACGGCAACTTGATAACAGATAAGGGGATTTTAGGTATAGTCAGACATCCCTACTATCTTGCTAGCCTACTAATCCTATGGGGTAGGCCTCTTTACCTGAAAGATTTTATCACCAATGTTATTTTTACTCTCTATTTTATACTGGGGTCAATAAATGAAGAAAGAAAGCTTTTGAAAATTTATGGAGAAGAATATATAATCTACAAAAAAAATGTTCCTATGATTATCCCTTTTTTGAAGAGAAAGAGATGAAAGTTTACGGTATTTATAATCCAGCAAGCGGCAGCTTTGATATTTCACAAATAAATTATTGCGTATCGTATCTTGAAAAAAAGTATAAACTTAAAATTGAAATCGTAGAATCAAAATATCCAAAATTTTCAAACGATTTTTTTAAAAACAATTTTGCTGATTTGGTCATAGTTTTTGGTGGGGACGGATTTATCAGAGATGTTGTAGAAGGGCTTTATATCAATAAAATCAGTTGTCTTGTATATTTTATACCATTTGGAACTGTGAATGTATTGTGCAGAGAGCTAAAAATTGGAACGAGCTACAAAAAAGCATTAAACAATTTTTCATTAAATAGCAAAAAACTCCCTTTGAATATCGGACTGGCAGGGGATAAAGTTTTTGTACAAATGTTTGGGATTGGATTTGATGCGGCTTCAGTAAAAAATGTCAATATCAGATTGAAAAAAAATATCGGAAGATATGCTTACGTTATTTCCGCTCTCAAAAATATTTTTGGTAAGTTTGATATCCACCAAATTTATTTTGATAAAAAAAAGTTTCAGACAGAGCATTTGATAGTTAATATCGGAAATTTTTATGCCGGATCATATAAAATATACAATAAATTTTCAGATAAATTTAAAATTTTGATTTCAGAAGATATTGGATTTTTTGGTTTGATAAAATTTTTAATTCATATATTTACACCATTTAAAATATTGGATATAAAACTTGCCGGTGTAGTTAAAATAGAAAATGTAACAGATGCCCAAATTGACGGAGACTATGTAAACTTTGATGGGAAAGGTATTTATGTTAGGCTAATAAACACAAAAATATTCATTTTAAAACCAGGTGATTAAATGAAAGAAAAATTTGCAAAACTTTTTAAGATACAATTATTAAACTTTTTCATAATTTTTTTGCTGCATATCCTGTTCTTTTTGATTACACCCAAAAGCAGCTTAATATATTCAAATTTATTCTTAGTCTTATCTGCTCTGTCCAATGCCTTTATGTTTACATTTTTGCTTATTCTTATAAATATACCTTTTGTCTTTTTGGGCAATACATTACAAAAGATAATATTATTTGTTACAAATTTTATAGTATTCGTTTTTATCTTCGTGGATTTCGCTATTTTTAGAATCTACAATTTTCATTTCAATGGGATGGTCATTGGAATGATAACCACTCCTGGTTTCTGGGATTCAGTATCACTTGGCTTTTCTACAATTTTATTATTTGTTTTAGTGATTTTATCTATTGTATTAATTGAATATTTTATAGTAAACTACTGGTATAATAAGATAAAGTTTAGACATTTAATCTATTTTTATATACTCTGTATTCTATTTACCGCATTTGAAAAGATAGGTTATGCAATTTCAGATATTTACAATCTTCAGAGTATTACAAGATTTACAAAAACTTACCCTTTATATCAGCCTTTGACTGTAAGAGGCTTTGCCAAAAAAATACTTAAAATAGATGTAAACAAAGAGGATGGCTTTAAAATCACGAAATCATTACTGCACTATCCAAAAAATAAATTAAATATAGCAAAACCTGATAAAAAATTGCCGAATATCATAGTAATTGCTATCGATAGCCTCAGATTTGATATGATAAATGATGAAGTTTCTCCCAATATCAATATGATAAGAAAAAAATCCTATGATTTTGCCAACCACTACTCAGGTGGTAACTCAACAAGATTTGGTATATTTTCACTTTTTTACGGTCTTTATGGATATTACTGGCATGATTTTTTAAACAACAGGCAGGGCACTGTATTATTTGATGCTCTCAAAGAAGCAGGTTACGATTTTAAAATTTTATCCGCAACCCTTTTAACATTTCCGGAATTTAGAAAAACTGCCTTTATAAAAATTCCAGATTCAATTGAAGACACTTTTGATACAAATGACAGTACAAAAAGAGAGCATATTGTTCTGGAAAGATTTATCAAATACAGAGATAGCCTAACTTCAGAAAAACCGTATTTTTCATTTATATTTTTTGATGCGCCCCATGCCAGGAAATTTCCAAAGGAGTTTAATAAGTTTAAATCGAGCGGTAAAGATGCAAACTATCTTATTATTGGAAAAAATAATATTACGGACATTAAAAATGCTTATATGAATTCAGTTTATTTTGATGATTTCCTTGTGGGAAAGCTTTATAACTATCTGGAAGAAAAGGGGGATCTAAAAAACACTATAATAGTTATAACAGGAGACCATGGAGAAGAATTTTATGAACAGGGGCATTTTGGACACAACAATAGTTTTGGAAAATACCAAACAAAGGTGCCTTTCATTGTGTATATGCCAGGACAAGGGTATAAAAAAATAAGCTCAATTACCAGCCATTATGACTTTGTGCCAACCATTCTCAGTATGGTTGGAGTAAAAAATGATTACAAAGATTATTCTTTTGGGACAAATTTGTTCGAACCTGAAAAAAGAGACTATGTGGTAAGCTGCAACTGGAGTAACTGCGGAATAATTGATAATGAATCGGTATTGTATTTCTCATATGAAACTCATAAATCCTTCAATATGACTGTTTATGATGAAAATTACAAAGAAGTAACTGACAAAAATTTTATCAATGAGAAGAAAAAAAGGCTTAATAAAATTATCAAAGAATTTACGTATTTTTATAAGTAAAAGCCCCATAAGGGGCTTTTATTTTAAATAGCTTGTGTTCGCAATTCCGTGTCACCCTAACTATCGTTATCCACATTATTATATTTTTAAATATCCTGAATTTTTAATACAATTTTACCAAAATGTTTATCTTCTTCCATCATTCTGTGAGCATCAGCAACTTCATCAATAGTGAAAACTTTTGAGATCAAAGGCTTTATAGTGCCATCAGCAAATTTTGGCAGTGCAACTCTTGTAAACTCTGATACTATTTCACCTTTTTCACTTACAGGTCTTGACCTTAAAACTGAACCGATAATCTGCTGTCTTTTTACCATCATAAGGGCAAGATTGAGCTCAGCTTTTATTCCACTTATAACACCAATAATTATAAGCTTACCTTTATAGGCTAAAGAATTCATGTTTGGTGCAAGATATTTTGCTCCCACATGATCTAAAATCAAATCTACGCCTTTTTTATTGGTGAATTCTTTAACAATTAGGGCAAAATCATCTGTTGAAGTATAATCAATTACAAGGTCCACGCCGAGATTTTTTACATTTTCAATTTTTGAAGGGTGTGCCGTTACAATAAGTTTTGAGTTTGGAGCAAGTGCTTTGCACAATTGAATGCCGGCTGTATTTACCCCACCGCCACCGCCGTGTAAAATTGCCGTTTGTCCATCTTTGAACTCACCTATCATGAATATATTCAAAAATGCAGTAATATAAGATTCACATATGCATGCAGCTTCCTCAAAGGTCATATTCTCAGGAATTGGCATAAGGTGATTTGCATATGCAACTGCATATTCAGCATATCCACCACCACCTACAAGACTGATTACTCTGTCACCTTTTTTCCACCCGGTAACATTTTTACCTACCTCTTCTATTACACCAGCAACCTCGAGCCCCAAAATTTCAGAATCGCCTGGGGGAGGTGGGTATTTTCCTTCTCTTTGAACCAAATCTGGTCTGTTGATAGAAGTTGCAGCTACCTTGATTAAAACTTGCTCATCATTTGGTACAGGTTTTTCAGCTTCTCCAACAGTCAAAACTTCAAGTCCCCCAAAACCTTTTAACAAAACAGCCTTCATACAATCCTCCTTTTAAACTTTTATTTCTACATTAAGCCCCAACTCGTCCTTATACTTTTCAATTATCGGATTAACCTCAGAGTTGATAAAATCCATTACCTGTTCAGGAGCTCTCCCTATAAAATCCTTTGGATTAAGCATATTCTCAATCTCTTCTTTGCTCAATGGTATGTTTTTATCATTTATCAGCCTTTCAATGAGGTCATTTGGTTTGCCATCAACTTTTACAACTTTCCCGGCATCCATTGAATGCTGCCTTATTATTTCGTGCATCTCCTGCCTGCTTGCCCCTTTTTTGACTGAAGCCATTATGATATTTTCTGTTGCCATAAATGGAAGCTCTTCCTGTATATGTTTTAAAATCATATTTTCATATACAACAAGCCCATTTGTTACATTGTATAATAACTCCAATATGGCATCAATAGTCAAAAATGCTTCCGGTATTGATATTCTTCTGTTTGCCGAGTCATCGAGCGAACGTTCAAACCACTGTGTTGCATGAGTAAAATAAGGGTTTATGGAAAGTGTAATTACATGTCTTGCAAGAGAACAAATACGTTCACTTCTCATTGGGTTACGTTTGTATGCCATCGCGCTGGAACCTATCTGGCTTTTTTCAAAAGGCTCTTCTACCTCCTTTAAGTTTTGCAATAACCGCAAATCCGTAGCCATCTTGTGAGCAGATTCTGCAATGCCTGCAAGGGATTTTAACACTCTGGTGTCTTGTTTTCTTGTATAGGTTTGCCCTGCAATTTTTAAAACTTTTTCAAATCCCATCTTTTTTGATACAATTTCGTCTAATTTTTTGACTTTTTCATGGTCACCTTCAAATAGACTTAAAAAAGATGCCTGAGTACCGGTAGTCCCCTTAACCCCCCTAAATTTTAAATTATCCTTTACAAACTCAAGTTCCTCAAAATCAAGCACAAAATCCTGGAGCCAGAGACATGCTCTTTTTCCCACAGTAGTCAGTTGAGCTGGCTGATAATGAGTAAATCCTAAGGTAGGCACATCTTTATATTTAATGGCAAAATTCTTAATATTATTGATAACATTAACAAGTTTTTTCAGGACGATATTAAGTCCTTCTTTCATCACAATCAAGTCAGTATTATCACCAACATATGCGCTTGTGGCTCCCAGATGAATTATCGGCATAGCCTTTGGGCAAACTTTACCGAAAGTATGCACATGAGCCATAACATCGTGCCTGAATTTTTTCTCCATCTCGGCAGCATATTCAAAATCTATATTTTCAATATTCAACTTCATTTCGTCTATTTGTTCCTGAGATATATTAAGCCCGAGCTCTTTTTCTGACTCTGCAAGCGCAATCCATAGTTTACGCCAGGTAGTAAATTTCTTTTTGGCAGAAAAAAGCTCAAGCATCTCACGACTTGCATATCTCTCTGAAAGAGGGTTTTGATAAACGGTATAATCTTTCATCTTAGCTCCTTATTTTTTTATTCCAATACTTTGCTTTTTCTTTTACTTCTTTTATATCTATTGTTACAAATTCTCTGTTTTTCATCAAACATTTTCCATTAACAAACACATCTGTTACATTCGATGGTTCTGCGGTGTATACAAGATGCGAAACAGGGTTGTAAACCGGTAACATGTTTATGTCATCAAAAGAGATAATCATAAAATCGGCATAATTACCTTTTTTTAATTCACCGCATTTGTCAAGATTAAGGGCTTTTGCTGCATTTTTTGTTGCCATATTAAATACTTCTTCTGCATTCATCACCGTAGGATCTAAGTTTAGACCTTTTTGCAACTTTGCAAAATAGGACATTTCTTCAAACATATTAAGACTGTTATTACTTGCATTGCCATCGGTGGCAATGGTGAGATTTGCGCCTGCTTCTTTGAGTTTATTAGCCTTAATAAAACCACTTGCAAGTTTTAAATTACTTTTAACGCAAGCAGCAATATTTGCTTTCTTACTACCCAATATCTCTATTTCTTCATCATCAATCCATATAACATGGGCAAAAATAGTGTTGGCATCCAGTAAACCTATCTCATCAAACAACTTTACGGGAGATTTTCCATACCTTTTAATTATTTCATCAACTTCCCACTTTGTTTCAGCCAGATGTGTATGTATCTGTATTTTGTGCCTTATTGAAAAATCTATACATTTTCTATAATTTTCAGGACTAACGGTATAAGGAGCGTGAGGACAAACAGAAATTTTTATAAGTTCATCAGATTTAAATTCTTCAATTAAATCCTCAATCCTTTTTAAATAATCATCGGAATTTTTTGCAAATTTTGTTGGAAAATCAAGTACACCGCCACCTACTACACCTCTTAGACCAACATCACTAAGCGCTCTTCCAATATTTTTTGAAAAAAAATACATATCGTTTGCACAGATTGTCCCTGACCTTATCATTTCAGCTGCTGCCAAAATTGTAGCGTCGTATACAAAATGCTCATCAAGCATTTTACTTTCAGCAGGCCATATGTGCTCTTCAAGCCAGTTTTTTAAAGGCAAATCATCAGCAAGTCCTCTAAAATATGACATTGGAAGATGTGTATGTGAGTTTATGAAAGCCGGAAAAACACCAGAATTACCTCTTTCAAGTATCTCGTATGTTTTATCGGATAGGGTTTCAGTAATGCCTTCGATAATATTGTTATTTACAAGCAGATATTTATCTTGATGAAGTTTATTGTTATAGTAAATAAATTTTGCTTTTATAGCCAATTTACCCATCATTTCTCCCTTTATTTGCATATATTGAGCAAATCTTTCACTTTTTTTACACTAAAATCTGGCTTGACATCTCTTAACTTACCATAACCATATTCACAAAAACAAGTTTTTATATTGGCGTTTTTCCCTGCTTCTATATCTGTGTAATTGTCCCCTATAATTATTGCTTTTGAAGGGATTAATTGATTATTATTCAATATAGTATTAATCGGAGTAGGGGATGGTTTCTTTTCCGGAAATGAGTCAGCACCATACCATTCATCAAAATATTTATCTAATCTGTAATATTTAACAAGATAATCAGTATTATCAAAAGCTTTATTTGACAGTATGATTAATTTTTTGTCATTATATTTAAGTTGCTCAAAAACTTCGAAAATATTTTCAAAAGGTTTTGTTTTATTGGTTTGATTTTTTTGATAAATTTTCCTGAAATGTGTTTCGTATTCTTCTTTAAAGACAGTATCACCTATTGCCCTTTGAACAAGAGCTTTAAAACCGTCCCCAACATAGCTCTTGGTAGTCTCAATATCAAATGTTTGCAAATTAAAAAATTGTAGAGTTGAAGTAAGGGAATCGTGAATATCTTCTATTGTATCAAGGATTGTACCATCAAGGTCAAATATGAACAATTCAAACATTTTTCACCCTCAATTATTAATTTTAAGAGGATACAAAAATAAAATTTAAAATCAACAGATTTTGAAAAAAATAAAAAAGAAAGTTTGATAAAAAAAGCGGGCCTAAGCCCGCTTAAATTTTAAATTAAAGACTTACAACATTAACTGCTGCAGGTCCTTTTCCGGTTTTTTCAATTTCAAACTGCACTTTCTCACCTTCAGCAAGAGTTCTGAAACCCTCTTTTTGAATTGAAGTGTGATGAACAAATACATCCTCACCATTTTCCTGTGTGATGAAACCAAAACCTTTTGTGTCGTTAAACCACTTAACTGTTCCTTTGAGCATTTTTACCTCGCAAATTATAAAATATTTTACAGCATAAAAAAAATGCCGTGCTGGATGCACGGCTCTTTAGTCTTTTTAAACTGCTGTACTACCAACTCTTGCATAACTATACACCAATAATTTATTTATGCAAGCTTTTTATTTAAAAAATAAAAATAATTGACAACTTTTTTAAAAATTAATATAAACAAACCTCACTTGTCTTTATGATGCGCCCTTAGCTCAATTGGATAGAGCGTTTGACTACGGATCAAAAGGTTGGGGGTTCGACTCCTCCAGGGCGCGTATTCAAATATTTTGACTGGGCGTATATATGCAAAAAATATTTATATCTGATATAGTTTTTTCAGAGCAGTACTTCCCTGAACTATCTAAAAATACTGGTTTTTTTGTGCCATATATAGATTATATTGATATGATTGAAGAAAACTTAATAAAGGGTGGAGAAATATTGGTGGGGTGGTCAGCAGGCGCACATTTGATAAGTAAAAATATAAATACTTTTTGCAATAAATGGAAAAAAATAATTCTCATTAACCCATACTCAAGACTTACCGACAACATATCAGAGCAAAGTATTGATACGCTAATAAAGGGGCTTGGCAAAGATTTTACCAAAACAATCAGTTATTATCTTTCAAAAACCGGGGCAAATACAAAAATTTTACCTGATGAAAGTATAAAAAAGCAATTGATCGAAACTCTCCTATATTTTAAAGAATCTGAAGTTAAATCAGAAAGCAGTGCTTCAAATATTGATATAGTTTATGGTAGTGCAAATCAGATTATAAAAAGGTCTACTATATTAAATTTTCTTAAAATATTTAAAAATGCAAGATTCATGGAGGTAGATCAGCCTCATTTTATTTCTGAGTCATTATTATTAAGCCTTATTCATTAATCTGTTTAGTTATCCTGAAAATATTCATAAATTGCTTGACAAAGCACTCAAGTTTTATTTAAACTGAAAAAAGATAAATCTAATCAAACAGGAAGTGGAGCATGGGAAACTTTGATATCAATATCGGAGAAAGAGTAAAGAAACTCAGAAATGAAAGGGAACTTACACTTCAGGATGTTGCCAACCTTACGGGATTTTCAAAGGCCTTGATTTCACAAATTGAAAATAATGTTGTTACCCCTCCCATAAATACTCTGGCAAAAATTGCAAAAGTATTAAACGTAAAGATGACATATTTTTTTGAAGAAGAAATCAATTATAAGGACTACTACCTTGTTGCTTCCGATAAAAGAAAGTTTGTTTTCAGAGAGGGAGCAAAACATGGTTACCTTTATGAGGAGCTTGCATCGATAAAAAACAATGACCTTTTTGAAACCTTTATTGTGTCTGTTAAGCCTGGCACCGGGGAGAAAAAGCTCTTCAGTCATGATGGATACGAATTTATGTTTTTATTGAAAGGGCATATCAGAATGTACCTTAATCAAGATATAGTTGAACTGAAAGAAGGGGACAGCATCGCATTTAATTCAAAAATTCCCCATTACGCTGAAAGTCTCATAAATGATGATTCAAAAGTGCTTTCTGTGAGGGTTAAAAATATAAACTTGAAATAATCAATACAATTTCAAATCGAGATAAATATCTTTATATTTTAAGTACCTTTGTGCATTATTTTTAATCATTTCAAGATCTGATTCTGTAAGATGCCTGGCAACCTTTGCAGGGTTACCGACTATAAGGCTATTTTCAGGAAAATTTTTATTGGGCGGAACAACCGCCCCGGCAGCCACCAGGGAATTTCTTGAAATTACTGAGTTATCAAGTATAACGGCACCAATTCCTATAAGACAGTCATCTTCAATTTTACAGCCATGAAGTGTAACACTGTGGGCTATACTTACTCTTTTCCCTATTTCAGTAGGGTATTTGTCTTTGGTTACATGTATAATTGAGCCATCTTGTATGTTTGTATCATCATCAATTTTAATATAATTTACATCCCCTCTTATTACAACATTATACCAGATACTTACATTATCTCCTATTGTCACATCACCAATAACAACAGCATTTTTTGCGATAAACACATTTTTTCCGAGTTTTGGCTTCAATAATAGTCGATTTCTTACATTTTCCATTATTATACTCTCTTGAGTTTAATTTTTATTGTTGTACCAAAATCTTCCTCTGAATGTATGTAAAAAATACCACCCATCTTTTCTATCAAATATTTTGCAATTGCAAAACTAAATCCTTTCTTTTCAGAATCAAGCTGTTCGATTCTGCCATACTCATTAAATTGAGCGATAAAAGGTTCCATTATTTCATTAAGCTTGTCTTGCGGAATACCTTTACCCGTATCTTTAATTATTATCTCAACATTTTCATTATCAGATGTAATCCTAAAAAGTATTTCACCTTTTTCGGTATATTTAACTGCGTTGTCAATAAACTGAGTCAATGCCCTGAGAAGATTTTTTTCATCAGCAATAACATTTGGTACATTTTCATCAATTTCATAATTAAAAATTATCTTCTGGTTATCTTTCAAAAGCCCTTTTGCAAGAGAAACAATCGATTCATAAACCACATGAAGTGAAATCTCCTGCGGCCTTATTTCAGTAATATTGGTTTCAAGTTTTGCAATATTTAGTATGTTGTTAATTAAGTTTAAAAGCCTTTTGCTGGAGTCATGAATAACCTTAATCATTTCTTTAAAATCGTCGCCATCAGGTCTGTAATTTTCATCAGTCATTATGGTTGTAAATCCTATAATTGCATTAAGAGGAGTCCTTAACTCATGGGAAACATTGACCAAAAACTTACCCCTATAGTCTGAAACTTCCTGCAACTCTTTTTTTGACTTTATCAATTGTAAATTCAGTGCTTTCAACTCTGCATTTGATGTTTCAAGCTCATTTAATGCTTCTTTGTTTTTTGCTGCTTCTTTTTTGTAATCATCTCTAACCTTTTCAAACTGAATATTTAAAGTGTTTAGCTTATCTTTTAACTTTATATATTTATTTAAAGTGTAGTATATTGAGACAGAATACCCGATGATAGAAATTGTAACAATAATTGAAAGAAAAATATAAAATTGATTATTTATTAAATACAGTACCAGAGATATGTTTAAAAGCGCAATAAACAAAATAATTAACAGATTCAATAAATTTAACTTAAATACTTGACTATTTCCCATAAGTTTAATATATAATTCAAATATAAATAAATTGCAAGGAGATAAGATGAGTTACGGAGCCAAATTAAAAGATATAAGAAAAAAACTTGGTATGACACTGGAAGATATTTCGCAAAAAACCGGCTTTACAAAAAGTTTTATCAGCCAGATTGAAAATGGAAAAAATTCACCATCTATCTCATCTTTGAAAAAAATATGTTATGCATTGGGGACTACTATAAGCGAACTATTTGAAGATGAAAGGAATATTGTTCACAAATTCACAAACTCCGATTACAAAATTTTAAAGAATAAAAGTCTTTCCATGGCTTTTCTTGCATCCAAGCTTGTTAATCGAAAGCTTGAGCCGATGCTAATAGAAATTGACCCGCACTCAGAAACAGGCTCTGATTATTACAGACATACCGGTGAAGAATTTGGATATGTCCTTGAGGGGACTTTAACGGTTGTAATAGGTAACGATGAATACGTGTTAAAAGAGGGGGATTCTATTTACTTTAGCTCAAACCTCCCTCACAAGTTAAAAAATAAAAACGACACAAAATTGAAAGCTTTTTGGGTAGGTACACCACCAAGTTTTTAAAATTTGTTATCGGATTTTCCGATACATCTTATTAGTATTGACAAAAAAAATAAAAGTCTATATTAGGATTCTGGATGCAACTTTTGTGCATACCTTGACTTTTTTGGTTATTGAAAGCAGATACGCTTGGATCCGACAGGACCGAGACGAAGGATAAATTTAAATGTCAATAAAAGCCTTCCGGTTATGTCGGAAGGCTTTTTTGTTAATACGCAAATGGAGGATAATTTGAGTAAACATGCCGAAGTAAAAAAAATAACTGTCAACAATATCAAAAATATGAAGCATAAAGAAAAAATTGTTTGCCTTACTGCTTATGATTATACATCAGCAAAAATTATAGACGAAAGCGGTGTGGATTTGATACTCGTAGGGGATTCACTTGGGATGGTAATGAACGGATATGAAAGCACTATCCCTGTAACTGTTGATGAAATTATTTACCACACAAAATCTGTCAAGAAGGGGATAAAAAGAGCCTTTCTTGTGGCTGATATGCCATTTGGCAGTTATCAAATTTCAGATGAGCAAGCCTTAACAAATGCTGTCAGAATTATAAAAGAAAGTGGGGCGGAAGCAATAAAGCTGGAAGGGGGAAAAGAATTTGCACCACTTGTAAAAAAAATGGTGAAGATGGGTATTAATGTAATGGGACATATCGGTCTTATGCCACAGCAGGTTTTGGCTGAAGGTGGATATAAAATTCAAGGAAGACATAATGAAGAAAAATTAATTGAAGATGCTATTGCTCTCGAAGAGGCAGGGGTCTTTTCAATAGTATTAGAAGGTGTTGTGGATGAGGTCAGTAAAAAAATAACTGAAAAAATAAGTATACCCACAATTGGAATTGGAGCAGGAATTCATTGCGATGGTCAAATACTTGTTTTCCAGGATATATTCGGGATGTTTGATGATTTTGTCCCAAAATTTGTAAAGCAATATGCAAATGTTGGTAAAATTATCAAGGAAGCTGCTATGACTTATTGCAAAGAAGTCAAATCCTCTGAATTCCCTGAAGATAAACATTCTTTCAAGAGGTAGAATATGCAAGTTGTAAAAAAAATAGATGAATTGAGAAACATTATCAAACAAGAAAAGATTAAAGGCAATAAAATAGGTTTTGTCCCTACGATGGGATATTTGCACGATGGGCATTTAAGCCTTATAAAAAAATCAAAAGAAGACAATGATGTCACTGTTTGCAGCATCTTTGTAAATCCGACACAATTTGGTCCTGGTGAAGACCTTGACAAATATCCAAGAGATATTGAGAGAGATATGAAGCTCTTAAAAGAAAACAAATGTGACATCCTTTTTTATCCTGATGTAAAAGAAATGTATCCCAATGGATTTTATACCAAAGTAACATTATCTATTTTAACTGACAAGCTTTGCGGTAAAAGTAGACCGGGACATTTTGACGGGGTAGCAACAGTTGTTACCAAGCTAATAAATATTGTCAATCCTGATAGTGCTTACTTCGGTATGAAAGATTATCAGCAATTGCTTGTAATCAAAAGAGTTGTTGAAGACTTAAATTTAGATGTAAATATTGTGGGTTGTCCCATTGTCAGAGAAAATGACGGGCTTGCAATGAGTTCAAGAAATGTTTATCTCACCGAAAAAGAACGTGAATCTGCACTGTCTTTAAGCAAGTCTTTTAAACTTGTTAGTCAGTTAATCGAAAAAGGTATCAAAAATCCACAAGAAATAAAACAAGAGGTTTGTAAATTTATAGAAACCCATCCATTTACCAAAATTGACTATGTTGAATTGGTTGATATTGATACCCTCGAAAACCTGAATGAATTAAAAGATAAGTTTTTGCTTGCCTTGGCTGTTTTTGTGGGAAAAGCAAGACTTATTGACAATAAAATCTTTGAAATAAAATAAATTGAGGTGTGTTATGAAAAGAACAATGTTTAAATCAAAAATTCACAGAGCAACAGTTACTGATGCGGATTTGCACTATGAAGGGAGTATTACTATCGACAAAGATTTGATGGATATGGCAAATATCCTTACATATGAAAAAGTTGATATATATAATATAACAAATGGCGCAAGATTTTCAACATATACTATTGATGGTAAAAGAGGAAGTGGTGAGATTTGTCTGAATGGAGCTGCTGCAAGGTTAGTCCAGCCTGGAGATATGATTATAATTGTGTCATATGGTCAGTATGATGAAGAGGAGATTAAAAACCACAATCCAATTGTTGTCCAGGTGGATGAGAAAAATAGACCAATTAAAAAAGACAGGGTGCTTGTTTAAAAAAATATCCTGTTAATTCGGGGGCTTTTTAAAACCGTATTTTTGTAATGTAGTGGTTATGTAAATTAAAAAACGGATTTACAATTATATTTACATACACTATAATTGGTTAAAACGCAGGAGGCTGTTGAAATGTCCAAAATTAGTCAGTTTGTGGGTTTTAAACTTGGTAAAGAAAAATACGCCATCGATATAATGGTAATAGAAGAAATTTTACGAAAGACAGAAATCACCCCTGTGCCTAAAGCTCCTGATTTCATACAAGGGATTATTAATATAAGAGGGCGTGTTATCCCTGTTGTGGACTTGAAAAACAAATTAAACCTTGGAATGGTTGATGATTCCCAAACTTCAAGAATTATTATTACAAATATTGGTGGTAAAAAGGTGGGCTTTTTGGTTGACGAAGTTGATGAAGTATTGAGGATTGAAAAGGATATAATTGAAGACGCTCCGGCACTGGCTGTAAATATTGACTCACAATATATAAAAGGTGTTGCAAAAACTGAAGGTGGGATGGTAATACTTTTGGATATTACAAAAATATTTTCACCTTTTGAACAAAAACAATTTAACTCTTTTTAGACTAAATGGATTATAAAAGTGAACTTAAAAAAAGGATAATCTTACTAAGGAAAAATCCTGCTTCTCTTTACAACGATCCGGAAAATACCTTAAACGCTCTATATATTACGCTAAAAAATATTAACCCTTGGCTTGCAGACAAAATTCTATCTACAATAAAGTCAAAAAATTTCAGTACCAAAATGTTGGACAATCTTATAACTGAAATTTATCTTAATTTTATAAACATTGATGAGCCTACATTTTTCAGTGAAATTAATACCCCAATTGAAAAAATCAAAGGGGTAGGGGATAAGTTAAAAGAAACACTTCACTCTTTAAATATTAAAACAATAAATGAGCTTTTATTGTTTTTCCCTGACAGATATGAATATATTTCATCCGGTACCTCTTTTGATAAAAAAATTTTAATCGGCCAATACCATTTTCACGAATATGTAAAGTCAAAATTTGGTAAATCTTATTTGTTTGTAACTTTTAAGACAGATAACAATAAAACATTTGCTGGTGTCTGGTTTAACTTTAATAAAAAATACCCACTCCCTTTTCTACAGAGCCAGGAGAGGCTAAACCTTTATGGCGAAGTAAAAAACTTTAGGGGAATAATGGGTATTGTTCATCCGGAGTTTGTAAATGATGAAGAAATTGATAAAATCAGAGTCAGATATCCTGTTGGCAGTAAAATAAAAAATAAAACTTTTGCTAAACTTATTAAAACAGCTTATGAAAATTATAGTGAAACAATTTTTGATACACTCCCTTTTTTTATTGTGGATAAATATAAATTTCCTCACATCAGAGAGTCTTTGAAAGGTATCCATTTTCCTGATAATCCTTCAATTGTCAGTCAACTTAACTCTTTTAACTCAATTTATCATAAAAGATTTATTTACGAAGAACTTTTTTATCTTCAGCTTGGCTTTATAATAAAAAAACACAGTTACCAAAAAAACAATGGAATTATCTTTAAAATTGACAACACTTTTTTAGAAAAAATCAAGCCTTACATCCCCTTTAAACTGACAGCATCACAAAAAAGGGTTCTATCAGATATTTTTAATGATATGAAGAGTCAAAACCAGATGAACAGGCTTATTCAGGGTGATGTCGGAAGCGGAAAAACTATTGTGGCATTTATTGCTGCACTCGTTGCTATTTTAAACGGTTATCAGGTTACAGTTATTGCACCTACAGAAATACTCGCAGAACAACATTTTTTAAATTTTAACAAACTTATGGGAAATAGTTTTAAAAGTGTGCTCTTGACCAGCTCAGTGAAAAAGTCAGAAAAACAGCTGATTAAAAATAAAATCAAAGAAAATAGTGTCGATTTTATCTTTGGTACGCATGCTATAATTCAGGATGATGTAGAATTTAAAAATTTAGGACTTGCAATTATCGACGAACAGCACAGGTTTGGTGTTTTGCAGAGAAAAGCTCTTTGCGACAAAGGGATAAACCCTGACATTTTACTTATGAGTGCCACACCAATCCCCAGGACTTTGGCACTTACCCTCTATGGTGACCTTGATGTATCCACTATAGACGAATTGCCACCAGGGCGAAGACCTGTGGAAACTAGGGCATTTAATGAAAAAGAATCTCAAACCATTTTAAAATTTATGAAAAATGAAATTTTAAAGGGTAATCAGGTTTATGTTGTTTACCCTTTGATAGAGGAAAGCGAGAATCTCGATTTAAAAGCAGCTGTAACGGGATACGAAAAATTGTCAAATGTATTTGGAAAAGATAATATTGGGCTCTTACACGGGAAAATGAAAAGTGACGAAAAAAGGATCATAATGGAGAAGTTTAAAAATAAAGAGATTAAAATACTGGTTTCCACAACAGTTATTGAAGTGGGTGTGGATGTGCCTGATGCTACCGTAATGGTAATACAAAATGCTGAAAGATTTGGTATTGCACAACTCCACCAGCTCAGAGGGCGAATTGGCAGAAGCGATAAAAACTCTTACTGTTACCTTATTTATAGCGACAAAATAGGAGAGGATGGACTTAAAAGAATAAAGGCGATGGAAAAATACAGTGACGGTTTTAAACTTGCAGAAATAGACCTTGAAATGAGAGGACCAGGTGACTTTTTTGGTGTGAGGCAATCAGGACTTCCGACCTTTAAATTTTCAAATATAGTTCGTGATTATAAAATTCTTGTTGATGCAAGAGAAGATGCTTTAAAAATTGTAGAAAATGACCCTTATTTGGAAAAACCGGAGCACAAAATTCTCAAACAGGTTTTACTTGAAAAATGGAAAAATGAAATAGATTTAATAAAGGTTGGATAATTTAATTGATATATCCGTTTCTATGTATTATAATTTGTTAACTAAAATAAGGAGGAGCCAATGCAGCTATTAAAACTCACCGAAGAACAGCTCAGAAATATCTCTACAAACATAAACATCCAGAGAGCTGAAAACTATGTGGGCAAGTTTTTTGATTGTAAAATTGAGGATAATATTCTTAAAGGAAAAATAAGAGGAAATCATGGTGTTTATGAGGTTGAACTTAGAATAGATACTGACCCTTTGACCTTTAAATGCCAGTGTGAAACTTCAAAAGAAATGTTTTGCAAACACGCAGCGGCTTTAGGTCTTACTTACATTTATACCCCCTGGGTATTTGAAAGTAACAAGAAAATTGAAAGAGAAGAGATAACGAGCATTGAAGAGCTACAATTTTACTTAAGAACAACCAAACTTAAAACTCTCCTTGATGATTTAAGAAAATGTTGTCTTGGAGTTGCCCAACTTTCAGAGCTAACCGGAATTTCTGTTCAGCAAATTTCTGCTATTGTAAAAGATGACTTAAACGGCAAGTATCACACATTAACTGATCCTTTGAAACTTGCTTGTTTGTTTTTGATAGAAAAGGGTGTAAACACAAAAAAATAGAGGCAGATTAATTCTGCTTCTATTTCAATATTTATTTGCAAGATGAAAATGCCAGAATTTGACATTTTATCTTGTCATTTCATACAACATTTGTTAAAAGTCTTCAATTTGTGCTTTTAAAATGGAGGATAATGTGCCTAAAAGGGAAGATATCAAAACTATAATGGTAATCGGCTCGGGACCAATTGTTATAGGTCAGGCCTGTGAATTTGACTATTCAGGGACTCAGGCTGTAAAGGCTCTGAAAGAAGAAGGGTATAAAGTGGTACTTGTAAACTCAAACCCTGCGACAATAATGACCGACCCGGAATTTGCAGATGCTACCTATATTGAGCCAATACACGTGGAAGTTCTTGAAGCAATAATAAAAAATGAAAAACCTGATGCTATTTTACCAACTGTTGGAGGACAAACAGCCCTTAATGCGGCTCTTGAGCTTCACAAGAAGGGGATTCTTGAAAAATATAATGTTGAACTTATAGGTGCAAACGCTGAATCCATTAAAAAAGCTGAAGACAGAGAACTTTTCAAACAAGCAATGGCAAAAATTGGCCTTGATATGCCCAAAAGTGCCTATATAAGAAATTTTGAAGAAGCAATGCAGGCAATTGATTCTATTGGATTTCCTGTAATTATCAGACCATCTTTTACCCTTGGTGGAACCGGTGGCAATGTTGCATACAATATGGAAGAATACAAAGAATACGTAAAATGGGGACTTGAAGCATCCCCTGTAGGAGAAATTCTTGTAGAAGAATCAATTATAGGCTGGAAAGAATATGAACTTGAAGTGATGAGAGATTTGAAGGACAATGTTGTTATTATTTGTTCGATAGAAAACTTTGATCCAATGGGTGTTCACACAGGTGATAGCATAACAGTAGCTCCGGCCCAAACCCTTACTGACAAAGAATATCAGGAATTAAGGAATTCTGCAATCAAGGTAATGAGAGAAATAGGAGTTGACACTGGTGGCTCCAATGTTCAGTTTGCAGTTAATCCTGAAGATGGAAGACAGGTCATTATTGAAATGAATCCAAGGGTTTCAAGAAGCTCCGCACTTGCATCTAAAGCCACAGGTTTTCCTATTGCCAAAATTGCAGCCAAACTTGCTGTAGGATACACACTTGACGAAATCCCAAACGATATTACCAAAAAAACACCGGCATCCTTTGAGCCTACAATAGATTATTGTGTAGTAAAATTTCCTCGATTTACTTTTGAAAAATTTCCAGGAACTGATGATACCCTTACTACCCAGATGAAATCTGTAGGTGAAGTAATGGCAATCGGAAGAACTTTCAAAGAATCGCTTCAAAAGGCTCTTGTTTCCCTTGAAATAGGAAAAACCGGCTTTGATGAAATATTTGCCATGGAAGATTTATCAAAATCAGAAATAAAGGAAGAAATTATCAATTACCTGAAAAGACCAACAGATAAAAGAATGTGGTACATAGGGGAAGCATTTAGGGCCGGCTTTACAATAGATGAGGTACACGGATATACAAAAATTGACAGATGGTTTCTAAATAAGATTTATGAAATTATAAAGTTTGAAGAGCATCTTAAGGGTTTAAGTATAGAAAAAATTGGCACAGATACCTTAAAACTTTCCAAAGAAATGGGATTTTCGGATAAAAGACTGGCAAAATTATTAAAATGCACCGAATCCGATGTGGAATCAAAAAGAAAAAGTGCCAGAATAACACCAGTTTATAAAAGGGTTGACACCTGTGCAGCTGAGTTTGAGTCATACACTCCATATCTTTATTCTACCTACGAAGAAGAATGTGAGGCTGATACTACCAATAAAGAAAAGGTTGTAATTCTTGGAGGTGGTCCAAACAGAATAGGGCAGGGGATAGAGTTTGACTATTGTTGTGTTCATGCCTGCTTTGCACTGTCTGAAATAGGTTATGAAACAATAATGGTAAACTGCAACCCTGAAACTGTAAGTACCGATTATGATACATCAGACAGATTATATTTTGAACCGCTTACAAGAGAGCACGTGTTAAACATAATAAAAAAGGAAAAGCCAGTCGGGGTTATTGTCCAGTTTGGTGGACAAACACCATTAAAGCTGGCCGTACCACTGGAAAAAGCGGGGGTAAAGATTCTTGGTACTTCTCCTGACAGTATTGATATTGCAGAAGACAGAGAAAGATTTAAAGTGCTTGTAGAGAAACTTAATCTTCTTCAGCCACCAAACGGAATAGCCAAAAACGAAAACGAAGCTTATGAAATAGCAAAAAGAATAGGTTATCCTGTCGTTGTAAGACCTTCATATGTTTTGGGCGGCAGGGCAATGGAAATTGTTTATGATGAAATATCTCTTAAAAGATATATGAAGTATGCCGTTGAAGCAAGTGAGGAGCACCCTGTTTTAATAGATAAGTTTCTTGAACATGCCATGGAAGTAGATGTAGATGCAATTAGTGATGGTGAAACTATTGTTGTAGCAGGAATTATGCAGCATATAGAAGAAGCCGGAATACATTCAGGTGATTCGGCCTGTTCAATCCCGACCAGATCAATTCCTGAAGATGTTTTAAAAAGATTAAAAGAACAAACAAAAGCGATTGCAAAAGAATTAAATGTAATAGGATTGATGAATATACAATATGCCATTAAAGGTAAAGATATATACCTTCTTGAGGTTAACCCGAGAGCTTCAAGGACTATACCTTATGTAAGCAAATCGATAGGTGTACCCCTTGCAAAACTTGCGGCAAAAGTAATGGTTGGAAGAAAACTAAAAGAATTGGGCTTTACCGAAACAAAAGAGTTAAATTACTATTCTGTAAAAGAATCTGTATTTCCATTTGTAAAATTTCCCAATACTGATGTTATATTGGGACCTGAAATGAAATCTACAGGTGAAGTTATGGGGATAGATACAACTTTTGGAAGAGCTTACTACAAAGCCCAGATGGGAGCAGGTAACAGGTTGCCTACAAAAGGAAAAGTTTTTATAAGCATAAAAGACAGCGTAAAAGATCAGATATTGCCCGTTGCCAAAAAACTTTATGAGCTTGGTTTTGAAATAATAGCGACAAAAGGTACTCATAAATTTCTAAATGACAATAATATACCTGCTCAACTTATACTAAAGGTTCAGGAAGGTCGTCCAAATATTGTAGATCTAATAAAAAATAGAGAAGTTAACTTTATAATCAATGTCCCTGAAGGGAAAAAATCAAGACTTGATGCTGATTCTATGAGAAGAGCAATGTTAAACTATAATATACCTTTCGTTACAACCGTTGAAGCAGCAGAAGCATCGGTAAACGGTATTAAACAATATCTTGAAACAGGCATTACGGTAAAATCTATACAAGAGTATTACAAGTAGGTATATATGAAAGGAAAAGTTGTAAGCAATACAAAACTGAATGACAAATATTACCTTATGGAAATTGAGTGTGAGGAGTTTGTAAATAAAGCAAAACCCGGACACTTTATGATGGTAAAAGCGCAACAATATGACTATTTATATGACCCACTCTTAAGGCGACCATTTGGTGTATGCGATATAGAAAGAGGAAGGTTCAAGATACTGTATGTTTTAATCGGTAAAGGTACAAACCTTCTTTCTCAAATCAAAATAAACTCAACAATTGAGTTTTCGGAGCCACTTGGAAATACATTTAAATACAACGGTGGAAAAAAAGTAGCAATGGTTGGTGGCGGAGTAGGGATTGCACCATTGTTATTTCTTGCCAGATATCTTAAAAATCAAGGCACTGAAATTGATCTATACTATGGTGGCAAAACAGAAGATGATATATTGATGATAGATGAATTTAAAAAATACTGCAGTCATATAATAGTAACAACAGAAAACGGCAAAGTCGGTCAAAAAGGGATTGTAACGGAGCCGTTACAAAAAAATATTCTGCAATATGATAAAATTTATGCCTGCGGGCCCAAGAAAATGCTTGAGGCAACAACTAAAATTGCTGTCGAAAATAAAATCCCTATTGAAGTTTCTTTGGATGAAAGAATGGCTTGTGGAATGGGTGCCTGTCTTGGATGCCTGATATATTTAAAAAATGACAATGGCGAAATTGAACAAAAAAGATGTTGTGTGGAAGGCCCGGTATTTGATGGCAGCAAAATAGTATGGAGCAATCAATGAGCAAAAGTCCTTTAAGCATAAATCTTTGCGGAATCGAGTTTAAAAATCCAATAATAACTGCAAGTGGTACATTTGGATACGGAATTGAATATTCAAGATTTATAGATATCAATAAACTTGGTGGAATATCGGTTAAAGGTATTTCTCTGAAAGAAACTTCCGGAAACAAAATGCCAAGAATTATGGAAACCAATGCTGGCATGCTTAATGCAATTGGGCTTCAAAATGTTGGAGTAGAAAAATTTATCAAGGAAAAGCTGCCTATTTTAAAGAAATATGACACAAAGATTATAGTTAATTTTTGGGGGAAATCTGTTGAGGAATATGTAGAAGTAGCAAAAATACTGGATAATGAAAATGTAGATATGCTTGAAATGAATATCTCCTGTCCAAATATAAAAGAGGGTGGGATAGCATTTGGAACTGACCCTAAAATGACTTACACGGTAGTATACGAAACAAAGAAAGCTATAAAAAACAAACCATTAATTGTCAAGCTGTCTCCCAACGTTACAGATATTAAAATTTTTGGCAAAATGGCACAAGAAGCGGGTGCTGATGCAATAAGCGCAATTAACACGTTACTTGGAATGGCAATCAATATTGAGACAAAAAAACCGTACATTTCAAATATTACCGGAGGATTAAGCGGACCGGCAATAAAACCTGTTGCAATCAGAATGGTTTATGAATTATTTAAGACAGTTGATATACCAATTATTGGAATTGGTGGAATAATGAATTATAAAGATGTAATAGAATTTTATCTTGCCGGAGCAAAAGCTGTACAAATAGGTACCGCAAACTTTGTAAACCCTGAAATTTCTTTGAAAATTATAGATGACCTCGAAAAATATATGGCAGATAAAAATATTGAAAATATCACAGACTTTACCGGAAAAGTTGAAATCTAATCGCTTTTCAAAATTTTAATTTCTAACTAACTTCATTCATAATTACTGTTTTAAGAAACAGAAATAAGCCAAAAAATAATTTTAATAACAACATAGTATCACCACATTAAAAACAACATATAACGTCCGATAAGATATATTATGTTAAATAAATTAAGAATAATTTCTATATCCCCTGGTAAACATATTGATTCTGTCTAAAGTTTTTATTTGCCGTTTTTTATAATTTGATAATGCTTGATTTTTTTATGAAGGTATGTTCTTTCAATATCAAGTATTTTGGCAGCTTTGGAGATGTTGCCATTTGTTTTTTCAAGTACTTTAGAAATATAATCTTTTTCAAAGATATCTTTTGCATATTTAAGCGGATAATACTCAGTAATTAGATTTTCAAAATCCAATGATTTGCTTGTTGCCTGGGAATCAAGTAAAAATGATGGTGCGTCATCTGTTGTTATCAACGAGCCATCGGATAGTACTACCATCCTTTCTACGGCATTTTTAAGCTGCCTTACATTGCCAGGCCAATCATAATTTATCATCTTTTCCATTAAATCATCATCAAAACTCTTTTTTTCCAAACCGTTAACAACGCAAGCCTCATTGATAAAATGTTTTACAAGAATCGGGATATCTGTTTTTCTTTCTCTAAGAGCAGGAACATGTATAGGCACAACATTAATTCTATAATATAAATCTTCACGAAAATTATTCGCGGCTATTTCATCCTCAAGGTTTTTATTGGTTGCAGCTATAAGTCTGAAGTCACTCTTTATAGGCTTTACTGACCCAACTCTTGTAAATTCACCTGTTTCCAGTACTCTTAGAAGCTTTGCCTGTAAGCTCAAATCCATGTCCCCTATTTCATCAAGAAAAATCGTCCCATTGTTGGCTGCCTCAAAAAGCCCCATCTTATCAGTTATTGCACCGGTAAAAGCCCCCGCCTCATATCCAAACATTTCACTTTCCATTAATTCAGAAGGAATTGCGGAACAATTTATTTCAACAAATCTTCTACTGCTTCTTTTGCTAAGCAAATGAATCAATCTGGCCACATGTTCTTTCCCTGTTCCGTTTTCTCCTGTGATAAGGACTCTCGCGTTGGTTTGAGCAATTTTTTTGATTTTATTTCTAAGTTCAACAACCTGAGGGCTATTGCCAATTAGCTCATATTTTTTAAGATAATCGAGTTTGTATTCCTTGATATGTTGCGTAAGTTCAATTTTATCTTTTAAGTTTTTGACAACCAACAACAATCTGTCAAGTGACAATGGCTTCTCAAGAAAATCATAAGCACCATACTTTATAGACTCTACAGCATTTTCAATATTTCCATGCCCACTTATCATAACCACTTCTATTTCAGGAAAATAGGTCTTTATATCCTGCAGACCGGTTATACCATCCTTGTCGGGAAGCCATATATCAAGGAAAACTATGTCATATAGCTCACTTTTCAATTTTTTAAAACCATCGCTAAAATTCTGCGAAAAGTCCGCATCGTACCCTTCATCATCGAGAATGTCTTTAATAGTTGTACAGATGTTTAATTCATCATCAATAATCAATATCTTCATATCAACTCTCTAAAGGAAAATTTATTATAAATTTAGTGTACTCATTATATTGACTTTTCACAAAAATCTTCCCATTGTGATTTTCAATAATTTTTTTAACTATCGCAAGCCCCAACCCTGTACCATCAGGTTTGGTGCTGAAATAAGGCAAAAATAGTTTTGAAATATTTTCTTCTTTTACACCTGTGCCATTGTCCTGAAAAATAATTTCCAGCACCCCCCCTCTTACACTTACAAAAATAGAAATTACGCCTTTGTCATGCTTTATACTGTCAAGCGAATTTGTCATCAAGTTCATAAATACTCTTTTTAACTGATTTTTATCTGCATTCAAAAAGATTTCCTCTTCAGGCACATTTAATACTATTTCCACATTTTTATCATTTTTATCATAAAGGTCAATTATTTCCCTTATTAGTTTTACTATGTTCAATGGTGACTTGTTAATGCTCTCATACTTTGAAAAATTACTAAACTCCTGTACAAGCTGATAAAGGTCATTTGCTTCGTTAATTATTTTTTCCATACTTTTGACTACTGTTTCTTTGATTTTATCATTATCAATTTGTTCTGCCTTTTTTATCACCCTTTCGGCGTTTAACTTAATGGGGGTAAGAGGATTTTTTATCTCATGTGCAATTCTTGTGGCCATTTCTCTCCAGATATTTATTCTTTCTACATTTACAAGGTCTGTAATATCATCAACCACTATTACAAAATTTGTTACAATATTATATTCATCAAAAATTTTATTTAGATTTATCGAAAATGTTTTTATCTCTCCATTGTGTGTAATTTCGGATTGAATATTCATAAAATGTTTTTCTGATAAGTAAAAAGTATCAACTATTTCTTTAAGTTTTTCATTTAAGCTATTATTCTGTATATATAAATCTGCCATATTGTTCGTTTTGAGTATTTTTTTGGAACTATCGAGCAGAAAAATAGCAGAATTTACATTTTTAAATATAGTATCAATATATTGTTTATCTTTTGCGATTTGTGAATACATTTCAGACAAGGTTTCGTTTTTATTTTTTAGCTCTTCGGTATGAGTTTTTAATTTTTCTGTCATCTCATTAAATGCTTTGACAAGAATTCCAACCTCATCATTAGAGTTTATGTCTAACTTTATATTAAGCTCACCCTGGGAAACCTTTTCTGCTGCAATAGCAAGCTGTTCAAGAGGGTTGGTAATATTCTTGGCATAAAGCAGGCTCCCCCATATTCCTGCAAATATAACAAGCAGAGTCATCAATATAAGAAGTATCTTGTAGGAATTTTTTACAGGCTCAGCAAAGAATTTTATCTGGCTGTAATTTCTATATGAGTCAAGTATTTTTGATACCTGCTCTGCCTGATCAAGTGGAACAAGTTTGTAAACTATCATTGCCCCAAGTATGATATTTTCGCTGGTCAATGCCGAAACGGGCGCTCCTACCCAATATATCTGTGTATTACCAACAAATGAATATTTAGCAATCTGTTTCCCTGCGAGTATCTCTTTTAAAGTATCTTCATCTGCAATAAAATTCAGATAATACTCTTTATCTTCATGCAAAATTTTAATCATTTTGTTATTGTATATAAGAATGCCATCAATTTTGTTTCCATTTATATATTCTTTACCAAACTTCGTCAGTTCATCATAATTTTTTTGTAACATAAATCCCTTGGAAGCAATAAGTTTTGCCAATATATTTGTCTGTTCAATCAAATCTCTTTCCACCTGATTTTGATATTTCTGCATTAAATCAACGGAACTTTTTAATGCTTGTTCAATCTGGACGTCAAACCACTTGTCTATACTGTTGTTAATAATATTACTTGAAAAAACAAATACGACAAAAACCGGAAGTACTGTAATTGTAATTGCAAAAATAACCAGTTTTGTTTGTATCCTGGTTCCAAATATTGCCTTTTTATTCCCAAAAAACAGTTTGCTTATATTCCTGAAAATAACAACAAGGAGGACAAGAAGCAGAATAATATTTATATTTATGAGCAAAAATATTGTAATACTGGAGTATAGCGGGATGTTGGTGTTTACAATTTTAGAACTGGCGATAAAATTTAATACGGCAAGCAGCAAAAATAAAACTAAATATTTAAATAAGTTTTTATTTTTTATAAAAAAGCTTTTTTTGGATTCAATATTCATTAAAGTCCAAGATCCACTGCTACCTGTTCTATGATTTTTTCATCTATTGTTTCACTCTTTACCAGATATGCTTCAAACATTGCATTATCACAGATTGTATTTATTACCCTTGGGATTCCACCTGAATGTCTGTAAACCCCTTTTATTGCATTATCACTAAAAAATATTATCTTTGCACCCGCAACTTTTAGTCTGTGTTCTATATAAACCTTAACTGCCTGCAGATCAAATGGCTTCAATAAAAATCTCATGGCAACCCTTTGCCTTAAAGGTTCATCAAGTCTTAAATTATCTTCAAGTTCCGGCATTCCAAAAAGAACAAAATTTATCAACTTCCCCGTCTCAGTCTCAAAATTCAAAATCCCTCTTAGCTCCTCCATTACATCTTTATTCTTTAGCATCTGAGCTTCATCAAACATTATTACAACTTTTTTGCCAGACTCCATAAGACTACTAAGTTTTTGATAAAGCTTGCTTAACATTGAGGGCTTGTCTGTGGGAATTTCGTCCACCCCAAGCTGCATAATGAGTTTCTTTAATATCCATTCAGAAGTCACTTCAGAATGCACCACAATAATTAGCGCAACTTCATAACTATCTGTGTCAAACTCATCCAATATTAACCTTGCAAGCGTCGTTTTCCCTGTTCCTATTTGACCAATTACAGTAACAAGTCCTTTATTGTTTTCAATTGCATATACAAGACGTTTTATTATCTCTTCATGTTCTTTGGATTTATAAAAAAACTTAATATCTGGGGAATTATTAAAAGGCAGTTCATTTAATCCGAAAAAATCTTTAACACTCATTAAATATGCTCCTTACAAAAATGATATCTTTTTCTTCTTTTTTCTCCCCTCCCCTTCTTTGGTATCAATATTTTCCTGAACAATTTCTTTGTATTTTTCCTTAACATCTCTAAAATCCGGATCAAGTTTGAAGACTTTCTCAAAATAGTTATTTGCTCCCACCTGATCATTTCTAAGCTCTAACAATACTCCAATTTCATAAAGAGAGTTAAGCATTTTTTCCCTTTCTTCATAATCAACTATTATCAATTTATGTATATTTATTGCATCATCTATAAGCCCCATTCGTTTATAACACTCAGCAAGTAAAAATAAACTTTCATACTTTTTAGCCCCGGTCGCTGATTTTTTTAGCTCTGAAACCGCATCTTCAAAAAGTTCCATTTCCATATATGCTATAGCAAGATCATAGTGAGTTTCATAATCATCTTCAGAAACCTGTTCATTTATACTTTTTCTTATAGATTCAGCTATACTTCTTATTTCTTCCGTTATAACTTCAGAATAATTTACCTTTTCTTCCGTTTTGCTGGCTGAGTCTTCACCCTCCATCATTATCAGTCTTGCAGCTAAATCTTTTACTTTTTCATTATCAGGATATAGGATTATGAGTTGGTCAACTTCAGTTTTTGCTTCCTCAAGTTTTTTATTGTTAATTAGTGTATTAATATGTTCTATTTGCTCTGAAATATTTTCTTCAAAATCATCCTGGAAAATATTATTATTCGTAAGGTCAATATCACCAAAATCATCAATTGAGCTTGAATCATTTTGTTTAATCTCTTCAGTGGCAAAATCGTCAAGACTAATTTCGATATCAATATCATCAGTTTCAACATCACCCTTAAATGAATCTATACCTTCTGCTGATTGTTCAATTCCGGCATCATCAACTTCCTGTTCATTGTCATCTTTTGAAACTTCAGCATCTGTTGTATCAAGGTCAAGATCAAGCTCAAGGTCAAAATTAGACTCACCCGTTGAGTCAGTATCAAAAGAAGTAAGTTCGAGATCTATATCACCAAAATCTGAAGTGTCGTCAAGGTTTAGGATATTTTCACTGTCACGAAAGTCAATGTCTGAATACTGATTGGTATTGTCATCAAACCTTTTCTCAGTAAATTCAAGTTCATTGATAAATTTCTCAATATTGGTCGCTTTGTCAATATCACCCAGCTCTTTATACAATTGAACTAATTTTTCATATATTTTTAGCTGAACATCTTTAAGAGAGCCTTTTGATGCCAATAAAACAAGCATATCAAGCAATTCGGGATTATTTATTTTTTCGTAATAATCTTCTGCTATTTTTGATAGTTCAGGTTTAAAGTCAAAATCAGGCAGGTTGATGATTTCATTGATTTCAATCTTAAAATCATCGATATTTGTATGAACGAAGTAATCAAGAATACACCTGTAGGTTTCATAATTTTTGTGCTTATTTTTAATTGCCTGGTAAAATTCGATATTTTTCTCAAGAGGTTTTACCTCAAGGCAGTATCTAAAAATATCATTATCAAAATTCTCAAGCAAAAATTCTTCAGCATATTTTAAGAAAATATCAGCTTTGTCATTATTTCTTTTAAAAAAGTCTATAGTGTAAGCAAAAAAAGTTTTAAAGTCACATTCGCATTCAATTGCAATATTACAAAAATAGTCAAGAGATTCCCTATCTTTATTGTTGTGAGCAAGCTCTATACAATAATGCATAAACTTACAAACATCATATTTTTTCCCAAAATCAAAAAGCTTTTGTATTATTCTTTTATAGTTTGATGTGCTATTTCTGTCCAATTCAGCAATCTCTTTCAAAATATCAATCGCCTTTTCATCAAGCCCCTTTTTTTCGTAAATATCTGCCAACTCATATAAAGTGTCAAGCTGCTCTGCTTTTATATTTTTCTTCTGGAAAAGTTTTGATAGTTTTCTGTACATGTCATACTGGTCAGGAAACAACCTGATAATCTTCTTTGTTACCGCTATAGCCCGGTCAAGATACTTGTCTTCTTCCATGCTTGTAGCAAGTTGTTTAAATATCTCAAGGGACTTAGTTTTATCCCCCATTTTGTAATATATGTCACCCAAAAGGTTGGTAGCATCAAAGTCATTTTTATGCTCTTCAAGATAGGTTTTACACGAAGACAGGGCAGATTTATAATTACCTTTTGCATACAATAACTTAACATCCTGAATATTTACATTCTTATTTTTCTTGGAACCAAAGAAAATCATCTTATCCCCACCAATTTGTGCATTTGTGGTACAAAAAAACAATTTATACCACTACCATAGAATATTTTCATTATATCACTTAATAATTTAAATTCAACTAAATTATTTTTAGTATGAAGATAAATTTCATCAAAACCTTTACTTTTTAACAAGTCAACCACATTAGCTATTTCAAATTGCTCTATCTTATTGTCAACTATAAGTTTGAAATATGATTTATTTTTTTCTATAAAATATGCATTTTTAAGAGCGTATATATTGTCATCCACCCCAAAAGTCGATTTAAGCTTTATATCAATACTCACAATATCCAATAAATCATAAATTTCTTTCAAAATATCTAAGTGATAACCACTGGTTTCCAGGAAATATTTTGTTTTTTTACCAAAGCTTGAAATCATAAATTTGATTGCCTCTAAACTTAAAAGAGGCTCACCGCCGGTAAAGGATATGCTGTGTATTTCATTAAAAATATCATAACCTTTTATATCTTCAACAAACTGAAATATGTTTACCGGATTGTAATATATCTTGTCAAAGAAGATAAAGCTTTCTTTGGATGAATAATCGGTATCGCATCCCTGACAATTTACATCACAACCAGAAAATCTTATAAACAGCTGCCTTGCTCCAATGTACTTGCCCTCCCCCTGAAACGATATAAAAGCCTCTGATATATTTATATTATTCAAAGTATTCTGCAGCTGCATTTTCACTTTCCCAGACAATCACCTTAAATACAAGGTCCCCAAAACTCTCTTTCAATCTATTATAGATGTATTGAGCCATATTCTCACTTGTTGGATTTACCTTACTGAAATATTCCGTATCGTTGAGATATTTATGGTCAAGCTCATCCAATATCTGTTTCAAATGTTTCTTGAGTATTTTGAAATCCACAAGCATGCCTATATTGTCTAACCTTTCCCCTTGAAGTATTGCCTCGACCTTCCAGTTATGACCATGAAGATTTTCACAGTTTCCATTGTAATTTCTCAAGTTGTGCGCTGATGAAAAATACATATAAGTTTTTACTCTATACATAAAATGTCTCCTTGATAATTTTTTCTGGTATCTCTTTAATCCCTCCAGGTTTTAAATCCCCAAGAGATATGTTTCCTATTCTGGTTCTTAAAAGTCTAATTACCTTTATGCCAAAATATCCAAACATATTTCTTATCTGTCTATTTTTACCTTCATACAAAATTATTTTATATCTATTGTCAGTAAGCCTAAATATTTTACAACTATTATAAACAAACTTGTCAGTTTTTAGACCATTTTCAAGGATTTTCTTTTCCTTTTGAGTCAAGTTTCTTGTCACCTCAACAAAATACTCTTTCTCAATTTTATATTTTGGAGTTTGTAGCTTATACACAAACTCACCATTATTTGTAAAAATAATCAACCCTTCACTTTTATAGTCAAGCCTGCCAGAATATGCCAGATTGTTGTTTTTAAAAAATTCAAAGTCTTTAAGGCACTTTCTTCCCCTTGCATCATCATAGCTTGTCAAAACATTAACAGGTTTATAAAAAATATAATATTTATAAGATATTATAGAAACTTCATTACCTTCTACTTCAACTTTATCATCTTCGCCAATTTCATAGCCGGGGAATAAAATTGGTTCTTTGTTGACAGTCACTTTACCCATAAAAATCAATTCATCTGCTTTTCGTCTTGAACAGTAGCCTGTTGAAGCAATAAATTTATTCAGTCTCATTTGTTATTTTTAAGTTCCTGCCATTCCCTGAAAGTAGGCAAGTCAGAAAGAGAATTAAGCCCGAAATATTCCAGAAATTCTTTTGTAGTACAATACAAAAGAGGTCTTCCTGGAACATCTTTTCTCCCCACCACCTTGATAAGATTTCTATCCAAAAGATTTTTAATTATCCCTGAGCTGTTAACTCCTCTTAAGTCTTCTATTTCATTTTTTGTTATAGGCTGCTTGTATGCAATCGCAGCAAGTGTTTCAAGTGCTGCCCTGGACAAAGATTCCCCTTTTTCACCAAAATGTTCTGACAATTCTTCAAAAATTACACTTTCAGTAACCATCTGATAGCCATCTGAAACAGTGCGTATCTTCAAACCAAGCTCAAGATGGTTAAATTCTTCAATGTACTCACTTATTCTGTTTTCAAGGTTTATTGGATTTTCGGATATTTTTACAAAAAAAGATTTACTAAGAGGTTTACCGGAAAGAAACAAACTGGCGTAAAATATTTTTTTTTCTTTATTATCCATAGACAGATACCCTTATTTCAGCAAAATTATCAGCCTGAAACACTTTTATTAGTTTCAGTTTTACCATTTCCAGAGTTGCAAGAAATAATACCACTATCTCCCTTCTACTGCTTACCATTTTAACCATGTCAGACCAGAGGTAGCTCTCATTTACCTTTAAAAGTCTCTTTATTTTTTCCATCATAGTCCCTATGTCTATAATGTCCTTTTTGATAGAAATTTTACTTTCCTTAACCTCTTTATCCAATAAATTAAAAAGCACACTTGCCAGTAAATATGAATCAGCTTCAACTTTTTCTGTTCTTGGCAGCATTATACTATCTGAACGTTTTAAGAATCTTCCTGAAAACAGCTCCTTTTCCCTCAAGATTTCAGAAATGTCCTTATAGAATGAATACTCGATAAGTTTTTGGGTTAGAAGAAATTTTTCCTCCTCCGGATCTATATCCTCCTCATCCGCAATACTTTCCGGAAGCAACATCTTAGATTTAAGGTATAAAAGATATGAAGCCATTTGAATAAACTCACCAGCTACATTCATATCAAGGTTTTTCATATTCTCAACCGCTTCCACAAACTGATCGGTGATAACAGAAATGGATATATCATATATGCTCATCTCATTTTTATAGATAAGATGGATAAGCAAATCCAGAGGTCCTTCAAAATTTTCAAATTTTACTTCTAAAAAGCTGTTCATATTCTTAAAACTTTTCTAACCTTTTTAACAGTCCCGGCAGCAACATCATTGGCTTTTTGCTGAGTTTTAGATAAAAATTCATCCAAATCATCAATAATTTTTTCATATTCAGCTCTTTTTGCCTGAATAGGCTCAAGAAAGCTCAAAATATTTTTTATAAGAACCTTTTTACAGTCTATGCATCCGATTGTAGCGTTTTTACAGCCATCAGTAACAAATGACCTTTCTTCTTCATCTGAAAAAACCTTATGATAGTCAAAAACAGGACACACTTCCGGGTTCCCCGGATCAGATCTTAATTTTCTGTTGGTATCAGTCATCATTGTTTTTATCTTCTTTTCTACCGACTTTGGCTCCTCAGAAAGCATTATTGCATTGCCGTATGACTTGCTCATTTTTCTTCCGTCTGTACCGAGCAGTTTAGGCACATTTGTCAAAAGACCTTCAGGCTCAACAAACAAATCGCCATTATAAAGGTAGTGAAACCTTCTTACTATCTCCCTCGAAATTTCAAGATGAGGCAGTTGATCTACGCCTACCGGTACATATTTGGCATTGTAAATAATAATATCGGCAGTCTGCAAAACAGGATAACTTAAAAAACCAAGATTTGACAAATCCTTGTCTTTTATCTCATTTCTAATCTCCTTATACGTGGGACATCTTTCCAGCCAGCTGACTGGAGTTATCATTGATAATAAAAGAAAAAGCTCTGCGTGATATATATTCTTTGACTGAACAAACAGCGTTGATTTTTTTATATCTATGCCAACTGAAAGCCAATCAAGTATCATCTCTTTTCTTAAAGCTATTATATCTTCCGGATTTTCATAATTTGTTGTCAGAGCATGCCAGTCGGCAATAAAATAAAAACAGTCATATTTGTCCTGAAGCTCCACCCAGTTTTTAAGTGCTCCAAAATAGTGACCAATGTGAAGTTTGCCTGTTGGCCTCATACCGCTTAAAACTCTATCCATACACACTCCTTAAATAAGTAATCTTATGAAAAAGTTTATTATTGGGAATATAACTGTATCAATAACATTAGTTATCAAAAGACCCAGGATAATAAAAAATCCATACTTTTCCGTTCTGGAATATTTATAGGCAGCATTAAGAGGCAAAAAAGATTGTAAAATCCTGCCACCATCTAAAGGTAAAATCGGAATTAAATTGAAAATCCCGAGTGCAATATTTATCTGAACCGAAAAAATAAGCATTAACACAATAGGTTTTACAATTTTTGAGGCAACAAAAGGGTTAAAATCAATTGAAGTAAGTATATTAAATAAAACAGACGACACAATCGCCATGACAAAATTTGACAAGGGTCCTGCAAAAGCTACAACTGCAGGCCCGTATTTCCTGTATTTCAACCTGGTAAAATCAACAGGCACAGGCTTTGCCCAGCCAAACAATCTCGTCAAAAATAAAAATAAAAGACCCATTATATCAATATGTTTAAGCGGGTTAAAAGTTAATCTTCCATGCCTTTTTGCAGTATCATCACCCAAAAAATATGCAGCGTATCCGTGCGAAGCCTCATGTACAGTAATAGCAAACAAAAAAGGCAGCGCCATAATAGATAAATCTCTGAAAAAACTGTTTATATCAAATCCCATAAGCAAATAAATTAGCAGAATAGTACAGCCATGTCAAATTCAGAATCATCTATTTATTAAATACTCAAAATATTTTATATCATCATACTCAGTAAGTTTTACATTACTGAAACTTGACAATGAAATATATACTTTATGTCCCAACATCTCCACCATACTTGCCTCATCAGTGACAAAAATGTTATTTCTCCTCTGATAATCAAAGGCCTCTCTTAAAATTTCCTTTTTAAATACCTGAGGAGTGTGCACCAAAAATACTTTTTCTCTGTCAATAGTTTTATCAACTTCAAAACCATTGACCAATTTTACTGTATCTCTCGGTTTGACGCCACATATGGCAGCCTGATATCTAAACGCATTTGAGATACATTCATTTACAATTTCTCTGTTTATAAATGGTCTGACGGCATCGTGTATCAAAATATACTCTGAAGTAGATTTAAGAAAGCAATTATAAACTGTATCAAACCTTTCTTTACCACCTTTTACAAACTCACAGTTTTTTATATTTAAGCTTTCTACCACTTCTTTTAAAAGGTCCAAATCATCCTGACCATAACCAATCAAAATTTCGTCAAAACCATAAGATTCATTTAAATTTTTAAGAGTATAATAAATTACAGGTTTACCGTTAATAAGAAAATATTGTTTTTTAAATTTATCAGAAAATCTCTTTCCAGCCCCTGCAGCAGGAATAATAGCAGATATTGTACGGTTCATTTTAGTTTTGTAAATATAATCCTGCCAGATTCTGTCTGAAGCAAACTTGAAACAGTCACATCAACTTCGCTTCCAATAAGACTTCTGCCGTTTTCAACAACCACCATTGTCCCATCGTCGAGATAACCTACCCCCTGAGAATATTCTTTACCTTCCTTCTGGATGGTAATATGCAGATTGTCTCCAGGTAAAACATTTTGCCTTAATGCAAGTGCAAGCGAGTTAATATTAAGGGCTTTAATTTCCTGTATCTCAGCTACCTGCAATAAATTAAAGTCTGTAGTAATTATTTTTCCTTTTAATTTTTTGGTAAGAGCTATCAATTTTTCATCCACAGTGCCTAAGTTTGTAAAGTCCTCATTTATAATTTCCACAGGAACTATTTTCTGTTCCTGCAATTTTTTTAACACATCAAGCCCTCTTCTCCCCTTTTGCCTTCTTAAATGATCGTGTGAATCCGCAATATTCTGTAATTCTTTGAGCACAAAAGTAGGAATTACGATTCTCCCTTCCACAAAACCTGTATTCACAATATCAGCAATTCTCCCATCAATTATTGTTGATGTATCAATTATTTTTGGGATTGAGATATATTTTGGTTTCCCTTCTTTTTTTGCTTTTCTTGAGAATATATTTTCGAGAATAGTGTAATTTTTATACCCAATAAGTATACCAAGATAAACTACAAGAAAATAAAACCCAAGTTTAAGAGATTCATTTGAAAAAACAGCATCAAAAGCACTTGTAATAAGGTATGCGATAATCAAAAACAATACGCCACCTATGAACCCCATAATAACTTTAAAACTTTTTAAATCACTAACCAGCAACTCGATAAGGTTTATCGAAAGAACAATTCCAAGAGCATAACTGATTGCATGATTAATATCTATACCAAGCTGATTTCTCAGTAAAACGAATGCCCCAAATATAGCTATAGAGTAAATTATTCTAAATATCCACATAATTACCTCAAGATAATTTTCCTAACTGTTCAATATCATTTGTTTGCCCCAAAGCTATGACGGTATCACTTGCTTCAAAAATCGTTTCAGGTCCAGGGTTATAAATAAACTCCCCGGACTTCTTTTTGATACCTACTACTGTTATACCAATTTTTCTTATATTTGACTCTATAATTTTTTTGCCAACAAGTTTTGAATTTGCAGATTCAGCACCAGCCCAAAACATTTTTGTAGCCGACTCATCACCCGAAGCTCTTGCAATTACATATAAATTTTTACTGAAACCTTTTGCTGTAAGTACAATATAAACATTTTCAGCATCGCTGTTAACCACTGCCACAAGCCCTTTTGCTTCCAATATGTTTGCATCCAACAAGACCGACTCCTTCGTAGCAT
>JAIHAR010000014.1 GCA_020054865.1 Deferribacteraceae bacterium
TCATCTTTGTTTACAAACATAAAATCCTCCTTGCCTTTATTTTACCTGCTCTGTTAACTTTTTGCAAAGAGGATTTACACAATTCTTTGGACAGGGCCTATACTTTTTTACAAATAAGTCAATGTTTAGTTCTAACAGAAGACTATTTATAGATTTTTAGTTCTGTGTGGGAACTATTTTTAGTTAAATCAAACATATTTTCGGTTTTAAAGAAAAATAGACAAAGCAGATTAAGCCATTTTCACTGTTATAAATATTTTTCCCACTCAAAATTTTCAATATTTCGCTTTGCAGAATCAAACTCAATACCTACAAGATAAATTTCAGAATACTCCTTGTAAATAGGCGAATTCTTATATTTTAGGGCGTAGTTTTTACTCTTAATTTGTGATAATGCCTCACCTTTCTGACCGTCAACCTTAAATTCAAGAATGTATATCTTGTCTTTGACAAAACAGGTCAAATCAATCCTGCCCTCATTTGTGACATCCTCACCAATTATCTTTATACCCAAAGAGGCAAGGTGAACATAAATTATACTGGAATAAAACCCTTCAAATTGGTCCAAATTGTTTTTTGAAAAATTATTGTATGGTATAGATGCAAATATCGATATGAGACTCTCTTTAAACTTATCAAGCTCAGCAGACAAAAGTGATTTCATCAGCGGCTCTTTTTCTGAAACATCTCCATTTAACAGATATCTGATTACATAATCGTTAAAGGAAATCTGAACCTCTTTGTTAGGTATTTTTAACGTATATTCTATTGTGTCCAGTATCTCATTTGTTATCATTTTATCTATTGTCAGGTAACCTGATTGATATAATATAACTTCAATATCAATATGTTCTATATCAAAAGTGGATAACAACTTGTCATCTACCTTTAAATCAGACAACTTTGGCAAAAAATAATTTCTTTGTTTGAGCAGCTTTATCAAAAATGACGGTGTACCGGTTTCAAACCAGTAGTTTCTATACATATGTCCGCTCGCTATAAACTGCAATATGTCAAAAGGGTTATAAACATTGTCCTGAAGAAAATTGTAACCATTGTACCAGATTTTCAATTTTTCCATATCCACACCTTCAAGATATGGCATAAATGTTGTCTCAATATCTTTCTGCGTGTATCCGCATATATTGCCGTATTTTGGATTAAGGGAGATATCTGTCAGCATGTTAAGGCCGCTAAAAATAGATGCTCTTGAAAATTTGCTAACACCAGTCAGAAATGCAAAGCGGATGTAGGCGTCACTCCCTTTTATAACAGAGTATAGACCTTTTATAAACTCTCTGTGTAATTTTGCCTGCTCCAAATTATCAAGCACATCCAAAATAGGCTTATCATATTCATCAATTAAAACAACCACTTTTTCATTATATTTGTCATGGGCTAATTTTATCAGCTCTTCAAAACAAATTGCAGAATTGCCACTTTCTTCGCATCTTACACCCAATCTTTCCTGATTAAATTTAAAAATTACTCTTGCCTTATTTTCCAAATCTTCAAGAGTTTGTAGCTTTCCATCCCAGCTTATCTTGATGACAGGATACTTTTTGCTCCAGTCCCATTTGTCATAGATATATAGCCCTTCAAAAAGCTCTTTTCTCCCCTCAAATATCGACTTTAATGTGTCAAGAAACAGCGACTTACCAAAACGCCTCGGGCGGGATAGAAAAATGTATGTATAGTCATTTATCAGGTTATAGGCATACTCTGTCTTATCGACGTAAATGTAGTCACCTTCAATTATCTTATCAAATGTCTGAATCCCTATCGGCAGCTTTTTCATATGAATATTTTACTTTTGAAATCCGCTGTTTGCAAGGGGAATGTTATAAATTTAAAAAGACCCGGACGTTTTTTTGCGTCCGGGAAAATCTATTTACTTTAAATTATCTACCACCTTGAATTCACAGCCAGTTGATGCTTTGATATCCTCAAGACTTGAAAATGGTGAAATTTCAATAAGTGTTAAACCATTAACTTTATCTACCGTAAATACCCCTTTTTCTGTCACTATCATATCTACCACATTTTTACCGGTTATTGGCAAAGTACATTCATTTAAAATTTTGGGGCTTCCGTCTTTTGCTGTGTGCTCCATCATAACTATAAGTTTTTTCACCCCCGAAACTAAATCCATTGCTCCGCCTGGCCCTTTTACCATTTTGCCGGGGATTACCCAGTTTGCAAGGTCGCCAAATTTACTTACCTGCATGCCCCCCAAAACAGACAGGTCAAGATGCCCGCCTCGTATCATTGCAAATGATTCAGAAGAGTCAAAAAAGCTCGCCCCTTTGATGTATGTTACAGTCTGCTTCCCTGCATTTATAAGGTCTGCATCAACTTCATCTTCATTTGGAAATGGCCCAATTCCAAGAAGCCCGTTTTCTGAATGAAGAATTATATTGATATCCTCAGGTACAAAATTGGCTACAAGTGTAGGCATTCCAATACCAAGATTTACATAATAGCCGTCTTTAAGCTCTTTTACAATTCTTCTTGCCATCCATTCCTTTTGCTCATTAAAGCCTTTTGCAGAAATAGTCCCCGTATTAACAGTCCTTTGTTCGATAGGCTTTTCATAATTTGTACCAAGTACAAGTCTGTCCACATAAATCCCTGGCAGGTGAATACAGTGAGGGTCAAGTTCGCCCACTTCGACGATTTCTTCCACTTCAACAATTGTAAGCTTTCCTGCCTTTGCACAAGCCTCATTAAAATTATTGGCAGTCATCCTAAACATTACATTGCCAGATCTGTCAGCCTTCCACCCCTTTACTATTGAAAGGTCTGCCACAATACTTTCTTCCAGTACATATTCCTTACCGTTAAAAACCTTTACCTCTTTATCTTTAGTCAAAATTGTGCCATAGCCTGTCCTCGTGTAAAATGCAGGGATACCCGCACCGCCTGCTCTAAGCTTTTCTGCCAGAGTCCCTTGAGGTGTTAACTCAAGTTCGAGCTCACCATTTAAATATTGCTGCTCAAAAATTTTATTTTCACCCACATAAGAGGAAATCATTTTTTTAATCTGCCTTGTCTGAAGCAAAAGTCCAAGACCAAAATTATCGACCCCAGCATTATTGCTAACAAATGTCAAATCTTTTACTCCACTGTCCCTTATAGCAAGAATCAATTTTTCAGGGATCCCACAAAGACCAAATCCACCTGCAGCAATAGTCATCCCGTCTCTCAAAACACCTTCCAGTGCTTTTTCAACTGTTTCATAAACCTTATTTGCCATAATCAAACCCTCCTATAAAAGCTCAAGCAATACGGCAACAGCTTCCCCGCCACCTATACAAAGGGTAGCAAGTCCGTATTTTTCCTTTCTCAAAATCATCTCATTCAAAACAGTCACCACAAGCCTGCCACCGCTAGCCCCCACCGGATGACCAATAGATACTGCCCCGCCATTTACATTTACTTTATTGATATCAAGTCCAAGCTTTTTTATGGCAAAAAGCGGTACGGCAGAAAAAGCCTCGTTTATTTCATAAAGACCTATATCGTCTTTTGACAGTCCTGTTTTCTTCCATATCTTTTCGATTGCACCAACAGGGGCTTCACCAAAATCATCAGGATGTATGCTGTTTGTAGAATAGGCTATTAGTTTTGCCTTTGGTTTCAGATTATATTTCTTTACAGCTTCAGATGAGGCAAGAAGCACTGCAGCAGCTCCATCATTAATTGTGGAAGCATTGCCTGCCGTAATAGTACCATCTTTTTTAAAAACAGGGCGCAAGGTTGGCAATTTTGATATATCCCCTTTAAAAGGCTCTTCATCTTTATTTACAACTACTTCCCCTTTTTTACTCTGCTTTATTACCGGAACAATTTCCACATCAAATCTGCCTGACTCAACAGCCTTTTGTGACAGTGTATAAGACCTTATTGCGTAATCATCCTGCTCCTGTCTTGAAATATTGTTTTTTGCAATACTCTCCTCTGTAATCTCCCCCATATGTCTGCCGGAATATGGGTCGATAAGGGCATCAAAGACCATCAAATCAAATATCTTACCATCACCCATCCTGTAGCCAAATCTTGCTTTATCAAGGGCATAAGGTGACTGGGACATACTCTCCATTCCACCCGCAATAGCAACCTCGCTGTCCCCCAACATAATTGACTGAGCAGCAAGCATAATTGACTTCATGCCGCTGCCACAAACTTTATTTATTGTCATAGCGTGGGTTTTATCTTTGAGCTCTGCCTTTCTCATCGCCTGCCTTGCCGGAGCCTGACCGCTGCCTCCCATCAAAACTTCCCCAAAGATAACCTCATCAATTGCATCTACATCAATCCCTGCCTTTTGAACCAAACCTTTAATTACTGTCGCGCCCAAATCCGTAACGTGCACATCAGCCAATACACCACCATATGATCCAAAAGGTGTCCTCACGCCTTCTACAATATAAACTTCTTTCATAATTTACCCCCTATAATTTTTAATATGTAAGGATTTTGCAAAAACCATGCCTGTTTGCGCGAACAAATTTTAGCATTGTTTGTCAGCAAGTTGAAGATAGTCTATCATTTTCTTGAGTTACATTTGGTTCAAAAATATAGATTTTATACAATTTAAGTGATTTAAATATAATTCATTCGAACCGTTTTTAAATCAGCTGATTTTGTGTTTTTTCAGCAGCCTTACTACCTTTGTCTGGGATAAATTCAAGTTTCTGGCGATGTTTCTTGTGGTGCCATATTTTTTCTTCGCTTTCAGAAGAATATTCTTTTCAAACTGGTTAATCTGGCCTTCAAAATCAAGTTTGTCCCCTTTAAAATCCTCTGCAAAAATTTCATTGAGGTCAGACAATGTAATATTGTTTGACCTGGTAGTCACCACAAGTCTTTCAATTGTATTTTCAAGCTCCCGAACATTCCCCCGCCAGGTGTGAGCTTTAAAATATTCTATTACGCTTTCGGAAATATACTTATAAGTATTATATTTTTCATTAAACTTTTTAATAAAATACTCCGTCAAAACCGGAATATCGTCTGCCCTTTCTCTCAAAGGGGGGATATTTATTGGAATAACATTAAGTCTGTAATACAAATCTTCTCTAAAACTCCCCTCATTTACCAGAGAATAAAGATTTTTATTTGTAGCGGCAATTATTCTCACATCACTTTTTATTGATTTTGTACCTCCGACCTTTACAAATTCCTTTTCCTGAATAAGGGTAAGTACCTTTGCCTGGACATTGAGGGAAAGCTCTGATATTTCATCAAGAAATATCGTTCCGCCTTGCGCTGCTTCCACAAGCCCCTTTTTCCCCTTGTTGCTGGCTCCAGTAAACGCTCCTGATTCGTAGCCGAAAAGCTCCGACTCGATGAGGCTCTCAGGTATTGACGCACAATTGATTTTCAAAAATCTGCCATTTTTTCTCTCACTCATTTTATGGATAAGCCCTGCGAGCAAGCTTTTGCCTACCCCTGACTCACCTGTAATCAAAATATTTGCATCTGTGGGTGCCACTTTCATCGCCATATTAATTACACTGTTCATACTGCTGCTGGTAGTAATTATATCGTATTCCTGAAGAGCATAATCTCTCAGGGTATCTTTATCCACAACATCTGTGTAATTTATAACTGTTAAGTCCCATATCGTATTTACTACATACTTTAGATTGCCGGATTCATCAAAAATTGGCCTCCCCTTTACAAGGAAATTTTTCCCCTTGCTTGTCCTGTACGTCACGGTAGCAGGTTTTTTATTTTCAAGGACAAGTATACTGGCTGAGCCGCTGAAATATTTATAATTATTTACCAGCTCATACAATGTTTTTCCTTCAAGCTCTCTCAATGAAAAACCGGACATCTCTTCAAAAGCTTTGTTGACCCACAAAGTGCGCCCTTCATGGTCAACAAGATACACACCGTTGTAAATATTATCCAGAATGATTTTCAAGATGTTTAAATCAGGACTTTCCATAATTTACAAAAAGATTAACAGAGCCTTTATCTTCCCTCTTGCTTTTATAAAGCATATCATCGGCAAGTTTTATAATTTCCACAATATCCATTGTTTTATCACCCTTATCAAGCAAAACAGCGCCTCCGCTTGAAGTCACTTCCTTTTCCAGGTCAAATTCGTCGGACAAATCTTCCAATGTTTTGTTTATCTTGTTATGTATAATTTTTATTTCATCAGCGCCTTTGTTGGGAATCAACATATAAAATTCGTCACCGCCAAACCTTCCGATAACGTCGCTTTTTCTAAACCTTTCCTTCAAACTTTTTCCTACCCTTCTCAAAAATTCATCCCCCACAAGATGGCCGAGGGTATCATTGACAATTTTAAAATTATCAAGGTCAAACATAATAAAATAAAAAGGCTGTTCATACCGCCTGTGTCTGTTTAAAAATATTTCAAGATGCTCATACAGGCCATTTTTGTTAAAACATCCTGTCAAATCATCAATTTTTGACTTCATTCTGATAAATTCACTGTCATATATCTTTCTGATGGCTATTCCTGCTTTAAATGAAAGCTCCTTGATAAAGTCAAAACTCACACCTTCAGCAAACCTCTCAGGCGATTTGCAATAAATATTAAGACTGCCTACCAGCTTTTCATTCTCAAAAATCGGACTAATCAAGTAAGAGCCCATCTCAGGGTAGAGGTCAAACTCACTTATCAAATTCACCTTGTTGTTGCCGATATAAGGTTTCTTTTTTAAAAAGAAATATTTAAATACACTCGTATCGCAAAACTTTATGCGGCTGTAATCTTTTTCCGCCCCAAAACTCTCAAAATTAAAAACATCTTTGTTGATACAAAGAAAAACTTTGTCCAGTGAAAATATATCTTCCAGGTAGCTCAAAGGTCTTTCTTCTATATCTTCCAGCTTGCGGGACATCAGAAATGCATACTCTACCACTTTAAAGCCCCTGTGCTTGATTTCATTCTCTTTGATAAGGCCTAAGATACCTTCCAGTTCGTTCTTAAGCTCGGAATTTTCCTTTAAAATCGTGTTGAGTCTACTCATTTCACCTCTCCTAAGTTGGCAGCTATCGAACTGTTTGCCTCAAGATTTACTTCAAGCTGAAGAATACTTTCCATAATCTTTTTTACTTTTTTTTCCACATCACCAACAATATTGTTATCTGATTCAACTACCAGTTCATCGTGAATCTGCAATACAATATGCGCATCTTTATCTTCAAGAAAATTTTCAATCTCAAGCATGGCAAGTTTTATTGCGTCAGCAGCCGAACCCTGCAAAATGGAATTTAAAGCCATCCTTTCAGACCGGTTTCTGAGCACCTGATTTTTGCTCCGTATTTCAGGAAAAAACCTTTTTCTTCCAAGTACTGTTTTTATGTATCCAAACCTGCCGGCCTCCTGTATAACCTGTCCGATATATTTTTTAACGCCCGGATATGTTTTAAAGTAAGTTTCAATAAATTCCTTTGCATCCGCCTGACTTACCCCGGTATCTCTTGCAAGGCCAAAGGGGCTCAAACCATAAAGTATTCCAAAATTTACTGCTTTTGCAATTCTTCTCAAATCCCCCTCAATTTTTTCTTCAGGGAGTTTGAAAATTTTCGAGCCGGTAATTCTGTGAATGTCAAGATGCTGTTTAAACGCAGAAATCAAAGTCTCATCCCTTGAAAAATGCGCAAGAAATCTCAACTCAATCTGTGAATAATCAAGAGAAATAAACTTTTTCCCTTCTTCAGCCACAAAAGCTGACCTTATCTTTTTCCCCCAACTCCCCTTTAGAGGGATATTCTGCAGATTAGGGTTGTTAGAAGAAAACCTCCCCGTAGCAGTCCCAGTCTGCTTGAATTCTGAATGAATTCTGCCGGTATTATTGTCGATATATTCAGGAAGCTTTGAAGTGTATGTATTTAAAAGCTTTGTAAGCTCACGATACTCAATTATATCTTCGAGAAGTTTCTTGTGGTGCTGGTTTACAATAACCATATTTCTTAAAGACTCTTCATCTGTGGAAAATCCTGTCTTGGTCTTTTTAAACGGAGCAAGCTTCAGTTTATCAAACAAGACTTCTCTTAATTGTTTAGGGGAATTAATGTTTATAGACTCACCCAGCGCAGCGTATATTTCCTCTTCTTTTTTCAGCGCCTCAGAGGTTATTTCCTCATTTAATCTATCAAGCACTTTTGGGTCCAATTTTATCCCATTTTTTTCCATATTCGCTATGACCTTAGTCATAGGCAACTCATATTTAAAATATATATCATAAAGATCGTTAGTTTTGCACAGCTCTACTTCCTCTTTTGCCCTACATTTAAGTTTCGAAATAAAATCTTCCAGTTTTTCATCTTTGTTTAGGCCAATACCGCCACTATCTGGGTTATTGAGCCATGAAATAATCAGCAAATCAAAAACATCATCTTTATAAAATTTCGTTTGTTTATAAATATTTTTAATGTCGTAACAATATTTGATATCTTTATCAAAATCATTTGTAATTAAAGTCTTTTCACTGTCAGCAATATATATCTTATCATTCAAAAAGAGTAATATCTTCTCATCAAACACATCTTTTTTTTCTTTTTTATCTGAAGCACCGAATATTCTTTTATATAAACTATTTAGCTCAAGCTCTCCAAATATACTTTCAAGCTCCCCTTTTGTTTCATATTTTTCAAGTTTGTCAAGCAGCTTAAGTCTTGCAATTTCCCTGCTTAAAAATGCAAGCTCTCTATCTTTTACAAGTTTATCTTTTATGCTCCCTTTGATATTTTCAATATTTTCATAGACACTATCAAGACTACCATAATCCTGAAGAAGTTTGATTGCGGTTTTTGGCCCCACACCCTTAACGCCCGGGATATTGTCAGCAGAATCTCCGCAAAGGGCAAGGTAATCAAGAATTTTATCGGGATAAACCCCAAGCTTTTCTTTTACCCCTTCCTTGTCAATCAAGTCCCCTGTCTGATAATCAAGAAGCTTGATTTTTGAGTCAACAAGCTGCATCAAATCTTTATCTTTTGTCACAAGATAGACTTCACCTTCACTTTTCATAGCAAGAGTGTAAATAATATCGTCGGCCTCAATCCCATCTTCACAAAACACGTCAAAGCCAAGCAACACAAGAATCTGCTTTATCTTTTCCACCTGAGAAATCAAATCTTCAGGTGTAGAAGGTCTGTTTGCCTTGTATTTTTCAAGCATTCTGTGACGCTCAGTTTCCCCTTTTGAGTCAAATGTTATATAAATCTTTTCAGGCTTAAATTTATCTTTGATGGTAAGTATTGTATTTATAAATGAATGTATAAGGCCGGTAGGTTCGCCTCTTGAGTTTGTAAGGGGTGGTACTTTGTAATATATTCTGTAAGCTATGGAATGCCCGTCAACAATAATAACGGCCATTTTATTTCAACCTTTTCAGTACTGAATTTGCATGGGCATCAAGCCCTTCGGCTTTTGCTATTTCCACAATATTATCCCCAACTTTCTCAAGGGCATATTTATTGAAATTAATTATACTGGAACGTTTTACAAAATCATACGTACCAAGAGGGGAGAAAAATCTCGCCGTACCATTTGTAGGAAGTGTATGATTTGGACCTGCCAGATAATCCCCAACCGCCTCCGGAGTGTACTCGCCCAAAAAAATTGCACCGGCATTTTTTATCTTGTTTAGATATTCAAAAGGGGTTTTGACATATAGCTCAAGATGCTCAGGGGCAATCTCATTTGCAATGTCGCAAGCCTCATCAATATCTTTCACAACAATAATAGCGCCAAAATCTTTCAGGGACTTTTCAGCGATATGCTTTTTTGGAAGCAGCTCAAGCTGCTTGTCAATTTCTACTGCAATACGCAGAGCGAGATTTTTATCATCAGTGACAGTAATAGCAGATGCAAGCTCATCGTGCTCTGCCTGAGAAAGCATGTCTGCTGCAACATATTCAGGATTTGCATTGCCATCAGCGATAACAAGTATCTCACTTGGACCTGCAATCATATCTATATCGACACTGCCAAACACTATTTTCTTGGCAAGCGCCACATAAATGTTTCCAGGCCCGACAATCTTATCAACCTTCGGGACTGTCTCTGTGCCATATGCAAGGGCAGCAACTGCCTGGGCACCACCCAACTTGAATACTCTATCCACCCCCGCAAGATATGCGGCGGCAAGCACAACTTCGTTTAATTTGCCATCCTTTGCCGGAGTCACCATAATAATTTCTTTTACACCTGCCACTTTTGCAGGCAGAATATTCATCAATACTGTGGATGGATAAGTTGCTTTTCCACCAGGCACATATACCCCTACTTTTTCAAGAGGTGTCACCTTCGCACCCAATATACTTCCGTCAGCTCTTTCATACATCCAGGTCTTTTCCAGCATATTTTTATGATATTCTGTGATATTATTTTTGGCCACGTTAAGAGATATTCTCAATTTCTCGGGCAGATTTTCATAGCATTTTTCCAGAAACTTCTTATCCACCTCAAATCCGTCACTTATATCGGTATTGTCAAATTTTTTTGTAAGCTCAACAAGGGCTTTATCTTTCCCCTCTTTTACCTTGTTTAAAATTTCCATTACTGCGGGAAGATATTGCTGGTCAAAAATATTTCCTCTATCAAGAATTTTTTTTATTTTTTCAGACTGTATATTTATAATAAGCTCTTTCATAATGCCTCCGATAAAAGTATCAGGTATGATTATTATACATATTTTTTGAAGTTTACAAAGAGATAATTCATGTTGATTAGGTTTTAATTTATCTTTATAGTTAAAGTTAGGGGTGATGTATGGAAGTTATCAAATTTGCTGCAGAAAAAATTGCAAACGCCAACCTGCTGATAATGACAGCCGGCGCAGGCATAGGTGTGGACTCGGGGCTGCCAGACTTTAGAGGGGAAAAGGGCTTCTGGAATGCTTATCCAATGTATGAAAGATTAGGACTTAGCTTTTACGACTGTGCAAACCCGATTCATTTTGAAACAGACCCACACTTTGGCTGGGGATTTTACGGACATAGATTGGAGCTTTACAGAAAAACTACTCCTCACGATGGATTTAACATAATGCTAAACTGGGGCAAAAATATTGCAGAGGACTATTTTGTGGTCACTTCAAATGTTGACGGGCAATTTCAAAAGGCAGGTTTTGACCCTTTTAAAATTTATGAAATTCATGGCTCTATCCATCATCTTCAGTGTCTTGCTCCCTGCTGTGATGCAATCTGGGAAAACAATGAAAATATTCAAATAGATTATGAAACAATGCGAGCCAAAAACATCCCAAAATGTAGATTTTGCGATCGCGTGGCAAGACCAAACATTTTGATGTTTGGAGATTACTCATGGCTGCCTCAGCGCTCCCACGAACAATCGGACAGGTTTGATAATGTTATTCAAAATGCTTCCGGCAAAAATATTGTTGTTGTGGAAGTGGGGGCAGGTACTGCTGTGCCATCAATCAGGTATACAAGTGAAAGGTTAGGCAGACGAGACAATACAACAGTGATAAGGATAAATTTAAGAGAGTCACAAATTGCTGGAAATCATATTTCCATCCCGATGCGAGGACTTGAAGCACTGAAAATGATTGACGAAGAATTAAATGGATAACACACAAAAAATAACATACAAAGGGATTTTAAAATTCTGGCTCCCCCTTGCATCCACATGGCTAATGATGGCCTTTGAAGGCCCCTATCTTGCGGCAATAATTGCAAGACTGCCTCAGGAAAAGTTTAATTTGGCAGCATACGGAGTATCTTTTGCATTCGGACTTGTGGTGGAAGCCCCAATTATTATGCTGATGAGCGCTTCCGTTGCACTTGTAAAGGGGGTAAACAGTTATTACGATTTGAGACGATTTGCGCTGTGGCTTAATATTGCCCTTACTTCTGTTATTTTAATTATTTGCATCCCCGATATCTTTTATTTTCTTGCCATAAATATGTTAGGTCTTAAATATGAAATCGCAAAAACGGCACATCTTGCGACATTACTTCTTACCCCATGGCCAGGCTCAATCGGCTATAGAAGATTTTATCAGGGGATCTTAATCAAGTATGGCAAAACAAAATATGTGGCATTCGGGACAATATTCAGGCTGACGTTTATGTCTATAAGTGCATTTACAATGTACAGCCTTAAAATTTTGCCCGGCGCAGCGGTCGGCACCCTTTCGTTAAGTATTGGAGTAATGGCCGAAGCCATAGCCGTAAGAATGATGTCAAAAAATCTTATAAAAGAGATAAAGGCAAATGATAATGACAGTAATTTGCCTTTTTTATACATTTTAAAATTTTATATCCCACTTGCACTAACCCCTCTTATAGGGCTTGGAGTTTACCCCGCCGTAACTTTTTTTATGGGCAAAAGTATCAATGCAATAGAATCTCTGGCGGTGTTGCCCGTGATAAACTCATTGGTATTCATATTCAGAAGTCTTGGGCTTTCTTATCAGGAGGTAGTTATTGCACTCATTTCAAGAAGCAAAGAAAATTATGTTACCGTCAGGAACTTTGCTGCCATTTTGGGGCTGTTTTGTTTGTTTATGATGGGGTTGATAGCATTTACCCCACTTTCTCATATATGGTTCAGCAAAATTTCAGGTCTTTCAAGGGATTTGGCAGATTTTGCAGTGTTGCCCACATCTATTATGACTATCCTTCCAGCAAGCACCGTGTTGATTTCATTTCAAAGAGGTATATTGGTAAATCACAAACTAACCAACCCTATCACCTATGCCACCGCCCTTGAAGTTGGGCTGATATTGATATCATTAACATTAATGCTTACAAATTCATTGTTTCCGGGTGCAGTAATTGCTGCAATTTCTCTTGTAATAGGAAGAATATCTTCCACATTGTTTTTGTTTTTCTATGTAAGAAAATGTAAAAAATAAAAAAGCGGGTCAAGCCCGCTTTTAAATTATCTGATTAAAGATTTCTGAAATTCCGGATATGCATTTGCGCCGTGCTCATAAAAATCAAGCCCCATAAGTTCTTCTTCCTCAGATACCCTGAATTTTACAAACATATTCAAGATTTTTATTAAAATATATGTTGAGCCAAACGCCCATATAAAAGCTGCCACGATACCGATAATCTGACTCATAATTACAGGCTCAAGGGCATTTGTTTCAAAATTATAGTTAAACATCCCTGCAGCAAGTGTACCCCATGCACCGTTTACACCATGCACAGAAATAGCACCGACAGGATCATCTACTTTTATTTTGTCAAAAAATATTACAGAGTAAACAACGAGAATGCCTGCCACTACACCTATTATTATTGAATAAAAAGGTGTGACATTTGCACAGCCAGCAGTAATCCCCACAAGCCCCGCCAATGCGCCATTTAATGACATACCGATGTCAAATTTTTTGTATTTGAAATAGGTAACAGTCATCGCCGATAATACTGCAGCAGCCGGAGCAAGCGTGGTATTTACCGCTATAAGAGGCAAAGCTGAATCGGCGGCTGTTTCACTCCCTACGTTGAATCCATACCAACCAAACCACAATATAAATACACCAAGAGCTGCCAGAGGTATATTGTGTCCAGGGATAACTCTTACCTGCCCTTTATCACCAAACTTGCCAATTCTTGGTCCTATTATTATTGCCGCAGCAAGAGCAGCCCATCCGCCAACTGAGTGAACAACTGTTGAACCAGCAAAATCTATAAAACCCAATTTTTCAAGCCAGCCGTTTCCATGAAAAAGGCTTCCCCATGCCCAGCTTCCAAAAACGGGGTATATAACCATGGACATAATAAAGCTGAAAAGTATGTAAAATTTAAAATTTGCCCTTTCTGCAATTGCACCTGAGACAATTGTAGCGGCTGTAGCACAAAATACTACCTGAAATATCCAAAAGGCTAAAGTCCAGTTATCTTTCATGTCCCAGTTTGAAAGGAAAAATCCTTCTGTCCCAAAAAAGCCGGTAGTTGTTGCTCCAAACATTATAGCAAACCCTACTGCCCAGAAACCTATTGAACCTGCAGCAAAATCCAGCAAATTTTTCATTATAATATTCAGAGCATTTTTTGACCTGGTAAACCCTGACTCTACCATCGCAAAACCAAGCTGCATAAAAAATACAAGAAATGCAGCTATCAATGTCCAGAGCCAATCGGTATTGGTCTGCACCTGCTTAATCGATTCATCAAGAGATTCAAGTGTAAGCATTTTATCCCCTTCTGCAAAAACGGATGCAGAAAAAATTATCAAATACGCTATTGAAATAATTATTTTCATAACAAACCTCCTATAGACTTGCTTCATTTAATTCATTTGTTCTTATTCTAAGAGACTTTTCCACCGGAATTACAAAGAGCTTTCCATCCCCGATTTTACCTGTTTTGGCAGCACTTGCTATGGCACTTACCACATCATCCTCAAGCTCATCTTTGACAACTATTTCAACAAGGACTTTAGGCACAAAATCTATCGAATATTCAGCACCTCTGTAAAGCTCACTATGCCCCTTCTGCCTGCCATAACCCTTGACCTCATATACGGTCATACCGGTAATGCCAAGCTGACTCAAAGCGTCTTTCACATCTTCAAGTTTAAATGGTTTGATTATTGCCTTGATAAGTTTCATATAAACCTCCTCTATTTTAGTTGAAGGTTTATATGCAAGGACTGTGCCAAAATTTTAGGCACTTAAAGATATTATTTCAAACATAATGAACAACAAACAGGCATTTTACACAAATTATGATTAATTTTTAAGCAATTATCTATTATCAAGCTCCACATATTCTGACAATTTATCCATAAAGCCTGGCAATGCAGATTCTATCCTTATCCATGGGGAAATCAGTCTGACCCCAATAGGATTTTCCGTAAATTCTTGCCAAGCATTTTTTATAGCAATTGCATACGACTCTATCGCCTTAATTTCGTCATGCCTGTCATATTCAAGACCATTTATCTCTGAAAGGGCGTAGTACTGTTCAATCGCCTTTCTTGCCTCCTGAATATATGTGGCAAGAAGAGTCCTGTAAAACGCCTCAGACATTACCACACCATCCTGAACAAGTACCCTGAAGGTCGTCTTGGCAATATCTGCAGCCATCTTCAAAAGCCCTTCGTTGGGCTTTTTGGCATCTATTGTGTTGTGTTTGTGCTCATAAGTATCCATAATTTCAACCTGGCATATTTTATTAAGGTTTACTGACTGATAGATTTCACTCAATATGGAAATTTCAAGCCCCCACGTGGGAGATATTCTAATTGATCTTCCCACATCTGAAATAAATGCAAATTCCCCCGAAAGAGCATATCTGAAATTATCAAGGTAATTTAAAAATTGATTTTCATATCCTACTATCTTTTTTAACGCCCTTACGAGAGGGATATAAAACAGCCTTTTGACCCTCCCGTATAGTTTATCAGTAACTCTTGCATAATAACCCTTTGAAAACCTGAAGTTGAGGTTTCTATTTACAAGCGGATATACCAATCTCGCCACCAGATCTTTTTTGTAGTTTTTTATGTCGCAATCGTGCAGACCAATTACATAGTGTCTGTTTTGAGAAAGAATATACCCAAGCCCCATCCATACAACACGACCTTTACCTGGAATATTGAGGGGGAAATCCTCCTTTAAAAGCTCTTCATAAAGCTCCTGCACTTTCTCACCGTGATTCCACACTATTTTTACTTCCTGAGGCAACACCGACAACCTTTTTTTAACATCCTCAAACTGTTCTCTGTTTGCCTGGTCCAAAGAAAGAACAATTGTCTCTATAAACGGAACATCTTTCAGCTCTTCAATAATCACCTGCATCGCCTCTGTTTCAAATTCCGAGTACAGGGCAGGCAGTAAAAGCGCTATCTTTCTTCTGTCAGTGTATTTCATTATATCTGCTGACAACTTTTCAAAACCTCTGTTTCCAAGGTTTTGCAGAGTAGTAAACATTGCATTTTGATAAAAATCAGCCATTACCTTCCTCCTTCAAAAAATTCATAACAACTTCACACCATCCTTCAGGGCCTATAAATCTGCTTTTTATTGCATTTTTTATTGTAAGAAGCTTTTCATCATAGCTTCCGTCATATTTCTTAATTACAACAGGGTAGTCTACATTGATCAACATGTCATAATCGTTTCCGCTGTCCCCAAGCCCAATGCTTTTTAAATTTCCATTTAAAATACCCTTTATGTATCTTACTGCAACCCCTTTATCCTGACTTTTCCCGACAAGATGGTAAAACCTTCCGCCTTTCAATATCTTATATCCATTATCTTCGCAAATCTGTATAAACTTATTTAGTTCGTGTAAATTTTCAGCAAAAAAAGGGAGTGAAAATTCCCTCTGTTTCAATAATCCAACCCTTGAGATATCCATATTTACCTTTTTTGAAAGATACTCTTCCTGAATATCGAAAATACTTCTAAGAAAAAATTTATCTTTATGACAATCAAAAAAGCCTTTAATCTCCTCCAATTTTTTGCCAAAAACCTTATCATACAACTTTAACTTTTCCGGAAAAAAAACTGCTGCACCATTTTCTACCGAAAAAATAACATCATAATCCAATTCAGCAACAAGAAGCTTCACTTCCGCTCTTGTTTTGCTAGTAACAAACACAATCGGCACATTATTTTGCCTGATAACAGTAAAACACGGCAGCAAATCTTTGTAGGAATACGTAAAATGATCCAGAAACGTGCCGTCAAGGTCGGTGAAAATCACAATATTCATGTAAATATTTTAACATAACTTGCAATTATGTAAAATAAAATTAAATTATCTCGTCAAACTCTTTAACAAAATTACCAAATTCAATTGTGTATATTATAAACAAGCCTACAAAAGCATTGCTTAACGGCATTGTGATTACTATAAACCACAAAATTTCAACTGTTATATTTTTGATAAAATGACCAAATCCGGGGGCATTTTTTATTCTCCACAGCCCATTTAGATAATCTTTTCTAAAAAAAACCGACATCCCGCTTACAAAAAAAGCAAGCAGCAGGATAATAACCAAAAATACCGGCAGATTTTTTGTAAATGCAAAATAGTATAGGCCAACTATGAAAATTATTAAAACAGCCAACATCAACAATGGCTTGTAAACACTATAAAAAACACTGCAAAAAATTGAATAAAAAGGGTTCAGGTTAAATACTTCCACATCAAAATAACTTCTGCTTAAGTAAATTAGAACAGAAATCATAACAAACATGCCCGCACTCATTTTACCTGCAAAATAAAGATACAAAACAGTCCACAAAGGTATTCGTGCTATCAAAAAAGCAATAAATGACAAAGGGGCGTCAGCAAAATATTTTAATACAACAAGCGATTTACTCATCGGCCAGTTCCTTGAGTCTTGCAAGAATATTAAGCGCTTCAAGAGGCGTGATTTCATTGACATCAATTTTTCTAAGCTCTGTCAGAGCCTCATTCTCCTCAAAAATAAGCATTGGCTGAATAATCTTCTGCTGCTTTTGTTGAACATTTGAAGTTTTTGCAAGTTTGGGCAGTCCATCCACGCCAAACTCATTTTTTTCAAGCTGCCTTAATATTTCATCACTTCTTACAATTACCTCATCAGGCAAACCTGCAAGCTTTGCCACATAAATACCATAACTTCTGTCACTACTGCCTTCAATAATTTTACGCAGAAAAATTATCTCATTTTTCCATTCTTTTACTTCTATTGTCAGATTTTTTGCTCCATGATTTACAATAGGAATATCTGAAAGCTCGTGATAGTGTGTGGCAAATAACGTCTTTGCCCTGACTTTGTTCAAAAGATATTCGGAAATTGCCCATGCAATGGACACACCATCGAAAGTAGATGTCCCTCTTCCAATTTCATCAAGGACTACAAGGGATTTGTCTGTTGCATTATTCAAAATATTCCCCGTTTCTACCATCTCCACCATAAATGTGGATTCCCCCTGAGAAATGTTGTCGCTAGCACCAATACGGGTAAATATACGGTCAATCGTACCGATTTCTGCTGATTTTGCAGGTACAAATGAGCCGATGTGCGCCATAATACATACAAGGGCCACCGTCCTGATATACGTACTTTTTCCCGCCATATTTGGACCTGTGATAATCATGAGCCTTGAATCATCATTGTTCAGAAAAACATCATTGGGGACAAATGGCTCATCTATAAACTTTTCAATTACGGGGTGTCTTGCATCTATTATTTTTATCACATCGCTTTCATTTACAATAGGCTTTGTATATCTGTTTGATTGAGCTGTTTCTGCAAAGCTTAACATTACATCGAGCCTTGCAATAAGTCCCGACATAAACCTTATTCTGATGTTATGCTCAAGTATTTTCTCAACAATTTCACCAAAAGCCTGTTTTTCGAGCTCTATCAGTCTGTCTTCTGCCGTCAAAATTTTTTCTTCCAATTCCTTGAGTTTTGCAGTCACATATCTTTCGGCATTTACCAATGTTTGCTTACGTTCAAAATAGGCAGGTACATTTTTGCTTTGGGATTTTGGCACCTCGATATAATAACCAAAGACTTTGTTGTATTTTACTTTTAATGTATTTATGCCTGTCAGGTTTTTCTCTTCTGTCTCAATTTTTGCAAGCTCTGCTCTGCTGTTTTTCCTTAAAAACCTTAATTCATCTATCTCTTTAACATATCCATCCTTTATTGCTCCCCCTTTTTCAATCGTCGCCGGAGGGTCATCGACAACAGCAGTATCAAGAAAGTCATAAACATCTTTTAAATCATCAAAATTGTTGTAAATATCTTCTACAAAAGGGTTGTTTGATTTTTCAAGAGTGTTTTTTATGTCTGAAAGAGGTTTCAAAGAGTTTTTCAGCCATGTCAAATCCGCAGGCGAAGCCTTTTTTGCGGCTATTCTTGTCATTATCCTTTCAAGATCATAAATTTCCTTTAAATAACCCTTTAATCTTAAACGAACCTCTTTATTTAAAAGAAAATATTCTACCAGATTTTGCCTTGTTGCAATTTCTTCAATATCATTTGTAGGTGACATAATGTATAAAGACAGCAACCTTTCCCCCATAGGGGTACTGCATCTGTTCAACACACCGAAAAGTGTTGCATCTTTTCTGCCCGAACTGCTTTCAAAGAGTTCCAGAGTCTTTTGGGCAACCGAATCAAGATATAACTGATTTTCCGTCAAAAAAACCACCGGGCGCTTGAGATTTACATCAATCATCATACTCTTAAGATAACTTATAAGATAAAAAAGCGGCCTCACATAATCATCTTCCGTTATACCGACAGACTTTAGCGAAGAGCCATTGAAGTAGTTAAGAATTTCAGACAACATAGTCTTGAAGTGATAGGTTTTATCTACCTTGTAAAAAGGGATTTTTTCGCCTTTCAGGTTTTCTACTTCCCCTATTATCTCTTTAGGTTTAAACTTGTCGATAACATCATTTAAACTTTTTGAATGAAACAAAAAGAGATCGCCTGTTGAAATATCAGCAACAACAGAATAGTAAAGGCTGTCAGTTTTTGATATTGCCGTAAGAAAGTTGAAATTTGAATTACCCAAAGATTCATCTTCAATAACAGTACCAGGTGTAACAACCCTGACAACACCACGCTTTACAATCCCTTTGGTTTTGGATGGATCTTCAAGCTGTTCGCATATTGCCACTTTGTAACCAGCATTTAGAAGTTTGTTAAGGTAGGTTTGATATGAGTGGTAAGGGATTCCGCACATAGGCGGGCTATTGTCAGAAGACTTGTTTCTGCTGGTAAGGGCAATCCCCAACACTTTGCTTGCCACTACCGCATCATCTTCAAACATCTCATAAAAGTCCCCCATTCTGAAAAAAAGGATGCTGTCGGGAAAATCCTTTTTAACAGAATAAAACTGTTGCATCATGGGGGTAAGTTTTGAATTATCAGTGTTTTTATCCATTGTGAAACCTTTTGTTTATGCAAAATCAAGTGTTTCTATCTGCCCGCACACAGGGCAATATTCAGAATACTCTCCAAAATAATTATTACAACCTGCACATACATATATATCTGATGATTTGAACTTCATTTTCAGCTCTTCAGGTAAAAGGATATCCAAAAGCCTGTTTTTCACAATTCTCTTCTCACCTATATCACTTAAATATCTGACCAATATTTCACGCGCTTTCTCAGAATTGTTTTTCTTTTTAAACATCGATGCACAATATACAGTATAAACAGGATTAGACGTCATCTGGGCTACCTTTCTAAAAATGGCAGATTCAAACTCTTTGAATAAACCCATAGCAAAAAAATCGTTTTCAAACTTTTTCAAGTCCTTTTCAGTTTTTATGACTTCTCTTTTTAACAAATCATCAAAGGTTTCGATTATTTTAGTTTTCTTGCCGGAAGAAAAAACAATGTCATAAAATGCCATATTGGAAGCCCTGTTTTCAGGATATATTTTGAGAGATTTTTTTAATAAAGATTCGTCTTTTTTATCTGTTGCCATATATTTTTCATATAAGATATATGAAAGTTCCTTTGCATAATTATTTTTGGTAATTTTCTGGTATTTTTCAAGAAATTTAAACGCTTCATCATAATTTTTCATAAGAAGATTTAGCTTGTAAATATACTTGTAAACAACAGGAGATTTGTCAATTGCAAGAAGTTTGTTTGCATAATAGAGACTTTTTTCATAGTCCTTGCTCTCTTTGTAGTCTTTTACAAGTTCAAAAAATAAAATTTTGTTAAGCCTGCCATCAAAAGATTTATCACCTACCAGGCTTTCATGTATATGAATTGCCTTTCTGTATTCGCCATTTTTTCTCAACACACTCCCAACAAGGATATATGCTTCTTTAGGAGCGTCAGATTTTGCAACAATACTCTTCAACTCTTCAAAAGCCAGCTGATATTTTTCTTCCAGCAGATAAAGACAGGACTTTATAAAACTTAAAAATTCCATTAGTTTTGCTTACCCTCTGACGAAAGTGGCAGCGTTCTTAACCTTTTTATTTCATTTTCAGAATCAGCCAGTTTTTTCTTCAAAGAATTTATCTCTCTTTTAAGCTTAAACTTATCAACCAATCCAATCAAAGCAGCAAAAACTACACCGATAAATAATCCACCTATAAAAACAAGAATAAGGGGAACTTTAATGGGCTCTTTTGTAAAGAAATAAGAAAACTCCACCATTTGCATGTTAAGATAGCCAAGTATCATAATCGCAGCTATTATTACTACCTTTAAAATATTACTGATCAGTTTCATAATTCCCCCTGTTCTGACAGTGCCTTTTTAAGCTTGTCATAAGTATCGAATATATGTTCTGAAATTACTTTTGTTTCCGCCAGCAGAGGCATAAAGTTTGTATCCCCAACCCATCTTGGAACAATATGCATATGGACATGATCAACCACGCCAGCACCTGCAGGTCTTCCAATATTAAACCCGATATTGAATCCTTCAGGATTAATTATACTTTTCATTGCTTTTACCACAAATTGAGTAAGCCTCATAACTTCAAGGATTTCTTCATTATCCAATTCTTCTATGTTACCTGTATGTTTATAAGGGGTAACCATCACATGTCCATTGGTATAGGGGAAAAGATTCATTATGATAAATGCCTTTTTACCCCTGTAAAGAATGAGATTCTCCCTGTCTTTTGAAATGTCCTCTTCCGGTTTTGTACAAAATATGCAACCTTTATCCTGATGTGTGCCGTCAATATACCTCATTCGCCATGGTGCCCATATTCTTTTAATCCCTGTTTCCTGCATAACATAACCTCTTGCATTCTCTACCATTTTATTTTGCTACAAAATATTTTTTTATTCAACAGTTTTGTGAACAATTTTGATACAACTTTTTTAGTTTATTGACATACGTAACCATTTTGTATACTTTTCAAGAAAAACGGAGAAATTTATGGGGAAAATTTACTCTATTTCAATCAGTGAAAAAAAGGGGACTAAAAAGACAAATGTGAAGTCTGCCCAGATAATAGATGATTATGGGATACAAAATGATGCCCACGCTGGAAAGTGGCATAGACAGATAAGCTTTCTTGCAAAAGAGAGCATTGAAAAAATGGTCAAACTTGGCCTCAATGTAAAAAGCGGCGACTTTGCAGAAAATATTACAACAGAAGGGATTGACCTTTGCAAACTCAAAGTGGGAGAAATGCTGAAGATAAACGATATTGAGTTTACGATTTCTCAAATAGGTAAAATCTGTCACCATAGATGTGCAATCTATTATCAGGCTGGCGACTGCATTATGCCAAAAGAGGGGATATTTGCAAAAGTAAAAGGTAGTGGTCAAATAACTGTTGGTGACAAAATAGAAGTATTGCCCAAGAAAAATTTCTCTGTGGCCGTAATAACACTGAGTGACAAAGGGAGCAAAGGGGAAAGGGAAGATTTGACCGGCAAGGAAATTATAGATTTTCTTAAAAACAAACTTGAACCGTCCTTTATAAGATATGAAATGATTCCTGATGAAAAACCTATTCTTGAAAATATGTTGGCTGATTTTGCAGATTTGCAGTACTTTGACCTTATCATCACAAACGGCTCCACCGGCATCGCACCGAGGGACATAGCACCTGATGTAACAGAAAACGTAATACATAAAAGGTTACCCGGCTTTGAAGAAGCTATGAGGATGGAAAGCTTTAAGAAAACAAAGCACGCCATTGTTTCACGGGCTGTTTGCGGGACAAGAAACAATAGTCTCATTGTTAACTTGCCAGGCTCCCCAAAAGGCGCCATAGAAAACCTTGAAGTAATTATTGATGCAATCCCTCATACGATAAAAAAGCTTCAGGGGGACAAAACAGACTGTGCTGTCAAATAATCCTTTGTTTATTGCAATAGATGGTATTGATGGTTGCGGCAAATCAACCCAGGCAAAAATGCTTGCCCAGTATTTTTCGGATATAGGGCTAAATGTATTTTTAACAAAAGAGCCTGGTGGTACCGAAGTCGGCAATATCTTGAGGAATATTTTAATTTCACAAAAATATCATCTTGATAGCATAAGTGAAATGCTGCTTTATTCAGCAGACAGGCTTGAGCACCAAAAACAGATAATCATCCCCAAACTTGGTGAAAACACTAATGTTATAACAGACAGATTTTTATCATCCACATACGCTTACCAAATTTTTGGCAGAAAACTTGAAAAAAATATACTTGACGAGCTTGTGAAACTGACTGTTAAAATATTTCCTCACTATACATTTATCCTTGACATCAAACCTGAAGTTGCGATTGAAAGGGCAAAAAACAGACTAATTCAGCATGGAAAAATGGAGGAAGAGGGGAAGTTTGAGTCTTTAAAAATATCCTTTTTCGAAGATGTAAGGGATGGATTTTTATGGTATGCAAACAATTTTCCCGGCTGCCATATTATAGATGCAGATAACACAGTAGAAGAAATTCACAAATCCATAAAAAATATTATCAAGATATGAAACTTACCGGATTTAATAGAGAAAAAGAGATTTTCAGGTTGATTTTTGACAGGAAGCAGTTTGCCGGTGCATATATTTTTTCAGGCATTGAAGGGAGCGGAAAACTTATTTTTGCAAAAAATCTGGCAAAAAGTTTGTTCTGCAGTCAAAATTCTTTTTTTTCAGTATGCAGTTGCAATGACTGTAACCTTATAGAAAACAACTCGCATCCTGATGTAATTGTTGTAGATACGGAAAAAAATACAGACTCATCTTCAGGTGAAAGTGCCTCATCTCCAAAAGACTCAATTGGGATTGATACCATCAAAGAGCTCTGCGAGCTTGCATTTTTATCACCATACAGGGGTAGCTACAAAGTTTTTATCATAAACGATGCTCACAAAATGACACTGCAGGCATCAAATGCATTTTTAAAGACACTTGAAGAATCCCCCCAAAATACTTTATTTCTCCTTGTAACTCACTTGCCTGAAAAACTCCTTGCTACCATAAGGTCAAGATGCCTGATTTTCGAATTTGGCAGACTTTCAAAAGGAGAACTTGCAGAAATTTTAAGAGAAAAATTTCCTGATGCAACGCCTGAAGATATTGAATATGCCTGCGACTTATCAAGCGGCTCAGTAAAAAGGGCCATAGAATATATTGAGAGCGCAACACACATTAGAACAAAAAATTTGTATTTTGATGATATTAATGAAGTTTTGGACACAATTTACAGAGTAAACGACAAAGACGGCCTGAAAACTTTATTGGAGCAGTTATATATAAATCTTCTTGAAAAATACAGAGAGGAAAAAAACAATAACTATTTGACTATTTCTAATTATTTACTAAATATGTTAAATATGCTACAGTCCAATATCAACCTTAATATTGCTAAAGCAGATTTGATGATAAAACTTTATGGAGAGTTTAGTGGAAAAAGTTAATGCTACCGGAGTTGTATTTAAAAGGGCAGGTAAAATATATGATTTTCTCACCAATGGAATAAGTTTAAAACGGGGGGACTTTGCCGTAATTGAAACAGAAAAGGGGGAAGACATTGCCATTGTTGTTTTTCCTGACAGAGAAATAGTCCCTGCACAAGGTCAGGAATTTAAAAAAATCTTACGAAAAGCAACCGAGCAGGACATCGAAAATCTCAAAAAAAACAGGGAAGAGGAGCCAAAGGCTCTGGAAGAATGCAAAAAACTTGTTGAGAAAAACGGTCTTGAAATGAAGCTTTTAAAGGCTGAATACACTCTCGACAGGAGTAGAATCACATTTTACTTCACGGCTGACGGAAGAGTAGATTTCAGACAGCTTGTAAGAGACCTTGCCAGGGTTTTTAAAACAAGAATCGAAATGCGCCAGGTTGGAGTAAGGGATGCAACAAAAATCCTTGGTGGTTTTGGGATATGTGGAAGGGAATTTTGCTGCTCAACCTTTTTGAGAAATTTTGACAATATTTCCATAAAAATGGCCAAGGATCAAAATCTGCTCCTGAATCCCGGCAAAATTTCCGGAGTATGTGGAAGACTTATGTGCTGTCTTATGTATGAAAAAGACGGCTATGATGTCGAAGAAGGGGTTGAATACGTTGAGCTTCAGGATTTTGTTGATGAAAATACCGGAGGGAAAATATGAGTAAACCGACTTTTTACGTTACAACACCGATATATTACGTCAATGATGTGCCTCACATAGGTCATGCATACACGACAGTTGCATGTGATGTTATAAGCAGATATAAAAGAATGTCCGGCTACGATGTATTTTTTTTAACAGGGACAGATGAACACGGACAAAAAATCGAGCAGGCAGCCCAACAAAAAAAGCTTTCTCCCAAAGAACTTGCTGACAGTGTGGTGCAGCGATATAAAAATTTGTGGAAAAAATTAAACATATCAAACAATCATTTCATAAGGACTACTGACGAAAGCCATAAAAAGACTGTCCAGGAAGCATTCAAAAAGATGCAGGAAAATGGTGATATTTATCTGGATGAGTATGAGGGATGGTACTGCACCCCCTGTGAAACATACTGGACCGAAACACAGTTGTTAGATGGCAACTGCTGCCCATCCTGCAGAAGGGAAACTACAAAGTTAAAAGAACCAAGCTATTTTTTCAATATGTCCAAATATCAGGACAAATTACTTAAGCACATTGAAGAAAACCCGGATTTTATAAAGCCTGCATCAAGAAGAAATGAAATTGTCGCATTTATAAAGGAAGGGCTAAGGAATCTTTCCGTAAGCCGGGTTTCCTTTAAATGGGGGATACCTGTCCCCAGAGATGAAAAACACGTTATATATGTCTGGATAGATGCACTTACAAATTATATATCTGCACTTGATTACTTTGATTCAAACTCGGACAAAAGAAAATACTGGCCTGCAGATTTTCATGTGGTAGGAAAAGATATCCTCAGATTTCATACGGTCTATTGGCCTACCATGTTGATGAGTCTGGGCGTCCCATTGCCAAAAACGGTCTTTGCTCATGGCTGGTGGACAGTAGAAGGGCAAAAAATGTCAAAATCTCTCGGAAATGCGATAGATCCCAATTGGCTTATAGAAAAATTTGGTGTTGACCCTATTAGATATTTTCTTTTAAGGGAAGTACCTTTTGGGCTTGACGGAGACTTTTCATTTAAGGCGCTTATTCACAGAATAAACAGTGATCTTGCAAACGATCTTGGCAATCTGTTGAACAGAACCTTGGGAATGGTAAAAAGGTATTTTAACGGCCAGATACCTGACTACAAGATGGAAGATGAAATAGATATCGAACTATTCAAAAAGATTGAAGAAACTTTTAATAGTGTTGAAGCTCATCTTAACGAGCTTGCTTTCAACAAGGCTTTGATATCAATTTGGGAGCTTGTGGGAGCTCTTAACAAATACATTGACACTACTGCACCCTGGGCGCTCGCCAAAGACAAAGAAAACAGAAACAGGCTTGAAACAGTTCTTTACACAGCGATGGATGGAATAAGGATACTTTCACTTTTAATTTATCCTTTTATGCCCGATACAGCTCTTGAAATCAGAAAACAGCTTAACATTGACGAGCCTGTTGAAAAATCAAATTTTGATGAGCTTAAAAAGGTGAAACTTTTAAAACCAGGTAAGTCAATTGGGGAAGTAACCCCCATCTTCCCAAGACTTGATGAAAAGGAAATTATTGAAAATATTAAAAATGAAAACAAAAAGGAAGAAAATCAAAAACAGGAAAGTAAAGTCGAACAAATAGATTACAATCATTTTATGACTGTTCAGATTAAAGCAGGAAAAATACTTGAAGCCGAGAATGTGCCAAAGTCTGAAAAACTTCTTAAACTAAAAATTGACCTGGGTGATGAGAAAAGGCAGATTGTTGCAGGGATTGCAAAAAGCTATTCTCCGGGGGAGCTTGTGGGCAAAACAGTTGCAGTGGTGGCAAACTTAAAGCCTGCAAAACTTATGGGTATATTGTCAGAGGGTATGGTGCTGGCTGCAACGGTAGGTGACAGGCACAGGGTATTGGAGCTTCCTGATGAAGTAATGCCAGGGACAATTATAAAATAAGATTTAATAATTATAAACGAGCATGATATTAAATAAAAACACAAAAGAATTTGATGATTATGTTAAGCAACTTGAAATATTAAGCAGCAGAGGACTCTTTTTTACGGACACTCATGCCCATGTCCATTTTAAAGAGCTTGAAAAAACAAATTTTCTTGATACCTGCAAAAAATATTCTGTAAAGAGAATTGTTACCATCGGAATAGACCTTAAAGACTCTGAAAATGCACTGGATTTTGCCACCAAGCATCAAGGGGTATATGCAGCTTGCGGAGTACACCCCCACGATTCATCCAATTTTAAAGTCGTGCAGCTAAGCCGTTTCGAAAATATGTTGAAAAGTGAAAAAACAATTGCCGTAGGGGAAATAGGTCTTGATTACTTCAGAAATTACTCACCAAAAGAGACACAAATAAAAACTTTTTTAACATTTGCCGACCTTGCGGTGTACCATAAAAAACCGATAATAATTCACAACAGAGATTCATCTTCAGACATAATAACCTTTCTTGAGCCCGTTATAAAAAATAACTTTAGTGGCGGCATAATACACTGCTTTAACGGCGATAAAACACTTCTGAAATGGGCTCTTGATATGGGCTTTTACATTTCATATGCCGGGGTTTTGACATATAAAAAGGCAGACGATTTAAGAGAAACTTTAAAATATGTTCCCATCGACAGGCTACTGGTTGAGACAGACTGCCCTTACCTTACTCCTATGCCTTTTAGAAGCCAGAAAAATGACCCATCTTTCATTGTTTTTACCGCATACACTATGTCCGAAATTATAAATAAAAGTATAGAAGAATTAGCAATAATTCTTGAAAAAAATTTTACCAACCTTTTTGGCAAGCTTGAAACATTTTAACTGTTTGTACAGGTGGTTATTTTGAAAATATTAGTTATCGATGATGACCAGTTTAGCAGGGAGGGTCTGAAAAAGATTCTCGAGTCAGAAGGCTTCCTGGTAGATATCGCAAAAGATGGTGAAGAAGGCTTTGAGCTGGCGGATAAGTACCATTACAATCTAATCATTACTGACCTTATGATGCCCATTATGAACGGTATGAAATTTTTGAGCAGATTAAAAAGTATAGGGAATGACGTCCCCGTAATAGTGATTACCGCATATGCCAGTATTGACAATATATTATCGGTTTATGAGCTTGGTGGAATAGAAGTTATGGAAAAACCATTTGAAATTGGTGACCTATTTGACTTGATAAAAAGAATATCATAGTTTATTTTATTATATAAGCTTTTCCAATTATATAAGGAGGTGCTATGATACCTATAAAAAAAATTTTATTCCCTACCGATTTTTCAGAAACTTCAAAGTATGCTATGAATTATGCCATAAGCTTTGCCAAAGAGTTTAAGGCTGAGCTTGAGATTGTTCATGTTGTATTTGATGAATCCCAGATTGTGGCTTTTTATCTCCCTCAAGTTACTTTTCAAAACCTTGATGTGGAACTTGAGGAATCTGCAAAAAAGCAGCTTGACGAGTTTATCTCCCAATATCCTGATCTTAATGAGGTTAAATACAACACTAAATTACTCAAAGGTACCCCTTTTGTGGAGATAATAAACGAGGCCAAAGAATTTAAAGCAGATATGATTGTAATAGGCACCCACGGCAGAAGTGGATTGGAGCATGTTCTTTTCGGTTCTACTGCTGAAAAAGTTGTTAGAAAGTCCCCATGTCCAGTTTTTTCCGTTAGGCTTAAAGACCAAAAATTCAAGATGCCTTAAAAAGGCATCTTTTTTTTCAATCAAATACCCAATTAAAAGTTAAACAATCTTCATCAATCGTTATTTTTTGATTGACATATATGGATATTCATATATACATATATTGTACATTGTTAACTATATTCAATGAGGTGTTTTTATGTTTGATGAATATGCGGATAAATTCAAAGCTTTAGGTCACCCAATAAGGCTCAAGATTGTAGCTGGACTTGCCCAAAAAGAATGCAATGTGACAAAAATGTGTGAGGGGCTCAACCTGCATCAGGCAACAGTAAGCAGACACCTTGCGATATTAAGGTCTGCCGGAATAGTTGAAGGTGTTAGAAGTGGCAGCGAAATTTGTTATCACATAGCAGATAGTAAAATAGAAAAAATAATAAATATTATAGGAGATGAAGCACATGTATAATCTCATTGCATTTGTTGTCTTTTTTCTTGTATCGCAAAATCTTTTTGCATTGACACTTGATATCGACACAGCCAAAAAGATGGCTCTTGAAAACAATAACATCATCAAAGCTTACGAGGAAGAGGCAAAGTCAGCATCTTACACACTCAGTCAGGCTAAAGGAGGATACTTTCCAAAAGTAAGTGTCAGTGAAACGTTTATCTCTACCGATGAGCCTGCCACAGCAGCATTTTCCAAGATGTCACAAGGCAAGTTTGATTTCACTTATTTCAACACTCAGCTTGCAAATCCTGAAAGAGCAGAAAATTTTGAGACAAAGATAGAGATTATTCAGCCTGTTTACATGCAAGGAAAAATCTTTTTCGGTATTAAACAGGCAAAAGAGATGGATAAGGCATATAAATTGACCCTTGAAAGAGTTAAGGAAAATATCCTTCTTAATACTGTCAAAGCATTTTATGGCAAAGGTGTTGCCGAAAAAGCTGTTGAAGCAGTTGAAAAATCTCTTGTCAGAACAAAAAAATATTATGAAATGACTGAAAATTTTTACAAAAACGGAATGATTGTGAAAAGTGATTTGCTGGTTGCCGAATCCTATCTGCTTCAAAATGAGGAAGCACTGGCAAGTGCAAAAAAACAGGTAAATATTGCAGAAAGCCATCTTCAAAGACTACTTAATACTGACGAAAACATCAAGATTGTGTGGGGAGACACAAATATTGTTCAGATACAGGATATTGAAGAATATTTGGCTCAAGCCATACAAAACCGTTCAGACTTAAAGGCAATGGAAAGATTTGCCAAAATAAAAGAATATGAGGTCAAAAAGAGCAAATCGGAATTTTTGCCTGAAGTAGCACTTTTTGCCAACTATAAGATGAATGATGAAAATTTCCTGGGAGATAGCGGTAGCGGACTTACCGCTGGAGTAATGGTAAAATTAAATATCTTTGACGGTATGTCCACAGTAAACAAAATAAAAACAAACAAAAGCAACCACCTGTCATTAATCCACAAATTAAATGACAAAAAACTTGAAATCAAAACAGAAGTCAGAGAAGCCTATTATACCTACAAAGCTTCAATTGAAAGACTTAATGCAATGAAAAAACAAGTTGAAGCCGCCTACAAAGCTCTTGAAATCACTGAAAACAGATTCAAAGAAGGGCTTGCCAAAATAACAGAATTGCTTGACAGGGAATTTGAAGTCAAAGAAGCAGAGCTAAAGCTTGCAATGGCTGAGTATGATGTAATTGTAAGTAAGTCGGAGCTTCTGTTTGCAACCGGTAAAATTAAATAACATCAAGGAGATAAATATGAAAGTAAAAAAGATTTTGGTATTTTTTGCTTTTTTGGTTTTAGTTTCCGCCTGCTCCTCTAATTCAGGTAAGGAAAATAGCAATATTTCAAGCGATGTTTTTAGAGTAAGGGTGGAAAAATATGAGGTAAAGACCCTGGAAACTGAATCCCAGAGGAGTTTTACAGGACAGGTCATAAGTAAAGATACTGTAATGCTTGTTCCTAAAGTTGTGGGATATTTGTCTGAAGTTAAAGTTAAAGTGGGTGATAGGTTTAAAAAAGGGGACGTCCTTGCACAGATTGTTAGTCAGGAACTTCAGGACAAAAGGAAATTTGCAGAAGCATCAGTAATGGAAGCTGACAATGGACTCAAGCAAGCTGAAATAGGTCTTAATATGGCAGAGGCAAATTATAGGCAAGCGTTGGCGCAATATGAGCTTGCGGAAAAAACTTTTAAACGATTTGAAAAATTGTACAGCACTGAAAGTGTAAGCAAACAGGAATATGATGAGGTGTTAGCCAAATACAAAATGGCACTTGAAGGAAAAAATCTGGCTGAAAAAAATATGCAACTTGCAGAAGAAAAGCTAAACCAGGTCAAGATAAAAAAGGCGCAGGCCGAAGCAGCCTTAGACGAAGTCAATACATATATTTCCTATACAAAACTAACAGCGCCATTTGACGGTATAGTCCTGGAAAAGCTAATGGATGCAGGAAACCTTGCCTCATACAGCACCCCTGTGTTAAAAATAGGAACACTTGAAAGCGAAATTGTACTTAATGTCCCTGAAAACGCCTTTCAAAACTTGCAAATAGGTCAAAATGTTCGTGTAAAGATACCTTCCATAAACAAGCAGTTTGATACAAAGATAGTAGAAATCTCAAGAGATATAAGCCCTGCAACAAGGACTTTTACTGTAAAGCTCAAAGCAAATGACAATGAAGTTATACCTGGAATGTATGCGGAAGCTTATTTTGTAAGCAGCAGGACCAAAACTATTCTGGTTCCATCAGACTATATCTTTGAAAGAGGACAGTTAAACTATGTATTTGTTGATAAAAATTCTGTTGCTGAAATGAGAATTGTAAAAGTAGGAAAAACTGATGGAAATATGGTAGAATTAAACAGCGGTATTGAACCTGGTGAAGTGATAGTAAAACCTGTTGAAAACATTCAAATAAAATCTGGGGATATTCTGGAGGCTAAATAATATGGCTGAAATAGACAAAAACAAACTTGAAAAGTGTGATATCAGCCCACAGGAAGAGGTGGAGATAATCAAATATGGGATTGCAGAGAGAATAGCAAAGGCTTTTTTAAAGTCCAAAATTACCCCTCTGCTTGTTATAGCATCCCTTTTTATAGGTATAGTTTCTGTTATCCTTACTCCGAAAGAAGAAGAGCCACAAATTGTTGTGCCGATGGTAGATATTATTGTACCTTATCCGGGAGCGAAGGTTGGTGATGTTGAAAAAACAGTTTTGTCACCTCTGGAAGAGCTGATGTGGGAAATCCCACAGGTTGAATATGTCTATGGCACAGCGATGAACGATGTGGCAATGGTCACAGTCAGGTTTAAGGTTGGCGAAGATGAAGAAAAGAGTATTACAAAGTTAAAAACGAAAATTGACTATAACATAGACAGAATGCCCCATGGCGTAATGATGCCTATTATCAAAAAAAGGTCGATTGACGACGTACCACAGGTAGCAATTACCCTATGGAGCAAAAAATACAACGGATCTGAACTTAGAAGACTTGCAAAAGAGGTGGAAAAGCGGATCAAAGAGACTGAGAATGTGTCAGAAACAACAATAATTGGTGGATACAAAAGGATTGTAAAGGTTGAGCCAGATATCAATAAGCTAAAAGGTTATAATCTCGACCTTTTCAGACTTTACGGCGCCATCTCCATGTCAAACACTTCCCTTAACAACGGTGAAGTTACTGAACAAAACAAAACTTTTTATATTTCGACAGGTGGTTTTCTTGAAAATATTGACGATGTAAAAAATTTGGTAGTAGGGGTTTACAATGGAAGTCCTGTTTACCTTAAAGATGTGGCACTTGTGGAAGACTCAAGCATCGTCCCTGAGCATTATCATTTAATCGGATTTAATCAGAATACAAATCAGGATAAATATGAAGCAGTCACCATCTCCGTAGCAAAGAGAAAGGGTAGCGACTCTGTGGTTGTTGCTGAAAATGTTCTCCAGAAAATAGACAGCCTTAAAGGGTACATTATACCTGATGATGTGTTTGTGTCTGTAACAAGAGATTACGGTGAAACAGCATTGGACAAGGTAAAAACTCTCATTGAACACCTTCTTGGAGCTATAATTGCCGTAATCATTGTAATGACATTGACAATGGGTTGGCGGGCAGGTCTTGTTGTTTTTGTGGCACTCCCGGTAACATTTGCCCTCACATTTTTTGTCTATTATATGTTTGACTACACTCTAAACAGAGTCACCTTATTTGCACTTATATTTGTTGCAGGGCTCGTTGTTGATGATGCAATTATTGTTGTAGAAAACATGGAAAGACATTTTAAACTCGGCAAGGATAATCTAATTCAAAGGGCAATAAAGGCAGTCGGTGAAGTGGGAAACCCTACCATACTTGCAACGATAACTGTTATAGTTGCGATATACCCGATGGCATTTGTCGGCGGACTAATGGGCCCATATATGAAACCTATGCCTATCGGTGCTTCACTTGCAATGATATTTTCGCTTTTTGTGGCCCTTATCATTACTCCATGGCTATCATTCAAGCTGCTTGCTGGCCATTCGGCAAAACATGAAGTAGTACTGGATGAAGATGAGTGGGTAAAAAATACAAAGCTCTACAAACTTTATAAAACCATTTTAACTCCATTGATGGACAAAATATCTTACAGGCTTATTTTTACCGGAGTAATGCTGATGTTGTTTTTCGGTGCATTTTTATTTATCCCGACAAAAAAGGTTGTTATGAAAATGCTACCGTTTGACAATAAAAATGAACTTCAGGTAATAATCGATATGCCGGAAGGTACATCTTTAGAGCAAACAACTGCTGTGGCAATGGAAATAGGAAATTATCTTTCCACAGTCAAAGAGGTTGAAAATTATCAGATCTATGCCGGACTTGCAGCACCTTACAATTTTAACGGGCTTGTCAGACATTATTTTATGAGACAGGGGAATAACGTAGCTGACATACAGGTCAATTTTGTCGACAAAAAATTCAGAAAACTGCAAAGCCATGACCTGGCATTAAAAATAAGAAAACCAATACAGGAAATTGGCAAAAAATACAATGCAAACATAAAAATAGCCGAAGTACCACCCGGACCTCCTGTTTTGTCCACACTTGTAGCGGAAATTTATGGCCCTGACCGGAAGTCGAGAATGGAAGTTGCTTCAAAAGTTAAAGAAGTTTTTGAAACAACTGAAGGTGTTGTAGATGTGGACTGGTATGTGGAAGACGATATGAAAGAATATGTTTTTGAAGTAAATAAAAAGAAGGCGGCACTTACAGGCGTGTCAACCGAAATGATTTCCAAAACCATGTACATTGCCCTTAAGGGGATGAATGCAGGGATACTTCACACGGAACGGGACAGAGAATCTGTTGAAATTAATTTAAGACTGTCTGAAAGAGATAGAAATAAACTCTCATTTATAAAAGATATACATGTTATCTCCATGTCAGGCAAAAGTGTCCCTTTAAGTGAGCTTGTAGAAATAAAGGAAAAGCTTAAAGATAAGGCCGTCTATCATAAAAATTTAATGCCGGTGGTGTATGTTACGGGGGATGTGGCAGGCAAGGTGGAAAGTCCTGTTTATGCAATATTAGATATGAAGAAAAAAATTGACCAGATAACATATCACGGCAAAAAAATAAAACAGTTATGGACATCTCAGCCAAAAACTGACCAGGATGTATCTCTCAAATGGGATGGAGAGTGGCAAATCACATACGAAGTCTTTAGAGACTTAGGTCTTGCTTTTGCAGCGGTGCTGGTGATTATGTACTTTGTGCTTGTTGGCTGGTTCAGATCTTTTGCTACCCCTATAATTATGATGATCCCTATCCCACTCAGTCTGCTTGGTATTATCCCCGGACATTTTATATTTGGTGAATTTTTTACTGCTACCAGTATGATAGGTTTTATTGCACTGGCTGGTATCGTGGTAAGAAATGCTGTTCTTCTCATCGATTTTATAGAAGCTGCTCTTGAAAAAGGCAAAAATATCAAAGATGCTGTCATTGAGTCAGGGGCGATAAGGACAAGACCTGTAATGCTCACAACCGTTGCTGTCATCACAGGTGCACTTTTTATGCTGCCTGATCCAATTTTTGCAGGGTTGGGGATAGCGCTTATTACCGGTGCCGTTGTTTCAACCATACTGACTCTTGTGATAATTCCTCTTAGTTATTATATATTTTATAAAATGTTTATAGAAAAAAAAGGCATAAGGAGGCTTTATGAATACTGAAAGATTAGTCAGAATCTTTGCAGGGGCATTTGTATTAATCAGTACAATACTCGGGCTTGTCTATTCCAAATGGTGGTTTGCATTTACTCTTTTTGTGGGGGCAAACCTTCTTCAATCAGGGTTTACCAAAATTTGCCCTCTCGAGTCAATCCTGAAAAAACTTGGAGTACCAGAAAAATAGTTTATAGACTCTGTAATTTTTGAAGGGGGGGATTTCCCCCTTCAAACAAAATTTTACTGTCAGTTCCATATTGATTTTCTTTGTTCTATATTATAATGTGCTTATACTTAAAAAAAGTAAGAGGGAAAACAATGCAATCAATTTATAGATTATTTTCAAGACACATAGTGGTATCGATTATTTTATTGTTCGTTTTCATTACAACAGGCTATAGCGATGGTTCATCTACAATGCCTGACATCATTTCCGGGAATTTTTTTGCAGAAGGCAGTATTGACTTTAAGGCTATAGCCGTAGATAAATCTGCCAAAACAGCCTACCTATTGAAAATTGAAAATGACACACCTGTAATTATAAAAAGATATACTGACATACTCACCGGTGAGGTAAATGGCGATAAAGCTGTTGAGGGTGACAAAAAAACACCTGAGGGGGTATATTTCACTCAATCTTTTATCCCCAAAGAAAAACTGACACCTACTTATGGCTATGGAGCACTGCCGCTTAACTATCCTAACTTTTATGACAGAATTTTGGGAAAAACCGGACATGGTATCTGGATACACGGAGTTGATGACAGTATAGAGGACAACTCAACTGAAGGGTGTGTCGCACTTAAAAATGGAAACATGAAGGACCTTGTCTCACAAACTGATATTTTAACCCCCGTAGTAATTGCCGAAAAACTAAGATTTTTGGATAAAGACTCCTATGTTATTGAAAAAAACAGGTGGTTAAACTTTATCAAAGGGTTTATTGATGCATGGGAAAAAGGGGATATGGACAAATTTCAGACATATGTCCATACCCGTTTCAAAAATGCAGACAACCAGGATATTTACAAGTATCTTCTTGAAAAAAAACAGCTTGCAAAACTTTATCCTTACAGGAAAATTAACATAGACAATATAAGAATATTTCTTGAAAATGAAAATGAAGGTATGGCTGATTTCAAACAGCTTTATTGTGCAAGCAACATAATTGTCGAGGGGACAAAAAAGCTTTATATATCTGGTGAGCTTGGTGAAAATAAAATAATAGGTGAGTTGTTTTATCCGGACAACTCTTTTGATATGACAAAAAGATATATCGAAGAATTTATAAATGCCTGGTCTTTGGCCTGGCAATCAAAAAACATTGACAAATACAAATCTTTTTATGGCAACTCTTTTTATTCATCCGGAATGGACCTTGAAAATTGGCTAAAAGATAAAGATGAAAAGTTTAAAAAATATGATTTTATAAAGATAGAAATAGATAATTTGCAGATTAAAAATATATCTCCCAATGAAACAACCATATATTTCAGACAAAAATTTGCTGCAGACAAATATTCTGACACAGGTATAAAAGAATTAATATTGAAAGGCTGCCCCGGCGATTTCAAAATTATCAGCGAAACCTGGAGACCCCTTTGATGAAAATTCTAACAGCTTTTTTGTTGCTGCTCCTTTTTACTTTCAATTTACAGGCAGAGCCCAAAAGGCCTTTTAGGGAGCATAAAGTATATTTTGAAGGTACTGATTACGAATTAAATGTTTACAAAATATACGGAAGATATGACGGGAATACCATGTTAATCATTGGTGGGATACAGGGGGATGAGCCAGGAGGTTTTTTATCCGCTGACCTCTATTCAGATTTAAGTCTTGAAAAAGGTAACCTGATTGTAGTACCCCGCGCAAATTTTAAATCTATTATTCTCTTCAACAGAAGTACAGAAGCGGATATGAATCGAAGATTCCATATTGAAACAACACAGTTGGAGCTTGACAGGGTAGTCCAGGTAATAAAGGAACTTATGAGTGAAGCAGATGTATTTCTCAATCTTCATGACGGTTGGGGATTTCATTACCCTAAACATATTAACTGGTTAAGAAGCCCCGAAAGGTTTGGACAATCAATAATAGTTGACACAGATATGTTTACCTGTGACAACGGTTCAACTCTTGACCTTAAAAGCATAGCCTTAAAGGCACTTGAGGAAACGAACAAAAAAATTGATATTGAAGATTATCATATGCACTACTTCAATACAAAAACAGATGACCCCAATACCCCATTTTCAGATATGAGAAAAACCGCCACCTATTACGCGTTGAAAAATCTCTGCATCCCTGCCTTTGGTATAGAAACATCCAAAAATCTGCCAACAACAGAAATGAAAATACTCCACCATAATTATGCAATAAATGCGTTTATGAATATCTATAACATTATTCCTGAGCAACCCCAGATTTTCCTGGCAAATCCAGAAGTTAATTTCGTAATCCTCAAAATTAACGGTGAACCAAAAATTGTATCCAACAATTCCACAATAGAAGTAAAAAAAGGTAGCATCGTTGAAGTAGCACACATTGATTCAAACTATAAAAGAGGGCTCTCGTGTGACATAGAAGGTATAAATGGCCTGAATGACAAAAATTTACCTTTTAAAGTTTTGAATGATACAAATGTTATTCTTAGAAAAGATAGCCAGGAAATAGGCAAAATAAAGATTCAAACGGATGGCAAAGTAGAAGATGAGCATGGAGTGTTCATTGTAAAAGTAAACAATATCAAAAAGGCTCTGTTAAACGGGGAGACATTGACCGTAAAAAAAGGGGATGTACTTACACTGGTAAAATATTTTAGCGAGCATGTTAACATAAATCCTCAAATAAATTTCAAGGGTTGGGTCCCTTCCGGAGTAAATTATAACGATGGAGATGATAGGGGATACGAAATACTTATCGACAGCAACTTTATGACCAAGTACTCAAAATATGGTAACGGAAAGGTTTTCCCGGTTATTGCCGGAGAAAGTAAAAATATTCTTGGGCAATTTTTTGTAAGAATAGCAGAATAACAAGCTTCATTTTTATTAAAAAAGTCAAATATTTCTTGAAAATAATTGAGTGAATATATATAATTCCAGCCTCAAATAAGATAACATGGAGTATTGGATGTATACACTCATAATTTCACTTGGTATTGGTATTCTTGCCGGCACAGGCGTTTATTTACTTTCTTACAACTATCTGCTCGCAATTTTGACTGCCGCCGCTTTTATTATTGGAATCAACTATTTTATTGGGAAAAAATTCCTTAAAAAACTCACTGAGCTTTTCAAGCAGGTTGAAAAAGACTTAAAGGCAGACAGGGCTGAAAAAGCTATCGAAAGGTTGAAGTCTGGTTATGAATATGGCAAATGGCAGTTTTTTGTAAAAGAGCAAATTGACTCCCAGATTGGAATGATTCTCTACACCAAAAAACGATTTGACGAAGCTTTGCCATATCTAAAAAATGGAATAAGCAAAAATTGGATGGCAATGAGTATGCTGGCCACATATTATTTCAGGAATAAAAATATTGATGAAGCAAAAAAAGTGATGGAAAAGGCTATCAAAGCCACCCCAAAAGAAGGGTTTGTGTATGCTGTTTACGCCTATATTCTCGACTCAAATAATGAGAGGGATAAGGCAATAGAAATACTGACAAAAGGTCTCAAAAAATCACCACTTGATGAAAAACTCGAATCAAATCTCGAGCTTCTTAAAAATGGCAAAAAGATGAAAATGCAAAATTACGGCACACTCTGGATGCAGCTCAACATAGAAAAAATTCCCCAGGGAGCCAAACCCTATCAGGCGCTTATCGGTAGACCTAAAATAAGACGAAGATAATGTTGAAAGATATACAAAGTCAACATGATTTCAGGAATATCTCGGTCGATAAGGTCGGAATAAAAGATATTCTATATCCCATTACACTAAGGGATAAGGCAAAAGGGAATCAGCATACTGTTGCAAGAATAAACGCTTATGTACAGCTGCCTCATAATTTCAAGGGAACACATATGTCTCGATTTGTTGAGGTGCTTAACAATTACCGTAAAGACATAAGCATTTCCTCTTTTAAACTAATTCTCGATGATTTATGTCAAAGGCTTGACTCCAGTGAAGCTCACATTGAAGTATTTTTCCCTTATTTCATTGAGAAAATTTCTCCTGTCTCAGGGCAGGTATCTTTGATGGATTATGAATGTGGATTTATTGGCTCAAAGACAAATGACAAAAAAGACTTTGTTCTTTCAGTAAAAGTTCCTGTTTTGTCTGTATGCCCTTGCTCTAAGGAAATAAGCAGATACGGAGCACACAATCAAAGAAGCTATGTGAAAATCAGTATACGTTATTCAAAGATGGTATGGATTGAAGAGTTAATAGAAGTTGCCGAGTCCTCTGCAAGTGCACCGATTTATGCTCTTTTAAAAAGGGAAGACGAAAAATTTATTACTGAAAAATCATACGAAAACCCTGTATTTGTGGAAGATATCGTTAGAAATGTGGCAGAAAAGCTTATAAATGACGATAGGGTAACATGGTTTGAAGTTTCCAGCGAAAATCACGAAAGCATCCACAACCACTCTGCCTATGCGGTAATAACAAGAGACAAAAGGGGGTAATTCCCCCTTTTTTTGCGCTAATGAAAAAGTTTTATATTATATTCTCAAACAGCTTATTTAGCCTCTATAACCAAACTTGACAGAAAGTCTCTGGGCAACACTTTTTACCATCTGAGATATTTCATTTAACATTTTTTCTTTTGTAAGCCTTTCTTTAGGAGCACTTATACTTATACCTGCAATGACTTTCCCCATAAAATTAAACACTGGTGCCCCTACACATCTAACACCTATTTCATACTCCTCATCATCTATTGCAAATCCGTTTTTCCTTACATCTTCTATCTCTTTTACAAGCTCATCATAGTTATCAATCGTATTGTTGGTAATTTTAACAAGTTTTTCCTGAGCAAAATATTTTTCGAAATCTTTCTTATCCATAAAAGCCATCTGAGCCTTACCGGTAGCTGTAGCATAAGCAGGGCCTACATTGCCGATTCTTGGCAAAACTCTTACTGATTTGTTTGTCTCCACAAGATTCAAATATACTACTCTCGAGCCTCTCAAGACACTTATATAAGCAGATTCCCCGGTTAAGTCCCTGAGCTCTGTAAGAAACTGCATAGAAATATCTATCAGGCTTAACTTGTTGAGATAGGCCTGGGCAATTTGAAACGTCTTTACACCAAGTCTGAAGTTGCCTGTGTATCTATTATGCTCAACATACCCAAAACTCTCAAGCGTAGCAAGAAGCTTATTTACATTGCTTCTTGTAAGCCCAAGTCTTGCACCAATCTCACTTACGCTGAGCTCGTTGTCACAATCACCCAAAAATTCAAGAATATCAATGGCATTATTAACTGCCTGTACAGCGTATTCTGTTTTATCTCTTTTCATATCCATTCTCCAGGAAGTATTATTATTTTATAACACAATTATATATTAATATCAATAAAAGTCAAATATTTCAATAAAATATTAAAGCTATAGCCTGATACCGAATATTTTCTTGAATTTTTCAAACAGTCCACCCTCCGTCATCTTTTCTTTTAACTCAGAAGTCTTTTTGCTTTTATCTGCTTTCATTCTCTCTTCAATTGCATGCTTAACCTTCTCAATAATCTTTCTTTCACGCTGAAGCAGTACTTTAAACGCCTGTCTGTCAATTTCTATGGCTCTTGATCTTTCTTTTGCCTTTATGGTAGCGTACCTTTTGTCACCTGTCAAAAGACTCATTTCACCAAAAAAATCACCGGCAGTCAACGAACCTATCTGTTTTCCTGATTTTATGGCCTCAAACTCCCCTTCCAGCACAAAAAACATGCTTTCACCCTCTTCCCCTTCTTTAATAACCACTTCATTCTCAAAATAATCATTAATCAAGCCGTAAGAAAGAAATTCATTTAACGCATTGTCACTAATCTCCGAAAATATGTCAGATTTTTTCAGCTTTTCCAACAGTTCAGGATTTATATCCTTTTTCTCTTCTTCATTTTTCATGATAACTGTTCTTATAGGAAATGGTATATCGATCCCTTTGTTTTTGAATTTATACCATATACCACTATATATCTCATCCTTTGTTTTTCTTATCTTTTCAAACCCTTTTACATTGTAAAATATGTCATATATTATTGCAGAATCGCCATATTCCTTCAAAAAAATCCCTTTAAGTTTTGCATTTGGATTGCTCATCACAACTTCACTTATTGCTGATTTTACCAGCAAAGGGGAAGCTGAATACGAAACCCCCATAGTTATTATCTGATTTACAGATGGTGTCGGCTTGTTATAGTTTATTACCTTATCTTTTGCTATATTATTGTTTGGAACAATTATATATACATCCTCTATATTTTTAATTTTTGTGTATCTCCAGTTTATCTCCGTAACTTCCCCCACAGTACCGTCTATCTCTATCCAGTCGCCTATTTCAAATGGTTTTTCCAGTTGGATTATTAATCCCGAAATAAGATTTCCTATCGTGTCCTGCATAGACAAACCGACAATTGCTGTCAGTATTGCCGATGGCGTTAAGATTGCAGCCAAATTAAACTCAAAAACAGAACGAAGAAAGTAGAGCAAAAAAACAGCCACAATTATAAACTTTAGAATATCAGCAATGATGTGGCTGGTCTTCTTTGTTTTGTTTTTTATGACTTCAAAATAATAAATATCAACCAAAGCTATCTTGACAAAAACACCTATGGCTATGATTTCCAAACCTCTTGCAATCTTTATTACAGGAGCAAAGCTGCTGTAAAAATATATAACAAACTCACAAACGATACTTATGAAAATATATTTGACCAGTCTTGAAATATTGTGAGAAATCTTCCCTTTTTTTGCCAGCACCTTCAAAACCAGAAACAACAAAAGTGTAAGAAAAATTACAGATGATAAACTTAGTATGAGAAAAATATTTTCCCTTGTTAATATATCCTTCCATATGGTACTTATAACTGGAGTATTATTCATACCAAAATTTTATACATAGGAGGTAAATTATGCAATCAAAAGTTTATTTTTCCCCTCTTGCAAACAAAAAATTCAATTCCCCCCTGTTAAAAATCAAAAAACTCCTCAACAAGCTTGAACCTGAAAAATATTTTCAAAAAAAATCAATTATTGCCATAAAGACGCATTTTGGAGAATTGGGCAACACGGCTTTTATAAATCCTGTGTATATAAGGCCCGTTTCTGAAGTACTCCAACAAATCGGGACAAACCCCTACCTGACAGACACAAATACTCTTTATGTGGGGATGAGAACAAACAGTGTTGATCATTTGAAAAATGCCTTTTTTAACGGTTTTAACTTTTCTACCTTACAGATACCTGTAATAATAGCCGACGGTTTAAGAGGAGAAAATTCCGTTTCAGTTGAAATAGACGGTATGCTTTTAAAAAGTGTAAAACTTGCAAGTGATATCGTCAATGCCGATGGAATGGTAGTAGTTTCCCATTTTAAGGGGCATGAAGTGTCAGGATTTGGAGGTGCTATCAAAAACCTTTCCATGGGATGTGCATCAAGAGAAGGTAAACTTGAAATGCACTCGGTCTCAATCCCTTCTGTACATTCTGACAGGTGTACTTCCTGTGGGAGATGTTTGAGTGCATGTGCACATAACGCAATAACAATAAAGCCAAAGGCTGTAATAAACAACAACTGTACAGGATGTGCAAGATGTATAGCAGTTTGCCCTGAGGGTGCAATCGGAATCAACTGGGATGAATCCTCTGAAAACACACAACTTAAAATGGCTGAATACGCTTATGGTGTACACAAAGCACTGAAAGGAAAAATTTTGTACTTAAATATCCTTACAAATATAACCCCTGCTTGTGACTGCTACCCTGGCAATGATGAACCTATTACCGGAGATATAGGTTTTCTGTCATCAACAGACCCTGTTGCCCTTGATATGGCCTCTTTTGAACTTGTCAAACAGGCAATGAAACTTAAAAGTGACCCTTTCAAAGAAATTTACTCTTATGTGGATTCACTGATACAGCTAAAACATGCAGAAAAACTTGGACTTGGCTCAACAAATTACGAGCTCATAACGTTAAAATAATTGTAAAATAAGGGCTGCAGATATTACAGTCTTGCTGCAGCCTCTTTGATAATCCTTTCTGTTGTTCCCCAGTCTATACACTTGTCTGTTATTGATACCCCATATTTAAGCTTGCTCTTGTCATCACAAAGTGATTGGTTACCCTCGTTGATATTACTTTCAATCATCACAGCTTTGATATATTTGTTGCCCGAATTAATTTGCCCTATTATGTTTTCAAACACCTTCGGTTGATTGTTGTGGTCTTTGCATGAATTGGCATGACTGCAATCTACCATAATTGAGTCAGACAGTTTGTTTTTCTGTAAAACCTCAACCGTTTTTTGTATATCTTCCGGGAAATAATTGGGTTTTTTGTCGCCACCCCTTAAAACTATATGAACATCCGGATTGCCCGTTGTTTTAACAATTGAACTTTTCCCTTCGGCATTTATACCGAGAAAACTATGAGGCCTCAATGCTGCCTGCATAGCATCACAGGCAATTTTTACATTGCCGTCGGTGCCATTTTTGAATCCTACAGGGAAAGAAAGTCCGCTGGCCATCTCCCTATGGGTCTGAGATTCGGTGGTTCTTGCCCCAATTGCACCCCATGAAATCATGTCAGAAAGATATTGAGGAGTAATAGGATCAAGCATTTCACATGCAACAGGAAGCCTTAAATCTGTAATCTCTGAAAGCAATCTTCTTGCTATGCCAAGCCCTTTTGAAATCTGATGGCTGCCATCCATATCAGGGTCATTTATCAGACCCTTCCAGCCTACTGTTGTTCGAGGCTTTTCAAAATATACTCTCATAACAATATAAATTTTGTCTTTTACTTCATCTGAAAGCTTTTTAAGCCTCTGTGCATAGTCAAGAGCTGCTACTGGGTCATGAATTGAACACGGACCCACAACCGCCATTATTCGTTTATCCTCTTTCCTCAAGATTTTTTTAACAGCATCTCTGCTCTCTACGACAAACTGTGCACCTTTTTCTGAAAGTGGGAATATTTGCCTCAAATAAAAAGGTGCAACTATTGGAATAAGTTCTTTTACATTCAGGTTATTGGTCTTGAACATATTAAGCCTCGCTAAATTTTTATTATTCATATTAAACTATTAGTTTTTCAGAATTTAGTCAAGCCTTCTGTTCATCACTTTTTTATAACGTTCTTCCAAATCAAGAAGTTTTAGCTTTAAACCAATCCCTGAAGAGTATCCGCCAGGTGAAGAATGTCCAACAACTCTATGACATGGGATAAGTACGGGCCATCTGTTTTTAGCCATAGCACTCCCTGTTGCTCTAAAGGCATTTTTATACCCTGCTTTTTCTGCAAGCTTCTTATAAGTTATCTTTTCCCCAAATTCTGTTTTGGAGAGTGTTTTATAGATATCCAAATAAAAATTGGAAATACCTTTTGTTTCAAGTCTTGAAAAATCAAGTTCAACACCCTTTTTTGAAAAATAATTGTCGAAAAACCGGACAAAATATTCATGATTTTCATGACCTACATGTTGCTGAAAATGCTCTGAAATATTTGCAAAATCAATCCTTTCCAGTAAGTTTTCTTTGTTAAATATTAACAACAGTCCGGCAACATCGTAAAAGTTGTAATATATTGTCATTTCCTCTCTAACCTTGCCACGGATTCTATGTGGTAAGTATTTGGAAACATATCAAAAATATAAAATTCCCTAATATTGTAAAATTCGGATATATTTTTGATATCACGCTTCATCGTTGTCGGATTGCAAGAAACATATACAATCTCTTCAGGCAGTTTATCTCTGATAAGTTTTATAACCGATTTTGACAGCCCCTGTCTTGAAGGATCAACAAACAATGAATCAAATTTGAAGCTTGGCGCAAAATGTCTATTCAAATCATATCTTAAAAATTTGGTGTTTTGAATGTCTGCCAATCTGGCAAGTTTTATGGCTTCCCTGTCAAAATCAACCGCAAGAATAGCCTTTGCACTTTTTGCAAGCCCTACAGTAAAAAAACCGTTGCCGCAATATAATTCAAGGATATTTCCCCCTTTACCAATCAGGCTGCAGGCCTTTTGCTGCAATTTGTCCAGGAGATATCTATTGCCCTGAAAAAAACTGTTTGCCGAAACAAGCAGTTCACCAAAAAAGGTATCAAAAGCAACATAGCCAATGTTGTCAATATTGGAAATTACTTCCCCTTCAGTATTTTCTATAAAATTAAGTTCAGTAAGATCCTGAGAGATTTCAGACAAGTCTTTTACTTTTTTTATTATATTTTCTGAAATAATAGGGCAGTCATCAACCTTAATAAACTCTCTTGAGTTAAATTTGTAAAACCCAAAGCCGCCTTCTTTTAATTTTATGCTACATTTAATTCTATACCTAAGAGGATTTTGTACAAAAATGTCATCTATTTTAAACCCTTCAAAATCCTTAAAATTTTGCAACACTATCTGTTTCTTGATATTAACCTGCTCAGAGTATTTTATGTTTCCAAAAAGGCACCCTCCACAAACACCTATGTGGGGGCAGTAAGGTTCTTCATCCCTCAGCAAAGAAGGTTTCACAATTTCAACAATCTTGCCGTAAGAAAAGTTCTTTTTGTCTTCAGTAAGTTCGATGTTTACAACATCGCCAGTCACTGCAAACGGAACAAAAACTTTTTTGCCGCTTCCAAGGGTTCCTACACCGTACCCGCCGTATCCGTTATCGGTTATTGTAATATTTTTATATTGCATCGATAAATGATGAATCCCAATCCTTCAGGACAGGATCAAACCCTTTCATTTTGACAGACTGTATAAATTCTTCAGCACTTCTTGTGTCTTCAACTTCAAATTGTTTCCCTTCTTCTTCCCCTGCGGCATAACCACCGGGATTAGTTTTTGACCCGGCACTCATTTGAGTTACCCCAAGATATATTAACTTGTCTCTTAAATGAGCAGGCTCTCTGGTGGATACAACCAGACCTACATCGTGCAGGAACAATCTTAGAGCGAGCATCGACTGGACAAGATTTTTATCCGTAATTATATGTTTTGGTTTAAAATGCCCCTCTGCATCCCTTATCCTCGGGAAAGACACCGTAACATGGGTTTTCCAATAGGTTTTCATCAAATATCTGGCATGAATACCTACAAAAAATTCTTCAACCCTAAAGTCTTCAAGTCCCATCAAAGCAGCAATTCCTATTGTCCTCAAACCAGCGTTTGCTGCCCTTTCCACTGCCTCAAGTCTATACCTGAAGTCGGTTTTTTTGCCACCAAGATGCACTTCGGCATAGGTTTTTTTGTTATATGTTTCCTGATAAAGGGTCAGACTGTCAACTCCAAAATTATACAAAAGCCTGTATTCATTTTCATCAAGGGGTTGTACCTCCAAAATTATAGATGAAAAACCGTTTTTCCTTACAAGCTTTACCACTTCACTCAGATAATCTACCGAAACCTTTTTGGGGTGCTCGCCTGAGCATATAAGAAGGTGTCTTATCCCTGTCTTTTTTATTACCTCAAGCTCCCTTGATACCTCTTCAATAGTAAGTGTTTTTCTTTTAAATTTGTTATGAACATTGAAGCCACAATATACACAGGAATTTACGCATTCATTGGAAACATACATCGGGATATATATTTTAATTGTCTTGCCAAACCTTTGTGTGGTTATTCTGTTTGCCCTTACAGCCAAAGGCTCAAGAAATTTTTCAGCTGCAGGGGAAAGCAGTGTGGCAAAATCTTCAATAGATAGGCTGTTCAAATTTATTGCTCTTTCAACATCACTCTCACTTCTGGAGTATATAAAGCTTTTTATTTCATCCCAATCATAATTCTTAAGCTCATTGAAAAAAGTCATATCAATCCCTCAAAAAGCCTGTCAAAGGGCTTGATGCATCAGCATATTGTTTTTCTGACGGCATCCCAGCATCTCTTGCTGCACAGGCAGCTTCCACTGCCAATTTAAATGATATGGCCATTTTTACAGGGTCTTTTGCAGTAGCTATCGCTGTATTTACAAGAACAGCATCAGCCCCAAGTTCAATGGCGTATGCCGCATGACTTGGCGCGCCGATACCTGCATCCACTACCACAGGAACATTTGCCTGCTCAATTATAATCTTCAAATTTTCAACCGTCTTAAGCCCCTTATTCGTCCCGATAGGTGCACCAAGGGGCATAACCGTAACTGTCCCTATCTCCTCCAATCTTTTGCATAAAACAGGATCTGCATTTACATAAGGAAGGACTTTAAACCCTTCTTTTACAAGTATTTCTGCAGCCTTGAAAGTTTCAATAGGATCAGGTAGAAGATAATAGGGGTCAGGAGTTACCTCAAGTTTTACCCAGGGCTCACATCCGGCTGCCCTTGCAAGCCTTGCAAGCCTTACCGCTTCAATTGCGTCTCTTGCACCCGAAGTATTCGGCAGCAAAAGAAACTCATTTGTGTCAATGTGCCTTAGCAAATCATCTTCCGGATTTTCTATATCCACACGCCTGAGAGCCACAGTGACTATCTCAGCACCACTTGCCTTTATCGCTTTTTGCATGATTTCATTTGACTGAAATTTACCTGTACCAACCATCAATCGGCTTTTAAACAATCTGTTGTCTATAACAAGCTCATTTTTGAACATTTCAAAACCTCTAATTTTTAATAATTCTAATGATGTCATTATAAAACGCAAACATCATTAACGCAAGCAATAATGCTATCCCAACCATATTTGCATATTCCCTCACCTTTATGCTGACTGGCCTTCTAAAAACTGCTTCTATAAGATAAAAAAGCAGATGCCCACCATCAAGAACAGGTACAGGTAAAAGGTTTAATATTGCAAGATTTATACTTATTACTGCCATAAAGGCGAGAAGGCTGTTTATACCTATTTGCGCCGTCTGTTTTGCCATCTGGAAAATCATGATAGGACCACCTATATTGTCAGCCGGCACAACTTTCTGAAATATTTTTATTATTCCAACTACTGTTAGCTTTGTTACTTCATATGTCTTTTCAAGACCTTTATTTATTGCATCAATCGGGTTATATCTGACTGTGACAAATCTATCTTTTGGGGTAACACCAATTAGCCCCACACTCACCTCCTCGCCAAAAAGATTCCTTGATTTTGAAAGTTTTGGCGTAATTGTGAAT
>JAIHAR010000038.1 GCA_020054865.1 Deferribacteraceae bacterium
GTATTTTGTTTTGGAATTTTGCTTTCTATGCTTATAAAGACAAATATTGGTTTTCAAATAGACTTGTTGGTAATTGTAAGTTTTTTTGTAGCTTTGGGATTTTTGTTTGCCAAAAGACTTGATGTGACTTTGGGTCTGATAATAGCTTTGATACTTTTGCTCTTAATTGTTTATGTAAGAGGTGCTTGATATGATGAATTCAGTTGATACTAAAACATTACAGGTACAAATAGTCAATGAGCTTGGACTTCACGCACGAGCTGCTGCAAGTTTTGTGAGAGTTGCAAGTCAATATAATTGTGATATTAAGGTTGAAAAAGATGGTGTGCAGGTGAATGGAAAAAGTATAATGGGCGTTATGATGCTTGCGGCACCAAAGGGTTCTTTTATCACTATTTATGCAAGCGGAGAATCGGCTGACAATGCCCTTGCGGCGCTTAAAAACCTTGTAGATAACAAATTTGGTGAAGAAAGATGATAACGTTAAACGGTATAAAAGTATCGGAAGGGGTGGTAATTGGCAGAGCCTATGTTTTTGACAAGCGGACTGTAAATATAAAGAAAAGAAATATTTTGCCCAACGATGTTGAATATGAAATAACAAAATTAAGAAATGCAGTCAATGAGACTGAAAAATATATGATTGCTGTCAAAGAGATGTCAGAACAAGATTTTTCAAGCTCACACCAATTTATTTTTGATGTATATTTAATGCTTTTAAAGGATGAAATGCTTATCGGGGAGACAGAAAAATTTATCAGAGAAAATCTTGTAAATGCTGAATACGCTTTAAGTGTTGTCTCAGGCAATCTGGTTAAATTATTTGGAAGATCAAAAGATGAATATTTAAAAGAAAGAAAGAATGACATAAAGCACATAGCAAAAAAACTGCTCAACTTTATGATTGATAAGGGTTATGAATATTCTTGCGATTTGAAAAGAGATTTGATTGTTGTTGCACACGATTTGTCCCCTTACGAAGCTGCACATCTATACAAGCAAAATGTCAAGGGTTTTGCACTTGATAAGGGGAGCAAAGTGTCCCATACATCAATAATTTTGAGGGCTCTTGGTGTGCCTGCAGTTGTTGGAATAGAAAATGCAACTTACAGCATTACGGATGGAGATACAGTTATAATCGATGGTATTAATGGCAAGGTAATTGTGGAGCCTGATGAAGATACTCTTACTGAATACAAAAAGAAAGAAAAACAATATCTTAAATTTGTAAGTGAGCTAAATAAACTTAAAGAAAATGAAGTTTATACAAGTGACGGTGCACATATAAACCTTTTTGCAAATGTGGAAATAAATGATGAAATTGCTGTTGCAAATGAATATAATTCGTGTGGAATTGGTCTTTACAGAACAGAGTTTTTTTATCTTGAAAAAGGTGATGTGCCTGAAGATGAGCAGTTTGAGATTTTGAAAGAAGCTATTAGCTTAAATAATGGTAAACCGCTCGTAGTAAGGACATTTGATCTGGGTGGTGAAAAGCTTTCCAACTTGCTTCCACATCCTGATGAGAGCAATCCCGCGATGGGTCTGAGGGCAATAAGATATTCTTTGAGATTCAGGGATTTTTTTAAAAAGCAAATAAGGGCTATTTTAAGAGCATCTGCATTCGGGGATATAAGAATAATGTTTCCTATGATTTCAGGTATCGAAGAGATAGACAAGGCAAAAATGCTCATTAATGAATGTAAATCTGAGCTTAAAGAAGCGGGAAAAGAATTTAATGAGAATATTAAAATTGGCATAATGGTTGAATTACCTTCCATTGCACTTATTTGTGATCTGGCAGCTCAGGAAGTTGACTTTTTTAGTGTCGGGACAAATGATTTGATTCAGTATACCCTTGGTATCGACAGAAATAATGAATATGTTGCTTACCTTTACAGACCTTCACACCCTGCTGTTTTAAGTCTTCTTAAAAGTATAATAGATAGTGCAAATAAATTTAGTATTGATGCAACAGTATGCGGGGAGATGGCTGGTGATCCTATTTATATTCCAATATTAATTGGACTGGGGTATAAAAATTTAAGTATGAGCCCGTCACAGCTACTGAAAGCTAAGCTATTAATAAGTCAAATAAATACTGAAGAGTGCAAAAAACTGGTTGAGGAAATGGCTGTTTGCAAATATGCAAGGGTCGCTGAAGAGAAACTTGCAGATTTTGTAAAAAAATTTGCCGGGAACATGCTCTTTAATTAAATGACTGATATTATGAAATGGTCATTGCTTTTGTTGTTAATCCTGACAGTAAGTTGTACTTATAAACCTGATTTTGTTGAAGATGTATCTAAAACGCCAAGATTACTTGATATTGTAAATAAAGATAACATTGAGATTGATTCTCCAGATAATTTTAAAAAAGAATTTCCAAAAAGTAAACTAATGCTTGATTATATAGTTCATTTCAAAAGAGCTCCTTATAAAAAGATAATATCTGAAGAGGTAAAAGATTTTGACTATAACAATGGACTTCTGACAGTTTTAAAGCCTGACAAAATATTGACAAATCTTTCCGGCTGCAGAGAGATATTGGTAAATAATCAATTTGAGAACATACATTTGAAAGGAAATTTGCTTTCGGTAGAAAATAATAATTTATATGAGATTTATGATGTTTATAAATGTGGCAAAATATTTTCAATTAAAAAAGGTCAGGATAATTTGATTTTTGATGGTGATAAGATTTTACGCTATGAAAACAGATATTTTGAGGTTTTAAACCTTGATAAGTCCATTCGACTTTCAGGCAATCTCTTTAAGAAAATTGTTAATGCACATATTTATTCTGGCAAGCTTTATCTGATTGATGCAGAAAATAATTTAGTGATAGTTGATGTTGAGTCCAGGAAAATGTTCCCTCCGACAAAAGTTCTTGCGGAGCAAATTCTTTTTGATGACGACATAATGTATCTGTTAGAAGAGAAAAAGCTGACCAGGATTAATATTGATAATATGAGTATGGTAGGTGAGATATCTAAAAGTGGTTATATAGTAACAGAAAATAAAGTTATACTTTTTGATAATAATACTTCTGAATTTCTCAATAATGAATATAAGTTAAGAAAAATCGTACATAATAAGGAATCCTATTTTATTCTGTCAAACGATATATTGTATATTTATGAGCCCTCAAGAGAAATTTACTATAAAGAGATTATACTGAAAAAATTTGATCCACAGGGGTGTAAATACGGCAAAATATACAGGTTTACTGATATTAACCAGGAAACAAGGTTTATAGATTTTGAAAAATATTCACTCATAAATATGTCGGATAATTTTACCTGCGAAGATGTGTTAGATTTTAGAAATGGAGTATTTTATCATAAGAATAAAACAGCGGCCTTTAAGATAGCCGATATCGTCAACAGTAGTGACAATTACATTATGCTGGAAAGGAAAATAGATGACAATAATACATATTTTTATTTTGAAATTAAGTAAACAGTTTAAAATCTTACATTCGGTTTTGAAATTGTACCCGTTATTCTCGGTTTCAGTTTCAAATTATCTTTGCCAATTTCTGCTATCAGATTAAGTCTGCTAAAAAGTAAGTTGTTGATATTTAATAAAATAGAACCTTTTACAACAAATGGTGGATTAGATTTGGATTCTACTGTTTCAATTTGAAGATTATTATTTTTTAGCTCAAACTTTAATACATAATTTTCTGCGCTGAAGTTTTTATTCATGGCTGAAGCCGACAAATCTTTCAGCTTTAATTGGCCAGTAAGATTTAAATCTTTAATATTAAAAACACCATCAACATTAAGACTGCCACTATTAACAACGTAGCCTTTATCGAGGAATGAATTTAGCTTTGACGCGTCCCCTTCAGCAGAAAAAGTAATTTTATTTTTTGTTGCACTCCCAAGCAGTTTGATGCCCGAAATCTCACCATAAAAATCAATTTTTTGCATTATCAGATTTGCCAGGCTGTGCTTGATTGTCATATCCCCTATTTTGTAGCCGTATATGTTAATGTTTCTAATTGTGGATTTGTTAAAGTTTCCCAATATTTCAGAATATGTTACCTGCCTTGCATAGTTGTCAATCACATACGATAAAACTGTTTGATAAGGGAAAAAAATAATCAGTGACAAAACAAACAATAGCAAAAAGTATATTAAAGTCAGAATTTTTTTCATTTTGTTTTCACTATTTCCAGAATTAAATCTGCATATTCTTCGTTATCAAATCGTCTTGACTGTGACAACTGTGTTATCTTGGTGTTGGAATATTTATCAATTTCCCCTATTACACTTATTATCTGATTCAGGTTCATATTTTCAAGCCTCAATATTACAGATTCAAAAGAGGTTGAAGTGTTTTGAGGTTTTAATGAAGCCATTTTATCCGCCAGGTTAAGCCTTGAGAGTGTATCCTGTATAAATACCATAAGGCTTTCTTCGAGTATATAAGATTTAATATTTGTTTGCTGGAAAAGTGAGTAAACTTTTGAGTATTTTTCTGTCAGTACACTGATTTCAGACTTTTTTTCATTGTATTTGTTGTCAAAATATAGTTTTGACCAATACAATATCGTAAAAGATATTCCAATAAATATAAGTAGCTGGTAAACTTTATTTTTGTCAAATTCAATTTTTTTCATTTGACACCTTTAAACTATACTGAAGAAAGTCTTTGTCTATTTTTGTATTCAGTATTTCTACCACGCTGTAGTACCTGGATAAATTGTTTTTTATTACATCAAGCGATTTAAAATCGGATGTTTTGCCTGATATTTTAAAACTGTTGTCGTTAAAGTTTAGGGTGTCAATTGTATCAGTGTTTGCAAATGATTGGGAAATGTAATAGTAGTTATCAAGAATATATAGTGATTTGGGTAAATTTCTCTGAGCCTTAAACAATAGTTTTCCGTAAGGGTCGACTTTGTCATTTATTCCGGCTTTTTTATAAATTTCATTTATTTTTGAGTTAAGGTAGGCCACTTTATTGTCAAGACTTTTTGTTTTTAAAATGTTTCCTGCGACAAATATTATCAAAGCTATCAGGTAGATTATTGATGGTATAACGAAATGTTTATAATCTGCTTTTTTGTCGTCTTTGAAAATATTATAGCTTAAGTCAGAAAAGTTGTAATCGTTCAGCTTGCTTGTTTTGCCTGATTTGTTAGGTATATAAACTATATCTTCGCTAATTTTTATTTCAACGTTTTTATAGAAAATTGAAGTCTTTTCCCCTTTAATATAAAGCTCAATAGCAGGGGTTGAGACTTTTTTTGCTTTTTGAAGGATAACACTGTTAAAATTTAAAAATTTTTCAGAAGGGATTGCAGCTATTAGTTTATTATTTTTAACAAGATATATTTTTTCAAGAAATTCTTCAGGATAACTTCCGCTAAGATAATTTTTTATAATTAGTTTTAATTTTGATGTTTTTGGAAGAGAATCATTAATTGTTTCATAGAAAAAGTATTCATCGTGCAAAAGTAAACAGAAAGGCTGGTCGGATAAAATTTTATTCGCATCTGTTTTTTCCCCGTTGATGTCGTAGAAGTTTCCGGTGATATCAACAAAATAAATTTTTTCAGAAATAGTTTTCATTTAACCCTTTAAAAAAAATTAAAATTCCTTCTTTTTTGTTAATCAATGAATGATAGTAAAACAAATTGTCGGATATTTCAATATTAATTCTTAAATAATAGTTATCTGACTTTACCGTTATATACTGAATAATAGCCTGGTATATGTCGTTGGGGATATTTGATGCTTTTCTTATTTCCGATATATCGTTAAATACTTTGCTTTCCCTGTATTTTATAATATCTTCAACATAAGGTGTTAGCTCCGGTATATAATAATTAAGGACATCTTTGGATGCAAAGTTGATGTTTATTTTTGTTTCACCAGTATCAGAAGTGAAAATATTTTTTAGTACATTATAAGAGCCATTGTCGACGATTAGGGAGGATTCATAAAAAGTTTCAAGGGGTTTGTTTTTTATGTTGAGTTTTCGTCCATAATATTCTATTTGCTCATTTTCCATCCCAAATGGCATATTTTCTGTATCATTGTCTATATAGTCAGCTAATTTATGAAGACTGGCAAGATTAATATTGTAATCAGCAACTATCTTTTCAAAACTTGAAATTATTCTTTTGCTCACATCGCTTGTGCTGTTGTAAAGATTGTTAATATTTATTTTACCATTAAGTGGTGTTACAGAAACATTTATAAAAATGTTGTCCTGGTTATATGAAAAAGGTGTAGCCCATATATCGTCCTGACTATCTGATTTGTTATTGTCATCTTTTAATATTTCAGCTACAGATGAGGCAGCTGTAGCTGCAACTATATTTGCCTGAAGTGTATTTTTGATGTTTGCCACTTTGGCGTAGCTTTCAGTATTTTTTTCGCTTAAGTATACGGATAATGCAAGTGAGGCGGTTAACAGTATCAGGACAATGAGAAGGACAGACCCCTTTTTGGTTTTCATCTGTTCAGATTACCTGCCACAATTTCGATATCGTCATTTTCGGTTACTACCTTGAATTTTAAAATACCTATTTTGTCAAATTCTTCTACGTATCTGTCATTATCAAATGCCAGAACATCGAAGTTTTTAACATTTTCAGCAAGTTTAAATTTTTCATACAGGCCTGTTTCTTCATTTTCCTCGATTCTATACAATATATTCTTTTCATATAAATATGTTACTTTTATGCTTATCATTTTATTGAGCACGAGAGTGTTCAAGGTTGAGAATGAAACTGTAGTGTTGCCAAATGAAGAACTTTTTAAGATGTTGTTATCTGTTACGGAAGTTATGTCGTCAGTTATCAATCTTGTCAGGTTATATTTCATATTAATCTTTTCAGATTCCTGTTTGGAACTGGCAGAATAATTAATTGTGGAGTTAAGTATGTTGTACACTGATACTATAACAAGTATTGAAATAAGAAATGCAATTAAAAGCTCTAATAAAGTAAACCCTTTTTTCATTTTTTTATAAAATAAATAAAATTTATCTCCTCATCAGTGTTGGATGATTTCAATAAACGCTGCTCCAATATATTGTAGATGTTGGCTTCAATGTTATCCGTTATATTGATATTCTGGGAGATTTTAGAAATATAATAGCTATTTGGGGATTTGTTTTTTATAAGCAAATATTCGTATGTTTGGTTGATTAACTGTAGTCTGTTTTTGGCACTTAACAGGGTTGAAAAGGAAAAGTTTATGAGATGATATATTCCCATTAGTGAAATTGCAGTAACAGAAAGTGCAATAAGTACTTCCAGAAGAGTAAACCCTTGCTTATTCAATGATTTCTACCCTCATATTTAATGAATCTGAAATAATTTTCATATCTTTGGACGTAACAATTTCAAAACTGTCGATGGCCCTGTCCGGATAAACTCCTAAATAAAACTCAAGTCCATTTTGATTGTTATCATTTATTTTCACTATATTAAAATTACCGGCATCTTCTATTTCGAAAGTATCGTTGTCAATTTTTAAAATGTTCGAACCTTTTAGCCCCTTTATAAAAACAGCTCTCTGCCTTGTGGCAGAGAGCTTGAAGGCTGAATTGATTACATTTTCAAATTGTTTTTTAACCGGATTATTTTCGGAATAATTTTCGACCACTTTAGGTACAATAAACATCATTGATATACCAAAAATGGCAATAACAACAAGAAGTTCTACAAATGTAAATCCTTTGTTCAAAAAATTTCCACCTAATTTATTTCATAGCTTTTAATATCAGCATCATTGTCCTGCCCACCCTCTTTACCGTCAGCTCCGAGTGAAATAATTTCGTAGTCTCTTTCGTTTTCGCCGGGAGACCTATAAATATAATTGTTTCCCCAGGGGTCTTTTGGTAAAGAATTTGTATCAAGATATCCACCTTTTTTCCAGTTTTTTGGGATTGGTTCCGTTTCAGGTTTTGTGATAAGTGCTTGAAGTCCCTGTTCGGTTGTCGGGTATATACCGTTGTCAAGTTTATACAGTTTTAATGCTGATTCTATGGTTTTAATGTCACTTTTTGCTTTGGTAATCCTTGCTTCATCTGGTCTGTTAATAATTTTTGGCAATAAAAATGTTGCAAGTAGTCCCAGAATTACAATTACTACCATGAGCTCAATAAGGGAAAAACCTTTTTTTACCATTATTCTATTCCTCCTCATCAGTTTAATGTTCCAAAAATCTTAACACATTTTTTTTTGATGTAAACAATATTCTAACTTTTATTTGAAAAATTCTTTTTATTGTGATAACAATACAAAATAAATTAAAGGTTTTTTTATTAAGGGATGTTGATGAATATAAAATTTATTCTTGTAACTTTTTCGTTGTCAATTTTGTGTATAACTTCTGCTTTTTCAATTTCCAGGTTTATCGAATATAAATATCAAAGTCCCGTAGTTAACTTGCCGATTGAAAATACGGGAATGGTAAATGATAAAAATAAAAGATTCTCCAATGAAGACATACTCAAGAGCAACCCCTTCAAATTAAAAGTAGAAGAAAATAAGCCAGCTCAAGAGTCAGTACAGGATATAAAAAGTGAAACAAATATCACTCTCCCTTCTGACAAATTATCAGCTCTTGGGTACGTTGATGATCAGGGACGTATTCTTGCACTTGTAAAACTAAATAACGACGTGAAAGTGTTTTCTTCTGAAAAAGAGGTTGAAGGGTATATAATTGACTATGTAGATAACAATACGATATTTGTAAGCAAAGGTGGTAAAGTTTATGAATTAAAACTTGAGAAAGATAACACTATAATAAGAAATTCTGTAAAAAAGCTGCCAACGCCTAATCCTTCTTCCAATAAAACTAACAATTACAAAATAAATAGACAGGAGATAGAAAAACAATTAAAAGATATAAACTCTTTAATACGTACCGTTTTTATTTCTCCTTATTACAATAACAATGAATTTATAGGTTACAGGATAAGCAGAATGACCAGGGATTCTATACTAAGAAAAATAGGTATAAATCCCGGGGATGTAATAGTAAGAATAAACGGTGATTCTGTTGAAAACCCCCAGAGAATGATGGAATTGTTGTCAAAGATTTCAGATGTTACAGCTGTCAGTATCGATATTCTGAGGAGAGGGCAGAAACAGTCGGTTTTTGTTGAAATACAGTAGATAAGACTTAGAGGTGTATAAATGAAGAAAATTTTATTGATAATAATGGTTTTTTTTAGTTTTTCAGTTATGGCTGAAGATATTGATGCACAGTTTAAAAATGTCAGTCTTAAAGATTTTTTATTATTTGTTTCGGAATTTACAGGGAAATCGGTTGTTTATGACGAAAATAGTATTTCAGGGAATATTACAATACAGAGCAATTCAAAATTATCTAAAGATAATCTTATCGAAATAATGCATTCTGTTCTTTCTGTAAACGGTTATTATGCCATTGACAAGGGAACATATTATCAGATTGTAAAAAAACAGGATATCAGGGAATATAATGAAGATTTTTATGATGGAAGTAAGAAGAGCGCTACAAATTTTGTAACGGCACTCATTACGTTTGACAATCTTGATCTGTCAAGGGTAGCCCAAAGTCTTGCCACTATAAAATCCAAATTTGGCAACTTTCAAATAGTAAAAGATGTTAATGCAGTGGTGGTAAGTGATGAAACAGAAAGAATAATAAAAATAAAAGATATATTAAGGACAATGGAAGAATATGCCAATGATTTTATTTTCAAGAGCTTCAGTATAAAAAATTCTACAGCATCAGCAATAGACAACAAATTGAAGGAATTTTTTAAACAATTTGCCATACAAGGCATTCTTCCTTTTAACCCGGTAATAATATCAGACGACTATTCAAATACCCTTATTGTAGGTGCAAAGCCAAAAGACATTGAGAAGGCTGAATATCTTATTGATAAGCTTGATAGCAACACAGATGTATCAGCGGTCAAGCCACAAGTGTATAGGATAAAAAACGTTGCTGCAGAAGATGTGGAAAAGATTTTGAATAAGCTTCTTGCGACATCTGTTGATCCCAAAAAACAGGCGCCAATAAGCTCCAAGGTTGCCTCTGACAAGTCGACTAACTCAATTATTGCTCTTGGTGATAAAGAGTTATATGATAATATAGCTTCTTTAATAGAAAAACTGGATGTGCCACGTAAGCAGGTTTATATAGAGGCATTGATTCTTGAAACATCAATAGAAAACGGTGCAAACTTTGGCGTTGAGTGGCTTGCTGGTGGAGGGAATTCAAATATGGCAGGCAGTGCAGGATTTTTGAATAACGGTAGTTTGACAAATTTTCAGGCTCCGGTTTTGGATGGCAATTCTCCAAACTTTGCTGCACTACCCGGAGGATTTACGGCAAGTATTCTCGGAAATATTATAACTTACGAAGGGGTTAAATTTCCAACCCTTTCCGCACTTGTTAATTTTGTTAAAACTGACAGTGCTATCAACATAATATCAAATCCACAGATTTTGACACTTGATAATGAAGAGGCTGAAGTTTTCGTTGGTGAAAATAGGCCGTATCTTACCAGTACAAAGTTTGACACTAACAATAACCCCATACAATCCTATGATTACAGGGATGTAGGTATAAGATTGAAAGTTACCCCTCATATTTCTGACAACAACACTCTGACGCTGAAAATAGACCAGGAAGTTAAAAAGGTGATTGCAAATGCCACTTCTACTGATCTTACTGCTCCCATTACTTTGACCAGACAGACCAGGACAAATGTGGAACTGATAAATGGTTATACAATGGTGATAAGTGGCCTTATCGGAGACGATACATCTGTTTCAAATTCTGAAGTACCAGGCCTGTCGAAGATTCCTCTTCTTGGCTGGCTTTTCAAGTCAAGGAATAAGAGTAATTCAAAGACAAACATGATGGTATTTATCTCTGCCCAGATAATAAACACAAGAGAGGATCTTGAGTTGATAAACTCTGAAAAAAGACAGTACATGCAGATGATGAACAAAAATCACCAGATGCAGTTAAACGGAAAGTGAAATGGAAAATGTACAGGCTGATTTGAAAAAAATTGTATTCGAAAATTATCAGAAATTTCCGGATAAGACAAACTTTGTGCCGTTTTTTGAAAAGGATAAACCTGTAATTTATTTTGCTGACAATGATGGTTTCAAAAAAGCGCTTTTTTTTGTGAAAATGGTTGGCATAGAAGCAGAAATTGAGGAGACTGATAGAAAAAAAATACTTGAGATTCTGGAAGCTGTTTCAGGAGATATGAACATTGATGTTGATACTGAAAGGATGGATGAGAGTGAGTCTGTTGAGGACATTCTTTCTGCCACATATCAGGATGCGCCTATAATTAGCCTTGTTAATCAGATAATTGTAAATGCAGTAAAATCGGATGCAAGTGATATTCATTTTGAAAATCTTGATGATTTTTTTATTGTCAGATACAGAATAGACGGCAGTCTAAGAACGGTCAGAAAATTCAAAAAGGGGATACACTCCCAAATCATTGCAAGATTAAAAGTTATGGCGATGCTTGATGTTTCTGAAACCAGAAAACCACAGGACGGCAGAATCAATATTAAGGTTGGTAACCGTGAGGTGGATATGAGGGTCTCTACGGTACCTTCCACAAAAGGTGAAAAAGTTGTATTAAGAGTGCTGGAAAAGACAAAAGGATTGATAAGACTTGATAATCTTGGTTTGCCAGTAGGGTTTGCTGATAAATATAAAAGTTATATCAAAAAACCCAATGGTATAATTCTTGTAACAGGACCTACCGGAAGTGGTAAGACTACAACACTTTATGCATCATTATTGGAGCTTGACAGAGAGGTTAAAAATATCGTCACTATTGAAGACCCTGTTGAATACCAGATAGAAAAGATTACACAGGTACAGGTTAATCCGGTTGTAAATCTTACATTTGCTTCAGCAATTAAATCTTTCTTAAGGCAGGATCCTGATGTTATTCTTGTAGGTGAAATAAGGGATGAAGAGACTGCCAAAGCAGCTGTGCAGGCATCCCTTACCGGTCATCTTGTATTGTCCACATTGCATACGAATGATGCTCCAACTGCTATCGCAAGGCTTATAGATATGGGGGTAGAGCCGTTTCTTGTGGCCTCATCTCTTATGCTGGTTGCTGGCCAAAGACTTGTAAGAAAAGTATGTGATAATTGCAAAACAGAGAAGATTATTGATGACTCTGAGAGGAAAATGTTTGGCAGTACAAATTTTGATATAGAAAAATACTTTATCGGAAATGGATGTGAAAAATGCATGTTCACAGGATATAAAGGCAGGGCAGCTATATTTGAATTTCTTGAAATTAATGACGAAATTAGAAAACTTATTACTTCAAAAAGCAGCTCAAAAGATATTGAAAAAGAAGCCAGAAAAATAGGATACAAGTCTCTTGTTGAGGAAGGTTTAAGACTTGTTAAAGAAGGGAAAACTACTTTACAGGAAGTTGTTTCGGTGACAATGGTTGAGTAAGGAATATGCCTGTATATACCTATATCGGAATAAAATCTGACGGTTCCAAAATAAGCGGGACATTGGAAGCTTCTTCAAAGAGCATTCTTATAAATATTTTAAAGGGACAGGGGGTTTTTCCGGAGGAGATATCTGAAGTATCCTCAAAGAAGAAAAGTTTTAGTATTGCTCTTCCCTTTTTGTCAAAAAAAAATCTGCCAGATATTTTTTTCCAGCTATCCACTCTTTTAAAGAGCGGGGTTGTGTTGACTGAAGCTTTTAAAATAACAGGCAATCAATACTCTTCAAGATATTTGAAAAAGACATTGCTTGATATTTCATCAAAATTAAGTGGCGGGCAGAAGCTTTCCAGCGTGCTTGAGAATCACCGGAATCTTTTTAGTGAAACCCATATAAACATAATCAAAGCGAGCGAAAATATAGGAAGGCTTGCCGAGTCGCTTGAGAATATTGCAAAATATGAAGAGGATAGAAAGAAAAGCTTAGATAAAATAAAGATGGCAATGGTTTATCCCCTGATAGTGTTAAGCGTAGGCTTAGGTGTAGTTGGATTTTTGCTTGCTTATGTGGTTCCCAAAATGGAAAACATATTTGTTTCTGTAAACAGAAAATTACCATTGTCAACGGAGTTTCTTATCAATACCGGAAATTTTATCAAACATTACGGTTATTTATTGGTGATATTAATATTGGCAGTTTTTTTTACAGGAAGATTTGTTTTGAATAAAAATAAAAATTTAAGACTTAAAATTGATAACAAATTGTCAAATATCAAACTTGTAGAGAATCTTAATTTATACAGATTTTGTGAGACTATGGCATTTCTTCTAAAAGAGGGTGTTGTGTTGGTTTCTGCAATAGAGATTGCTTCAGATACCCTTAACAATATGTATTATAAGGACATTTTAAAAAGCGCTGCTTTAGATGTAAGGATGGGGAAATCTTTTTCTGAAAGTATTGCATCAAAAAAAGGTTTTTCTGAGATTGTTGCTGCAGCCATTAAAACCGGTGAAAAAACTGGCAACCTGCCAATGATTTTTGAAAGACTTTCCTCTTTTTATTTAAAAAGGATAGAAAAACTGACTTCAGTATTTCTATCGGTGGTTGAGCCTGTTTTTATACTGCTTCTTGGTCTTGTAGTTGGTTTTATAGTAATTTCTATTATGTCTCCTTTATTTGAATTAAATACTTTGATAAAATAGGATAAAAAACGGAGGGCTATGTGAAAAGGGATGAGATTAAACATTATAATGGCAAAGACGGTAAGCCCGCATATATAATCTACAAAGATAAAGTTTATGATGTGACAAACAGCAGGTTTTGGAAAAATGGTGTCCATATGAACAGACATAAAGCGGGCGAAGATATGACTGACTTTATTTCAATGGCACCCCATGGGGATGACTTGCTAAAAAGGGATAATATAAAATTTGTTTGCGACCTTGAGCCAGAAGTGGTCGAGGAAGACAAAAAAGACAAACTCAGAAGGCTTTATGCGAGATATCATCCGCATCCGGTTTTTATACATTATCCTATGGGTATATTGTACTTTGGAGCTTTTATGCTGCTTTTATACATTTTTACAAGGCAAAATAGTTTTGAACTTGCAGCTTTTTACTCCCTGATATGCGGTACACTTTCGATATTTCCTGCAATTTTATCGGGTATTTTGAGTTGGTGGCTCAATTATGAAATGACTATGACAAAAATATTTAGAAACAAACTGTTATTTTCAGCCATACTTAGTGTTTTTTGTATATTTATAAGCTTGCTTAGGCTTTTCAACCCCGAAATTGTTACTAATGAAAGTCTGTTTGCAATATACTGTCTTGTGTATTTCCTGTCAATTCCTGTACTGACTTTAATTGCCTACAATGGCGGTAAAATTACCTGGCCAAATTAGGGAGGAAAATATGGAAAATTTATCTAAAAAAGAAAAGATAAAAGCTCTTGAAGAGATGATACAGGTGGTTTTAATAAGGATTCCGAAAGAGATTGAGGCGATGAGATTTTATCTTTCTGCTGCTGAAAAGTCTGTTACTCAGGCATCAAAAGAGCTTTTTATTAATCTTGCACAACAGGAGAAAGGGCATGAGGCTGAGCTTAAAAGGATACTGGAGGATTTAAAACAGCAATTAGCAGAATTAAAGAAAAGTTAACCGTAAAATATTTGATATATTTTGAGCATAGATAATTTGAACGTTTGTGGTATAAAATCCAAAAATTTATTTTGATTTTTTTCTAAATAGTGTTATAAAACTGCGATGATTTGGAGCTGAGCAATGCTTAAAATATTTGGTCGCAGTTTTCTTAAAAAAAGAAAAAATAATGACCCTGTTGTTGAATATGTCATAAAAATATGTAATTCTTACAACAAAAAAGATTTTATGGGGATTGATTTGCATGATGCAGAGTTTGCTGTCGTAGATACAGAAACAACCGGTCTTGACATAAATACTGCAAAAATTATCAATATTGCCGCAGTTAAAATTAAAAACTTCAAGATTATTGATTACTACAATACTTTTATTAATCCCGGCAAGAAAATTGACCCTCAGTCGATAAAATGGCATGGTATTACTGACGAGATGGTGCATGATAAGCCGTATGTGGTGGAAGTGATTCCTGAGTTTTTAAAGTTTATTAAAAATTCGGTAATTGTAGGTCACCATATAAAGTTTGATATGGATATGATTTGTAAAGAATTGTTTGAAACATATGGATGCACTCTCAAGCAAAGGTGTCTTGATACTATGTTTATCTATACGAGGGGTGTTATAAAAAGAGATGACCATGTGAGCCTTGATTTTTTACTCGATTTATACAAAGTAAAATGTATTGGGCGGCATACCGCCCTTGGTGATGCGATGGCAACAGCCGAAGTTTTCAATAAAATGATTATGCATATTTCCGGTGAGTACAAGAAA
>JAIHAR010000039.1 GCA_020054865.1 Deferribacteraceae bacterium
TGTTGCTTTTTTTGTCAAAATCATAATACAACATTTTGGAGGCATTATCAATTATAAATGCCTGTCAAATAACATTTCTTATATAAAAATGGGGTGATGGCAGTTTTGGGCTTTACGCTACAATAAAACTTTTAGGACTTCCAGGTCAATTTATCTATAATGTGGTCTATGGCTCTTTGTAATATGTTGATAAAAAATAAAATAACTTTAAAAGGTCTAGGGATGACAATGAACAAAAAATATCTGATATAGCCTATTGCAGATTTAAAGTAGTATAAAAAATCACGCCAGATTGACTTTAACATTTTATCAGCCTTTTGTAAGCTCCTTAACCTCTTTCAATATCAGCCATTCATCTGCTGCTTTTTTTAAATAGCTTTTGCAATAATAGGTTAAGAGATTATTTTCTTTATCTATAAAATATTCAATGTACTTTACTTCTGACAGATTATTTCTGGTATTTTCTGATACGATTTTAAGCCCGCAATGTTTTAAAACATTAAAAATATCTTCAAAATACGCAGCGTACTCCGCTCTATTTCTGAAAAATTTTCTAAATTCGCTATCTTCATGATAAAAATCATAAATATATTCAGGTTTTTTCTCCTTAAAGCAATTTGCTCGAATTAAAATTATGTCAGTAGGTGATATCGACATTTTTCCCCTCTTTGAAAAGGGCAAGCTGAATCTGCTCGAGAAGCTCATTAAACGTGCCCCTGTTTAAAGCCGAGATAAAAATTGCATCATGGTAAAAGTTTTTTACATTTTCAAGAAGGTCAAGGTGAACTTTGTCAATTTTGTTAAAAACAAGCAGTTTCGGTTTATCTGTGAGATTAAGTTCTTCTAATATGGAATTTACGGAAGTTATGTGTTTTTCAAAATTTTCATTGGATATATCAATTACGTGCAATAAAAGGTCAGAATCTTCCAATTCTTCCAACGTAGATTTGAAAGCACCTTTTAGATTTTCCGGTAAATCCCTTATAAATCCCACCGTGTCGGTAATAATTACCTCTCTATCTTTTGGGAATCTGAGTCTTTTCGAACTTGTATCAAGAGTCGCAAACATAAGGTTATCAGCAAAAATATCGCTATTCGTCATAGAGTTGAGGAGTGTGGACTTGCCGGCATTTGTATAGCCGATAATTGAGACTATTGGTACTTTGTTTTTTACCCTTTTGCTTTTTTGTGTTTTTCTTGTTCTTTCGATATCTTTTAATTTTTTTGATAAGAAGGCTATGCGATCATTTATTCTTCTTCTGTCAATTTCAAGTTTTGTTTCGCCTGGACCTCTTCCCCCTATTCCACCCGTTAGTCTTGACAGGGAATCATCTCTTACAGAAAGCCTTGGCAAAATATGCTTTAACTGAGCAAGCTCAACTCTCAATTTACCTTCATTGGATTTTGCTCTTCTTGCAAAAATATCGAGAATTAGTTGTGTTCTGTCAAGTATTTTTAGCTCCGTCATATCTGAGATATTTTTTGCCTGAGCAGGTGTCAAAACATTGTCAAACACTATAAAATCAGCAGAAAGCTGCATAGACTTAATCAAAATATCCTTTAACCTGCCAGGTCCAATTACATATTTTGGATTTATTTCCTGCTTTATCTGGGTATGTGTTTCCAGCACTTCAAGCATTGCGCTTTCAGCCAATTCCTTTAGCTCGGAGATTTTATCTTCAGCTTCCCTTTTGGAAGGATAAATTCCGACCAGTATCGCAGAAGGGAGTGATTTATTCTTTTTTAAAATATCTGACTTTTCCTGCATCTCCTTTTCAAGAGATGTAACAAAAGATACAAAGTCGTCCATCTGGTTGTGGATGCTTGTATCTTCAAGAATGTCGTAAATTTTGTTTTCAGGATTTGGCGGCAGCAAGTGTGCAGTTTTAAGCCTTTCAGGCTCACCTTTTTCATTTGCCGTCAAGATTGAAATACTGTCCAGTCTTAAAAGTGCAAGGTCTGTGATATCATCATCGGTAAAATCTTCACCATACAGGTGTGTATGGATAAGTCTTAGCCCCCTAAGTTTGCCTGGTACAAGGCCAAACCTTTTTAGTACAGGAATGACTATCTCTTTATTTGTACCGACAATTACAAATCTTATGACGTTGTATCTGTCAATCAAAACTCCTATCTGTCTGTTTAGCTCGTATGAAAGAGATGTAATATTTTTTGCAAGCTCATAGGAAATTACAGCGCCGGAAAAACTTTTCTTTTTTTCAAGTTTTTTTAATTGGTTTAGCTGACTTGCCCTTAAATTTTCAAGATTACCTGATAATATTGTTGCCTCCGATAAAGTTATAATCTATAAAATAGTGAATATTCATAAAAAAATAAATATAATTTTGAGGTCAATATGGGAAAAAACTTGATAACTCCTTATGAAGCGCTTGAAAAAATCCTTGGAGCTTCTTCTTTTGTGGGCTTCGAGATAGTTGATATTTATAGTTCACCGGGGCGCGTTATCTCTGAAGACCCTATTTCCAGAAGGTCTTTGCCTGCATTTGCAAATTCTGCAATGGACGGATATGCAGTCAAGTTTGAAGATATAAAAAACATTCCGGCTGCTCTGAAAGTTATAGGTACAATTCAGGCTGGAGATGATATTTCGGGATTAAAACTTAAAGAGAAAACAGCATACAAAATAATGACCGGTGCCTTTATCCCTGAGGGTGCAGACACGGTTGTGGAATATGAAGTTACTAATGAGAATGATGGTAATGTAACTATTTTGAATGAGAAGAAAAAGGGCGCAAATATAAGATTTCAGGGGGAAGATGTTAAGGAAGGAGAAGTTTTGGCTTTAAAAGGTGAGGTGATTACGCCGGAAATTTATGCAAGGCTAATATCTGTAGGAGTAGGTTTTGTAAAAGTATCGAGAAAGCCGAAAGTGTTGATTATTGCTACGGGGAATGAACTGGCTTATCCCGGAGAAAATGATGATAAATACAAAACAATTGATTCCAATAGCTTTTATTTGTCTGAAGTGCTAAAAAAAGAAGGCGCTGATGTGGAATATATGGGGATTTCCAGAGATAATATAGATGATTTTTCTTCAAAACTGCAAAATATCGATAAATATGAGTTTATAGTTTCATCTGCCGGTATTTCCGAAGGGGATTTTGATGTGGTTTCCAACGCAAGAGATGTTCTTGATATTCAATGGATTTTTAAAGGTGTAAAACAAAAGCCAGGAAAGCCCTTTTCGTTTGGGTTTATAAGAAATAAGCCTCTTTTTGCTCTTCCCGGAAACCCTGTAAGCTCGGCTTTTTGCACATACTTTTATATTTTGCCTTTTTTAAGAAAATCTACCGGAAGAAATAAGTTTTATAATGACAATATAACAGCCAGAACGCTTGATAAAATGTTTAAGAAAAACAACAGATTTCATTTTAACAGAGGCTTACTTAAGTACAACAGTGAGCTGAAAACTTTTGAGGTCAGCCCTTTTGTAACCCAAGATTCACACATTATAAACTCTATTGTTGCATCAAATTGCTATATTGTAGTTGATGAACATGTTACAGGAGAAATCAAAGAGGGTAGCGAAGTTAAATGTTATGTTTACAATAAAGACACCATATTTTGACATCCCTGTAGTTTATGAAGATGACAATATTGTAGTAGTAAACAAACCCCATGGCCTTTTGGTAATAGAGGACAGATATGATAAGGATTTGCCTACCCTGAAAAATATTCTGCAGGAGAAGTATGGGCAAATATACGTTGTCCACAGGCTTGATTTTGGGACAGGCGGGGTTATGGTTTTTGCCAGGGATAAGACTACGCATAAATATTTAAATTTTCAGTTTGAAAATGGCATTGTCGAGAAAGAATATTTTGCGGTTGTTAAAGGGACTGGTTTTGCTCCGGTAACAGTAATGTTGCCTATTTCTTCTAAAAATTCTCACGGAAAATATAAAATAAATTTTAAATCAGGGAAAAAGGCGATTACAAGTTTTGTTCCTGTAAAGGAATATAACGGTAAAACACTTGTAAAAGCAGTCCCTTTCACAGGCAGGACACATCAGATTAGAGTCCACCTGAAGACAATTAAATTTCCCCTTGTAAATGATTTTTTGTACAATGAAAAAACAGATGACAAACGTTTGACATTGATGTGTTATAAACTAAAATTTATGCACCCGGAAGATAAAAAACAAAGAATTTTTCAAACAGAAATCTCTGAGTATCTTAAATCCTTTTTAAAGTAGTACCTTGTGGAAATATGAACAAGATTATTTGTTAATCTACTATAATTTTTCTGTTGGAGACTCAATAAATATCGAAGGCAATTTAAACATATTGCTATTTTTGAAAAGTAAATTTACCTCTTTTTTGAGAATTCTGTGCCATTTTGCAGCAATTAGTTGACAAATTGGAAATACTTATTTAATATTGATTAGTTTAATTCGGGGGAATTATGTATCTTTACGCACAGCTTGAATTTGTTTTTCTCCAGAATGCAAGAGTGGGCGATATTCCGCTATTATTTATAATGTCTAACAAAGAACGATTCAGAGGGAAGATAGTAGATTTTGATCAGTATTCCATTATAATTGATGATGCCGGAGTAAAAATTAATATTGTAAAAAGGGATATTGCAACCATTGCATCGACAAAAAATGTAATTGATGTTGAATATATAAGTAAAACATATTACCAGGCTCACAAAGGCAGACACCCAAAACATACCCGGCCACCAATGCAGGATATTTTTCTTAATGAGGTGAGAAAGTCCAGATCGCCTGTGATTGCATACTTAAGAAATGGTGTGATGGTCAAAGGGCTTTTAATCGGATTTGATGATTATACTATGCTGACATCTTTTGAAGACAGACAACAGCTAATTTATAAAACTGCCGTTTCTACCGTTTATCCACTTTATCAGGTTGGTGAAATAATCAAATACGACGGTGAGGGTAAAAACGATGGAAAATTCTGATATAAGAATACTTGTTGTTGATGATGAAGAGCATACAAGGCTTGGTTATGCAGAAGTTTTAAAACTTGATGATTATAATGTGGATGTAGCGGAAAATGGTCTTGAAGGTTTAAAACTTGCAAAGGCAAACAAATATGATGTGATTGTAACTGATCTCAGGATGCCTGAGATGGATGGTGCAACCTTTATAGAAAATCTCAGAAGGTTTAATAAAGAAGTTAGGGTTGTCGTAATTACGGCGTTTGGCAGTTTTAAGTCATACAAGCAAATGACAAACCTCGGTGCGGTTGAATATATAAACAAGCCTGTCCGCGCAAAAGATTTGAAAGAAGCTGTCCAGAAAGTTCTTAAATTATAAGTTCTTTATATTTTTATCAAAAATCTCGCCAAACTTAGAATCTTTGTGCAAATGAGTCCAGATATTTTTCTTTATTTTGGAGGACAAGTAGTTTTCAATTGTAGGGGTAGAGAAAAATTTTGCTGCCAGCACAGTCGGGTCACCAGAATAAAATGTAACTTTTTTGGAGTATTTTTTCGGCAAAATATTAAGCTCGAAAAGAAGATTTACTAAATTGTCGAAATTTACAAAGCTATTAATACTAACATTTTGAATCTTTCCGAGATACTTTTCAATGTAGTCAAAAAGGGAAGACAATATCGCTTTCAGATATTTGATTTTTTCAATAAATCCCTCATCAATATAAATATTTATCCCTTTTTTGCGGTAAATATAAAATATTTTTTTATCATCAATCTGAGACATTTTTACAAGGATTTCAATCGGTACCTTGTCAATAAGTGACTGCCTGTCATTAAAGCTGAAATCGCTGTTGATTATCCCGTAATAAAGCATATTTTTTAATGTCTGCAATTTTGCAACAATTGTAACCGAGTCAGGGTCAATAAGAGGCTCTTTGATTTTTATGACACTGAAATCATCTGATACTTCCTGTACAGGGTTTTTGCCTTCCAGAAAAAACAACTCTTCAAAGTTATATTCGTCTGTGATGTATTGCAATTCAATGTTGTGAACAACACCTCCGGCGTCTACATAATGAACGCTTGAAAGCGAATCGAGTGAAACTATAAGGCTGTTGTTTTTTAGTCCGGAAGTAAGCCTGAAAAAAGACATTAGCTGTCTGGGAGATTTAAGAGGTTGAATAACCTCACAAAAAACCGAACCAAGCTCGAATGTATAGTAATTTATAATGTCGAGAAAATTTTTGCCATCAAAATGAATTTTATCAAGGACAAAAATTATCCTTTCAAAGTCAGGCACTTTTATATTTTCGTATATAAAGTCTGAGATTGTGTTGTCATCAATAAGATTTACGAGAGTCTCTTCAGTCCTCACAAGCCCGGAGTGGGAAATGTTATCTATTCCGGTAGAAAAGTAATAAAATTTTATGCCGGTATTATATTGAATCAGTATAAGTCCATCGCTAATTTCGCCTGGTTGCTTTTCTGAATCCTCTTCACTTTTTACACCTATGGATGAGTCATCTGAAAGATGTTCAGAAGAATTGCTTTGTTCATCTTGTTCAACCTTATCACTATCCTTATCAGAATTGCTGTCTGTTTTTCTTTTTTCACTTCTTTTAACTGCAACTATTTCCGGATTGTAATTTTCTCTTGCTATCCATTCCTCTGTGTCAACAATTATATCTTGTTTAATTACGTATTCACAGGCAAGTCTGTAGCCTGCGTCCAGATTGACCAGGGCAATCATAAGTCTGTCTTTTTTTGTGGGTTTGTTAATTTCTTTGCCATCACTGGAAGAAATTTTTACTTTGCATTTGCCACACTGACCGCTGCCGGAGCAAAGAGACTGCAAAGGGATATTGTTGTCTTTAAGTACCTGAAACAGCCTGGACCCAGACTTTGCTTCAACGGTAATGTTTTTGTTTTTTACAATTACCTTATATTTCTTAGAGAAAAACATCCTATAAAATTTGCCCTAAAAATTGCTTTAACCTTTCATTTTTAGGGTTTGCAAAGAGCTCCATAGGGGTGCCCATTTCGACAATTTCCCCGTTATCCATAAATACAACCCTGTCAGCCACTTCTCTTGCAAAACCCATTTCGTGGGTAACTACTACCATAGTCATCCCCTCTTTTGCAAGAGTTTTCATTACATCAAGTACCTCTCCTATCATTTCAGGGTCAAGTGCGCTTGTGGGTTCATCAAAAAGCATTATTTTAGGCCTCATAGCAAGAGCTCTTGCGATTGCCACACGTTGCTGCTGCCCACCTGAAAGCTGACTTGGATAACTGCCTGCCCTGTCAGCAAGCCCCACCTTCTCAAGCAGAGACATTGCGATTTCGGTAGCTTCTTTTTCGCTCATTTTTCTTACCTTAAGTGGTGCAAGTGTGATATTATCAAGGGCTGTCATATGGGGAAAAAGATTAAACTGCTGAAAAACCATTCCAACTTCTTCCCTGACTTTGTTAATGTTGGTCTTTTTATCCGTCAAAGGGATTCCGTCGATTATGATTCTCCCTTTGTTTATTGTCTCAAGAAGGTTAAGTGTTCTCAAAAATGTGGATTTGCCTGACCCGCTGGGGCCAATTACAACCACAACTTCCCCTTTATCAACATTCAGCGATACACCTTTTAGTGCTTTTACCCCGTTTGGATAAATTTTTACTACATTTTCTGCGATAATTATTGGTTCATTCATATTAATCACTCTCTGCCAATCTTCTTTCTAATAGTTGAACTATAAATGATAAGCCTGACGTTAACACCAGGTATAAAAGTGCTACCGTAAACCATACTTCAAACGGACTAAACGTTGAAGTAACAACTTCCCTTCCGGCTTTTGTAAGGTCTGTGATAGAGATTACAGACACAAGAGAAGAGTCTTTTATGAGGGAGATAAATTGACCCGCCATTGGAGGAAGCGTACGCTTTAAGGCTTGGGGCAAGATAATATATCTCATCGCCTGGTAATAATTCATACCGAGGCTTCTTGCAGCTTCCATCTGGCCTTTTGGAATAGACTGTATACCGGCTCTCACAATTTCTGCAATGTATGCACCAGCAAAAATTGACAGTGCTGCAACACCAGCTGTAAATCTGTCCAGGTTAAGTACCGTACCGATGAAAAAGTAAAATATAAATATCTGCACAAGGAGAGGAGTGCCTCTTATCAGCTCGATATAGGTAACGGTCAGCTTTTTTAATACCGGATTCCTTGATATTCTGCAAATCCCTGCTATTATTCCGATAATAATAGCAAAAAAGATTGATATAACAGATATTTTAAGGGTGATATATAATCCGCTTAATAGTGGACCTGGCTTTATCTGCTTCACCTTTGCAATTACATCCCCTTCAAAAACCAGATCACCATTCATTACTGTTATTTCGTCGAATTTTTTGAATGTTTTTTCCTCGCCGGCATCAGACACAACTGTTATCTTTTTGTCTTTAATGGTGACCGTTCCGTCAAATGGTGCTCTGATCTCAGAAGAAGAAGTGTTGATTACATACTGAAATAATCTTTCCCATCTCCAGATATAATCTACCTTTTTTGTGGTAGCATACAGGCCAAAACCAATTGCCACCAAAATAAGTACAAAAACCACATTCCATAAAAACTGTTTGCCTTTGCTTTCCATTAAAACCCCTTGATATAAAAAAGTGAAGGTCTGCCAAGGCAGACCTTTCTGTTTATTTTACCTGTTTTTTCCACTCGTCGCTTTTAAACCACTTTTCATATATTTTATCATAAGTGCCATCATTTTTAATCTGTCTTAAGAAATTGTTGAGCCAGTTGAGAAAATCAGGATCGCCTTTTCTTACTGCCCATGCAAGTGGCTCATAAGTAAAAGGCTCATCCAAAAATACAAGCTTGTCTTTATAATCAGCGTAGTAGAATGCACAAAGAGGAAGGTCATATATAAAAGCGTCAGCTTTACCATTTATAAAATCCTGAAATGCGTCTGACTCTGTTTCAAAAAGATTTTTTTTGGCCTTTGGTATATATTTTTTTGTAGCAAAATCAGCTGTTACGCCAAGTTTTGTGGCGATTGTGTATTTTTCATCATTTAAATCTCTATAAGACTTAACCTTTGAAGCAAGTTCCTTTTTTATTAATATAGTTTGCCCAACAACTATGTTTGGTTCAGCAAAATTAACCTGTAAATTTCTCTGTGGAGTAATTGTCATACCTGACATTATAATATCAAATTTTTCAGTTATAAGTGCGGGAATTATACCATCCCATGCAGTATTTACGAGTTTAAGCTTAACACCCATTGCTTTTGCCATCTGTTTGGCAATGTCCACATCAAAACCAATAATTTCCCCATTTGTTGCAGTCATTTCAAAAGGTTTGTAACCTGACTCAAGACCTACTCTGAGCTCCCCTCTTTTCATAATTTCATTGAGCGTGGATTTTTCCCAGAGTGAGTTGTCGCTTGCAAATCCACTTAGGGCTAAAACAAAAACCAATACGAAACTTAGAAAAAACTTTTTCATAAATCCTCCTTAATATGATTTCCCTTCATCAAGTAGCTCGGATATTATCATCCTAACATTGCAGTCCGGACATTTGGGTAATGTTTCTTTGGGTAGATAAATTATCTGAGTCCGCCCACACTTGGGACATTTAACTTCTACCGCTTCAACTTTTTCTTTCATAATAACCTCCTTGTCCAGACTATCAGGGTAGGTTAGTTTAGTTTCAAGAATATTTTTTTTCAAGCATTTTAATTAATCTTTAACAATTTTTTTATTTTTTCTTTGTATTAATGCTTATGTTTGATAACTTAATGATATTTAGTAAAAATTATCACTGTTTTAGAAGTGTGTTGCCAAACAGGATTTAATTGTAATGAACTTTGTAAAATTTAACCTAATTTTCGTTATAAATCTTACTCTTTTACAATTATCGGTGTTCATTCAATATATAAGTTTGAAACTTGCTAAATAAAATTGACACTCTTATATTAGGCTGATATAAAAAAACAAAAAATTGTGAGGGATTGTATGCTAAAAAAGTATCTTCTTGCACCTGGTCCGACTATGGTGCCTGAAAAGGTTTTGCTTGATATGGCAATGCCTGTAATACATCATAGGACAAGCGAATTTTCAAATATTTTTGGTGAGGTTCGTGAAAAGCTAAAGCCTCTTTTTGGCACGAAGGAAGATGTCTTGATACTTGCTTCAAGTGGTACTGCGGCAATGGAGGCTGCTTTGGTAAACACACTTAACAAAGGGGACAAGGTTTTAATAGTTAATGCTGGAAAATTTGGGCTTAGATGGAAAGAGATTGCTTTGGCCTATGAACTTGAGCCAATTACTATCGACCTTGAATGGGGGAGATCAGTTACGCCTGAGCAGGTTGAAACAAAGCTCATTGAGCATCCGGATATTAAAGCAGTATTTATGCAGGCTAGCGAGACCTCTACAACAGTGTACCATCCGGTAGAACAGATTGCCAAAATCACTTCACTTAGAGAAGATACTCTTCTTATTGTTGATGGTATTACATCTGTAGGGGTAGTTGAGACAAAAATGGATGAATGGGGGGTGGATGTTTTTGTTTCAGGTTCTCAAAAGGCATTTATGCTTCCTCCTGGGTTATCTTTTATAACAATGTCCAAAAAAGCCTGGAAGAAGACAGAATTATCAAAACTACCCAAGTATTATCTGAATCTTCAAAAAGAGCTAAAGTCCCAGCAGAAGAATACTACAGCATGGACACCAGCAGTAAATCTTATTATCGGGCTAAACACTGCTCTGGATTTAATGTTAAAAGAGGGGCTTGAAAAGGTATATAAAAGACATGAAACTTGTGCTGAGGCTACAAGGGCAGCTGTAAAAGCGTTGGGCTTTGAGTTATTGGCCAAAGATCTTCCTTCAAATGCAGCTACAGGAATTATTCTCCCCGAAGGGTTTGACGGAGGTAAATTTGTCAAATACATGAGAGAAGAAGTCGGGGTTACATTTGCAGGTGGTCAGGACCATTTGAAAGGGAAAATACTTAGAATCTCCCACTTGGGATACCATGATATTTTTGATACAATTATTGCAGTGAGTGCCCTTGAGCTTGGGTTGAAAAAGTTTGGACTTTATATAGAAATTGGCAAAGGAGTAAAAGCTGCACAGGAAATAATTATGAAAAGTTTGGTATAGCATTATGATTAATGAAACAAGGCTCCCTCAGAGAGCAAAAAAAATAAGAAGGGCAACAGCCGAAATTGAAAAGATTCTTGAAGGGTATGGATATACGGAAGTGTATCTTCCCCTTTATGAGTACTATGATATTTTATCAAAGACTGCCTGGGATTTTAGCGATGAAAATATTATAAGGTTTATAGATAGAAATACAGGTAAATCTATGGTATTAAGACCTGATTTTACTCCACAGGTATGTAGAAATGTAGCCAACTATTTTAATAGCTATCCGAGGCCTATCAGACTGAGCTATAAGGGTAGGATATTTAGGAATGTTAATACAAATAAAGGGCTTAAGTCCGAAATGCAGCAAATAGGTCTTGAACTTTTTGGTGAGGAAGAGCTGTTTGGAGACCTTGAACTGATAAATATCGGTTACAAATGTTTGCTTGCTCTGGGGATACAAGAATTTAAGATTGTTTTTACAGATATTTTCTTTTTGAAAGAAGTTTTAAACCTTATTGATAACAACGAAAACTATCTTAATCTTATTGAAACCAAAAATTATTCTGAAATTGAAAAGTTTTTGAATAGTGCCGGAATTTCAACTGATCGCCACGAGCTGTTTTCCACATTTGCAAAGTGCTATGGTGGATTTGAAATCCTTTCTGACATTCGTGAAAAAGTTTCATTTTCCAAAGAATTGCAGTCAAGGATAGACGAACTTGCGTCATTGCATAACAATCTTGTTGAACTCGGAGTTTCGAGCGACAAAATTGTATTTGACCTTTCTGAGACAAGCGGAATAAACTATTACACCGGGATCAATGTAAAATTTATCGGGCAAAGGGGGAATATCCTTGCTTCCGGTGGCAGGTATGATAATATTATGCGAAATTTTGGCATAAATATTTCAGCATGTGGTCTTGCCTTTAATCTTGAAGAGATTTTGACAGTGTATGGATTTAATGAAACAAAAGTTGAAGTCGATTATCTCGTTATTGGAAAGGATAATTTCAAAAAAGCTGAAGAATTAAGAAAAAAAGGCTTTAAAGTTTTATGGGTTAGTGATAAGGATAAGTTACAAAAACCTGAAATTGTTTACGATATAAAAAATATACTTTCGTGAGGTAAAATTATGAGCTGTTCTTTAATATTGGGTGCCCAATGGGGCGATGAAGGCAAAGGGAAGGTTGTAGACCTTTATACAGAAGAAGCTGATGTGGTGGTAAGATTTTCTGGCGGGCATAATGCAGGGCATACTGTTGTTATTAAAGGTGAGAAATACATTCTTCATTTGATTCCATCTGGAATTATGCACGATGGAAAAATAAATATCATAGGCAATGGGGTTGTAATAGACCCTGAGGCTTTGATTGATGAAATAAATGATTTAAAGGCAAGAGGGATAAAATTTGATGGCAGATTTTTTGTAAGCAAAAGAGCTCATTTGATAATGCCTTATCACAAAATATTTGACAAGCACAGTGAAGCAAAAAAGGGGAGCAAAAAAATCGGTACCACCGGGCGTGGGATTGGCCCTAGTTATGCTGACAAAATGGCAAGGGTGGGACTGAGAGTATGTGATCTTTATGATGATGAAGTCCTTAAGGAAAAAGTATTTCAAAATGTTGAAGAGGTAAATCTGATAGCAACAAAAATTCACGGTCTTGATGCACTTGATCCTATGGAAGTGTTTGAGAGTTATAGAAAATATGGTGAAATAATAAAGCCATATGTAGCTGAAACAAGCTATTTGATAAACAGACTTTACTCGGAAGGGAAAAAGATTATGCTTGAGGGTGCCCAAGGGACACTTCTTGATGTAGACCACGGCACATACCCATTTGTTACATCAAGCAATCCTACAGCTGGAGGAGCGTTTACCGGTACCGGACTTGCACCTCAGTCTTTGAATAATGTTGTTGGTGTGCTAAAAGCTTACACTACAAGAGTAGGTAGTGGACCTTTCCCTACGGAGCTTAACGATGATACAGGTCAAAAGCTCAGAGATATAGGTGGAGAATACGGAGCTACAACTGGAAGGCCAAGAAGGTGTGGATGGCTTGACCTCGTAGCGGCAAAATATGCTAAAATGTTAAGCGGGATAAACTATATTGCACTTACCAAGCTCGATGTATTGACAGGATTTGAAAAAATTAAAGTGTGTGTGGGTTATGAATACAATGGCAAAGTGTTTGATACATTCCCACCAGAAATAAAAATACTTGAAAATCTTACCCCAGTTTACAAGGAATTTGACGGATGGTCAGAAGATATTTCAAAAGTAAGAGCATATGATGAGCTTCCAGCAAACGCAAAAAAGTATCTTGAGTTTATAAAGGAAAATCTTGATATTGAGTATGCACTTATATCACTTGGAACAGATAGGGAAGAAACAATAATTTTAAATAAAGTTTTTTAAAAAATTTGTTGACAATGATAAAACCTTTTGTTATATAGTCATTCCCTTTTGGGAAAGAGAATGTGAGCCGTTAGCTCAGTAGGTAGAGCAACTGCCTTTTAAGCAGTGGGTCGTAGGTTCGATCCCTACACGGCTCATTTTAGTGTCCCTATCGTCTAGCCTGGCCTAGGACACCGGCCTTTCACGCCGGCAACAGGGGTTCAAATCCCCTTAGGGACGTATAATCGGGCGGTTAGCTCAGCTGGGAGAGCATCGGCCTTACAAGCCGAGGGTCGTAGGTTCGATCCCTGCACCGCCCATTTTGGGGGCGTAGTTCAGTTGGTTAGAACGCTGGCCTGTCACGCCAGAGGTCGCGAGTTCGAGTCTCGTCGTCCCCGTATCAAGCCACCTTTTTGGTGGCTTTTTTTAGTTTAAGGGTGTATTATTTGGTATGAAAATTTTAGCTCAAAACAAAAAAGCTCTGCACGACTATGAAATAATTGAGAAGATTGAAGCAGGAATAGTGTTGCAGGGTACAGAAGTAAAATCCTGTAAAAGTGGAAAAGTAAACTTAAGGGATGCTTTTGTAAAAGTTAAAGACGGTGAGGCATTTTTGCTGAATGCTCACATATCGCATTATGAACAGGGAAATATTTCCAATCATGAACCCACAAGGACAAGAAAACTTTTGCTTCACAAAAGGGAGATAAATAAACTTATAGGCAAGTCCCAGGAAAAGGGGTTGACTATTGTCCCACTTAAATTTTATCTCAACAAAAATCTTATAAAGGTAGAAATTGCCCTGGCAAGGGGCAAGAAGAGCCACGACAAGCGGAACGATATTAAAGAGAAGGATCTTGAAAAAGAAATATCAAGAGACTTTAAAAATAAGTTTAAGATAAAATAATCTTTACATTTTTAGCATAAAATATATATTGTAAATCCCTTTTAGGGGGCGCATAGGCTTCGACGGGGAGTCGTAGGCTCTAAGGTGCATGCCGAGGTTCGGTACCTCGTAAAACAGCCGAACAATAATAATTGCAAACGACGAATTAGCACTCGCTGCTTAATTGACGGCGACGTCACTGTAAGGTTTGCCTGTGACTTTGCAGATGGCGACAACTGAGCAGGCTGGCCGAATGCGACGCCTTTAAGCATTCGGTAAGATTTAAAAGGCTTACCAAACTCTAAGCCTGCCTGCGGGCATTGGGTTTGGGAAATTTAATCGCAGGATAAGCATGTAGTGCCTGGGGAAGAAAGCTCTTCGGACGCGGGTTCGATTCCCGCCGCCTCCATTCATATCTCCTCGTAAATCGTTGACTTACAAGATTTTTCTTGACAATTAATTTTTTCTTTGCCAAAATTTTGCCATAATTTTTGGAGTGGTTATGAGCAAAAAAGATTTTAATTATATAAGTAGTAAATTAAGAGAGTTTAATAGTTCCAAATACAATTTTGCTGATATCCAAATCTCCAAAATTGAGTTATTTGAGGATTTGAAATTCTCTAATTTTTATAATTTGATTGCTAATACCGCTCCTTTTCATTATGAGCATATTAATTCTGATTATGAAACTAATGTTGAAGATATATCAAAATATGTCACTATTGAGGCATTACATGGTTTGGTAGTGGTACGGAATAGGGAAAAGGACAGGTATTATTGCATAATTGGACTACCAAACTATGTGGTATTGAAGAAAATATATAATGCCCCCGGAAAATGAGACTGGATTTTTTGGGAGAAAAAATGTTAAAGGTAAAACGAGATGATAGCGAGAAAAGTTAACAAAGGGGGTAAATTG
>JAIHAR010000040.1 GCA_020054865.1 Deferribacteraceae bacterium
ACTATATCCATTCCTGTAATTGTCAGTTTTTCTGGATTTCTTATCATATGATTCATAACCTAACAATTCAGACAATTCACCTTCGTACATCGTTTCTATCGCTTCTTTAATGAGTTTAGGAAGGAAATCTTTAAGATCTTCAGATGTCCTCAGTTTACCTTCTTTGAAAGCCTTTTTAATCTCATCTTTGTTTACAAACATAAAATCCTCCTTGCTTTTATTTTACCTGTTTTGTTAACTTTTTGCAAAGAGGAGTTACACAATTCTTTGGACAGGGCCACAAGAAACAATAATTGATGCTAAACTAAAAGCTTTAAATCCGAAATGGGAAATTATTCCCTACAGAGTAGATTTAGATCTTTCTTCTTTAGGTAGCCATGCAGTAGAGGAATTTCCTACCCAAACTGGACCTGCGGATTATGCACTTTTTGTTAAAGGGAAATTACTTGGAATTATTGAAGCAAAAAAAGTATCCGTAAATCCTCAAAATGTGCTGGAGCAAGCCAAACGATATTCTGCAGGTTGTAAGAATACTATTGGTGTGTGGAATTCCTTCAAAGTTCCTTTTCTATATGTGTCCAACGGAACACAAATATGGTTCGCCGATGTGCGAGATGAAAATTATTATTCACGCGAGTTAATGAATTTTCACACTCCGGATGCATTGGAAGAAATGTTTAATCGAAACATTAATGAAGCAAAAAGATGGCTAAAAGAGAACCCTAACAATATAGAAAAATTAAGACCCTATCAGAAAGAGGCAATAGCGGCTGTTGAAAAAGCTTTAATCGAGAATAAAAGAAAGATAATGCTTGCAATGGCAACTGGAACAGGCAAAACATTCACCACCGTTGTCATGATTTATAGATTAATTAAGTCTTGTTATGCTAAACGCATCCTCTTTCTTGTGGACCGAAGGGCATTGGCAGCACAGGCAGCACAGGCATTTTCTGCCTTTATCACACCGAGCGGAAATAAGTTTAATCAGGAATATGATGTTTTTTCACAGGGCTTTAAAAAGGAAGATTTTACTCCAAATGCTGGACATACCTTTGTTTATATTTCTACAATTCAGCGCATGGCTATTAACCTTTTTGGAAGAGAGGGCTCTTTTGGTCAGGGTGAAAGCGATCCTGAGATTGATGATGAAGCGGAAAAAATAACTATACCCATTCATGCTTTTGATATCATTATTTCTGATGAGTGCCATCGTGGATATACTTCAAAAGATACAAATATTTGGCGTTCTGTTCTCAATCATTTTGATGCAATAAAAATTGGACTCACAGCCACGCCTGCTTCACATACAGTAGCGTATTTTGGCCATCCTATTTACAGATATACTGTGGAACAAGCAGTATTGGATGGTTTCCTCGTTGATTACCAGGCCATAAAAATTAAATCTAATGTCCGAATTAACGGCATTTTTCTGAAAGAAGGTGAAAAGGTAGGTATCAAAAACCCAGAAACCGGTGAAGAATTATTAGACACTCTTGAAGACGAAAGAGAATTCAACTCAGAGGATATAGAAAGAAGAATCACTTCACCAGACAGTAATAGAAAAATTTTGGAAGAAATCAAAAAACATGCTCTTGAGCATGAAGAAAGAACCGGAAGATTTCCCAAGACACTTATTTTTGCTGTCAATGATCTCCCACATATCTCACATGCTGACCAGATTGTTAATCTTGCTCGCGAAATATTTGGTCGGGGAGATGATTTTGTCCAAAAGATTACAGGCAGTCCCTCTGTTGACCGCCCTCTTGAAAAAATAAGAAGATTCAGAAATAGGCCTTTTCCTGCAATTGTTGTTACGGTTGACATGCTTTCTACTGGAGTTGATATTCCAGCACTCGAATTTATAGTATTCTTGCGACCTGTTAAATCGCGTATACTCTGGACTCAAATGCTTGGACGCGGAACACGTAAATGTCCAGACATTAACAAAGAATATTTTACCATATTTGATTGTTTCGATGGAACATTGATTGAATACTTTAAGGATTCAACTGATTTTGTCGTAGAGATACAGGAAACAGTTGAAACAGTTACCATTGAACAAATTATTGAAAATATCTGGAACAATGTTGAACGCGAATATAACACAAAGCGCCTGATTAAGCGACTACGTCGTATTGCTGATACTATGAGTGCCAAAGCCCGTGAAGACTTTTCGTATTACATTCCTGATGGTGATATTTCAAAATTTGCTGATAACCTGTGTGAATCATTAAGAAATAAATTTTCAGAGACAATGAATATATTACGAAACAAAGATTTTCAAAATTTACTTGTTAATTACGACAGAGCAAAAAAATATTTTTATGTAGCATACAATCATGTAGATTCTGTTGTTTCTGAACCTGTGTTCAAGTACAACGATACAAGTCTAAAACCAGAAGATTATCTTGTTGCTTTCTCAAGATTTGTCCATGAAAACAAGACAAAAATTGAAGCTCTTTCCATTCTTTTTTTGAATCCACGTAAGTAGAACACCCGTGCATTGAAAGAAATCCAAGAAATACTTAAAAAGAATGATTTTGACGAAGAGCAGGTGCGCAAGGCTTACGAGTTATCGGGACATAAATCTATGATCGATATCATATCCATGATTAAAAATGCTGAAAATAAAGATAATCCATTATTAACAGTCGAAGAACGTGTAAACCGTGCTATTGAATCTTTAACAAGTCAATATGACTTTACTCCAGAACAACTCAAATGGCTAGGATATATTCGGGAGCACCTTTTAGTAAACCTTGCTATTGAAAAAGAAAACTTTGACCTTATACCTGTCTTTGAAAGACATGGAGGACTTGCAAAAGCTCGTAAAATATTTGGTGATAGATTAGATGAAATTATAGAAGAAATTAACTGTAAATTAGCTGCTTGAAGGAGAAGATTGTATGTCTGATATTGTAAACAAACTCTGGGGCATGTGTCATACACTTCGCCACGATGGAATTGACTATGGCGATTATATAGAACAGCTTACTTATCTGTTGTTCCTTAAAATGGCTGATGAGAAGGGCATTAATCTACCCAAAAACTGTGATTGGGATACCCTAAAAAGTAAATCAGGCACAGAACTGACTGACCATTATCTATGGGTACTCCAAAAACTCAGAGACGAAAAAGGTTTGCTTGGTGATATTTTCGCTCAGTCTATGCCCAAATTCAATAATCCGGTAAACTTAAAGAAAATTATCACCATGATCGACGCCGAAGAATGGTCGAGTCTTGGTGTTGATGTGAAAGCCCAGGCTTTTGAAGGACTTCTTGAGAAAGCCGCAAGTGAAGGGAAAAAGGGAGCGGGACAATACTTTACTCCCCGTGTTTTAATCCAGTCTATTGTGCGGCTGATGCAGCCCGACCCGCTTGTCAATAAAGAAATGAAAATTTGCGACCCGGCATGTGGAACAGGCGGTTTTCTGGTTGCTGCCTATGAGTGGCTGATTGAAAAAACCAAAGGAGCTATTCCAGTTGACGAAGTAAAGCGAATCAAAGAAAACACCTATTATGGACAGGACCTGGTTGCCCGTCCGCGGCGATTGGCATTGATGAACCTCTTTCTGCACGGGCTTAAGCCAACTATTTATCTGGGCGATACTATTTACGAGCCCGACAGAGGCGAGCGTTATGATGTGGTACTCACAAATCCGCCCTTTGGAACAAAAGGAGCCGGGCAGGTGCCCACAAGAGACGACTTTACCATTGCTACAAGCAACAAACAGCTCAACTTTGTCCAGCATATTCTCACGATTCTTAAACCCGGCGGACGCGCTGCCATTGTGTTGCCCGATAATTGTCTGTTTGAAGACAAAGCTGCAGAAGTTTTTGAAATTGTGATGAATGATTGCAATGTGCATACCATATTACGACTACCACGCGGAACTTTTGTCCCCTATGCCTATGCTCAAGCAAATGTGATCTTTTTGCAGAAAGGAAGACCAACGGAGAAAGTTTGGATTTACGATAACCGCTCCAATATCCCAAGCTGTACTAAAAAAGACAGGCCGCTTACAGCTGAAATGTTTGCTGATTTTGAAAAATGCTATGGCAAAGATCCAAATGGCAATAGCCCGCGGGAAGACCAGGGACCAGAAGGACGCTTTAGGGCATTTACCATTGATGAAATAAAAGAGCGAGGTTATAAACTCGATATCAAATGGCTCAAAGATGATACACTGGACGACCCAAACGACCTACCCGAACCCACAGACCTGATCTCCGAAGCAGTAAGCGAACTTGAAGCTGTGGTGGATGAACTGAATGAGATAGCGGATTTACTTGGGGAAAACGGTGGCTTTGACTCCTCTAAAAAATTTCAACAGGAGGAATCAATAAAAGCCAAATCTCACACTGGGAGGCAGGAATAATGGGGGCTTTGAAAAGAACCAGAATTCCTGAACATTGGGTGGAGGTGCCACTTAAAGAAATAATAACTTCTCTTGAATCAGGCTCACGCCCAAAAGGTGGAGTTAAAGGAATAACAGAGGGAATTCCAAGTATTGGAGCAGAACATCTTAATTCTGATGGTGGATTTGATTTTACCAATATTCGATTTGTGCCTATTGAATTTGCAAAAAAAATGAATAGAGGCAAAATTGAGGTTAATGATATTCTAATTGTGAAAGATGGAGCAACAACAGGAAAAGTTTCTATAGTGGATGAACATTTCCCTTATGATTTTGCTTGCGTTAATGAACATGTATTTATTTGTCACTTAAGTAAAAATATTAATGTTCGTTATTGTTTTTTCTTTCTCCGTAGCCATAATGGTCAAGAACAAATAATGTCTTCTTTCCATGGAGGTGCTCAAGGTGGTATTAATTCGGAATTTGTTCATGCAGTATCAATCCCCCTTCCTCCCCTGAACGAGCAAAAGCGTATTGTGGAGAAGCTGAATGCCATTTTGCCAAAAGTAAAAAGCGCAAAGGCGCGGCTTGCGAAAATTCCGGCAATACTCAAAAAGTTCCGCCAAAGCGTCCTCGCCGCAGCATGTTCGGGAAAATTGACGGAGGATTGGAGAGAGCATAATTATCTTAAAAACAGTTATGGTGGAGAATTGGCAAACGAAGAACCATATGAATTATCTGATGGGTGGTTATGGGTTGAATTAAAAAATATTTCAAATGGTTTTCAATACGGTACATCATCAAAATCAGTAGATAAAGGCAAAAGCCCAGTTTTACGAATGGGAAATTTGCAAAATGGGAAAATAGATTGGTCTGATTTGAAATTTACAAATGATGATTCAGAAATCGAAAAATATGCTTTGAAATATGGAGATGTTCTTTTTAACAGAACAAATAGTCCTGATCTTGTAGGTAAAGCATCAATATTCAAAGAAAATAGAAAAGCTATTTTTGCAGGGTATTTAATTCGTATCAGATACAAGTCCGAGTATATATTACCTGATTATTTAAATTATTGTCTAAATACACAAAGAGCCAAAGAATGGTGTAAAAAAGTAAAGACTGATGGCGTAAGTCAATCAAATATTAATGCACAAGTATTAGGTACCTTTTTAATCCCCCTTCCTCCCCTCGAAGAGCAGCATGAAATTGTCCGCCGGGTGGAAAAGCTTTTTGCACTTGCTGATTCCTTAGAAGCAAGATACAAGAAGGCTTTTGCGCGTGTGGAAAAACTGGAGCAGGCAATTCTTGCCAAGGCATTCCGCGGTGAACTGGTGGAGCCTGACCCAAATGATGAGCCTGCCGAGGAATTGTTAAAAAGAATACTGGAAGAAAAAGCTAAACTTAAATTTGAGATAAAAAACAAAGTTAAGAAAAGAAATAAAAGTAATCCTATCTGAATTTCATGAATTTTTCAAACTAGTAACAGGTTAACTATTACGAGTTAAGATAAATCATTGCTATTATCGTCAATAGGTATGTGTTTTTCTTTGCAATATTTATTAATATCCTCATCAGTAGTAAAAGAACGATCACACTTTTCTTCAAATTCTTTTTTAACAGCAGAAAGAAATTTATCTTCCGCAGATAAAATTTTTTCAACATGCAACATAAACTCATTGAAATCCCGATTAATGTTGCATAATTTATCAATAGTCTTAAAATCTAATTTTTTGTAACTTGCTGGGTAGAGAATTTTACTCTTATAAGGGTTAGCATAAAGTTCTATGATTCCAATTCCGAAGGATTGGTTTAATCTTTCCATCTCCTCTAAAAGTATAATGCCCCCGGTGTTAAGGGTAAAATAAATTCCCCAGGTAAATATGTTAACTTACCTCTGAAATAATAAGGAGGTAAGAATAAAATGTATGGGGTGAATATGTATAACACAGTAGAAGGTCTATTAGCATTATGTAAAAGTATTTCTGAGATATCCAGGACACTGGGCATGGACAGGAAGACTGTGAGAAAGATAAGAGACAAACTTCAGTCTGGGGAAAAGGCTCCAGTAATGCAAAAGAAGAGCAAATTAGAACCCTACAGGGAGCAGATAATCGACTTTTTGCACAATCAGGGATTATCTGGGGTATTGATACATCGCAGGTTGGTGGAAGAATTTCAATTGGATGTAAGTTATAATAGTGTAAAAAAATACCTGAGGAAATTGAGGTCCCCTGGCAAGGTGTATGTATTTTTGCTGTCCCCACCTGGCACAGAGGCACAGGTTGATTTTGGTTATCTTGGTTATTTTCACGATGAAGTGTCAAACAGAAAGGTAAAGTGCTGGATATTTTGCATGAGGTTATCTTATAGCAGATATGACTATTATGAAGTAGTGACAAGTGCCGGATATTCCCACTTTTATAAGGTGCCACATAAATGCCTTTGAATATTTTGCTGGGGTACCATCAACTATTAAGATAGACAATCTTAAGTCGGGGGTATTACTTGCAAACTTCTATGAACCTTCAATACAAGTAGAATATGCAAATATGCTAAATTATTATGGCAGTGTACCCATAGCTTGCAGGGTAAAAACACCTGAAGAGAAAGGCAAAGTAGAATCAGCAATAAAGTATGTGAAGAATAACTTTTTAAAGAATTTAAAGACAGATAGTCTTTCTGAATTAAAGAGTCAACTCTGTGACTGGCAAGATACTATCTGCAACAAAAGGATACATGGTACCACAAGAAAGGTCCCCTATGATGAGTTTATGGAGAAAGAGAAATCTCATCTTAACCCATTACCATTAGAACGTTATGAGGTATATGAGATAGAACATAGAAAGGTTAACAAATATGGTCATATAACTTACCGATATAATTTTTATTCTGTTCCAGAAAAGTATGTATTACAGGATGTTACCATAAAAAGTAATGGTAAGGTAATAAGGATATTCGATGACAAATTGAATGAAATAGCTGTCCATCAAGTGTCAAATTCTAAAGGGGAGTTTGTTACTAATAGTTCCCATAATATTAGAGCAAAGTTTCAAACTAATGAGAATCAATATTCGGACAAATCATTGAAATGTGGTGTTAATGTTCATGAATTCTATCTGAGAGTAAAAGATCATAGACCTCATCACTATCATAGAACACTTCAAGGGATATTTAACCTTTGCACAAAGTATGGGGACAAGGTAGTTGATAAAGCTTGTAAGCGGGCAAATAACTTTGGTTTGTATAATTATTTATCTGTGAGAAAGATATGTGAATCTGGACTGTTTGAGGATGATAACTTAAATCATGAAACAGTTCTCTGTGGTGGTTATTACAATCAGTTACAAGAATATGACAAATTAACGGGAGGAGTAAATGCAGGAATTAATCAAGAAACTTTATGAATACAAACTTTCAGGAATGGCAAAAACGATAGAATCAAGAAACAGGTATGCTATAGAAAACCAATTAAGTTATTTGGAATTCATCTCTCTTTTACTTGAGGATGAACAGTCAAATAGAAAAAGTAATTCTTATGCAAAAAGGTATCAGAAATCAAAACTTGACAGAACAAAGACATTGGATAACTATGATTTCTCTTACCAACCTGAAGTAAACAGAAAAGAGATGCTTGATTAGGCAAGTTGCAGGTATATTCAGGAACATAAGAATATTATCTTTATGGGTAATCCCGGTGTTGGTAAGACTCATCTTGCCAATGCCTTAGGTCTTGAAGCTTTGAAGATGGGTTATAAGGTGTTGTTTGTTCACTCTAATGACCTTTTATCCAAACTTATAACGGCAAAAGGGGAAGGAACATATTATGAATATGTTAAGGAACTCATGGTCGTTGATCTTCTAATAATAGATGAGGTCGGATTTAAGAAGATAGTAGCAAATTATGTTGATGAGTTCTTTGAAATAGTCAGAAGGAGGTATGAAAATGGTTCAATAATAATCACTACTAATAGACCCTTTGAAGAATGGGGTAACATATTTGGAGATGTGGTTCTTGCATTTGCGATAATAGACAGACTTGTTCATCATGCCTATGTTTGTAAGATAAACGGCAAGAGTTACAGGATCAAGCATTTAACTAAAAGTGAAAAATAAGGGAAAAAGGGTGGGGAATTCTCAGGCACCTAAACTGGGGAATTTTGGTTGACTTTAACAATTGCAGTACAAAAAAGTCCATTTAAAACATAAAGATTATTGAAATACTGCCGGTATCATATTTACGACCAGAAATACGCAAAATACGTAAATTACTCCGATATGCTTTGGCATCCCTATGAATTTGTTAAGGATGATTACCACAATAAGGAAATACCAACCAAGGCTGCCAGCATAAAAAAAAGATAAAAATTCTTTTGGCACGAAAAAAGAGACGGGATTTATGATATCTATGACTTCTGCAGCGAGCATTATTCTGAAAAAACCGGAAAATCTTATCTTTTTTGAAGGCATAAAGATATAAAGAAGCACTATGAAAAATATAGTCAACAATATCCCTTCTATAATTTTTGAAAAATCAAATATAGGTTCATTCATCATCGGACGATAAGGGATTAGTATCATAATAAAATAAATAGTTATAAGATTGAGTGCGTGTGCAGGATTTAGGTATATGGTGATTATGCTGGTATCTTTAAGAAAAATAACTCCAAGGCATTCTTTGAATGTGTCAATGATACCCGGAAATTTGAACTTATTGCTACCATTTTTTGTTCCCTTTGTCCCATTCATTGCTTAAATTATACCACCAATCATAATACTTTGTGTTTTTCAGACCAGGCAAAAGCTTTTTTGCAACGTCTGTAATAAGTCTTTTTTGCGCATGATTAATCCAATTTTCGGCCTGAAGATTCCCTTTGTCAAGCTCTTCCTTCAAATAAAAAAGAAGTTCAAGTGTATCGGCATCCTTTGCAAGCTTTGCCTCTATTGTCTTTAACGCCTCATATTCATTAACCAATTCCAGAATATCATCTTTTGAAGGCAAATTGTCAACAGCATTTTCAAGTGCTTTCCTGTCGTCAGATTTTACATATTTTTGTTGTAAATAGTTTAAATCACCTGTTCTTGTTTCTTCAATATCGTGAAACAGACACATCTGCATTACCTTACCTGTATCTGCATTTGCTAATTTAGACAAAAGAAAGCCTATCAAAATTGTTCTGAAGATATGTGAGCCTACAGTTTGCTTTCCACTGCCAAGAAAGACATTGCCGCTTCTTTGCGTATTTTGCAAAACAGAAGCTTCAAATATGAAGTTTACAATTCCCTGTATGCTGTCTTCAAAATTGTCTTTCATCTATAACTCTTTTTGCTTTGCCTTCAAATCGTTCTATTGTTTTGGGCTCAACAAACTTTATTTTGGGCTTAATGCCAAGCACATTAAACATCCTTTCATTCATCTTTTCAAGAAGTGCTCTTTGCTTTTTCATTTCATCAAAAAACAGATTTTCTGAAATTTCAAGTTGTATTTCCATCAAGTCAAGATGCCCTTTTTTCTTGATAAAAATCATATAATGGGGGGTTGCCTGGTCAAACTCTTTAAAGACTTCTTCGACCTGGCTTGGAAAGACGTTTACACCATTTATTATAAGCATATCGTCTGTTCTTCCGGAAGGCTTTTCCATCTTAATAAATGTTCTTCCGCAAGGGCATTTATCCCTGAAAAGTCTTGTTATATCCCTTGTTCTATATCTAATAAGTGGCATCGCCTCTTTGGTAAGTGTTGTCAAAACCAGTTCGCCCTTTTCCCCTTCAGGCAGAACTTCACCTGTGTCCGGGTTAATTATTTCTGCATAAAAATGATCTTCATTTATGTGTAAACCGTTTTTGTATAAACATTCCCCTGATACTCCCGGGCCAATTATTTCAGATAGTCCGTAGTTGTCAGTTGCAGTGACTCCGAGCCTGCTTTCTATTTCTGCTCTTATCTTTTCGCCCCACGGTTCGCTCCCCAAAAGGGCATATTTCAAATAAATGTCATTTCTCGAAATCCCTTCATTTTGCATTGTTTCAGCAATATGAAGTGCGTAAGATGGTGTGCATACAAGCACACTGCTTCTGTAATCTTGCATAATCATAATTTGTCTTTTTGTGTTACCGCTGGAAACAGGAATGACGCTTGCGCCGATATGCTCTGCTCCATAGTGAAGACCAAAACCTCCAGTGAATAGTCCATATGAAAATGCTATATGTACTATATCGTTAGCGGATACTCCGCCAGCAACCATAATCCTTGCCACGAGATTTTTCCATGTCTCAAGGTCACGCCTTGTATAGCCCACAACAGTGGGTTTTCCCGTTGTACCGCTTGAAGAGTGTATTCTTACAATATCTTTTAAGGGTACTGCAAACATTCCGTAAGGGTAATTATCTCTTAAATCCTGCTTGGTAGTAAAAGGTAAATATTTAATATCATCAAGAGATTTTATTTTGGTAATATCAATGTTACACTGCTTAAATTTATTTTTGTAAAAATCAACATTCTCGGAAACTCTGTTTAAAGTGGACTGAAGTCTTTCGAGCTGGAATTGTCTTAGCTCATCAAGACTCATTGTTTCTTCTTCATGTTGCCACATATTTTCCATTTAACGCTCCCACTTTTCTTTATATTCTTTACCCAAATACGCACGTTTAATTTCGTTGTCTTCCAAAAGTTCTTTACTTTTCCCTTGAAGAACAATTTTGCCGTTTTCAAGCACATAACCCCTGTCAGCATATTTTAATGCTGCCGCAGCATTTTGCTCTACAAGAAATATTGTAAGCCCTGTTTCTTTTAAAATCAAAAGTTTTTCATAAACATCCTTGATTACAAGAGGAGCAAGTCCCATTGAAGGCTCATCCATTAAAAGCAGTTTTGGTTCACTGATGAGTGCCCTTGCAATTGCAAGCATTTGCTGTTCCCCTCCTGAAAGCATCCCGGCAGGTTGCCAGCTTCGCTCTTTTAAAACAGGGAAAATATCATAAATAAATTTAAGCCTTTTAATAAAATTTTTATTATCGCTGGTAAATGCACCGACTTCGATATTTTCAAGTACTGTCATGTTTGCAAATACCCGTCTACCTTCAAGTACAAGTGCAATTTTTTCTTTCACTTTTCGTTCGGGAGGAAATCCTGTAATATTTTTGTCGTTAAAAATTACTTCCCCATCCTTTGGCTTTACAATCCCCATTATTGCATTGAGAAGTGAAGTTTTCCCCGCGCCATTAGAGCCGATCAGGGCTACAAACTCTTTTTCCTTGATATGCAATGAGATATTTTTCAATGCCTCAACAGCTCCGTAGTTTACAAAAAGAGACTTGACCTTAAGCATCTTCATCACCGAGATAAGCTTTTATTACATCAGGGCTATTTCTGATTTCATCAAATGTTCCTCTGGCTATCAGTTTGCCGAAATTTAGACATACGACATAGTCAGACAATGTAGAAACAAAGCTCATATCATGCTCAACCATAAGTATTGTATGACCTTTTGTGTTTAGCATGCCAATAAGTTCTGCAAGGTTTTCCTTCTCTTTGCTGTTTAGTCCGGCGGCAGGCTCATCTAATAGCAGAATCTTTGGATTTGAAATAAGTGCTCTTGCCATTTCCAAATTTTTTAAAACACCGTAAGGTACAGAGCCAGGCTTACTGTTTTCCCATTTTTTTATTCCTGTCAGATAAAGCATATCATCTATTCTTTGCTCTACGTTCTTCCAATATCCTTTGTTCAATCTGAAAAAACTTTTAAAGATTGGCGGTTTTTCTTTACCTATAACACCTAAGAACATGTTTTCTCTAAGGGTTAATTCGTTTATAAGGTTAAGGTTTTGAAAAGTTCTTGATATCCCGATATGAAAAATTTCATGAGGTAATTTTCCGTTTAATTTAACATTATGAAAATGTATTTCACCTGTGAAATGAGGTATAAACCCGGTAATGGAGTTAAAAAGGGTGGTTTTTCCAGCTCCGTTAGGTCCGATTAGTGCTGTAATTTTATGTGCAGGTACGTCAAATGTGACATCCGTTAATGCTTTTACACCGCCAAAATTTACTGAAACATTATTTAATCTTAACATATTTTTCAACCAATCTTTTAAATTGTTTTGCTATGCCACCATCGAAAAAAAGGATAGTTATCGCAAGAATGCCGCCATAAATGACCATTTCGTAGTCTTCTATTTCAGCAAAAACTTCCGGGATAAATGTAAGTATTGCTGCTCCTATGCTTCCTCCCGTAATGCTGCCAAGTCCACCAAAAACAGCCATTACAACAAGCTCAATAGAATATTTGAAGCTAAATGATACGGGGCTTATAAAATTTGAATAAAAGGCAAAAAGACTTCCGTTTATTGATGTAACACACGCAATAACTACAAATGTGGTGAGCTTTACTTTTGCCACATTAATTCCGTATGAGCTTGAAGCATTTTCAGACTCATGTATGAATCGAAGTTTGTATGAGATGAAAGATTTGTCAAAAAACTCCATTAATGTTATAAAAATCATATAGAATACACTTAAAAAGATGAAAAATTTATATTCACTGCCTATTTCAATACCGAAAAAAGAGATATTGGGGATTCCTGTTAGTCCTGATGGACCCGCTGTAATAAAGTCCATTTCGTTGAAGCATATATAGACTATCATTCCAAAGCCTAAAGTTGCCATTGCAAGATAATGTCCGTGAAGTTTTAGGGATGGGTATCCGATTATAAATGCCACAATGGCAGTAATTATAATGCCTATAATAATTGTGGCATAAGGGTTGATTCCGTATGTGGCAGATAGTATCCCTGAAGTGTAAGCGCCTAATCCGAAAAAGGCAGCCTGACCAAGCGATATTATCCCTGCATACCCTAAAAGAATATTAAAACAAGAAGCGTTTATGGCGTTAAAAATAATATAAATAATGAGACTTAAGTAGTATTCATTTTCAATATATCTGCTTATAAAAAAAAGTGTAATGAGGTTAAAAATAATAAATGAAAGATTAAGTTTTCTCATATTGCAGTGTTATGTATCCCTTTTGTATATTTTTTCATACCCTTGTTGCTTTTTTTCTCCCGAATAATCCCTGTGGTCTAAAAAAAAGTATAAAAAGTATTATTAGAAAAGCCATTGCATCTTTGTACCCGGAAGGAAACACAGATGCAAAAAATGATTCACTTACCCCAAGTAAAATTCCTCCGAAAATACCTCCCCAGAAACTGCCAAGTCCTCCCATTACCGCAGCAGAAAAACCTTTAAGTCCGGTCATTATTCCATCGCTATAAGTGACATAAGTTATAGGAGATACTACTACACCGGCTATTGCTCCTAAAAATGCTGCTATTCCGAAGGAAAACATAACCACAGCCTTTACATTTATTCCACATACCGATGCAGCGATTTTGTCTTCATAGCAGGCTCTGAATGCCTTGCCATATTTTGTTTTTTTAAAAAAGAAAGTTAGCAAAAAAGAAATTACAAGCGATATGCCAATCACAACCAAACTATCCGTCGTGATAGTACCTTTGTAAACATTAATTGCCTTTGAAGGCACAAAGCTTTCAACTAAAAGTGTATCCCTGCCCCATATTACCATTGCAAGCCCTCTTAAAATAATAGAGCCTGCAATCGTAATAGTGATTAAGTTTAACTCTGATTTTACTTTAACATATCTGATAAACACCCTTTCAAAAATTACTCCCAGCACAAATGCGCCGAAAAGTGCAACTGGAAATGCAAGAACAAAAGGGATGTTCATCATATAAAGCATACTGTAGATGAACATCCCGCCAAGCATTACAAATTCACCTTGGGCAAAATTTATTATTCCGGTTGTATTATAAATTATATTAAAACCAATCGCAACAAGTGCATAGATGCTACCACTGGTTATTCCGGAATAAAAAAACTGCATTATTCAGCCATCTCCCAATTTTCATTTTTAATGACAAGCATTACAAAAGCCTCTTTTGTAAGACCATTATGGTCAGTTTCAGACAGATTGAACTCGCCAGCTGTGCCTATCATACCTTTTATCTTTTCAACTTCAGCTACAATTTTTGTTTTATCTTTACCTGCAGCTTCATACCCCTTTTTAAACATTAAAAATGAGTCGAAAGCATGGCCACCGAAGGTGGAAACAGGGGAATTAAATCTGGATTCAAATTTATTTTTATAATCCATCAAAAGTGATTTGAATTTGTCATTTTCAGGAA
>JAIHAR010000041.1 GCA_020054865.1 Deferribacteraceae bacterium
AATATGAATACTGAATCTTTCCTTATTTTTTAAAATAATAAAAGAATAATTCTTCCCATTGATAACCTTTTTTAAGCGCACAAAACCATCACCAACAAGTTTTTTCCGCTCATTTTCGTCTGTTGTCTCTTTAATTATTTCAAGTATCTTCTTTCTGGTAAACTGATCAAATACCAGTTTGTAATTTACGCTCCCCTTTCTGACAAAAGGTCTCTCCCCTTCCGTTAATATAACGTAGTTAACGGAAGAGTCAAACTCTTCGAGAGCTTTCAGAAAGTCCCCTATGCCAAAGTCAGCAGCAAGCCTGTTTTGGGCAAAATATTTAAAAGGTTTAAACTCATAATCTTTAACACCATACTTAAAACTGGCAAAATCACTCATAATCTTTTCGAACATTGAGTCTTTAAAAAAATACGGAACAACCTTTTTACCAAGCCTGCTACTTAAACTTTCTATTTCAGACAACTTATTAAAATCATTTATCCCAACATGCAAAGATAATGAGTCGGATTTGAAGGGGATAATAGAATAACGGCTAATATAACTAAAATCTACCTCTTTTTGCACACTTACAGGTATGGTTAATGTCTCTTGCGTATATTCAGGAATATTATATTTACTGACAAGAAAATTTGATAGCTCCTGTTCGGTAATAAATCCCATTTTTATGAGTATGTTCCCCAATCTTTCTTTAGTAAGTCTTTGCTTTTCAAGGGCATGTTCCAACTGCTCTTTTGTTATCAATCCTTTATTTATAAGATCTTCACCAAGACGATACATAAATTACCTCACTTTAAAATTTGAATATAACTTTTGAGAAATTATAACACACTTTTTAATATATTTCATTGAAAACAGAATTTTTTTTTAGTATTATACAAATTATGAACAAAATAACAATCTGGGTTTTAAATATAGTTTTTCTGATATCAGCATCAGTCTTTGGCTCACACAGAGAAACTGAGGTTGTAAAAGCTGTTAAGCTTATTAAAAACAGTGTAATAAATATCAGGACAGAACAGATAGTCCAGAGAGACTATAACCCTTTTTTTAACGATCCATTTTTTGGGGAGTTTTTCGGATTTAAAAAAGCATATAAAACAGAAAGTCTTGGTTCCGGTTTTTTTATAAATTCTTCCGGAATCGCGGTAACAAATTATCACGTAATTAAATCTGCATCGAAAATATTTGTAGTTGCCGGGGATGAAGAGCAGTATGAAGCTGAACTGGTAGGCGGCGATGAGGACCTGGATATAGCAATCATCAAGGTAAAAAACATTAAAAATATTACCCCAGTTACTCTTGGCACAAGCAGTGATCTAATGCTTGGTGAAACTGTCATTGCCATGGGGAACCCTTATGGTCTTGAAAGCTCTGTGAGCACCGGAGTAATTAGCAATACAAACAGGATACTTAATATTGACAATACTTTCTCATCTTTTATTCAAATTGATGCCCCTATTAACCCGGGCAATAGCGGTGGTCCTCTTGTAAATCTTGACGGAGAGGTTATCGGAATAAACTCAGCAATTTACAAAGAAGCCCAGGGGATAGGATTTTCTATACCAATAGATGTATTTAAAAGGGTTATGAATGAAATCCTGCAATTTGGAAAAATCAGACCAACTTATATAGGAATGCTTTTTGATGAAACAAAAGATGGCCTTGTGGTGGAACAACTTGATAAAAAAAGCTCTGCAGAAAATATAGGAATCAAAAAAGGGGATATACTTTATAAAATTGAAAACATGCTCATTCCTACAAAAAATGCACTGAAATACATACTAAAAAGTTATCCTCCCGGCAGCAGTATAAATTTAACTGTTAAAAGAGGGGAAAAATTCTACACCGGTAAGATAAAAACTGAAAAAATGCCTGAAAATTATGGACTTAACCTTCTAAACACTTTTTTTGGCATAAAATTAACTCAAAGCGGGGATTATGTAAAAGTGCTGGACAGTTCTATACCAGCATACCTAAAAAAAGGTGATATTATCTTAAGCGTTAATTCAACTGAAATCAAAAAGTTATCAGATATTAACGAAACTATTATAAACAACATTTACGATAAAAATATATTTACGATTTATAGAAATAACAGAATTTTTAAATTTGAACTATTTTTCTAACTTGAAAAATTATCAAAAATCTCTAATATCTGATAAAAATTAAAGGAGTCAAAATGGCAAAAGCTTTTCTTGTTCTGGAAGATGGTACCGTTTTTAATGGAGTAAGTTTCGGTGCCGATGGTGAAATAACAGGTGAAGTTGTGTTCAACACTTCTATCACAGGATATCAGGAGATACTTACAGACCCTTCTTACTATGGTCAAATGGTAACAATGACTTATCCTCTCATTGGCAATTACGGTATAAATGAAGAGGACTTCGAGTCTGTAAAACCATATGTTTCTGCTTTTATAATAAAGGAATACAGCACAGTATATTCAAATTACAGAGCAACAACAAGCCTTGGAGAATTTTTGAAAAAGCACAATATAATAGGGATTGAAAAGATTGACACAAGAAAACTCGTAAGACACATCCGCGAAAAAGGTTCCATGAATGCGATAATTTCAACAACTTCCGATAACATTGATGAGCTAAAGGAAAAAGCTAAAAATATTGAATCAATCGTAGGCAAAGACCTTGTAAAACATGTCAGTTGTTCTTCTTTATACGAATGGTCTGAGGGAACATGGAGTATAGATAATGGCTACAAAAAGCCAGCACATCTGGATTTAAACATTGTAGCTATAGATTTTGGTGTAAAAAGAAATATTTTGAGATACTTTGTTGATAATGGCTGTAAAGTAACTGTGGTACCATACACCTTTACTTTTGAGCAGATTTTAGACCTCAAACCTGATGGTATTTTCCTTTCAAATGGCCCCGGCGACCCCGAGCCGATTAAAAATGGTATTGAACTTGCCAGAAAAGCTATAGAAAACAACATTCCTACATTTGGCATATGTCTTGGAAATCAGATTATGTCCCTTGCGCTTGGTGGTAAAACTTATAAACTAAAATTTGGACACCACGGCGGAAATCAGCCAGTGATGGACCTTGAAACTAAAAAGGTTGAAATCACAGCTCAAAACCACTGTTTTGCTGTTGATGTAGAGTCGATAAGCGATAAAGTTGAAGTTACCCACATAAATCTAAACGACAAAACTGTAGAAGGTGTGAGGGTTAAAGGGAAGCCTGCTTTTGCAGTGCAATATCACCCGGAAAACGGACCCGGACCACACGATGCTGCTTATTTGTTTGAGAGATTTGTAAAACTCATAAAATCAGTGAAGTAATGCTTAAAAAGTTTATACTATTTTCGGTAGTAATGGCATTTACCATTACTACCGCATTAGGTATATGGGTAGTAAATTGCCAAACATTCCTTGAAAGGACGTACATCACCTACAATTTAAAAATCGAGCAGAATGAGCCTTTTTATAAAGTATATGATAAATTATTCAAGTATCTGAAAACACCTGTTTTTTTTAAACAATATCTTATAAAAATAGAGCATTTTGATAAGAAAATAAAATATGGCGCTTACAAATTTGAAAACCTCCAGCTTAAGAAAGCTCTTCAATATATTGCTGAGGGAAAAACGAATCTAATCAAAGTTACAATTCCTGAAGGTTACAATATCTACGATATTGCAAAAATACTTGATAATTCAAACATTATTCGCTACGAAAAATTTATTGAAAAAGTATTTGACAAAGACTACGTTTATAAAACTATTAGATTTCAAGCAGAAAGTCTTGAAGGTTTTTTATATCCTGAAACTTATTTCTTTGAAGAAAACACTGAGCCTGAAGCTGTAGTTTCCAAGATGTATAATACATTTATGCAAAACCTTCCTGATAACTTTTCGTCAAAAGCTTCCGCCAACGGGCTTACTTTTTATCAAGCTGTTATACTTGCATCAATTATACAAAAGGAATCTTACGATAAAGATGAAATGCCTGTTATATCCTCCGTGTTCCATAACAGGTTAAAAAGAAAAATGAGACTTGAATCTGACCCTACTATAATTTATGGTATTTATTCAAGCTTTGACGGCAACTTAAAGAAGTCAGACCTGGCAAATCCCGATAATCGCTATAATACTTATAAAATAAACGGACTTCCGCCGACACCAATCTGCAATCCTGAGAGTTTTGCCTTATATGCAGCGGTTAATCCGACGAACACAGATTATTTATATTTTGTAGCCGATAAAGAAGGAAAACATCAATTTTCCAAAAGCTATAATGAACATAAAAATAAAGTTTACAGATTCCAGAAAAGATAATTTTTAAGACTTTTCCTGCAAAGAAACTTCAAACGTATTGCCAAACATACTGTTTTTGTAGACCCTAATCTTGCCATTATAAATGGCGGCAATATGTTTTACTATTGAAAGTCCAAGTCCTGTACCTGCGTTTATTTTATTTCTCGACTTTGAAGTGGTGTAAAACCTTTCAAAGATTCTGGTCATCTCATTTTCGGGGATTACAGGCCCCTGGTCTGCAACCCTGATATTGACATAACCGTTTATTTTTTCAATTTCAACATACACCTCTTCACCTTTAGAATATTTTATTGCATTATTAACAAGATTTGTCACAACGCTCAACATATGTTCATATTCCACAAAGACCTTTTCTATTCTGACATCTATCATCACCCTTTTAGCATTTCCGGCGTAATAATCCTCAATATCACTTTTAAAAATATTGCATTCAACTGGCTCATCTACCTTAAAATCCAATCCCAGCATCTCAAGTTTATGTAGTTTGAGAATATCTTCAATCAGGTTGTTAAGCCTTACCGATGAGTCAAAAATCTTTTTTACAAATTTATCCGTAGTATCTTTATCAAGGTCTTTATTATTTATAATAGTTTCAGAATACCCCATTATCATCGAAACAGGTGTCTTTAGCTCATGGGAAATATTCCCTACAAGTTCGGTCTTGAATGTCTCATAGTCAGATTCTTTTGAGATGTCTTTTATTACAAAAAGATTATATTCGCTTAAAACTTTAATGTAGATTTGAAGCGTCTTATTCTTAAATTTTTCTGTTATTTCTTTACTTTCTGATAGTGATACTATTTTTTTAAAAAAAGATATAGTAGCCAAATCGGTCAAAACATTAAATATATTGTCACCTGTTTTTTCAATATTAAATAGCTTTCCGGCAGATTCATTTAAGTAAAGTAAAGAGTTATTTTTATCCATAAGAAGGATGGCTTCATCCATAACTGAAAATATAAAATTCAGTCTCTCTTTTGAATCGACAAGTTCCTCCTGTTTTTTCAGCATTAGATGGTAAATTTTATAAATTAAAGATGAAACCTTGGACATCGTGGGGTCTTTAAAGCTTGGAAAATGTATTTTGGTTTTCCCTTCTTCTATTTTTTCAGCTATATAGTTAAGCTTTTGAACAGGCACACTGACCATCCTTGCAAAATAAATTGCAAGTATAACAATAATAATCAAAATTGCCCCGCCAACCTGAATCATCAACATTTTGAAGCTATTACCATAATTACTCAAAAACACTTCAGGATATGCTATTCTGACAATTTTGTTATCTAAAACCTTTGCATAATATATAAGGTCTTTCTTTATTGTATTGCTGTATCTGGAATAAAATCCATACCCATTTGCCATTGCTTCTTTTACTTCCGGTCGAGTTAGATGGTTATCAAGAGTTTTAATATTTTCAAATTCTACACTGTTGTCCATTAAAACTTTTCCGGTAGCCTTATCTATAACTGTAAGCCTGATTTTTTCTTTATCGTATAACACCTTAAGCTTTTTATAGCTTTCATAATCAAAATTGTTTAAGTCAAAACCGGTCTGAATAACATTAACCAGCGTATCCATTTCAGAATTTAGCTTATTTCCCAGAGAAATTTTGTATTTAAAATTTGCATAAAAAAACCCTGCAACAAGTACCGTAAACACAGGAACAAAAATCATAAGGAAAATTTTTAAAAAAGATTTCATTATTCTACCTTGTAGCCTATTTTGGGCACAGACTTTATAATTTCTGCTTTATTTCCCAATTTTTTTCTTATGGAAGATATGTGTGAGTCCACTGTTCTCGTAAAAACATCCGAATCATACCCCCAGACATTCGACAACAATTGGTTCCTTGTAAAGACCCTTTTGGGGTTTGACAGCAACAGGGCAAGTAATTCAAACTCTTTGTGCGTTAAATTTATCTCCTGCCCATCGATTTTTGCACATCTTAAATTTTCATTTAACTCTACACCTGCATAAAAAATCAATTTAGACTCATCTTTGTTTTGTTTTTTTAAAATAATCTTTATCTTTGCAATTAACACCTTCAGGCTAAACGGTTTTGTAACATAGTCGTCAGCCCCACTTTCAAGAGCCAGGACTATATCATTTTCAGAATTTTTCGCAGAAACTACAACCACAGGGATGTTTTTGTACTTAGGATTATCCTTCAATAATTTTAAAAATTGCATCCCTTTTAGTCCCGGAAGCATAAGATCCAACAAAATTATATCCGGAAAAAACTCATCCAGAAATATCAGAGCTTCATTTGCATCGGCAGCCGACTCCACTATAAAGCTTTCTTTTTGAAGATTAAATCTGATAAGTTCCCTTAAATCCTCTTCATCTTCGATAATCAATACCCTACTGCTCATGCTCTCCCATTACCTCATTGATATTTTTATGTTTAATATTTTTACCGGTCTGCATAAAATATACCATCTCACAAAGATTTGTACAGTGATCTGCCACTCTTTCAATACTTCTTACTATAAACATCAGTGATATGGCTACCGTAGTCTTTCTAATGTCTTCGGCAATGTATGAAAGAAGCTCTCTTAAAACCTGCTTATGAAGAGCATCTATTACATCGTCATGTTTGATTGTTCGCAAAGCAAGATTTACATCTCTATTAAAATAAGCATCCAGTGAAGCTTTTATCATCTCTCCTGCAATCTTTGCCATGTTGGGAATATCAATATAAGGTTTAATAGGTGGATACTTATTTATATTTATAATCTCTTTTGCTATATCCACACAGTGATCGCCAATCCTTTCAAGATCAACCACAATCCTGAGTGCAGTAGTAACATATCTTAAGTCTATTGCTTTAGGTTCATAAAGTGCAAGCACTCTCAAACATTTTTCATCCACTAACAGGTCAATTTCATCAATTTTATCATCCATTTTTATAACTTCTTCTGCAAGAGGCGTATCTGACTCCACAAGGGACTCAATAGCCTTATCAAGCATACTAATTGCACCTTCACCCATCTGAGCAAGCAACGTTTTGATTTCAAGAATTTCATTTTCGAGTTTTTTCATTCATTACCTCACAAATTTGACCGGTTTTAAACCATATTTTACTAAATTGTATCAGATTAATTGGTAATTGTAAAATGATTGATAGTTGTCAGATTTTTGTAAAAAAATTGTAAAATTATTTTACAGTGCCGGTAATATTGTCATAAAGGTAAGGCTTTCCGAAAGGATCAATCAATTTGTCACCAATAATCCTTTTGTCAAAGTCCATAATTTTGACAGTTTCTTTGCCAAATACGTTTTCATCAATAATATCTGTCAGTTTGCCTGGATATGTACCATACTTTATTTTATAAAGTTTTACACCCATAAAAATTGCACTTACTTCCTGTCTTCTTAAAGACTTCCTGGCTTCATATTCAATTGTATGATATTTTTTGTAAATCACTGCAATTATAATTGCAATCAAACAAACAACTATTACTGTTTCAATTATATTTGCAATATTTCTTGTGGAGTAAGGGTGATTTCCCAATACCATTATTTGATAACTTTTATCATATCCCACATTGGCAAGAATACGCCTAATGCGAGTAAAATAACCATCCCGGCAATCAACACAAGCAATATCGGCTCAATAGCGGAAGAGAGATTCTTTATAGCATAATCAGTTTCTTCATCAAAATAATCAGATATCTTTTCAAGCATTTCGTCTAATCTGCCGGTTTCTTCACCGGCAGCAACCATATCTGTAACAACCTCAGGAAAATAAGTAGAATATTCAAATGAAGCAGCGATACTGTTGCCCTGAGAGACTCTAATCTTGATGTTTTGAACCTCTTTTTTTATTATTTCATTTCCGCTAACTTCAGAAACGATATCAAAGCTTGTAATCACAGGGATTCCGCTTTTGTAAAGCAAGCCAAGTATCCTTGAAATTCTCGATATATAAACTTTATGAACTATCTTTCCAATTATCGGGATTTTAAATGTAAGATAATCTATCTTTTCTTTTCCATGTTTTGTGGATTTATATTTTCTGTATCCTATTATAACAGCAACAATTATTGTCAACACAAGCCACCAGTAGTTTTGAGTAAAATAGTTAATCCAGATAAGTATTTTGGTAGGTAGTGGGAGTTCTGCATTAAATTTATTAAAAAGACCGACAAATTTGGGAATTACAAATACTATCAAAATACTAAATGCAATAGCTATAGCTGACAACGTAAGCTTTGGGTATCTTGTAGCATGTTTGATTCTATTTCTTGTTTCAAGGTCAGCCTCTAAAATATCAGCGAGCCTTTTCAAAACAATGTCAAGTACCCCGCCCTCTTCACCAACTTTCAGCATATTGATGTAAAGTGAAGAAAAAATGCTTCTGTGTCTTCCAAATGCTGCACTGAAAGAAAGTCCGGCATCTACATCTTCTTTAATCTCCGTCAAAACTTCCAGCAGCTTTTCTGAAAATTTAAGTTTTGTCATTCTGTCAAGAATCTTGATAATAGGTATCCCTGCATCAAAAAATGTTGCAAATTGCCTTGTAAGGATAATCAATTCTTCTAAACTAACTTTGGCATACCTTGACTTAAATTTTTTAAGTAGCTCAGCATATTCATCTATCATACCTAATTGTCTCAAATTGATCAGACTAATACCCTGATCTATATCAAAGAAGGTTAATTCAAATCATTTGCTTCTATTATGCCGGAAATTTTGGTTTTATTTTTTTCACCAATATATTTAAATTTCATGCCTGGGTTATACCTCAAATTTTACAAAATTTAAATGTTTAACTTAGACCACACTCAGAGGTATTTATAATTCTCAGTGCATTTGTTGACCCTACTTTTCCGGCCGGATAACCTATTGTTGCAATAAATGTTTTATTATCACCAAGCTCTTTTGACGCCCTTTTTAAAAAATTCATCAAAAGCTCATCTGAGTTTTTTGTGTCTTCAGTAGTCATAAACGGTCTTACTCCCCATAAAATGCATGTTCTTCTGAGCAATCTTTCATCTGTCATTATTGCATATATATTACATTTCGGCCTTGCGGCAGAGACCCTTCTGGCAGTTGCCCCACTTTTTGTGAAAACAGCAATACCATGGGCATCCATGTCCCGGGCAAGCCTGGCTCCTGCTTCGGCAATAGCCATATCCAGGTCTTTTTTTAACAAATTTTTATTAAAGTTATAAATTGACTCTGCCTCGACAATTATTCTGCTCATTACTTTCACAGCTTCAACAGGATATTTCCCGATTGTGGTTTCATCAGAAAGCATAACGGCATCTGTCCCGTCCAAAACAGCATTTGCCACATCAGAAACTTCAGCCCTTGTAGGCCTCATGTTTTCTACCATCGTAAGCAGCATTTGAGTAGCAGTAATAACAGGTTTGGCTGATTCGTTGGCCTTTTTTATCAACATCTTTTGCAAAACAGGTACCTTCTCCATGTCAATTTCAATCCCCATATCCCCCCTTGCAATCATAATCCCATCTGAGTGTTCAAGAATCTCATCAATATTTTCAATTGCCTCATGTTTTTCAATCTTTGAAAAGACAGGTATATCGCTTCCGTTTAACTTTATAAATTCTTTGGCTCGAATAACATCAAATCTGTTTTTTACAAAGGAAAGCGCTATAAAATCAAAATCATTTTCAATTCCAAATTTTATATCTTCAAAATCTTTTTCGGTAACTGCCGGAATTTTTATTTTTAAATTTGGAAAATTAAGCCCCTTTTTTGAGGAAATAACTCCGCCACTAATAACCTCAGATTTCAGCACATCAGATTTTTTTTCAATAATTTTGAGTTTTATTGTCCCATCAGCAAGATAAATAAAGCTATCACTTTTCAGAGATTCAAATATTTCAGGAAAATTTATATATATTTTTCCTTCCGTACCTATATCGTTTCCAAGCCTTATCTGAAGTATATCACCTTTATGCACATTAAAAGGTTTATCCACCATCCCAATTCTCAACTTCGGGCCTGCAAGGTCCATCAATGCTGCTACCTTTATTCCAAGCTTTTCAGATACTCTTCTAACCCTTTCAAGGCTTTTTTTGTGCTGCTCATAATTACCATGTGAAAAATTAAATCTAAACACATTTACCCCTTCAAGTACAAGCTTCTCCATAACCCCTTCATTATCAATTGAAGGGCCTATTGTAGCAACAATTTTAGTCCTTTTCATAATGCACCTCGTTTTTTTTAATCATAGCATATTAATTAATTTTTTACAAAAAACAGCATGTCATACTATCAACTAATTCTTGCACGTTTCAAATATTTATCTATAATTGTGATTATGCTCAACGCTAATACAATTGTATACAGAATATTTGTAAATATAATAGGAATTGGCTTATCAGGAATGATTTTCAAGCATGTCTTTTTATCTTCTTTTTTTGCATTGATATTAAGCGGAATCGTTTTGTCTTTGCTAAATGTATTTTTAAAACCCATATTATTTTTTGTAACTTTGCCAATTCAAATTATAAGTTTTGGTTTTTTCTATCTTATTTTAAATGCAATAATTCTGAAACTAACTTCTGCATTGATTGACGGCTTTTACATAGATGGATTCTGGCCGGCAATAGGTGCAAGCATAACAATTGGATTTGTTAACATAATATTTGACATACTTGCAGCAAATGATGAGTTGAGATATTTTAGATGGAAATAAAAACAATTTTAGAAGATTTGGAACGTTTTGAAAATCTTATCAAAATTATTAACTTTGAATACCAACAATATTTTATAGGTAACAAAAAAAATCCTCCAGTAGTTTATGAAAGAGAGGCAAACAAAATTATTCACAAGTACAGTCTTAATCAGATAAATAGCAGCACACTGAGATTCAGATTTAACAATCTTGTAGCACGGTTTGTGACATTCAGAGAAAAGTGGAACAGAAAAATGATGGAGATGGAAGGGATTAAATCAGCAAAGCCAAAGCATATTCCAACGGAAAAAATACTTGAAAATAATACATCAAAAGGGTATGAAAGTGAGCTTGAAAAGCTTCCACCAGGGTTTGACAAAAATAAAATTAAAGGATTAATCGAGCAAAAACTTGATGAACTAAAAAATAAAGGGATAAAAGACGTCAAAATAGAGATTGAAATGGTTGACGGAAAACCCAAACTCAGGATGAAAAAAATATGACAGAGAGAAATGAAAGATATTTCAGAATACAGTTTATTGATTCCAAAAAAGAGATAATGACATTCTTTGCAAAATCAGTAAACCCCTCATCTTACATAGGGCTTATTGAAGTATCAAACATTTTATATATGGATTCGGAAATTTTGATAAATCCGGAGGATGAAAAGATAAGAAAAGAGTTTAAAGGGGTAAAAAGAACATTTTTACCGCTTAGTGCAATCATCAGGATTGACGAAATTGAAGAGCCAAAGACTCAGGTTTTAAAGCTCTTCCCTGAGGAAAAATAGCTTCACAGCATGAAAATACTCCAAAAATATATCTTAAAAGAAATAATTCCTGTTTTTCTGATTTCAAATATTTTCATTATTTTTGTTTTACTTTTTGAGAAAATAATTGATCTTGCAGCTCTTTTTTTTGCTAAAGGGGTTGAGTCCTCACTAATATTCAAAACAATTTTATTTTATATCCCTTCTTTTCTTGTTATCTCTATCCCCGTCTCAACACTTATTGCTATAATGACATGTTTTAGCAGGCTATCCTCAGATAGTGAACTTATAGTTATGAAAGCATCGGGAGTTTCAAATTTTTGGTTTGTAAAACTTGCATCCATAACAGGATTTACCTTTTCAATCCTTGCACTGATTGTTTCACTATGGCTTATGCCCCTTGGCAATAAACTCTCAATTGAAAATCTGAAGAATATAGCAAACAATATATCAATCTCTGACATAAATGAAAATGAGCTTTATGAAGATATACCAGGTATTATCCTCCTTGTGGGCAAAAAGAAAGATAAGTTTCGTTTTGAAAATATTTTGATTATCCAAAAGTCTAAAAATATACTTATTACCGCCAGAAAAGGGGAAATTTTCTCAGCAAATGATGGTACTGTATCATTTAATCTGGAAAATGGAGATATTGTCAGAAAAGATGGAGAAAAGTTTGCAAAGATTGAGTTTGGACAATTTTCCATCAACCTTGACACCGGGGTCAATGAAACGATAAAGATTAAAGATGAAAGAATTATGCCTGTATCCTCCCTTTTAGAAAATCTTGACAAAAGCTACATTTATAAGTTTGAACTCTCCAAAAGGTTTGCATTACCATTCTCTTGCATAATAATGTCAGTGTTTGGAATGCTGCTTGGCTCTTTTTTTGCACGAGGTGGGAAGACTCTAAACATTTTTGCAGCAATCGTAGTTGTCTTTACATACAATACTATTTTGTTATTTTCAGAAAATCTTGCAAAATTTACTTCTGCATACTTGTCAGCATGGTATGCAAATATAGTTTTTCTTTTGCTGACAATTATATTTTATAAAAGGTTTAAAGTATGAACCCTTTTTACAAATATGTTTTAAAAAAATTTTTGTATAACCTTTTTGTTGTTTTAACATTCATACTTCTGCTTTACACCTTTTTTAACGTAATACAACATACAAAATATATAGAAAGATACAATGTAAATATTTTTCAAATAATATATTTTGATTTTTTAAAATTGCCCTACTCTCTATATCAAATAATGCCTGTAGTAATAATCCTTGCAACCGTTATCACATTTGTCTTGCTTGTAAGAAGCAACGAATTGACAGGATTTGTAAGTCTCGGTGGCAGGACAGGCAGTATTTCCACTATTGTAGTACTTTTAGGCCTTTTTTTGAGTATATTTACTTTTATTTTGGGTGAATTTATTGCGCCTGAATTCCAGACTCTTAGACAAAAGTACAAAGTTGAAGTGTTTGAAAAGAAAAAATTTATCGATTACTCAAAAATTCAAAATATATGGATTAAAAATGGCAATAAAATCACTTATATTGACATTTTAGACCCGATTAATAAAAATTTTGTCAAGATGCAGGAGTTTTATCTCAATGAAAATAAAGTTATAAAAATGACAGAAATCAACTCAGGAAAAAAAATACAAAACAAATGGCATTTTAAGGATATCATAGAATACGACCTCACAGATATTCCACAAAAAGCAAAACATCAAGATACCCTTATAATATCCAACAAACTGCTTGATGAGCTTTCTCAGTTTAGTATCGATAATCCAAAATTGTTAAACATTGGTGAAATAATAAAATTTATATCAATTTATAGAGCAAAAGGACTAAACACAACTCAATACGAAATAATATTGTTCAATAAAATAGCGCATCCGATTAGTATTATGATTATTATTCTTGCGGTTTTGCCGGTATGTATGTCGTTTTCAAGACAATATTCATACATAAAAATAGTTTCCAAATCACTAATCCTGGGATGTTCTTACTGGATTTTGAACGCGTCCCTAATTTCCATAAGTAAAACAGGCGCATTAAATCCGATAATTGCCAACTTCTTGCCCCTTTTAATTTTTGCAACCATTGGAGTAGTACTTATTTTTAGAAAAGAACGGGGTTTTTAGTTAAGCTTAATTTAATTTAATTTGACTTTACGAAAAAAATTTATTATTCTCTTTCAAAATCTATACGGAGGTTTAATATGCACAAAATTGCAGTTTTGCCCGGAGATGGAATTGGGCCGGAGGTAATGGATATCACATTAAAAGTTTTGGAAAAAGTATCAGATAAATATAATGTAAAATTTCAATTTGATTTTGCTGATGTAGGTGGAATTGCAATAGACAAACACGGTACCCCTCTTCCTGAACATACTCTGACTATTTGTGAAAATTCAGATGCAATCCTTTTTGGCTCAGTAGGTGGACCAAAATGGGAAAATCTTCCTCCGGAAAAACAACCTGAAAGGGGAGCACTTCTGCCACTGAGAAAACATTTTGGACTTTTTGCCAACATAAGACCTGTTAAAGTTTTTGA
>JAIHAR010000042.1 GCA_020054865.1 Deferribacteraceae bacterium
GGAAGAATTTGAAAAACTTGACGAATTTTTGAGTATTGCAAAAGATGCAATAATATGCTACCTCAGTTGCGGTCTTAAAAAAGCAATGAATAGTTTTAATAATAAAAATATTAAGAAGGAGGAAAACTAATGTTAAACGGTTTGCAGTACCTCGCTCCTGTGGCAGGGGTAATAGGCCTTATCGTGGCCTTACTTATTTATGGTTTTGTTAAAAAACAGCCTGTCGGAAATGAAAAGATGAGAGAAATTTCCGATATGATTCACGATGGTGCAATGGCTTTCTTGTCAAGAGAGTATAAGGTTTTGGTTGTATTTGTTATTGTTGTTTTTGGGTTGATGTTTTTGTCACCTGACTTAGGGTTCAAAACAGCTGTTGCATTTCTTGCCGGTGCAATTTTTTCTGTTCTTGCCGGTTTTTTTGGTATGAAAGCGGCTACAAGAGCAAATGTTAGGACAAGTGAAGCTGCAAGGGCAAAAGGTGTCGCAGCTGCTCTTTTGGTGTCATATAACGGCGGTTCAGTTATGGGGCTTGCAGTCGCTTCATTGGGTTTGTTAGGTGTAGGCGTTTTTTATTTAATATTTGGAACACCTGAATCAGCAAAGTATATAAATGGTTTTGCAATGGGTGCTTCTTCAATTGCACTTTTTGCAAGAATCGGTGGCGGTATTTACACAAAGGCTGCTGATGTTGGTGCTGACCTTGTGGGTAAGGTAGAAGCTGGTATTCCTGAAGATGACCCGAGAAACCCTGGCGTTATCGCTGACAACGTTGGAGATAATGTAGGTGACATCGCAGGTATGGGTGCTGATATTTTTGAATCTTATGTTGGCTCAGTTATTGCAACAATAGCTATTGCTGCAACAGCATCCCCTGACCTGATGAATTTGTTAGGTGGAGATAAATCTGCATTAATGTTTTTACCAATATTTTTGGCAATAGTTGGTTTGGTTGCTTCACTTATTGGTATCTTCTCAATGAATGCTCTTAAAAACATGGACCCGGCTAAGGCTTTAAGGATGACAACTCTTATTGCTGCAGTAATATTTATACTTGGTGCATATGCTGCCATAGCATACTTTGGGATACATACAGGTGTTTTTTGGGCATTATTGTTTGGAACAGTTGCCGGTGTTGCAATCGGTCTTATAACAGAGTACTACACTGCTGCAGCACCTGTTACAAGGATTATGCATGCATCTAAAACAGGTCCTGCTACGAATATTATCCACGGATTTGCAGTAGGTCTTCAGTCTACTGTTTGGCCAATCATATTTATATGTGTAGCTATTTTTGTTGCAAACTGGCAAGCTGGTCTTTACGGTATCGGTATTGCTGCTGTAGGTATGCTTGCAACTGTTGGAGTTACAATGACTGTTGATGCATATGGTCCTGTTGCTGATAATGCAGGTGGTATTTCTGAAATGGCTGAGCTTGGACCAGAAGTAAGAAAGATTACTGATAGTCTTGATGCCATTGGTAACACAACTGCTGCTGAAGGTAAAGGTTTTGCTATTGGTTCAGCTGCACTTACTGCACTTGCTCTCTTTGCTGCATATTCAAGTAGTGCGGGTGTAGATGTAATCAATATTACAGAGCCTACGGTAGTTATCGGTATGTTTATCGGTGGTGTATTACCATTCTTTGTTGCTGCACTTACAATGACTTCGGTTGGTAAGGCTGCTGCACAAATGGTTGAGGAGATTAGACGTCAGTTTAGAGAGATTCCTGGTCTTCTTGAAGGCAAGCCTGGTGTAAAACCGGATCCAAAAACTTGTGTTGATATATCAACCGCTGCTGCATTGAAAGAGATGGTTCTACCCGGTCTTGTTGCAGTTCTATCACCTGTTGTAGTTGGTTTTGGACTTGGTAAGTATGCTCTTGGTGGTATGCTTGCTGGTGCTACTGTTACTGGTGTATTGCTTGCTCTTTTAATGGCCAATGCTGGTGGAGCTTGGGATAATGCTAAAAAAGGTATTGAAAAAGGTGAATTGGAAGGTGAGAAAAAAGGTGGAGAAGCACACGCTGCTGCTGTTATTGGTGATACTGTGGGTGACCCATTTAAAGATACAAGTGGTCCGGCGATGAATATATTAGTAAAGCTTATGAGTATCGTCTCACTGGTTATAGCTCCATTGTTATAAATCTTAAGGGCAGGTTTTACCTGCCCTTTTTTGCATATAATTTAATCGAGGTTTAGTATGGGATTTAATTGTGGTATTGTTGGGTTGCCAAATGTTGGCAAATCAACCCTTTTTAACGCACTCACAAAAGCAAAAGCCGAAAGTGCGAATTATCCGTTTTGTACGATCGATCCTAACATAGGTATAGTTAATGTTCCTGATGAAAGGGTTGATTTTTTGGTTGAGCATATAAAACCAAAAAGTGTAGTTTATACGACAATTGAATTTGTAGATATCGCAGGACTTGTAAAGGGTGCAAGTAAGGGTGAAGGACTTGGCAACAAATTTCTGTCCCATATAAGACAGGTGGATGCTATTGCACACATAGTAAGATGTTTTGAGGATAGCAATATTACACACGTAGATGGAGACGTTAACCCTGAAAGGGATATTGATGTTATTAATACTGAACTGCTGCTTGCTGATATGGAAGTGCTGGAAAGAGCTATAAGCCGAATTTCAAAGGCCGCAAAAAGCGGTGATAAAGAACTCAAGGAAAAACTATCAGTACTTGAAAGAATTTATGCCCAGGCAAGTGAAGGGAATATGTTAAGAAAAATTGTTACAAAGGATGAATATAAATATATTTCAGACCTTTCTTTGATATCTGTAAAACCTGTAATGTACGTTGCGAATGTGGACGAGGGTTCCATTACTGTTGATAATGATTATGTTAAGACTGTAAGAAAAATTGCTGAAAGAGAAAATGCTGCATTTGTAAAAATTTCCGGGAAAATAGAAGCAGAACTTGCTGAATTAAGCAAAGAAGATGCAGAAGAGTTTTTAAATGAATTGGGTGTAGATAAGTCAGGATTAGAATCGCTTATAATTTCAGGTTATGGACTTCTTGACCTAATAACCTTTTTTACCGCTGGAGAAAAGGAAGTTAAAGCCTGGACAATCAAAAATGGAACCACTGCCAAAGAGGCTGCTGGTAAAATCCATTCTGATATAGAGCGAGGCTTTATCAGGGCTGAAGTGGTGGATTTTGATACATTCAGAGAAATAAAATCGATGAACAGAATAAAAGAACTTGGTAAAGTGAGACTTGAAGGCAAAGAATATATTGTTAAAGATGGAGACATAGTATATTTTAGATTCAATGTATAAGATATTTTCTATAATTTTGCTTATTTTGATATTACCTTTTTTTGTATATTCAGACAATGTAACTGGTGACTTTGTGGAGTCCGTTGGCGTTGTAAATAAATATAAAATCAATGTATATCGTGCAGCTAATGAAAAATCAAAAGTTATAAGAATTTTTTATAAAGGTACAAAAGTAGTTGTGATAGGTGAGACTGAAGATAACTGGCTTAAAATTAAGGTGAATAATGTAGTTGAAGGCTATGTAAAAAAAGATGATTTGTACTTTAAAAATACATTAAAAAAGGAAGCTGTAAAAAATTCATATATTTACAATAAAGTAAGTCTTGAAATTAAATCCCTGATTGAGCGATTTAATATAAATTTTAGCGAGTCAATGTATTTTCAACAGGAAGGGGTTGTGCCTCAGTTTGAATTTGTGGATATGTTTTTCAGAGATAACGTTTTGAATCTTGAACTTTTATACACAGCAAAAACCAAATTTGAAGACCAGAAGACTTCAGGTATTGAAAACCCTTTTGAAAATGAAATCGCAGGTTTTATTGAATTGTTGTTTTTTAAAATGATGATTTACAAGGCTGAGCTTTACAGAATAAACTTATATAAGTATAATTATGATGATAAAAGCGGAAAAAGAGTGCTGCATGCAATGTTTGAATACAGATTTGATGATGAGCAGTTTAAGTATATAAAAAACAGAAAAGGGGGGATATGGCAATTTGTAAGAACCAGTTCCCCTTTAGAAGAGATGTTTAAATACTATCCATAGGGTGAGATTATGGAATTTACGCATTTTGATGAGCATGGCAAAAGCAAAATGGTAGACGTTACCGAAAAAGAGATAACGTTCAGGGAAGCAACAGCAACCGGCTACATATATATGAGCAAAGATACCCTTGATAAAATACTGGATAACAAAATCTTTAAAGGGAACGTTTTTGAAGTTGCAAGAGTTGCAGGAATAATGGGAGTCAAGCAAACTTCAAGTCTTATCCCTATGTGCCATCCTCTTAATATAACCTCTGTAAACATTGATTTTGAGCCGGACAGAGTTAAAAACTGCATTAAAATCACTGCTACCGTAAAGCTGAGCGGAAAAACTGGAGTTGAAATGGAAGCTCTTACAGGGGTAAGTGTTGCGGCTCTTACAATTTATGATATGTGCAAAGCTGTTGATAAATATATGATAATTAAGGATATTATGCTTGTTGAAAAGAAAGGTGGCAAATCCGGGCACTTTATAAGGAGTGAAAATGATTAGTGTAAGTCTTGCACAGATAAAGACTTCTCTTGGTAATATAAAAGAAAATGCATACAAGCATTTTGAACTTATCGAAAAAGCAATAGAAGATAAGTATGACTTGATAGTATTTCCGGAATTGTCCCTAACAGGATATAATCTAAGGGACCTTGTTTATAATGTTTCGTTGAATCAGGAATCTGATATCATTAAAAAAATCAAAGATTATTCAAAATATATTTCGATTGTTACTGGTTTTGTTTATGAAGATAAAAGGCACCTTTTTTACAATGCCAGCGGATATTTTGAGGGTGGAGAAATTTTACACATTCACAAAAAGGTTTTTTTACCCAACTATACTATGTTTGAAGAATCAAGATATTTTGCAAAAGGGGACAGTTTTACGGCTTTTGACACGAAATATTTCAGGTGCGGGATTTTGATATGTGAGGATGCGCTTCATATTTCATCGATTCTGAGTCTGACCAGGCAGGATGTAGATACGGTTATCGTAGTGTCAAACAGTCCGGCAAGAGGGATATTTGAAGATAGTTTTTATCCTGAGGAGCTCTGGTACAATACATTGAAATTTGCAGCCACAAATCTTACCGTTAATGTTATTTTTGTAAATAGAGTGGGGGTTGAAGAAGGGATAACCTTCTGGGGTGGTTCGACTGTGTTTTCCCCATTTGGGAAAAGTATTTTAAAATTACCTCTCTTAAAAGAGGAAGTCAAAGGTGTAAAGATAGATTTGAAGGAACTTAGAAGATCCAGAATTCACTCACCTTTTTTGAAGGGCGAAGATTTTGCCATGATAAAAAAACTTGTGAGAAACTGTGGAGATGTAGATGAATATTGATACAAAGATTGTTACAGAAATTCTTTGTAACTTCATAAAAGAAGAAACAGAAAAAATCGGTGTGAAAAATGTAGTGGTTGGTTTAAGTGGGGGTATTGACTCGGCGTTGTCGGCTACTTTGGCAGTAAAGGCACTTGGCAAAGATAGGGTTTTTTTGTATTACCTTCCATACAGGACAAGCAGTATGCAAAGTAAAATTGACGCAATGAATGTCGCTGACTTTTTGGGTGTTGATCTTACCGAGGTAGACATTACAAAGTTTGTTGAGCCTTATTTTGCTGTTAATCCTGAAATCAGCAAACTAAGAAAAGGTAATGTAATGGCAAGGATGAGAATGATTGTATTGTTTGATAAATCAGCAGAAGTGGGTGGAATAGTCCTTGGAACAAGTAATAAAACAGAGCTTTTGCTTGGTTATGGCACCTGGTATGGGGACCTTGCATCAGCTATAAATCCAATAGGTGACCTTTACAAGACACAGGTGTGGAAGCTTTCTGAGTATCTGCAGATACCAAGACAGGTTATTGAAAAAAAACCCACTGCAGACCTCTGGGAGGGTCAAACGGATGAAAGTGAGCTTGGTTTCAGTTATCAGGATGTTGACAGGCTTCTGTATAAAATGGTGGATGAAAGGTATTCTTTTGAAGAACTGGTAAATGATGGATTTGACAAGGAGTTTATCGAAAATATTTCTGAAAGGATAAGGAAAAACCAGTTTAAAAGGCAACTTCCGGTAATTGCAAAAATAAGCCTCAGAACGATTGAAAAGGATTTCAGATACAGTAGGGACTGGGGATATTAGAGACAAAAATATATTGATCGGGGTAAAATATGAACAATAAAATTTTAAAAGAAGCATTAACATTTGACGATGTTCTTCTCGTGCCAAGAAAAAGTGAGGTATTGCCCGGTGATGTGTCCACTCAGACAAAACTTACAAATAAAATTTTACTGAATATTCCCCTTGTAAGTGCAGCTATGGATACTGTAACAGAGGCAAAGCTTGCGATTGCAATTGCTCAGGAAGGTGGTCTTGGATTTATTCATAAAAATATGAGCATTGAAGAGCAGGCCGAAGAGGTTGACAAAGTGAAAAGGTCTGAAAGTGGAATGATTGTTGATCCCATTACCATTGATCATGATAAAAATGTCGAAGATGCTCTTGCTATAATGGCTAAATATAAAATTTCAGGTATCCCGGTGACAAAAGACGGCAAACTTTATGGAATTTTGACCAACAGAGATTTGAGGTTTGTAAAAAATATTACAGACCCAATTGATAAATATATGACTAAAGAGAATCTAGTAACAGTACCGGTTGGCACTTCACTTGAAGAGGCAAAGGAACATCTTCAGGAACACAGAATAGAAAAACTTCTTGTGGTAGATGATGAATTTAATCTCAAAGGCCTTATCACCATTAAGGATATAAATAAAAAACTGAAATACCCCAATGCCACTAAAGACCAATATGGAAGACTGATGGTTGGTGCTGCTGTCGGTGTTACTCCTGATACCGTTGACAGGGTAGCTGCCCTTGTGGAGCACGGAGTGGATGTAGTAGTCGTTGATACAGCGCACGGACATTCCAAAAAAGTGATAGATATGGTGAAAACTTTAAAGAGCAGATACCCGGAGTTGCAGCTTGTAGCAGGGAATGTCGCTACAGCTGAGGCAGTTGAAGATCTTGCAAAAGCAGGTGTTGATTGTGTTAAGGTAGGTATTGGGCCTGGCTCAATTTGTACTACCCGTGTTGTTGCCGGGGTAGGTGTACCGCAGATTACAGCAATTATGGATTGTGCAGAAATGGCAAGAAGATACAACATCCCTATCATTGCTGATGGAGGGATCAAATATTCCGGAGATATAGTAAAGGCGATAGCAGCTGGTGCAAATGTTGTGATGATAGGTTCACTGTTTGCCGGTACCACAGAATCTCCCGGCGAGATTGAGCTTTATCAGGGGAGAAGTTATAAAGTTTACCGAGGTATGGGAAGTGTAGGGGCAATGAAAAAAGGGAGTAAGGATAGGTATTTTCAAGATAAAGCTGATACCGAGAGCAAATTTGTGCCGGAAGGGATTGAAGGCAGGGTTCATTATAAAGGGGACTTAAGCCAGACTATTTATCAACTTGTGGGTGGACTTCGTTCAGGTATGGGCTACTTGGGATGCAAATCAATTGATGAAGTAATAAAAGAGGCTAAATTTGTAAGAATTTCAAATGCAGGACTTAGAGAAAGTCATGTTCATGACGTTATTATTACAAAAGAAGCGCCTAACTATTGGATAAATACTTAAATTTAAGGGGTGAGTCGTGGATATACATTCTGAAAAGATTTTGATTCTGGATTTTGGCTCGCAGTATACCCAGCTTATTGCAAGAAGGGTCAGGGAGCATAAAGTATATTGTGAAATATATCCTTGCAATGCTGACTTTACAAAAATAAAAGATTTTGGTGCAAAGGGGATTATTCTTTCAGGTGGGCCTTCAAGCGTTTACGACGAAAACTCCCCTGATGTGGATAAAAGGATATTCGAACTTGGCGTCCCCATACTTGGAATTTGTTATGGGATGCAGCTGATATGTAAACACTTTGGTGGAGTAGTTGCAAGGGCAAATGCAAGAGAGTATGGCAGAAGCATATTGAATATAGCTAATACGGAAGATATTTTTAAAGATGTGGCAGAAGATGGTAAGCTAACAGTGTGGATGAGTCATGGCGACAGGCTTGAGAAGCGGCCTGATGGGTTTGAGATAATTGGTTATACTGAAAATGCTCCGGTTGCTGCCATGCGCCATAAATCAAGAGCGATTTATGCTATTCAGTTTCACCCTGAAGTGGCCCACACGGTAAATGGCTCAAAGATTATAAAAAACTTTATTGTTGATGTTTGTGGATGTCTGCAGGTGTGGACTCCTGGCAACTTTATTCATGCTGAAATAGAAAGAGTAAGAGAAAGAGTTGGAGATAAAAAGGTTTTGTGTGCCCTTAGTGGTGGTGTGGACTCTTCAGTTGTTGCAGTTTTACTTCATCAGGCAATTGGAGAAAATCTTACGTGTATCTTTGTTAACAATGGACTGTTAAGGCTTAATGAGGCTGAGCAGGTAATAGACACATTTAAAAATCACTTCAAAATTAATCTTGTTTATGTTGATGCAGAAGAAAAGTTTCTTGAAGTTTTAAAAGGGGTTAGCGACCCTGAGACCAAGCGCAAAAAAATAGGTAATTTGTTTATACAGGTATTTGAAGAAGAGACCAAGAAGTTAGGAGATTTTGACTTTTTGGCTCAAGGGACACTATATCCTGATGTAATAGAGTCAGTATCATTTAAAGGGCCATCAGCTACTATTAAAACTCATCATAACGTGGGTGGCTTGCCTGAGGATATGAAGTTTGAACTGATTGAACCATTGAGAGAACTTTTTAAAGATGAAGTAAGACAGGTTGGCTTGCAGCTTGGCTTGCCTCAGGAAATTATAGGCAGACATCCATTCCCGGGGCCAGGTCTTGCAATAAGAGTTCTTGGGGAGGTGACAAAAGATAGGCTTGATATTTTGAGATTGGCAGATGCAATATTTATAGAAGAGATAAAAAAGGCTGGACTCTACAATGAAATATGGCAGGCTTTTACCGTTTTATTACCTGTAAGGTCAGTCGGAGTTATGGGGGACGAAAGGACTTACGAGCATGTAGCAGCATTAAGGGCTGTTACAAGTCTTGATGGTATGACTGCAGACTGGGCTCATATCCCTTATGAAGTTTTGGCAAAAGTCTCAAACAGGATAATAAATGAGGTTAAGGGGATAAATCGTGTTACATACGATATAAGTTCTAAGCCACCTGCAACAATTGAGTGGGAATAGATGAAGCTATCTAATTTTATTGCTTTAAGATATATAAAAAGCAGAAAAGAAACCCGAGTATTGTCTTTTATCTCGGCAATATCAATTATTGGTATTGTTTTGGGAGTTGCCACTTTAATAGTGGTAATAAATGTAATGATTGGATTTGAAAATAACTTAAGAGATAAGATATTGGGAGCTAATTCGCATATTATTGTTAATAGAATTGACTCTTCTCCGATATCCAATTGGCAGGAAATAGAATCACAAATTAAGACAGTGGAAGGTGTTAAAGGGGTTTCACCATTTTTGCTAAATCAGGTCTTACTTACAAGTGAAAGAAGCGTCAGTGGTGTTATTGTAAGGGGAATCGTGCCTGAAACTGAAATCAATGTTACAAATATTGAGAAATATATGAAAGAAGGGGATTTAAAGTCTCTTGACGGTGAAGATTTTAATATTGTAATTGGAAAAGACTTGGCAAACAGTTTGGCTCTTACCGTTGGGGATGAGATAGTTATGGTTTCCCCTTTTGGCAAAAAAGGGCCTCTTGGCTTTACCCCCAGGATGAAACGCTTTAAAATAACGGGTATATTTGATACTGGAATGTATGAATATAACAACACATTGACACTTATCCCTCTTAAAGCTGCACAAAAATTCTTCGAGCTTGATGATATAGTGACAGGTTTTAGTGTAAGTGTTTTTGATGTAAATAAGGCAGGAGAAATTTCTCACGCTATCAGAAAAAAACTTGGATTCCCATTGTGGTCAAGAGATTGGTTTAGTATGAATCAAAATCTATTTTCTGCTCTAAAGCTAGAGAAAGCTGCAATGTTTATCATCCTAACTCTTATTACTGTAGTTGCTTCGTTTAATATAATGAGTTTGATTACAATGACGGTTAAGGACAAGAAGAGGGATATCGCAATCCTCAGAGCTATGGGAGCAAGCAGTAAATTTATAAGAAATATTTTTATAAGGCAGGGGCTGATAATAGGTTTAATAGGTATAGCTGTAGGAAATATTATAGGATATGCTATTTGCTATGTGCTTGAAAACTATAAAATAATCTCTTTGCCTGAAGATGTATATTTTATGGACAGGATTCCTGTAAAAATTGTCCCTGAAGTGTTTATTTTGGTGAGTATCTCAGCAATTGTGATTACTTTTATATCATCTATAATCCCGAGCATTCACGCTTCCAAATTAGACCCGATTGAGGCATTGAGAAATGAATAGTCTTATACTTGAAGCCAAAAATATATATAAAAGTTTTAAAAAGGCTACTCATGTCGTAAATGTCCTTGTTAACATGAGTTTGCAGATAAATAAGGGTGATTTTACTGCCGTAGTTGGCCCCTCCGGCTCTGGAAAATCAACACTGCTTCATATTTTAGGTGGGCTAGATAAGCCTGACTCGGGGGAAGTCCTATTTGAAGGTAAGAATATTTTTTCTTCAAACGGGTTTATAGATAAGTTTAGAAATGAGAATGTGGGCTTTATTTTTCAGTTTCATTATCTTTTAAATGATTTTAATGCGCTTGAAAATGTAATGTTTCCTGCCTTAATAAAGGATGGGAATAAAAATAGGGCTAAAATGAGTGCAGAATATCTTCTTGAAAAAGTTGGTTTGAAAGATAGAATGAATCACTACCCTTCCGAGCTTTCCGGTGGTGAACAGCAGAGGGTTGCTATTGCAAGAGCACTTATTAACGAGCCTCATATACTTTTGGCTGATGAGCCTACAGGTAATCTTGACAGGGCAAACAGTGACAGCATATTTGAAATATTTCAAAAACTAAACGAAGATGGGCTTACCATACTAGTAGTAACCCATGACAGTTACCTGGCAGGTATGACAAAAAACAAATTTAACTTATCAAAAGACTAATGAATGTATTATACGTACTTGACCTTTTAGGGACATTTGCTTTTGCTATGAGTGGTGCCATAGCCGGTGTCAGGAAAAATCTTGACCTTTACGGTGTTACTGTTTTAGGTGTAGTTACTGCCGTAGGTGGTGGTACAATTAGAGATGTGCTTGTGGGCAGAATCCCTCCTTTTATCTTCCAAAACACTACATATCTTTTTATATCTATTTTGGCCTCAGTAATCACATTTTATTTTAGCTCTTTTGTGGAAAAAAAGTTTAAGACGCTTCTTATAATGGATGCAATAGGGCTTGGAGTATTTACCGTGATTGGGATTTCAGTGGGTATTAGTTATCATATAGGATATTTTGGTGCGATAATTATGGGGGTTATGACAGGCACTGTGGGTGGAATGGTAAGAGATATTCTGCAAGGCGAGGTCCCTTTGGTATTACAAAAAGAGATTTATGCATCTGCTTGCATTGTAGGAGGTCTAATATTTGCTTTTTTTGATCGGCTAAATTTAAATAAGACTCTTAATGTAGTTATTTGCATCGCAATAGTAATAACTATAAGGCTTATCGCAATTTATAAAAACTGGCATCTTCCAAAGCCTTCAAAACAAAAGGGGTAAAAATGAAGATTGGGATAATAGGGGGAAGCGGACTTTATTCTATCAACGGTTTTGAGTTTATAGAAGATATTGAAGTCAGCTCTGCTTTTGGCAAACCTTCATCACCTTACAAACTTTTTAGAAAAGGGGGAGTTGAATTTTATTTTTTATCAAGGCACGGAGCAAATCACACCCTTGCCCCACACAAAGTAAATTACAGAGCAAATATTGACGGATTCAAACAAATTGGGGTCAGCCAAATACTTTCTTTTAATGCTGTCGGTGGGATTGCAAGTGATTTAAAGCCTTCGGATATTGTTATTCCTGATAATGCTATCGATATGACATGTGGCAGAGCAAATACGTTTTACGAAGAAAATGATATAGTTCATATAGATTTAACATACCCTTTCTGCGAAACGATCAGAGATAAGCTAATCACTCTGTCAAAAGATTTTTCTTTTGGCATCAAAAATAAGGGTGTTTATGTATGTACTAACGGGCCAAGGCTTGAAACGGCTGCCGAAATTAAAATGTATAAGACTCTCGGTGCCGATATAGTCGGTATGACCCTTTTTCCTGAGGTAACGCTGGCAAGGGAAGCTGAGATTTGTTATGCAAATGTGAGTATTGTGACTAATTTTGCTGCTGGTATTTCGAAAAATAAACTGACAACCTCAGAAGTAATAGAAACAATAAAGAAGAGTGAAGAAAAATTGAAAGAAATTTTAGAGTTGTATAGTAAAAATATTCCGAATACGGATGAATGCAAATGCACAAAAGCTCTTGAAGATGCGGGGATTACCAAAAAATGAGAATAATTAAAAATGAGCCGTTGTCAAAACACACAAGCTATATGACCGGTGGGAGTGCAAAACTTTTTTTAGAACCTTATACAACTCAAGATTTGAGAGAATCCTTAATTTACTTGAAAAATGAAAAATTTTTTATCCTTGGCAAAGGGAGTAATGTGCTATTTTCTGATAATTTCTTTGACGGGGTAGTGCTTAGTTTGAAAAATCTTAACAGGTATGCTTTGATAGATGGTAGTATGCTTGTCAGTGGAGCAGGTTGCCTGCTTGATGATATTGTAAAATTTTCTATTTCAAATAATTTGGGTGGTATAGAAGACTTATCAGGTATCCCCGGCAGTGTGGGTGGAGCTGTTTTTATGAATGCAGGGGCATTTGACACTGAGATAAAGGATGTCGTTGATTATGTAAAAACCATTGATATGTCCGGTAAAGTTACTCTACTGAAAAAGAACGAAATAAATTTTACTTACAGAAGCTCAGGTTTAGATAAAAAAATAGTTGTTGAAGCGGGCTTTTTTTTGAGAAAAGGAGCAAATATGTACAGAAGGGAGGAAATCCTTTCTAAAAGGTGGTCAAAACAGCCCATCGATTATCCCAGTTGCGGCTCTGTTTTTAAAAGACCTAAAGGTAATTTCGCCGGGACTTTGATTGAAGGTTGTGGTTTGAAAGGGTATAGGGTGGGTAATGCTAAAGTTTCTGAAAAACATGCAAACTTTATTATTAATCTTGGTGGAGCAACAAGCTTAGACATATACAATATTATCCAACATGTTAAGGATAAGGTTTATAATGAGACAGGGATAATGTTGGAAGAGGAAGTCAAACTGGTTAATTTTGATGTTTAAACAGTGTAAAAAAAACGAAAAAAAATGTTGACACTTTTAGTCAATGTTGCTATATATCTCTCCTGCTTAAGTTCCCCGGTAGCTCAATCGGCAGAGCGGGTGGCTGTTAACCACTAGGTTGGCGGTTCGAGTCCGTCCCGGGGAGCCAAAATTCTATCCGCTGAAATCAGCGGTTCTTATTTAACGCAATACCCTGTGGGTTGATCCCCACGGGGTATTGTCGTTTCTGCCCTGTCTTCGCCGACTTACGCCGACGGGCACATCCTTCCCGATTCTCCGTTTCGATGCTCTCCGCCCGGGGTTGCGATGCAACCATGGGGGTTCAGCCGCGGTTTTCGCAAATGTCCTTTCCTGATTCTCCCATTCTCCGCTTTTTGAATCCGGCTATTTAACAGCCCGGTTCCCCACAGAGCCTGCGCCGACATCAAACTCGATCCTCCGGTAGGTATCAGCCGGAAGCCGGACCAAGGGGTTCGGCGGCAAGTTGATCACCAGACAGCGGATGCGGCCGTGAGAACGGAGACCGTTGTGGGTGCCGGCGACATCGCTCTCGAGCGATATCGGACGGGCTCCAACGGTTCCTGACCAAGGTCGTTCATCCCGCGGCATCCACAACGGTCCTTCCAGCGGCCTTCCGCGAAGGAGGACCGGATGCAGGCTGAAACCAACATCCCCGACACGATTGAAGCGGTGACCGCCGAAGTCGTCTCAATCCTGGCCCAGGGCTACATGCGCTACCGGAAAGGCCGAAGACTTCCCTCTGATTCCCAAGATTCGGAGGGGAATGTGGCGCAAGTCCACGAATCTGAGGCGTTTACGGAGAAACGCCTTGATGTTTCGGGCCACCGAAGCCTTCATTC
>JAIHAR010000003.1 GCA_020054865.1 Deferribacteraceae bacterium
AAGCAGACTTTATTGCAGTATTGCTGCTTACAATACAGGAGCAGGTAATGTGGCAAAGGCTTTTGTTGGCAGTTACAATATTGGTTCTGCTGTAAATGTCATAAACAGGATGAGTCCGGATGATGTGTATAGGACATTAAAGAGAAGTTTGCCGTATGATGAAACAAAAAGATATCTTGATAAGGTGTTGGATAAAATAAAAGTTTATGAAGCTGCCTTATAACTTTAAAATGTAGGTGGGTGGTTTACCCAAAGCACTTCCGTTACTTCATTTGTGGGGTTTCTCCAACTGTGCGGATGATTTGACTTATAAACTGCCGAATCGCCTTCTTCTAATGTAAAAATCTCATTGTTAACCTGAATTTCAAGTTTACCTTTTAGGACAATTACAAATTCTTCTCCGTTATGTGTATGTGATTCATTACCACTATATGCACCGGGCTCAAGATGCATAAACAATGCTTCAAGTTCTGTTTCTGAAAATTGAGGCCTTAGAAGCTCATATGTTACTTTAGATTTAGGGTTGACCATCTTGTTTCTTTCGTTTTTTCTGACAACTACCCTTTGGCTGCTGATAGAGTCGTCAAAAAAATGGATTACATTAACATCAAGCGCATCTGAAATCTTTTTTAATGATGCGATGGTAGGGGAAACTAAGTCCCTTTCCACTTGGGATAAAAAACCAAGGGAGCAACCTGACTCTTTGCTTAGTTGTCGCAGTGTAAGTTTTTTCTCTTTTCTAAGCTGCTGAATCTTTTTTCCTAAAGTCATAGTTCACTATATTAAACAAAAAAACAAAAGTCAAGACAATATTAACAATGTACAGTTATATTAAAAAATATTAAAAAGTTTACCTAAAAAACAAAATTGTTGAATTACAAGAATGTTAAAAATATTTAATATTAATTAGTAATAAAAAAATGTTTGACAAAGAGAGATAATTGTTTTAAAGTTTAAGTTCGAAATTTTAAACTAAATATTTTAAAAGGAGGATTTATGAGAAAACTTGGCTTACTTACTTTAGCTGTAGTGTTTATGTTTGGATCTCTTGTGTTTGCAGCAGGGGAGCTTGTGATCGGTATCCAGGGCCCAGAAACAGGTAACTTGGCGGTTTATGGTCAAAAGACACTTGCTGGCGCAAAGCTTGCTGTGGATGAAATCAACGCAGCAGGGGGAGTAAACGGTAAAACTATCAAACTTATCAATTATGACAGCCGTGGAGATAAGGCTGAGGCAGCAAATGCAACTCAAAGACTTATTAATAAGGATAAGGCATGTGCAATTATCGGCGAGCCTACTTCAGGAGCTACATTTGTTATAGGGCCTATCGCTGATAGAGCAAAAACTGTTTTAATTTCTGCAGGTGCTACTGCCAAAGGTGTTACTGACAATAAACCATTTGTATTTAGGGATACTCTTCTTGACTCTGACGGTGGTCCGGCTACTGTTAAGTTCGTTATGGAGAAGTTTGGATGGAAAAATTTTGCCCTTATTACTTCAGTTAATAATGACTACAGTGTGGGTCTTTCTGCAATTTTCAAAAAAGCTGTTAAAGATTTTGGCGGCAATATTGTAGTAGAGCAGACTATATCTGATGGCGATACAGACTTTTCTGCTCAAATAACTGCAATAAAGCCAAGCAACCCTGATGCAATAATTTTCAGCGGTTACTATCCTGAAGGCTCATTGATTCTTCTTGAGGCAAGAAAGCAGGGACTTAAAGCTCCTATCGTTGGCGGTGATGGACTTCTTGCTCCAGATCTTTGGGACGTTGCTAAAGATGCTGCTCTTGGCTCAATAGTTTATGCTGGTTTCTCACCAGAAGCTAAAGCTCCAAAAGTACAAGAGTTTGTTAAGAAAATGGAATCAAGGGGCGGAGCAGATATGTTTTCAGCTCAGGGGTATGACGCTGTATATCTAATTGCCAATGCTATGAAAGATGCAAAAGTAACCAGTTGTTCTGATGTTAAGCAGAGAACAGCAATGAGAGATGCTCTTGCAAATATACCTATGTTTGACGGAGTTAGCGGTCAGATGAAGTTTGACAAAGAGGGTAATGCTGTTAAAAAACCTTTCATCCAGGCAGTTGACAAAAAATCTGACGGTAAATACTACTTCAAGCTTCTTAACGAATAAACATTATGGGGGGTAAAAGCCCCCATTTTTCTATTTACCTTATAAAGGAGGAGTCGTGTTAGAAATAATACTCAAGCAGCTTCTGAATGGAATAACGGTAGGGAGTATTTATTCTCTGATAGCCCTTGGTTATACAATGGTCTACGGTATTATAAAGCTGATTAACTTTGCTCACGGTGACATTTATATGGTGGGGGCATTTGTCGGTCTTATAGTCGCTACACAGTTTTCAAGTAATTTCATTGTGGTTATTGCTATAGCTATGGCTACCACTGCAATAATTGGTGTTTTGGTTGAAAAGGTTGCATATAAACCGGTAAGAAACTCATCAAGAATTTCTGCTCTTATTAGTGCAATTGGTGCATCAATATTTATATCAAATCTTGTGGTTTTAATAAACGGACCTCAGAGGGAGGCTTACCCTCAAATATTTCCTGAGATAAATTTCAATGTTGGTGGTATTACGATATCATTTTTACAAATATTTATAATTTTGGTATCAATTGCCCTTATGTTTGGGCTTTATTATATAGTTCATAATACAAAAATGGGGATAGCCATGCGTGCTGTCTCTCAAAATCTTACTACAGCAAGATTAATGGGGATTAATTCTGATAAAATTATCTCTTTTACTTTTGCCATAGGTTCATCACTGGCTGCTGCTGCTGGTGTGTTAGTAGGTACCTATTACAGGGCTGTTGACCCACTTATGGGGTTGTTGTTTGGACTGAAGGCTTTTGTAGCAGCTGTTTTAGGCGGAATTGGGAGTATACCTGGTGCTATGATTGGAGGTCTGGTTTTGGGGCTTGCCGAGGTTATGGGGGTTGCGTTTATTTCTCCATCCTTTAGAGATGCTATTGCATTTGGCATATTGATATTCATCCTTATCGTTAAGCCTTCCGGACTTTTTGGTAAGGCCACAAAAGAAAAAGTGTAGGTGTGAAAGATGGATTCAATTTTAAATTATCTTTTTAATGATTATATAGTTCAGGTTGCAACAATTACCGGTATTAACATTATAATGGTGCTCGGGCTAAATCTCATAACAGGTGTCACAGGGCAGTTATCCCTTGGTCATGCTGCTTTTATGAGCATTGGTGCATATTCCTCATCAATGATATCTATAAAACTTGGTGCACCCTTTATAGTTTCACTTATAGCCGGAACAGGTTTTGGCGCACTTTTTGGCGCATTATTGGGTATTCCAATTTTGAGGCTTAGAGGTGATTATCTTGCAATTGCCACTCTTGGCTTTGGTGAAATTGTAAGGGTTGTTATTTTGAATACTCCTGCTCTTGGTGGTGCTCTTGGAGTATATGGTATTCCACCTTCAACTAATCTCGGTATAACGGCTTTTTTTGTTGTATTTGCAATATTTTTTATGTACAGGCTTGAAAAATCAAGACATGGGCTTGCAATCAGAAGTATCAGAGAGGATGAGATTGCAGCAGAGATGATGGGTGTAAATATATCAAGATACAAAGTGCTTTCCTTTACGATAGGTTCGGCATTTGCAGGTCTTGGTGGTGCTTTGTATGCTCATTTCCTGTCATACATTAATCCAATAGACTTTGGTTTTATGAAATCCATAGAGCAGCTTTGTATGCTTGTGCTTGGTGGCATGGGCAGTATTTCAGGTGCTGTATTTGGCAGTATAGTGTTAAGTACGATTCCTGAAGTTTTAAGATTTGCATCTGAATACAGAATGGTAACTTACGGTATTGTTTTGATTTTGATGATGGTTTTCAGACCTCAGGGGCTTTTTGGTAAAATCAAGGTAAATGTTTAAGGTGAAGCTATGAGTGAAGCTATTTTAAAAGTAGATAAAGTTTCGATGCATTTTGGCGGTTTAAAAGCGGTAGATAATGTTAGTTTTGATATAAATCAAGGGGAAATATTAAGTCTTATTGGCCCAAATGGTGCCGGTAAAACAACAGTTTTTAATGTAATTACCGGAGTTTATACTCCAACTCTCGGGAATGTTACTTTTAAAGGTGTTAATCTTAATTTGTTAAAGCCGTATAAGGTTACAAGCCTTGGAATTGCAAGGACTTTTCAAAACATAAGATTGTTTGCCCAGTTGACTGTTCTTGAAAATATATTGCTTGCAATGCATTGTAGAAGAAAGACAAATCTTCTTGAGTCAGTATTCAAACTTCCAAGATATAGGTATGAAACGAAAGAGTGCATTCAGAAGGCTGAAGAGCTTCTTGATTATATGGGTTTGCTGGGTGAAAAGCTTGAGCAGGCACAAAACTTGCCTTACGGTAAACAGCGTAAGCTTGAAATAGCAAGGGCAATGGCCACAGATGCCGAATTGTTGCTTCTCGATGAGCCTGCAGCCGGTATGAATCCCCAGGAAACGCAAGAGTTAATGGGTTTAATCAGGCAGATAAGAAAGGATCTCAATAAAACCATATTTCTAATTGAGCACGATATGAAGCTTGTGATGGGAATATCTGATAGAATTATAGTATTTGACCATGGACAACTTATTGCCGAAGGATTGCCCGAGGAGATTAGGGCAAATAAAAGGGTAATTGAAGCATATCTTGGTAAAGAGGTAGAAGACAATGCTGAAACTGAGTAATATTCATACAAAATATGGACATATAGAAGCTTTAAAAGGGATAGATATCCATGTAAAAGAAGGTGAAATAGTTGCGATTATTGGTGCTAATGGAGCAGGTAAGACAACTACTCTAAATACTATTTCAGGAATATTGAAGCCCGTTGCTGGTACAATTGAATATCTGAATCACGATATCACAAGGTGGTCTGCAGATAGGATAGTTTCTGAGGGGCTTATTCAGGTGCCTGAAGGCAGACAAATTTTTCCACTGTTGACGGTAAAGGAAAATTTAATGATGGGAGCCTACCTCAGAAAAGATAAACTTGAAGTGACAAAAGATCTTGAAATGGTCTATGACATGTTTCCAAGGTTAAAAGAGAGAGAAAAACAACTTGGTGGTACACTTTCCGGTGGCGAACAACAAATGCTTGCAATAGGTAGAGCTCTGATGTCTAAACCTACACTTCTTTTGCTTGATGAACCTTCTCTTGGACTTGCTCCGATAATTGTTCAAAATATTTTTAAAATTATTGTCGATATTAATAAGAAAGGTACAACAATAATGCTTGTGGAGCAGAATGCTCATATGGCACTTTCCATAGCACACAGAGGTTATGTTATGGAAACAGGGAAAATTATTCTTGAGGATAATGCTAAAGCTCTTTTAAATAATGACGAAGTGAAAAGCGCTTATCTTGGTGGACATTAATATATGTGGGGTACAGATATGTATCCCACTTTTTTTGTGCTTGACTGTTCAATATTTTGAAATTATTATTAAAATATAATACATTGAACAAAAAAAGAAGGAGGTTACATATGAATAATTTTAATAACTCGGTAGTAAATATCCCTTTTCCTGAGAATGAAAAGGTTTATGATTATGCTCCCGGCAGTCAGGAGAGGGAGTTGTTATTGCAGGCAATAAATGATTTAAAATCAAAAAAGATAGAGATTCCGCTTATTATAGGTGGAAAAGAGATAAAGACTGGTAAAGTTGCCAAAGTAGTATGTCCTCATGACCATCAACATGTTTTGGCTGAATACCATTTAGCTGGTGAAGAAGAGATTAAATTGGCTATAAAAGAATCTCAAAAGGCATGGAAAAAATGGCAGGAAATGGCCTGGCAGGACAGAGTAAGTATCTTTCTGAAGGCAGCCGAGCTCCTTTCAACTAAATACAGATATCTGATGAATGCAGCAACTATGCTTTCTATTAGCAAAAACCCATATCAGGCCGAAATTGACTCTGCATGTGAATTGATAGATTTTCTTAGATTTAATTGCTACTATGCACAGCAAATTTATAAAGACCAGCCACTTTACAGTCCTAAGGGGATTTGGAATTATGTACAGTATAGACCTCTTGAAGGTTTTATCTTTGCAGTTACTCCATTCAACTTTACTGCCATTGGTGGCAATTTACCTACTTCTCCTGCAATTATGGGTAATGTGGTATTGTGGAAACCTGCTTCGAGCGCCGTTTATGCACCTTATTTCTTTATGAAAATTTTGAAGGAAGCAGGCCTTCCTGATGGTGTAATTAATTTTATCCCTGGAAGGGGTTCAATGGTAGGTGATATTGTTTTAAAAAGTGAACATTTTGCAGGTGTTCATTTTACTGGTAGCACCGCTGTATTTCAAAATATGTGGAAGACAATAGGTGAAAATATTGCAAAATACAGATCTTATCCAAGAATTGTTGGTGAAACCGGTGGCAAGGATTTTATCTTTGTTCACAATAGTGCTGATATGAGAAAACTTGTTGCGGCCACCATTAGAGGGGCATATGAATATCAGGGGCAAAAATGCAGCGCCGCATCAAGGATTTATATCCCTAAATCAATTTATAACGAATTTTTTGAAATGTTTAAATCTGAAGTTGGCAAAATCAAGATGGGACCGGTTGAAGATTTTCATAATTTCTTCAATGCAGTTATTGATGAGGCAGCATTTGACAGCATAGTGGAGTATATTGAATATGCAAAAAAATCAAAGGATGCTGAAATTTTAATTGGCGGCAATTATGACAAATCAAAAGGATACTTTATTGAGCCTACTTTTATTTTGGCAAAAGACCCTCACTTCAAGACTATGGAAGAAGAGATTTTTGGACCGGTATTGACTGCATATGTATATGATGACGATAAGGTGGATGAGGCACTAGAGCTTTGTGATAAAACTTCAATGTATGGCCTTACTGGGACAGTGTTTGCAAATGACAGGGAATTTATTGCAAAAGCAATGAAAAAGTTAGAACATGCTGCAGGTAATTTTTATATCAATGACAAGCCAACAGGCGCAGTTGTAGGTCAACAGCCTTTTGGTGGGGCGAGGGCATCAGGAACTAACGATAAGGCAGGAAGCTACTTAAATCTTATTAGATGGGTATCTACGAGGGCTATTAAGGAGACCTTTAATGGGCCTGAATCGTTTGAATATCCCTTTATGAAATAGGAGTCTAATATGGGTATATTTAATTTTTTAGTCTCTAAGAGCATAATGTTTATACCTGCTCCAATTGTAAATATTTTTGCCAAAAGCTATATTGCAGGACCGACTCTTTATGATGCGGTGAGAGTTACCCATGAGCTAAACAATAAGGGGATGATGGCAACCATTGATATCCTTGGCGAATTTGTTAACACCAAAGATGAGGCTACATTTTATAAAAATGAATGTGTAAAGATACTTAATACAATTAAAAAAGAGGGTTTGAATGCAAATATATCATTAAAACCAACTCAGATGGGTCTTTTGCTTGATAAGGAGTTTGCATTTGGAAATATCAAAGAGATCGTAGCCCATGCAAAAGAGCTTGGCAACTTTGTTAGAATTGATATGGAAGATACACCTCGTACTGATGATACGCTGGGATTGTTCAGAAAACTCAGGGAAGAATATATCGGGCATGTAGGTACCGTACTACAATCATATTTAAGAAGGACGCCGCAAGACATAGAAAATTTGTCTGATGGGTATCTAAATTTTAGGCTTTGCAAAGGGATTTATAATGAGCCAAGAAAGCTTGCATACAAGGACCCATATATAATCAATCAAAATTATATATACTGCCTTGAAAAGCTTTTTCAGAAAAAAGCCTATGTAGGGATTGCCACTCATGATGAAAAGCTTGTATTTGAAGCCTTAAGACTTATTGAAAAATATGGGCTTAAAAAGGAAGATTTTGAATTTCAAATGCTTCTTGGCGTAGATGAAGAGTTAAGAGAGATTATTGTATCGGCTGGTCACAGGCTCAGGGTGTACGTGCCTTTTGGTAAAGAGTGGCTTGCATATTCAAGAAGAAGGCTTAAAGAAAATCCAAATATTGCAAGACACGCACTAAAGCAATTTTTCAAGATTAAATAATTTATAAGGCAAGCAATTACTGCTTGCCGATTTATATTTATCCTTTTTGCTATACAAACTGAATCATAGATTTTTTTATTTTCCTTTTAAAATTTTAAATTTTCACGATTTTTTTATGTTTACTAATATAAATATAATAAACGTAGAATACCCTGTGGAGGGATATAAATGAAGAAGGTTATGATTTTTATTATTTTAACATTATTAATAAGTACTTTTGTATTTGCTTTGGATAACTTAGTGTTAAGAGGGGTTGTTAGCGAGATACATGAAAATTATATAATATTAGATATTGATAGAGGGGTTTGCAAAGGTAAAAGGATGATATATTATTCCAAAGAAGATTATTTATATGATGCTATTAAGACACAAGATATAGTTGGTGAACGGATAACTGTTTTAGTGGATTCTAACACTTGTGAAAAAGAAATGAAAGTTATTAATAATCTGAAAAAAAATAGGTAGGTAATATGAGAAGGGTTATTTTTTATTTATTATTTACATTATTATTGGGAGATATTGTTTATGCGCAGAATAGCTGTTCGGATTATAGCTATTTGCCACCGACATTTGTTTCCCAAGTGCCTCCCACAGTAATGATAGCTCTTGATACAAGTGGTAGTATGGACTGGGATTCATATGTAGACAATCATCTTGATTCAAGTAAGACTTATGAAGGTTTATTTAATCCTCAGAAGAAATATAAGAAAGTTAACGGTGTATGGCAAGAGACAACATCAGGTTCTGCTGCAACGTGTCCTTCACCAAATGGTTTTTATGTTGATTCAGTAGGTAATCCTGTAACAAAAGTATGTTATAGCGGATGGTTTAGTTGGAATACTAAAACAAACGAAGATTGTATTGATATTAATAAAGTTTATTCTGGCAATTGCCTAAACTATTGGCTGATGAGCAGGATGGATGTATTTCAATGGGCGATGACGGGTGGTAAACCTGCAGGTTGTACTAGTAATAACAGTAGAAAATGTGATGCAGCAAGAGCCTGTACAGGATCTAATTGTGACATTGAAACGGGTGGGGGGGTTGTTGTTAGGGTGCCAATGGTCGACAACGAGACCTATCATGGGATAAAGGATGCAGTACTCTATCAACTTATGGAAAGAGAAAACAGACCCCGTATAGGTATTATGACGTATTCAGGAAGTCATTCAAATAGCTATATAAATGCTGGTGTATACATCGGTGATTTTACTTCTGCTCAATCTGTAGTTGAGGAGCATCCTTATACTAATTTAATAACGGCTATTAATACAGCATCACCAGAAGGGGGTACACCTTCAGGGCCTGCAATGTGGGATGTTTGGAATTATTATAAACAAGAAATACCTGAGTATGGTGGATTACAGCCAAATACTTCAAATACTGATAATTCAAATCAATTTAAAGATCCTTTATGGATATGTGAAAACACAGATAATGGTTTAAAATGTGATTATGCACCATGCTCAAGTAACTATGTAATTTTAGCCTCTGATGGACAGTGGAATACCCCTTCCACTAATATTTACTACAATTGTTCCGACCCCTTATCTGATGCCTGCAGATCATCTGACCCTGTTGTGCCTGCGTATAAGATGCATATGGGGGCAACTAGAGATAAAGACGGTGCAACTGTGAAGATCGATGCTGTATATACTTTAGGTCTGTTCTTAGGGGGTACCGGTGAACAGTCCCTTAAAAATGTAGCTATGTATGGAAGCTTTGACAAATCTCTATCTGGTGGTTTATGGCCTGATAGCTTGACAAATTTTCCTAATGATACATGTTACATGGATGATGGTGGCTCAGGGCGAGGGAGTGCATGTGAGCCTTTGCCAGCATCTTCTTCCGATTGGGATCAAGACGGTAATGACTTACCGGATACCTTTTTTAGTGCAAATAACGCATTGGAGCTTAAAGATAGATTGCAATCGATTTTTAATGATATTTTAAAACGGGCATCTTCAGGTACAGCCTTGTCTTCTGTTTCTACAGGAAGTCAGAGTTCATTAATGTTGTTTCAAGCATTTTACTACCCTACACTTAGTGATGATGCTAGCAAACGGGAAATATCATGGGTAGGGGACGTAAGGTCCTATTTTGTGGACGACAATAGTAATATACGTGAAGACACAGATAATAATAAAACATTAAATTATGCTGCCGATAAAATTTTAATATTGAAATTTTTTGAAGATGTATCTCAAACAATGGCGTTGAAAATAGATGACAATGATGAAGATCAGATTCCTGACAGCTGCACTCTTCCAAGTGGAAGATACGATCTGATGGATTTGAATACTATCTTTAGTGCATCTAAATGGCTTCAAGATCTAGATTCTGACTCAAGAACTATAATGTATAATGACGGGACACCAAATAAGGCTATTACAAATAATTTCACCCCTTCAAATGTGACAACACTTAAAAATTATTGGGGAATTACAACTGATAGTGAAGCTTCCAAACTTATTAACTTTATTAGAGGCTATGACTATCCACGTGACAATAATTATAGAAAAAGAAATTTTTTAACTACCAATGCCTCTGAAGTATTTAAAGGCGTGTATAAGTTAGGCGATATCATTAATTCAACTCCAATCATCTTGAGTAATACCAACGTAAATAGATACCATAACCTATTTAGAGATAGTAGTTATTATGAGTTTGCAAACTCTAGTGTGGTAAAAGGGAGAAAACCGGTCATCTTTTTTGGTGCAAATGATGGGATGGTACATGCAATTTCTATCGGTAAAATTGAAGATATTAATTTAAGCAACGATGTGGCAAAGGTTACTGGCAATGATTTGGGTGCTGAACTATGGGCTTTTATCCCACAAAATGCATTGCCATATCTGCAGTGGTACAATATAGAAGGTAGTAACTGTCATGTGCCCAAAATCGACTATAGATTCCAACTAGTTGATGTAGCTATTAGTGGAACAGGAGAAAAAAACAGAGATAGTTGGAGGACATTACTGATTGGGACAATGGGGTTTGGTGGAAAGGAAATTAAAATAAATAACGAAACATACAGCTCATCAATCTTTGTCATCGATGTTACTGATCCTGAGCGTGCAAAGTTTTTGTGGGAGCGCAAATTAACTGATAACTCACTTACTATAAATTATCCTGCAATTATTAGACAAGGGGATAAAGATGAAAGAGGCTCTTGGTACTTGGTAGTAGGTTCAGGGCCATTGGATCCATCAGGGGGCAATTTTGTTAAGAATCCTAAAATATATTTTTATAACCTGATTGATGGCACGTTAGTAAATACTGTAACTATTCCTGAAAAAGATGTTGCTGTGGGAGAGATTTTATCAGTAGATGTGGATTTTGATTACAATATCGATGCTTTAGTCTTTGGTACATATAGTGCCCCTAACACTGAGAAAGGTAATTTGTATATGTTGCACATACGCAGCAATGCTTCTAACTACCTAAGTATTTCTAACCTTGACGACAGCAATGTTGAAATGATTCTCAATATCAATAGGCCTATTTTCGCTATGCCGACAGATGTCTTGGATGAGAGCAATAATTTATGGATATATGCAGGTACCGGCAGATTTTTATCTCAAAATGACAAAATCGATCATAGCACCCAATATATATTTGGAATTAAAGATAAAAATCAGTTGTGGAAAGGGGGGAGTGGAGCTACTTTAAATATATCTGACCTTTATGATTCCACAGATATTACTGTTGAGGCCTATATCAATCAAGTTGACTGCTACTGTTTAGGGATTAAATGTGGAGGTGCTTATTTTAATTTAGATACAAATTCATATGAGTGTTCAAAAGGAGATCCTGTTGTCACAGATACCTATGGTGATTTAACAAATGAACCAAAAGCAGATGGACAGGGCTATTATTCAGTCAGTGGTTTGGCTAATTATCTGTATATAGATAAAGCAGATGGGGGCGGAGGATATAGCGGATGGGTTAATGAGATTACTGATGGTAAACGTGTGTATTCAAAGCTCTTTGTTGCAGGGGGGATTGTTGACGCGTTAGTTTTTGAGCCTCAGATGGATCTGTGTTCCTATGGAGGGCAAACAAAATTACAAGGGGTGTATTATAAGACAGGTACTCCTGCATCAAAGCCTATGTTTTTGAACTCTGGGCAGACGATTAGTATTGTAACAGAAAATGGTGAGTCAGTTAGGAAAATTGAAATATCAAAGGTCGTAGATTTAGGCTTTGGAGCGCCACCTCTTGGGGAAGGTATTACAGCGATGCCTCAGAAGGAAGGCAGCAATGAATATACTAAAATGATTCAGCTTTCTGATGGCTCTATTACTAGGCAGACACAATACGGGGATAGTTTTTCCAGTAAACTTATACTTATGATTACAAGGTGATAGATGAATAAGGGGTTTACATTAATCGAGCTACTTGTTGTTATAGCTATAGTTGGAATTATTTTAGGGATTTCGACTCTGTATTTTCCCAAAATGATTTCGAAAATTCATGTGAATGAAACAGCTGACAGGATTGTTACAATGCTAGAAACCGCAATGCAAAATTCCATTACAAAAGGGTATGAAAACGCTCCTAGTTCACCTAAATATAAATTGTACGGTTTATCACTCGACAATTCCAGCTTGCCGCTTGTGATTCGTAGCTGCACCTTTGAAGGTGATTCACCTGACAATTTAACTGCAAAAGACTGCGAAGAGTTTACACCACCTAGTGATTTAAAAATTAGTTTTGAAGGTAACGAGCTTGTTTTTAGTAAAAGGGGGCTTACAACTAAAAATTCAACAATAACTTTGGAAAACAATTTCGGTTATAAAAAAGAGGTAAGTATTGCTGGAGCGAAGATTAATGTTAAATAAAAAGATACAAGGGTTAACTAAAAGTAAAAAAAGTGCTTTCAGCCTTATTGAAGTCATGGTTGCGCTACTTATTTTTGCTATTGCGATGCTTGGGATAATACCTTTATTAATAAACTATATGCGAACAAATGTTATGAATGAAGTAAGAAATAATGCAAATTATGTTATGCAAGAGGTTATAAACAATATTAAAAATGAAAATTTTGATAATATTTATGATGGGAATATGACGCAAAATTATAATGATATACAGTACGATGTCAACTGGACAGTTGAAGATGATAACGTCTCCTTTTCTCAAATGAAAAGAGTTACTATTGTACTAAAATGGCAAAAACCATATGGGGAAGGTGAAGATAATTTAACAAGTGAAATTTTTATTAGGAAATGACTTATGAATAAGATTTATATAAATTTTATGTTTAATACAAATAAAAAGGGGGTAACTTTAATAGAATTACTTATTGCTATTGCAATAGTTTCAGTTATGATGTTAGGTGTATATTTGACATATACCTCTTTTACCAAAACAGCCATCGATACAAGACAGATTGCAAGGTCCGAGTCTGAAGTAAATCAGGCACTGCTTAAGTTAGAAAAGTTATTACAGTCGGCAGGTTTTGGTATAGATGAAAGGGAAAGACCGTTTTTTGTTGTTAGTAAAAAATTAGATAACTCAACCTCAATAACTTTTAAAACCCTCTTTGGGGATAAAATAGAAGCTGGACTGTGGGAAGTTTGTGTGAATAAAACGAGAATTGTCACTAAAAACTATCCTGTGGTAGTATTAAATGAAGAAAAACAATTAGAAGAGTCTTATTCTAATACAGACAATTGTAGGGACGGAGAAATTCTATATGTGTGTAAGGATTCAAACAATAATGGTATATGTGATAATATAGACGATTCAAATGATAACTATTTTTTTGAAAAAGAACTAAGATTATCAGCAGATACATCTTCAAACTATGAATGGTCAACCCACTGCGCACCCAATACCAGAAATCTTCTTTTAAATAATGAACCTTACCTTGGATGTATTGCTGATTTTAAAGTGGATTATACTGATAATACTGTAAAGCTTGGTATAATTTATCAAAGTGGAAGCAAAAACAACTCACCGTTATCAAAAACCTTTAGTTACGATTTTTTTAGTGAAAGCTATACATTAACTCAAAATCAGGAGTATTATAGATGGAAAAAAGTAGAAATTATTTTAGATTTGGTAAATTTAAAATAAATAAGAATGGTTTTGCACTTGTAACAGTTTTGGTTTTTGCTGCAGCTATGTTAATCTTGGCAACGTCAGTATATTATTTTATAATACAGGGGACCAAGTTTTCTGGTTCAGTAAAACGCTACAGTAGTTTAAAAGAAGCTACTGAAGGCGGAGTTACTTTAGGAATTGAAATAGTGAAAAATTATAATAGGAATATTGAATCGATGTTTTCAGGGGTTAGTCTTGAAGCAGTGGATACGACTAAATGTGGCCTATCAGGCAACAGTCTAGATAGTTATATTATTAATGCAGATCCTGAGGATATAGAGTGTACAAAGTATATATCGACGCACCCATGGTTTAAATTTGAAAGTGGAAATTACGAAGTTTCAGTTTATATTATCAAGGTCTTCCAAGGTGCACTTTCTGGTGTAGGTGGTTCAACATCCTTTACCGCAACCAGTAATGTTGGTACTTACAAGTATTTATTTAAAATAATTTCTCAGGGTAAGGATAAATCTAGTGACTCTACAATTATTACAGAAGCCCTTTATAGGTTAGTAATTTAACTTTATACTTTTATGCATTTTTAAAATAAAATATTTTGACCATCTAATTTTGATATACTACTACTATATTTCTTAATAATTTTTCTAAAACAGGTGATAGATGTACAAAACAGTTTTTAAAATATCCAAGATGGATTGTCCTTCAGAAGAGCAACTAATACGTATGAAGCTTGAAGAGGTGAGAGATATTGTTCATATGGATTTTGATATTTCAAATCGTCAGTTAATAATTTATCATGAGGGTGATTACAAAAATATATTTAAACGTCTTGAAAGTTTAAATCTTGATACTTCAATAGTAGAAAGTATACCGGCTGAAGATGTTAGTAATGTAGCAGATAATTTAATTTATGAAAGAAAACTGCTGTGGCAGGTTTTGGGTATTAATTTTTTCTTCTTTGTTTTAGAAATATTTACAGGTTTTATTTCAAATTCCATGGGGCTTGTGGCTGACAGTTTTGATATGCTTGCAGACAGCATTGTATATTCATTAGCACTCTTTGCTGTTGGTAAAGTTGCAGCTTTGAAAAAGAGTATTGCAAAATCTGCAGGGTATTTTCAATTGATTCTTGGTCTTATGGGGGTTGTTGAGGTGCTTAGAAGATTTTTTGGGCTTAGTGAAGTTCCTGTGTTTCAAACTATGATAATTATTTCAATTTTGGCACTTATCGCAAATAGTCTATCATTATATTTGCTCCAAAAAAGTAAAAGTAAAGATGCCCATATGCAAGCAAGTATGATTTTTACATCAAATGATGTGATTGCTAATCTTGGGGTAATTGTAGCTGGTGTGCTCGTGTATTTTACAAATTCTAAATATCCTGATTTAATTGTTGGGTTGATTGTATTTTCCATAGTATTACGAGGGGCATTTAAGATTATTGAGCTTTCAAAATAGACTAAATGAGTAGATAATAAATCGAAATTGGTTGACTTTTAGTTTAATTAAGACTATTATGGTCTTAATTAAAGATTCAGGTTAATGGAGTACGTCTATGAAAATAACAAGGGCTGGCGACTATGCCTTAAATGTGATGGTATATATTGGTTCCCAAGAAAAAAATAAATTGTTTATGAGAAACGAACTTTCTGAAATATGTGGTATACCTGACAGTTTTTTAGGTAAGATTTTGCAATCACTTGCAAGAGAAGGGATTTTATATTCTGAAAGGGGTAAAAAAGGTGGGTTTAAACTTTTAAGAGATCCATCTGAAATTACTCTATATGAAATAATTAAGGCTGTGGAAGGGGATATAAAGATAAACGATTGTCTTGTAGATTCAAACTTTTGTGCTGGGCTTTCCAACTGTAATATACATTCAGTTTTGAATAAAATTAGAGATTCATTTATTGAAGAGTTAAAGAAATATACACTTGAAAATATTATTAAAGGTTAAAAAGTTAAAAATCTACATATTCTAACTTATTAATAAATAAGATTAAAATTTATTTATATTCGTATCATATAGTTATAAGACCGGACATTATTTTGTATTGAAATTAAAAAAATATAGGCTACAATCGAAAAGCTTGTCTTCAAAAAAGCTATATCGGAGGAAAATTAATGATTAAAACAGATTTATTAGAAAAATTAAATAAAGAGCCAAAATTATCTGCTAATGCTATTACTGTTTTGAAGAAAAGGTATCTAAGAAAGGATGAAAGCGGCAATGTTGTGGAGACGCCTCAGGGGATGTTTCAGAGAGTAGCAATAAATATTGCTACTGCTGAATTAAAATATGGCTTCGAATCTAAATATGAAGAGTACGCATTTAAATTTTATGATATGATGGTTGATTTAAAATTTTTGCCTAATTCACCTACGCTTATGAATGCAGGCAAAGAGTTGCAGCAGTTGTCAGCGTGCTTTGTTTTACCTGTAGAAGATTCACTTGATAAGATTTTTGAGTCTGTCAAGCATACAGCACTTATCCATAAGTCAGGGGGAGGTACAGGGTTTTCTTTTTCAAGGCTTAGACCAAAAGACGATGTTGTAAAATCGACAAAGGGTGTCTCAAGTGGTCCTGTATCCTTTATGAGTGTCTTTGATTCTGCTACTGAAACAATAAAACAGGGTGGTACAAGGCGCGGTGCAAACATGGGGATTTTAAGGGTGGATCATCCTGATATTATGGAATTTATTTATGCGAAACAGGATAAAAGTAAGCTCACAAACTTTAATCTTTCTGTAGCTGTTACAGAAGAATTTATGGAAAAGGTTTTAAAAAATGAAGAATATGAGCTCAAAAATCCGAAGACCGGTAAAGTTGTGAAAAAATTAAATGCAAAAGATGTTTTCGACCAGATGGTCAAGCTTGCTTGGGAAGGTGGTGATCCAGGAATAGTTTTTATTGATAGAATAAATAAATTTAACCCAACACCTAATGAAGGGGAGATAGAAAGTACTAACCCTTGTGGTGAACAGCCACTTTTACCTTATGAATCATGTAATTTAGGTTCAATTAATCTTGGTAAGTTTGTAAAAAATAATGATATTGATTGGGATGACTTAAAATATGTAATTCATACCGGTGTAAGATTTCTTGACAACGTTATAGATATGAATTGTTATCCAATTGATGAAATAGACAAAATGACAAAGAAAAATAGAAAAATAGGACTTGGGGTAATGGGTTTTGCTGATATGCTTGCATTGCTTGATATCCCTTACGACTCTGATGAGGCTATAGGTTTGGCTGAAAAGGTCATGAAATTTATTCAGGATGAAGGTAGACTTGCTTCATCTGAGCTTGCAAAAGAAAGGGGCAATTTTCCAAATTTTGAAGAAAGTATTTATCCTAAACTAGGTTATGAGTATATGAGAAATGCAACAGTTACCACTATTGCACCTACAGGTACAATATCTATCATTTCAGGTTGTTCTAGCGGAGTTGAACCGTATTTTGCAATTGCCTTTTATAGAAATGTTATGGATAACAACAAATTGGTAGAGGTCAATCCGATATTTAAAGAAAGAGCAAAAAAAGAGGGCTTTTTCACTAAAGAGCTTATGGATAAAATAGCTAATGCAGGTACATTACACGATATTAAGGAGATACCTTCCCACATAAAAAAGGTCTTTGTTACGGCACATGAAATAGCTCCAGTATGGCATGTCAAGATGCAGGCTGCATTTCAAAAATACACCGATAATGCCGTAAGTAAAACTGTAAATTTTCCCAATGAGGCGACGATTGATGATGTAAGGGATGTTTATATACTTGCTTACAAGTTAGGGTGTAAAGGGATAACGATATATCGTGATGGAAGTCGTGATGCACAGGTGATTAACCTTGGGACAAGGGAAAAGAGTGCTAAAGAGGAGGTCGTTCAGGAGTATCATGGTGTTTTTAAGCCAAGACCAAGACCAAAGGTGTTGTTTGGTAAAACTCTCGAGATGATGACCGGCTGTGGTAAATTGTATGTTACAATTAACTTCGATGAGAACAATGAGCCATTTGAAGTGTTTACAAGTATGGGTAAGGCCGGAGGCTGTGCTCAGAGCCAATGCGAGGCCATAGGAAGACTTATTTCACTTGTTTTTAGGTTAATAAAGTATATTTTAGCACTGTTTGATGTACTAAGAAAATTTTTTCCATCAGGATCTAAAGGCCCGCTACCAACTACTAAATACCAGCTTCCTTTAGATGTTTTATCTCCCTGTCTAATTATTGAAGGGTAAGATAGTGTGAGTGTATTATCTGGTAGTTGGTATTCCCACAGTAATTTTGGCTGTTCAGGTGTTGTAACATCAATTGCAAATATAGAAGAGCTATACGTATTATCAGTAATTATTTTTTTACCACCGAACCCCATCATTCCGATTAAAACTGTCCTCCAAGAATCCTTTTTATCTTGTTCATCACCAATTGAAGCATCAATTAGCATAAACCTGTAATCAACCTTAGGTACGTGGCATGCTTTCCCTTCTTCAAAATACCATTGTAGATATGGTAACGCATTTTTAGGGATAAAAGCCCATAGCTCTTGGCCTAAGCTCGTGTTGTTGTCAGGGTAAACTTCAGCAACAGAATTAGAATCACTACTATCTTTTATTTTACCACTGGCAAATGCATGAAGCATGCCATCATTAGCGCCAACAAATAATAGATTTTCTCTTTTTGTAACTATATCAGAATTTACAAATGAATGGTAAGTACTATCATTGTAAATTAAATCATAAGCATTGACCTGTTGGTTTTTTAAAACAATTGGTGTTGAGTTAATAATATCTCCTAATTTATATACTCCACTGCCAGTATTCCTACTTCTTGTATCAGAATAATCAATCCCTCTTATGAAGTTTATTAATTTTTCTGTTGATGATGTATCAAGCCCCCAAACGTTAGAAATATAATTAACTGTATCAGAGTTTGTATTAATAAAATTATTGTCTAATGTATATGTACAATTAACTGTACAATCTTTATTATATGCTATTTTTCTATTTTCTGCATTGGTGTTTTTTAATACACTAGCAGCACTCCAGATTGGATTTAGATTTTTAAGGTTGTATCCATCTCCGCTTGGTAAATCACATGAATCAGGGATAAGATCAGAGTCACTGTCATCAATTTTAAATCCTCTCGTTTCTCCAAGTGTGTCTAAAAATTTAAAAATCAAAATACTATCAGTGGCTAACTCTAACTTATTATTTTCATTAGAATCCTCTCTTATATTATCCTTATCATCAATGAAGTAAGTTTTTATATCACCAATCCAATTTATTTGAGTATTATTATCTTCAAATTGTGGATAATAATAAGCTTGATAAAGCATCGAAGTTTCACGCTTTTCTGTAGAAACCGTTGCTATAGCAGTACCTGAATTTGCTCTTTTTAATATATCGTCAAATATTGCTATTAATTGTTCTTTTAATTCTAGAGCATTTTTTGCACTAAAAAAAGTATCTGGCAATCCATCTGGGCTTGACGTCCTATTTAAATTATCTATTGCATCCCAGTCTGAGTGAGAAGAGGGCAAAGTTTCACATGCGCTACCTTTGCCATAACCAGCATCAACCATTTGGCAACTATTATCTGGGTAGTCTGATGTTCCCCCTGGCCACTCGGAACCTGAAATATCTTTATCAAATGCACCATACATCGCCACATTTTGCAAAGAAGTTATACCTGTACCTTCAAGAAACATTCCAAAAGAATATACTGCATCTATATTTACAAAAATATTATCCTTGTTTCTTATACCACCAAGATGCATCTTGTGTGCAGGAACAACTGGATCCGGTGAATTGCCATTAATATCAAGGTCATCAATATTATTTGAAGGAGTATTCCATTGTCCATCTGATGCAAGTATTACATAATTACTAGAACATGGTGCAAATTGACATTTCAATCCATTACCATCTCCATTATTGCATATCCACAAAGGATCTTTAAAATGATTTGAGTTATCAGATCCTTTATCAGGGTCTAATCCTCCATATTGAGCATCATTTTGTAAGTAATAATTCCAAACATCCCACATAGCAGGCCCTGAAGGGGTACTACCACTAACTGTAACGGTATTAATGGAAGTTATTAAATTTTTATAAGGATATGACGTATCAGTGCTATTTGCAGTCAAAAAATCACCAACATAAACGCTTCTTCCATTATTAGAAATACCATTACCTGCGAAAAACATAATTCCTATTCTAGGTCTATTTTCTTTTTCTTTAAGCTGATATAGGACTGCATCCATAATGCCATGATGGCTTGTGTTATCATACAAAGGTAGTTCTATTTTAATACCATTATAACTTTCAATAGTACATGTGTTTCCTGTACAAGCTATTTCAGGATCACACTTTTGAGTATTACCAACTGCTCCTGGACATTCTGCAGGTACACCACCAGTCATTGCCCACTGAAAAATGTCAATACGTGTCATATAGTTCCAGTTTAAACAAGAACCGCTGGCAATTGTATTTACACCAGGATTAGTATATTGCCATAAGTTCTCATCACAGCCAGAGTGAGTTACATTTGTTTCTATCCATTTATAACTATTATTAACTTTTACAAACTTGTAAACTTTTTTTGGGTCAAATAAACCTTCGTAATTTTTACTTGAGTCATATTTTTCATAATATGCATACCAACTCATACTGCCGCTAATATCTAAAGCAATCATAACTGTTGGAGGAACAGACGCAGTAAATGTTGCCGGTATGTAAGAATAGTCTGTACAGCTATTTGCTGAGATTGCTTTTTGAGCTTGTATAAAGTATAAAGAGAACAATAAAATATAAAATATTACTTTTTTCATTTAATCACCTCAAAGGCATTGAATTTAAATGGTGTAAGACATCTTTGCATTGATTTTCTTCTACTAAAACAGATATACTATTGCCAGGTTGTAAGTTATTTATAAAATTTAAATCATTTGAATATATCTTTACTTGTTTGTTGCAATTTCTATTATTAGGTTGTACGACAATATATTGGTTATTTTTTTCTATAACTGTCCCTATAATGATAAGATTGTCGAAAGCATTCAACAGTAAAGAATAAAATGTAAAAACAAATACAAAAATCATTTTCATAGCTCACCTCTTTGCTACTAATGTATATTATCTACCATAAAAAAATCGTGAAAATTTAAACTTTCCCAAATTATACCACAATTTTTTGTTTTGGTAAGTAAAATTTATGTGTTTTGGTTTGACATAAACAATTGTTTGCTGGTAATCTGGCTTTATGAATAAAGAGAGCGTTTTTTGTTACGAGATAAAAGGGGAAAAGTTTAAAATCATTACAGGTGCATTTGGTAGCGGTGAGCATGAAACTACCCTTGGGTGTGTGAAATTTATTGAGTCTCTTGATTTGAAAGGGAAAACGTTTCTTGATGTTGGATGCGGGACAGGGATTTTGTCGGTAGCAGCTTTAAAATGCGGTGCAAGGTATGCAGTCGCTTTTGACATATCTTTCAAAGCCTGTGAGACTTGCAGGGTAAATGCAAAACTTAATGATATTGACAATATTTATGTTGTTTGCGGTGACAACAGATGCATAGACTCAGATTTTGATGTAATTGTTGCAAACATATATGTTGAAATATTATTGGAGCTGATTGATTTCAATAAAAAATGTCTTAAGAAAAGTGGAACATTAATTTTATCTGGCATACCGGTTGAAGAAGCATATACCGTAAAATCAAGATATATTGATGCAGGTTTTATCTTTGAAAAAGCAAAGTACCATGAAGACTTCGTAACAATGCAATTTCAAAAACTATGAAATTCTGTTTTTATAATCAAAATAGCTGAAATCCTTTTGATATGTTATGTTAAAATTCCTGTCAAAATAAATTATTGAGGGCAGTTCAATCCCGTTAAAAGTGGTATTTTTAACAAAAGAGTAAAGTGCCATATCAAGAAGCACAAGCCTGTCCCCTATCTTTAATGGATTTTTAAACGAATAGGTGCCTATAAAATCCCCTGCAAGGCATGATATTCCACCAAGTTTGTAAGTATATTTGTAAACACCTGGCTTCTCAGCACCAATAATTTTTGGGGTGTAGGGCATTGCCAGCACATCTGGCATATGGGTTTCCGCTGAAGAGTCCAGAATTGCAATATCAATACCGTTTGAAATAATATCAAGCACTTCAGTAACAAATACCCCGGCATTCAATACCACAGCTTCGCCAGGCTCAAGATAAACTTGAATATTATCGTATTTTTTTCTAAATGTGTTGATAGTGTTTATCAAAAGATTTACGTCATAGTCATCTCTTGTTATATGGTGTCCACCGCCAAAGTTTACCCACTTAAGTTTGTTGATATATTTGCCAAATCTTTTTTCAAAACTTTCAAGTACCCTTACAAGCACATCTGCATTTTGCTCACACATAGCATGAAAGTGAAAACCATCCACTTGAGAAATGTCAAAATCTTTCAAATCTTCAGGATTTATTCCAAACCTTGAGCCAACTGCACAAGGGTCATAAAGCTCAACTTCCACTTCCGAATGGCCGGGGTTTACTCTGAGGCCTACCTGCTTTCCACTTAATTTTGCTGATTTTGCATATTTGTTAAACTGGTTTATGGAGTTAAAAATAATAAAATCTGAATATTGAAGCACCTCATCAAACTGCCTTTCTGTAAAGGCAGGGGCGAATGTGTGCACTTCTTTGCCAAACTCTTCTCTTCCAAGCCTTGCTTCTACCGGTCCGCTTGCACATACGCCGTGAAGATATTTTTTTATAATCTGAAATCCATATGGCTGGGCAAAAGCTTTGAGTGCAAGAATAATTTTGGCACCGGTACTTTTTTGAACATGGTCAAGTATCTGGCAATTTTCTTCAATTTTATTTTCACTGATAAGATAGCAGGGTGTTTTCACCCTGCCGGTAATTTCTTCAGGAAAGTATTTTTCAGCTAATTCTATAAATTTTTTCATTCTGGAAGGTTCCCTTCAAAATCAACAATTTCCCATGGCAAGCCATATTTATTAAGAGCTTCCATAAATTTGTCAGGGTCAAGCTGCTCTACATTAAACACACCTGCGCCTTTCCATTCTCCTGTCAAAAACATCATAGCGCCAATCATTGCAGGTACACCGGTGGTGTATGAAACAGCCTGTGCCTGCACCTCTTTGTATGCTTCGGCATGGTCGCATACGTTGTAAATATATTTTTTAAATCTCTTTCCATCCTTCTTGCCGTCAAAAACACAACCGATAACAGTCTTACCTGTATAATTTTCTCCGAGGGTGCCGGGGTCAGGCAAAAGTGCCTTTAAAAATTTTAAAGGAACGACCTTGCAACCTTCATAATCCACTTCATCAATTCTCGTCATACCGACATTTTGCAATACTTTCAGGTGAGTAAGATAATTTTGCGAAAATGTCATCCAGAAACGAATCCTTTTTAAGCCTTTGATATTTTTTACAAGTGACTCAAGCTCTTCATGATACAAAAGATAACTTTCACGTGGGCCAGCTACAGGATAGTCAAAAGTAAAATGCACTGAGCCATCTTCAATTATCGGTGGAGTTTCTACCCATTTTCCATCACTCCAGTGTCTGACCACCTGTGTAACTTCCCTTATATTGATTTCCGGGTTGAAATTTGTTGCAAAAGGATGTCCGTGATCGCCAGCATTACAGTCGAGGATATCGATATAGTTTATTTCATCGTATAAATGTTTTTGTGCATAGGCACAAAATATATTTGTTACGCCCGGGTCAAATCCGCAACCTAAAATTGCCATAAGCCCTTTTTCCTTAAATTTGTCCTGGTAAGCCCACTGCCAGCTGTATTCAAAATGTGCTTCATCTTTTGGCTCATAGTTTGCTGTATCAAGATAGTTTACACCTGCCTCAAAGCACGCATCCATAATGGTCAAATCCTGATAGGGCAAAGCTACATTTATTACGAGGTCTGGTTTGTATTTTTTCAATAATGTTACAAGCTCACTTACATTATCAGCGTCAACCTGTTCAACTTTGATATCTACATTGTAATTTTTTTTGACTTCTTTTGCAATTTGCTCACATTTTGAAAGTGTTCTGCTTGCAAGGCAGATTTCAGTGAATACTTCCGGTAGAGAGGCACATTTTTTTGCAACGACATTTCCTACTCCACCTGCTCCAATGATAACTACTTTTCCCATACCAACTCCTTTTATTCGTTTTTACATCCTGCAATTGTTTTAAGATAGCAGTTTTCACTTAAGAATACATAAAGTCTTCCCAAAGTGTATTTTTTTGTCTCATCGTCTATTAAGTCCGATTCTTCAATCTTCTGTTTCAGTCTTCTTTCCACATCTTTTATATCATAATCCATATCGTCAAGTATATCCAGAATATTTTGGGCTTCAATTATGTTTTTAATTTCGTAATCGCCATCATCATTAAATTCCACAGTAAATTCAGTGGGGTGGGTAAAAAGGTTATGCTGCATCCCCATAGTTTCCTGGTATGCTCCCACAAGGAAGAAACAGAGAAAATAATCCTCATCAGTTAGGTTTACATCGTGAAGAAAAAGAGGCTTTTGTGTGTCGAAAGAGATTTCTCCGTCACTGTCACAAGTAATGTCCCATAGGCTTGCAGAGCGTGTTGGTTTTTCATCGAGCTTTTCAAGGGGCATTACTGGGAAGTGCTGACCTAAACCCCAATAGTCAGGAAGGCTTTGAAAGATTGAAAAATTCAGGAGGTATCTTTCCTGTATCATATTTTGTATATTGATAATATCTGTCATATCCTTATTTTTAAGCAGGTCGACAGCTTTCTTGATTATAAGGTGTACCAGTATCTCCGTATTGCTTCTGTCAATTAAATCAATGTATCCAAGGTCAAAAAGTGTTAAAAGGGATTCCATATGGTCAAGGCTGTCGTGTAAAAATTCAACTGCATTATTTTCATTCATAATTTTGTAGAGTTCATAAAGCTCATCAATTAATGGCGGATTTTTTTCCTTTAAAATCAATTCTTTCTGGTCATATTCCTGGGAAAAAAGCTCCAAAACAGGGGTTACGACAACCGCATGGTAAGCTGCCACAAATCTTCCGGCTTCTATATAAATATCAGGCTCAGGAACATTTTTGTTTTGGGCAATCATTTTTAGCAAATAGACAACGTCACTTGTAAATTCCTCGAGGGTATAGTTTTTTTCATACATCCCCTTGTGCTGGCTGTATTCGACAGCAAGCCCACCGCCTAAATCAACGGAATTTAAGTTTTTTGCACCCATTTTATACAATTCAGCATAAATATTGCCTGCTTCTCTGAGTGCCTTTTTCATAGGAGAAATCTCACTAATCTGTGAGCCAATATGAAAATGTATCATTTTGAACTGCTCAAGCATATTTGCAGACTTTAACATTGTCATTGCCTCAACCAGCTCTGCAGAAGTAAGACCAAATTTTGAATTAATACCTCCACTTTTTGCCCATATACCTATACCTGAGCTGTGCAGTCTTATTCTAAGCCCAATATTTGGATAAGGTGGTCCCATTTCTTTGGCTACTTCCAGAATGGTTTCAAGCTCATTTATCCCTTCAATTGTGATTGTGATATCGTGCCCCATCTGGGCTGCTATAAATCCCAAGGAAATCATCTCTTTGTCTTTAAAACCATTTACGACTATCGGACTGCCAAGATTTGTATAACTCATTGCAATTATTAGCTCAGGTTTACTTCCCGCTTCAAGTCCGTAGTTGTATCCATTGGTCATATCGGTAAGGGGGATTACAAAGTTTGGAAATTGATTTACTTTTAAAGGAAATACACCATTGAATCTCCCTTTATATGAATATTCCTTTATTGAGTTGTTAAAACTGTTAAAAAGTAAATCGAGTTGACTTTTAATCAGATGGGGAAAACGGATTAAAAGAGGCCCTTTGTACCCTTCGCTTCTAATTTCCTTTACAATGTCGACTATTGAAGGTTTTTTTCCATAATTTACAATTACTTTACCGTCTTTAATCTTAAAATAGTTTTTGGACCAAATTTTGATTCCGTAATCCATATTTTACCTCAAAAAAGGATTTGTCTTTTTTTCAAACCCTATTGTTGTTTTTTCTCCATGACCCGGTATGACAACCGTATCATCAGGAAGTGTGAAAAGCTTTGATTTTATACCTTTTACAAGAGCATCAAAGTCAGAATATGGAAAGTCTGTTCTGCCAACAGACAAATAAAACAAAGTGTCTCCGGAAATTACAATTTTCTGGTTTAGAATATGAAAACACATTCCGCCAGGGGTATGGCCTGGCGTTGCAAGTGCCTTTATTTTTATATTTTCGATTTCGAATATATCTTCGTCTTTTATATCTCTGTCAATTTTGGGAGCCTTTCTTGGCGGAAGGCCAAACAAGACTGCCTGTTTGGCTGTTTCTTCCATGATTTTTTCATCTTTTTTGGACATATAAAATGGAATGTTGTACTTATCTTTAAGCTCATCAACTGCACCGATATGGTCAAAATGGCCATGGGTATTGAGAATATAAAGTGGCTTTAGTTTGTTTTTTGTAATATATTCGTCAATTGCATTAAAGTCATCGCCCGGGTCAAAAATTATACATTTTCCATTTACTGAAAATATTGAGCAATTTACGTAAAGCGGTCCAACATCAAGAATTTGTAACTTCATAATTACACCTTTATAATTATTTTTTTTCCAAGATTATAGTTACAGGGCCGTTATTTACAAGACCTATTTTCATCTTTGCGCCAAAAATACCGGTTTTTACTTTATCCTGCCCTAAAATTTCTTTGCATTTATATATAAATTTTTCATAATATTTGATTGCTGTATCTGGTGGCATGGAGCTGGTAAAATCAGGTCTCATCCCCTTTTTTGTATCCCCTGCAAGCGTAAACTGGCTGACAATAAGGATTTCTCCGCCGATATCCTGAACGGAGAAATCCATTTTTCCATTTTCATTTTCAAATATTCTAAGCCCGCAAACCTTTTTTGCCATATAATCTATAAAACTTTCTTCATCATTTTTCAAAAATCCTGTTAAAATCAATAACCCCTGTCCAATTTCAGAATATATTTTTTTATCAATCTCCACATAGGCACTTTGAACTCTCTGGACACAACACTTCACTTTAAGACTCTCCTGATGTTTATGTTTAGCAACTTTAAACAAAGGAAGTAACTAATAGCAGAAATCGCAATGACAATCAATACGTTTAGATTATAATTTTTTAAAATAATTAGTATTGCTGACATAAAGAGTGTGGCAAAAATAAATTTTATAATCAGCCTTGAATTAGCCTTGAAGTTAAATTTATAGTCTTTGATATTTATGTACAGTAATAATGAGTTGACTAATGCTGCACAGGTAGATGCAAGTGCAATTCCAGAATGGGAAAGCCATTTTATAAATAGCAACATGAATATCAGATTTGCTATAAAGGAAATAAATGCAATTTTAACAGGTGTTTTGGTGTCTTTTCTTGAGTGAAATACTTTGGTAAAGAGGTTTACAAGGGAATAAAATATAAGACCTATTGAGTACATAATTAATGCTTCTGCTGTATTTTTTGTGTCTTCTGCACCGAAAAGGTTTCTTTGATAAATAAATTTTGTAATTTCATCTGAAAGAATTATTAGCCCGGCAGTTGCAGGAAGTATAATTAAAAATATTGCTGCAATTGATTTATCTATCAGCTGGTATTGTCTTTCGGTAGTATTTTCGGTATTTAGCTTGCTTAATTCAGCAAGCGCCACAGAGCTTAATGCTATAGAAAATACGCCAAGGGGGAACTGAAAAAGTCTATTTGCATAATATAAATATGAAATACTCCCTTCTTTTAGAAATGAAGCCACAATTCTTCCGATCGTAAAATTTAGCTGGCTTATCCCAACCCCGACTATTGAAGGAATAATCAAAAGGAAGGTTTTTTTAACATTGCCATCAATCTCTTTTTTGAATTCCATTTTGTATCCGAAATAATATGAATATATGAACAGCAACACAAACTGCAACAATCCTCCTACAAATACTCCGTAAGCAAGATAAAAAATGTTTCCGTTTAACTTCCAGCCTATGTAAGCACCAGCTATCATGGAAATATTCAAAAGTGCAGTGGAAGAATAAGGGATAAAGTAACTGCCCAAAAGATTTAAAAATCCGGCAAATATTGAGGATAAGCTTATAAAAATAAGGTATGGCATTACTATTTTCAGAATACCTGAAGCAAAAATTACCGTATCCTGGTCATTTACATATCCTGGCAAGAATATAATAACAAAATATCTGGAAAAAATAATTATTGTGAGAGTTACAAAGCCTACAAGAATAAAAAGATAAAAAAGCAGTTTTGTCATGTATGTATTTGCATAGTCACTCCCTTTATTTTTGTTTTCAGCTAATATAGGGAGGAAAGCAGATGAAAGGGCACCTTCTGCAAATAGTGCCCTGAAAAGATTTGGTATGGCAAATGCAACAAAAAAAGCATCGGTATATTTGGACGCACCAAAAAATGCTGCGACTGCTAAATCTCTGATAAGTCCGAATATTCTGCTCGTAAAAACCCCAAAACTGGAGTTGATTATCTTTTTAAAAAGGGTGTAATTTCTTTCTTTCAATGTTCTTCCACTTTAAATATATTATAAAAAAGACTAAAATTTACTTTACACATAAAATTATACACGTTATAATACGTTATAGTTGAAAATGGAAGCAATTTTATCTTTAAAGGAGGCTGTTAAATATGACCAAGTCAGAATTAATTGAAAAATTATCGTTAGAATACCCGGAGATGACCAAGAAGCAGGTAGAGTTCATTGTAAATGGTGTTTTTTCATCTATCAAAGATACCTTAAAAAATGGTGGCAAAGTTGAAATAAGAGGCTTTGGCAGCTTTAAGGTAAGGCAAAAGAGCGCAAAGACCGGAAGAAATCCAAAAACCGGCGAAAAGGTTCAGGTTCCTGCCAAAAAGATACCTTATTTTAAGCCAGGAAAAGAGATTAAAGAGCAGCTGATTAATCTGTAAAAATGTTTTTTTTGTAAACAATATTTGACTGTTTATTTATAAAATAAAAGGCACCGCAAATTCGGTGCCTTTTTTGTACGCCGGACCCCGGCGATAGATTTTAAGCTCAGCTAAATCCCGAAGAGCCACAGGATGCTGTGGACGTGTTACCCGAAGAAAGAGATGAAATTTTACTCATTTTCTTTTCTACGTTATCAGATTTGCAGTTTGGGCATTCAACCTTTGTATCCTGCTTGATAACAAGTTTTGAAAAGCTATTTTTACACTCTTTGCATTCGTATTCGTATATAGGCATTTATCCCCTCATTATTTTAAAGATGTTTATTTAGTGCATCAACATAAACACCTTTAGGTTGAACGCCAATAAACTGCTCAACAACTTTTCCACCTTTGAAAATAATAACAGTAGGGATACTCATAATCCCAAATTGAGCAGCAAGTTGCTGGTTATCGTCTACATTCACTTTTCCTACTTTTGCTTTACCCTCAAACTCAGTGGCAAGCTGATCGATTGTTGGAGCAAGCATTTTACAAGGTCCGCACCACACAGCCCAGAAGTCCACCAACACTGGAACATCACTATCTAACACTTCGCTCTTAAAATTTTCACTTGTAAATACAGTAGCCATCAATAACCTCCTATTTTGATTGATTTCACAATATATATTTTATATAAAAATTGTCAACAAAAACGAAATTATTTTGTATGGTTGGAAAAAGGTACAATAGTTAAAATATATGAAAATATTTGCATATTTATATGTTGGAGGAAAAATGACTGAGCAAGTTTTAAAGTATTTTAAAGAAATTTCTGAAATTCCAAGATGTTCAAAAAATGAGAAACATATAATCGGATATTTGAAACTGTGGGCAGAGAAAAAAGGCTTTCGTTATAAAGTCGACCGGGGTGGTAATCTTGTTGTTTATGCAGGCAAAGGTTTAAACGTTATTGCTCTCCAGAGTCACGTGGATATGGTTTGCGAAAAGTTGAAAGATAGCAATCATGATTTTGAAAAAGATGGTATAAAGCTTGTTTTTGAGGGTGATTTTGTGAAGGCCAGTGGAACGACACTCGGTGCTGATAATGGGGTAGGGGTGGCTATTATGATGGCGCTCTGTGATGATGAAGATATATTGAGAAATTTAAGCCTTGAACTTTTATTTACCGTTGATGAAGAGACGGGGTTGAATGGAGCAAACAATCTTGAAAAAGGGCTTCTATCCTCAAAGTATATGATTAATCTGGATACGGAAGATGATAATGAAATTATAATAGGTTGCGCAGGTGGAAGAGATATTTATGGTGAAAAGGGGTATGATTTTATTGAAAATGGTGAGAATAGAGGCTACCTGATTGAAATTAAAGGTCTTTTTGGCGGACATTCAGGTATTGATATTGATAAAAACAGGCTTAATGCAGTTAAAATTATGGCTGAAGTCCTTCTTAGTATTGACGATGTAAAGATTTCAAGTATCTCAGGCGGTACGAGACACAATGTAATTCCGGTCAGCGCAAGTTCAAGTATTTTAACAGCTTATCCTTTTAAACACTTGCAACATATTTGTAATGATATTTGTGAAAAGTACAGAAACGCAGAGCCGGGACTTTCTATAAATATTACGGAAGATACTCTGTCTTGTCAGTATATTGATGAACTTAATAGCAGAGAGATATTAAATCTCATTTCAGAATTACCTTCAGGGGTAATACACAAGGAAGGTGAATATGTCGTAACATCTGCAAATCTTGCAAAAGTTCGGACTGAAGATAAAAATATCAAGTTTTTGCTGAGCATCAGAAGTTCGGTAAAGGATTTTAAAGAGAAAATTTATCATGATATTATGTCCAAATTTTCTGAATATGGATACAATGTTTTTGGGGATAATGATTATCCTGCCTGGCAGCCGGATTACAATTCAAAGCTGCTAAAGATTGCAGAAGAGATTTACAGAAAAAGATATAATGATTTGAAAATTAAAGTAGTCCATGCAGGACTTGAATGCGGCATTATAAAAGAAAAATATCCGGATATCGATGTGATTTCCATAGGTCCGGATATAGATTTTCCTCACAGTGTGAATGAAAGGGTAAGGATTTCATCCATAGGCAAGACTTACACTTGGGTAAAAGAAATTTTAATGACTCTTTTTTAGCAAAGTCCCGGGTTGGAAATCATTGGGCAGGTTTGGGGTGGAGAATACTTTAAAACATGCCTCTTCAAACTCTTTCCTGATTTTTTTACTGCAGGCGTATGTGACAACAACACCATCATTATCAAGTAAATCGTACAGTCTTTTAAATATTTTGATATCCCACATTTCAGGATTTTTTGATTTGCTGAATGGATCAAAAAATATCACATCAAACTTTTTGTTTATTTTAAATATGGTTTTTGATGCATCTCCGAAATGTATATTGAGACTAAAGTTATCTTCGACTGTGCTTTTTAGAAGTTTTCTGAGTATTTCATAACCTTTATAGGGGAAAAATATTAAGTTTTCTTTGACAATTTCAGGCAATTCACGGTCAATTTCAAGGGAAATTATTTCAAGTCTGTTGGTTGCTCCGGATTTGATAGCTTCATCAATTGTTATTGCAAGATTATAGCCAAGCCCAAAGCATATATCAAGCAGTTTTACGTTACCTTTCTTCAATCTGTCTATTATCCCTGAGCCCAGCACAAATTTATAAAGGCTTTCATTGTAAGCACCTACCGATTTGGCTCGATATGCTTCATTGTATGTGAGATTGAAGAATGAAAACGAGCCGTCAGTAGTAGAGAATATTTTTTTGTCTTTACCGTATAGTGGGACTAAATTGGGCATTTTCAAAAACTATATGTCTTGTATCATTCATTTTTTCGGGATAATCATCTCTGAAATGACCCCCACGGCTACCTTTTCTGGCAATTGCAGCTTCTGTCATAAGCTTTGACACTATAAACATATTCTTCAATTCTCCTGAATCTCTGTCGTATGGCATCTTTTCATAAAACTTAGGAAGATAGTTATCTATAAATTCAAGGGCAAAGCTTAAAGATCTTTCATTTCTAACTACACTCACATTTTCCCACATAATATTTTGTAGCTCGGTTTTCAGGAGTGCGTAATTTAACTTATTGTCCATCGAAGGTTTTATAGAAACAGCAGGCTTTGATGGTTCATCATATTTCGTATCTATTATCGCGGCCTTTGCTGCTCTTGCCCCAAATACAACACCTTCAAGAAGTGAGTTACTGGCCAGCCTATTTGCTCCATGTACCCCTGTACAGGCAGTTTCTCCGCATGCGTAAAGTCCATATATATTTGTTCTTCCCCACACATCGGTTTCAATGCCACCCATGTAATAGTGAGCGGCAGGGCTTACAGGTATTAAGTCTTTAGTAATATCAATTCCATATTTCAGACAGGTAGAGTATATTTTGGGAAATCTGTTTTTTACATAAACACTGTCAAGATGGGTGAGATCCATAAAAACGTATTTGGAGTCTGTTTTTTGCATTTCAAAAAATATTGCTCGACTGACAACATCTCTTGGGGCAAGCTCACCCATTTCATGGTAATTGTGGCAAAATCTTTCGTAATGAATATTTTTTAAAACTGCGCCTTCACCTCTCATCGATTCGCTGAGAAGAAAGGCAGGAGCATTTTCCACATGAAGCCCTGTCGGGTGAAATTGAAAAAACTCCATATCTTTTAATGTGGCACTCGCTCTGAAGGCTATCGCCATTCCATCCCCTGTGGCAACCTCGGGATTTGTAGTCCTTTCAAATATTCTGCCTGCGCCTCCAGTTGCAACAATTACAGCTTTGGAGTAAAAGTAATGAAAGGAATTATCGTTTTCATCAAGAGTTATAATTCCGCACACTTTGTTATCACATTTTATCAAATCAACCACAAAGTAATTTTCAATTTTATCAATCTTATCGATATTATTTACATAATCCTTTAGAGCTCTGACAATTTCATGACCGGTGGCATCGCCGCTTGCATGTATGATTCGGTTTACGCTGTGGGCGGCTTCCCTTGTAAATGAAAGGTGGTCCCCATGCATATCAAATTTTGCGCCCATTTTAATAAGCTCTTTGATATATTTAGGTCCTTCCTCAACAAGTGTCATTACCGCGTCTTTGTCACACAGACCGTCACCAGCCCTGATTGTGTCTTCATAATGAAGATAGATATCATCATCGTCTGAAAGCGCTACAGCCACACCACCTTGTGCATACTCCGTATTGCTTTCACCAAGTGAAGATTTTGTGATTATTGCAACTTTACCTTGCCTGGAAAGCTCTATGGCGGCTCTTAGACCCGCCACGCCACTTCCAAGCACAATATAGTCATAAAAGCTTGCGTTTATCAAAATCTCAGCCCCAGTTTTAGTCCGTATTGTTTAACTTCGCCGATACTTGCTTCAACGGTAATATTCAACAGAGGAAGTGGTGAAACCTGAAGCCCCAAAAGTCCCCTGTAAATTGTCTCATGTACATCATCAAGAGTTACAAGGTCACTGTTTTCACTTGCGTTTACACGGAGCATCGTAATGCCTGCGTATGGTGTAAGAAAAAGAAAGCCTTTACTTATCATAAGATCGCCAGAGTAAGTGTTTACATCAATTTCATCTATCCCTTCAAGTTTTGAAAAAGCGCCCCTTATGCTAATAGCAGGCATTGTTATACCACCTTCAAGTATTGCATATTTTACTTCTACACCCCAAAGTTTGATGTCAGTTGAAGGAACAGATGAGTACATTGCTCCAACATCTATATTAAAAGGCAGCCCTTTTTGGAGGTGAATTCTGGCAGTAGGAATTGTAGGAATTGTATCACCATTCTTGAATGTTAATTTCCAATAATCTTTGTCGTCGTTTATTTCTGTAACTATTACTTCTGCTGCGGCATCAAAGCCAGTAATCCCGAGAGGCTCTGCGGGGGACATAGGGTTAAATGCAAGGGCAACGCCAAGTTCTTTGGTAGCAGATTTAAACATATCCTGAGTAAGGCCTGGGTCAAGCTTGATATCTTTGGCAAAAGATGTGACCGTTGAGATTAAAATGGCTGCGGCAACCAGTAAAAATTTTTTCATCTTTTCCTCCTTTTCAAATCCGGTAGACCGGTATCTTTGTAGAGATATTTCTTGCTTCTTGTAAATGCACCAAATTTTATAGATTTACATTTTTTCTTTAGCTCTTTAAGCATATTTTTAACGCCCAAAATCTCTTCTTCCAATATTGTACCACTTTTAAAAAAAATGTCACTATCAATTGCCATATTGGATAATTTCAAAAAATTTAGATTATATGTGGTAATAAAGTCGATTAGGCTCTGGACATTTGGTCTTATATCTGTAAATCCTGGCAATATATTGAGGTTAAGGATTATTTCAAAGTTATATGTTTTGGAAATGTCGATGAGTTTCTGGGCATTTTTAAAATAAGTTTCATACTCCTGATGAAAGCCAAGAATATTGTGTGCAATAGAATTGTTAAGAGAAGAAATATTTAGCGTTACAAGATCAATGTCAGAATTCAAAATTGATTTTATGGTATCAATGTTAATCTGGTAAGGTTCTATATTTATAGTTATATTATCATTCTTTTTAATCTCTTTTATACAATCGCATACTTTCTGGATAATTTTATCTTGTGTAAGATTTGCAAATGTTATGACAAGGTCTTTTTGAGAATTATTTAGAAAATTAATCATTTCAGATATTTCTTGTACGGAGTTGTTTTCAAGATAATAAGTATCAAGAATAAGCTCATTTCCGAGTGGTGTGAGATTTTCGATATCTTTATATATGCTTTTTGACATTTTGGCGAAATGCCTGATCAAATTATTTGAGCCGCTATATGTGCTTAGTATATCTTTAAAGCTTCTTGCCTGGGTGATATCAGATGTGAGTATATCTATTTTTATGGCTGAAAAATAAAATTTTTCATCCATAAACCCCACTGCGGTGCAGGCTTCGTTTATGGGCTTGCTGTCTTTTGTTTTCAGAAATGCTGGCAGGCTAACCCTGAGATATCCTTTGGGAGGCACAACGTAAATGGGATAACCTCCATCAAATTCGATGATTTTGGCGCTTTCCTGATCATAGGCATATGGTTTTGCGTTTTCGATAAATTTAATTTTTGAGTATTTAGGAAGCTCTTCAAGCTCAGATTCATATGGGACAATGTTGAATATATTGGTTTTGCAACACATTTTAAGAGTAGGGTGGTCGTAAATTTGTCCCTTTTTGTCAGCAAAAAGAAGATTTGGTATTTTGTACATTTATTGTATCACCTTCTGATGGATATTAAAATTCGGGCTAAATACTATTGTTTTTTTATCTTTTTTGCAATATATAATTCATAGTTTTAAAAATAATTTGAGGTGAGTTATGACTGATATTATTGATGTTTATGCCAGGGAGATTTTGGATTCAAGGGGTAATCCCACTGTTGAGGTTGAGGTAGTTACAAGCGATGGGACAGTAGGTACTGCGGCGGTGCCTTCAGGTGCTTCTACAGGGGAGTTTGAGGCGGCAGAGTTAAGAGATGGTGATAAAAACAGGTTTATGGGTAAAGGTGTACTGAAAGCTGTCCAGAATGTAAATGAAATCATTGCCCCTGAAATAGAAGGAATTGATGTGCTGGAACAAAAGCTTATAGATGAAATTTTGATTGATATTGACGGTACGAAAAATAAAGAAAAGCTTGGTGCCAATGCTATTCTTGGTGTTTCGCTTGCATGTGCAAAAGCGGCTGCCAATGCACTCGGGTTGCCACTTTACAAATATATAGGTGGAGTATTTGCTCATCAGTTGCCAGCACCAATGATGAATATTTTAAATGGTGGTAAGCATGCTGATAATAATGTGGATATTCAGGAATTTATGATTATGCCCCTTGGAGCATCTTCATTTAAGGAAGCTTTGAGAATGGGGACAGAAACTTTCCATAGCCTTAAAAAAGTACTGACTGAAAAAAGGTACAATACAGCTGTTGGCGATGAAGGTGGCTTTGCTCCAAATCTCAAATCAAATGAGGAAGCACTTGAAGTGATTTTGATGGCCATTGAAAAGGCGGGGTATAAGCCTGGTGAAGATATATATCTTGCTCTTGATGTTGCATCAAGCGAACTTTATAAAAATGGAAAGTATATAATGGCTGCAGAAAAAAATCCTGAAAAGACTGCTGCGGATATGATTGAATATTATAGATATCTTGTTGCAAAATATCCGATTATTTCAATTGAGGATGGTCTTGCTGAGGATGACTGGGAAGGGTGGAAAATGCTGACTGAAGCAATCGGTAACAAAGTCCAGCTTGTTGGCGATGATCTTTTTGTGACAAATACAGAAAGGCTTAAAAAAGGTATTGATAACAAAATTGCAAACTCAATACTTATTAAACTGAATCAGATAGGAACACTTACCGAAACCCTTGCAGCTATTGAAATGGCTAAAAGAGGAGGTTATACCTGCGTAATTTCTCACCGCTCAGGTGAAACTGAAGATACTACAATTGCAGATTTGTCAGTGGCTGTAAATGCCGGTCAGATTAAGACCGGTTCAGCGTGCAGGACTGACAGGGTGTGTAAATACAATCAGCTGATAAGAATTGAAGAAGAATTGCTTGATCAGAGCAGTTATCCGGGGTTGTCAGCTTTTTATAATTTGAAGTAAGGAGTATTAATGTTTTATGAAGAAAAGCTTGCAAGGCTTATTTGTGAATATAGCCTTGAAATAAAAGAAAATCAGGTGGTCGAAATAAGGGGTGAAGCATGTGCCGAGCCCCTTATTAAGGCCTGTTTTAAAAAAATACTGCAGATGGGTGCATATCCGATAGTTAAAATGAGTTTTGCTGATCAGATGGCGCTTTTTTACAGGTATGCCAATGAGAAAATACTTAAAATGATTCCCGAAAGTATTATGGTGGCAGCAAAGACTCATGATGCAATGATTTATATTGATTCCGAATCAAATACCAAGCAGTTGTCGGGTGTAGATAAGCAGAAAATAGCTGTCAACAGAAATGCCACAAGAGTTTTGAAAGATATTATGTTTGAAAGGGAAGCTCATGGAAAATTCAGGTGGAATATTGCACCTTACCCTACTGCAAGTATGGCTCAGGATGCCGAAATGGATTTTGAGTCATACTCTGAATTTGTTTTTGACGCTTGTAAACTCAATGAAGATGACCCTGTTGAAGCCTGGAAGAATGTCAAAAGATTTCAGCAGGGCATAGTTGATAGATTGACAGGTGTCAAGTCTATCAGGATATTAGGTCAACAAACCGACCTAACTTTAAACGTTGAGTCAAGGAAGTGGATAAACTGCTGCGGCAAACATAATATGCCTGATGGTGAAGTTTTTACAAGCCCGGTGGAAAATAGTGCTGAGGGTGAAATGTATTTTGATATGCCAACATCCTTTTTGGGGGTTGAGGTTCAGGGGGTTTATCTCAAGTTTGAAAAAGGGAAAGTTGTTGAAGCAAAAGCAGAAAAAAATGAAGATTTTCTTTTGAAAATGCTTGATACTGATGAAGGTGCAAGGTTTGTAGGGGAAATAGCATTTGGTCTTAATGAAAATATCAAGTTTCCAACAAAGAATATTCTTTTTGATGAAAAAATTGGTCAGACAATGCATTTAGCAATAGGCTCATCGTATCCTGAGGCTGGCGGCAAAAATAAGTCGGGACTGCATTGGGACTTGATCAAGTCTATGAAAAACGGCCGGGTTTACGCTGATGGAAAACTCATTTATAAAGGTGGAAAGTTTATTGATGGATAAATTTTATTTTTATGGTCCTGTAAAAACTTTTTTTAAACCTGAAAAGGAAGAGATTTTCCGTGAGTTGTTAACGTACTATGATAAAATAGGAGTTATTTCCGGGAAATCAGCCATATATAAGACAGGTTTCAGAGATTTTCTTGTAACTACTTATCAGGAAAAAGAGTTTTTATTTTTTGACGAAGTAGAGGAAAACCCTTCAATAAATACCGTAATAAAAGGGGCAAAATTTTTAAGAAAAAATAGGTGCGAAATCGCCATAGGTTTTGGGGGCGGGAGCAGTCTTGATGCAGCAAAAGCAATGGCATTTTTTGCAAAAAATGAGGGTGGCTTTTATGAAATGCTTTCAAAACAAATAGTAGAGCGTTCACTCCCCCTTATACTTGTCCCAACCACCTGTGGCACCGGAAGTGAGGTAAATAATTATAGCATAATAACTGATGTAGAGAAAGCAGACAAAATAAATTTTTCTAAAGAGACTACTTTTGCTGATTTTGCAGTCTTGTTGCCTGAATACTTGACATTTCTTAACGAAGAGGTGCTTATTTCAACCCTTTTTGATGCTTTTACCCATGCTTTTGAAGGGTATATTTCTCTAAAGGCAAACCCTTTCAGTGATTATATTGCTGAGGCAGCCTTAAAAAATATAATTAGCATTTTAAAAACATATTCAGAATGCAAAAGCTTCGACTATGAGAAAGCTTTATATTCTTCTTCGCTTGCCGGTTTTGTCATACTTCACACCGGCACAACACTGCTTCACGCTTTTGGATACTATCTTACAAACCATAAAGGGATACATCACGGAAAGGCCAATGCTTTACTTCTTCCGGTTTACTTTAAGATGCTCAAAAATAGCTCTGTGAAAAAAATGAAGAGGTTGAACGCATTATAGATAGCAATGAATTCGATATTTTTGGATTTATTGATGAATTTTATAATAAATCTTTTATTAAAAATATTTTAGATGAAAACGAAGTGGAAGACTTTGTAAAATATGCCATTGGCAAGAAAAATGCCACGTTTACCCCTATTGAGACAAATTTTGAGAGTATTTTGAAATATTTTCAATAAACTTTAAGGGGTATAAATCTCGAGTATTTTTTTTATGTATGATTTTGTTTCTTTAAAATCCGGTATTGCCATATTTTTTAACACATTTCCAGGCCCGGCATTGTAGGCTGAGAGAGCAAGCTCAAGATTGTTAAATCTCTTTAATTGGATTGACAGATATTTTACACCTGCCTCAATGTTTTCCTTGTAATTAAATGGTTTTGAGTATCCCATCTCAAAAAAAGTAGCAGGCATAACCTGCATAAGCCCTATTGCACCTGTTCTTGAAATGGCAAATTCATTATATTTGGATTCCACCTGTACCACCGCTTTTACAAGTTTTGGATCTATATCGTACTTTGGTGCAACCTGGTCAATGTAATCATTGATTGTTTTTTCAGATGTTGGTCTAATAATAATCCCGGTGTCAGTTACAATATACTTGATCAGGAGATATACACTTGAGGTTCTGGTTTTTAAAAAAAATGGGTTTATTAATGCTTTGGGGTTTAATGTGGTTATAAAACAAAAGAGATTTAGTATTGCAATGTACGAGATGAATGCCACAAAGATTAATTTATATACTCTTGATAACATATCTTAATATTTCATAAAAAGTGCTTGCGGTCAATTGTTTTAATGTGTTATTTTCCAATAAAAAATTATATGGGGTAATAATGAAAATTTCTGAAATTTTGAACAAAAAGGAGTTTATAGTTTCTTTTGAATTTTTTCCACCAAAAAAGGAAGAGAATGAACATATTCTTTTTGAAACTATTGAGAAATTAAAACCTTTTAATCCTGATTTTGTTTCAATAACTTATGGGGCTGGTGGAAGTACAAGGGATAAAACGGCTTACTGGACAAAACTTATAAAAAAAGATTTTGATATAAATGTTATGATGCACCTTACATGTATTGCAGCAACGAAATCTGATATAGATGCTAACCTCAGTATGCTTGAACAGGAAGGTATTGAAAATATTCTGGCTTTGCGTGGAGACCCACCCAGGGACTTTCCTGAGGATAAAATAAAAAAAGAATTCAGGTATGCTTATGAGCTTGTAAGTTTCATCAAAAATAGAGGGGATTTTTCTGTTGGTGTTGCGGGATATCCCGAAGGGCATATTGAATCTGAAAATCTTGAAAAAGATATAGAACATCTTAAGCAAAAGGTTGATTGTGGAGCAGATTTTGTTGTTACCCAGCTTTTTTTTGATAATACCTATTTTTATGATTTTTTGGACAGGGCAGCTAAATATAATATTAATGTGCCAATTATACCTGGAATTATGCCTATAACAAATATAAATCAGGTGATAAAATTTACAGAGATGTGTGGTGCAACTGTTCCAGAAACTTTAATTAAGGAAATGATTGATAAATCTGAAGAAGATATGTTTAAAATTGGTGTTGAATACGCAATTAAGCAATGTATAGATTTGAAAAAAAATGGAGTTAGAGGACTTCATTTTTACACATTGAACAAGTCTGAGGCTACTAAATTGGTACTCGAGGGTTTATTGTGATAATTGACTACGCTCCTGACTACACTTATCCGCTTTATAGACCACCAAGTGAGGCTTATTCACTGATATTTCAGATAACTGAAGGCTGTTCATACAATAAATGTACGTTTTGCGGTATGTATGTAGATAAGAAATTTTCATTAAAACCTTTTGAAAAAATCAAAATAGAAGTGGAGAGAATGCCTGAAAAATACCGACTTAATGTGCGGAGAATATTTCTGGCTGATGGTGATGCTGTTTCTTATCCTACTGAAGGGCTTATCAAAATTCTGGACTATTTAAATGACAGATTTCCTTATGTTGAGAGAATCAGCTCTTATGCCGGTCCTCACGCGATAATGAAAAAAAGTATTGATGAGTGGGTAGAGTTTAAGAAAAGAAAGTTGAATCTTTTATATTTTGGGCTTGAGAGCGGGAATAATGAAGTGCTTGAATTAATGAATAAAGGGATGAAAAGTGATAAGGTAAAGCCTAAAGTTATTGATATTCAGGAAATAGGGATAAATTTTTCCGTGATGATTATTTTGGGTGCAGGCGGAAAACTTTTGTCAGATGCCCATGTATGTGATACTGCCTTATGGATTTCTCAGGTTAATCCTAAATATTTAGGGATGTTGACGCTTTTTATCAGACGAAAAAAAGATTATTTTGACAAGATTCAAACCCCTACAGTTGGTGATTTGATTACAGAGTCAAGAAAGATTGTCGAAAATATAAATGGCAGCGGAATTATTTTCAGAAGCAACCATATTTCTAATTTTGTTACACTGAAAGGAGTGCTTAAAGAGGACAGAGACAGACTTTTAAATCAATTGGATTATACTTTAGAATACATTAGAAAAAATGATCTCTTCGATAAATATCCTGATTATTACAGGGAAGAATTTTGATGAAGCCTGTGAAATATATTTTTATTCCATCTATCAGGGAAGCAAGACTGATATTTGATTGTAATTTTGAACTGGATGAATACGGCTACTACATTGGAAAATTTAATGATTTTAAAATAATTGTTTCAGGTGTGAGTAAAACCAACATTTCAATTGTTGCCACAATTTATTTCTTAAAACAGAAACCTTCAGTTGCATATCTTGTGGGGATTGCTGGCTGTTATCGTTATTCAGGTGTTGGGATAGGTGATTTGGTTTCCATAAGATATGATTATTTTGTAGATGAAGGGATGGTATTTGAAGATAAGATTGTTTTCTTGAGTGAAATGGGATTTCCTGTGTGTAAAGACAACAGGGTAAGTTTTTGTGAGTATGAAAAACTGAAAATTGTAGATTCCAATACGGTTTCTTTTTTAAGCAGCTCTGATGATATTGCAAGGTTGTATTATGAGAAAACCGGTGCCTCAATAGAAAACATGGAAGGTGCAAGTTTCGGGCTTGTTTGTTCGGTGTTTGGGGTAAAATCTTATCACATCAGAGGTGTATCAAATTATTGTGGCAACCGTAATGAGCAATCGTGGGATACAAAAAAATCGACATCCTCATTAAAGAATTTTTTTTTGCAATCAAATCCAGATATATAGTTAAGTAAATATAAAATACTATTTCATAACAGAATAATTGTTTTGTCTTATTAACTATTTCATAAACACGTTTTTTTAATTTATTGTTTTGAGTTATTTATTATACTGCTTATTAAATTAATTTTATTGACAACAAAAGTAAATTATGTTTTATTATTGCGACATAAGCTGATATAGGGGGAAAGTATGGAAGAAAAAATCAAACAGTTGATGGAGCTTAATGAGAAAGCAGAGCTCGGTGGTGGTGTTGAGAGAATCAAAAAAATGCATGCTCAGGGGAAGCTTACTGCAAGGGAAAGAATTGATAAACTATTGGACAAAGGGACTTTTGTAGAGCTTGATAAGTTTGTTGTTCACAGATGTAATTATTTTGGAATGGAAAAAAATAAGATTTTAGGTGATGGTGTAGTTACAGGGTATGGAAAAATAAATGGTAGAACAGTTTTTGTTTTTGCTCAGGACTTTACTGTATTTGGTGGTTCACTTTCAGAAATGTTTGCCAAAAAGATATGTAAAATTATGGACCTTGCCATGGAAGTTGGCGCTCCCGTAATAGGCCTTAATGACTCTGGAGGTGCAAGAATTCAGGAAGGGGTGCTTTCGCTGGCAGGTTACGCTGATATTTTCCTGAGAAATAGTCTTGCAAGTGGAGTTGTTCCTCAAATTTCTGCAATTATGGGGCCTTGTGCCGGTGGTGCAGTTTATTCACCTGCCTTAACAGATTTTATCTTCATGGTTAAAGAAACAAGCTATATGTTTATTACCGGCCCTGAAGTTGTAAAAACAGTTACAAGTGAAGTCGTTACAAAAGAGGAGCTTGGTGGTGCTATGACCCACAACACCAAGAGTGGTGTAGCACATTTTGCAGCAGAAAATGATGAAGATTGTCTTCTTAAAATAAGAGAACTTATGAGCTATCTTCCAAATAACAATATGGAAGACCCTCCTGTTGTTCCTACAAAAGATGACCCCAACAGGACAGAGATGTCTTTAAGAGACCTTGTTCCTGTTGATCCAAATAAACCTTATGATATGAAAGAGATTATTACGAAGGTTGTTGATGATGGCAATTTCTTTGAAGTTCAGGAATTTTTTGCAAAAAATATAATTGTTGGCTTTGCAAGGCTTAACGGTAAAACTGTTGGTATTGTTGCTAACCAGCCTTCTGTACTTGCCGGAGCTCTTGATATAGATTCGTCCGTTAAAGGTGCAAGATTTGTAAGATTCTGTGATGCGTTTAATATTCCTCTTCTTACTTTTGTGGATGTTCCAGGGTTTATGCCTGGTGTTTCCCAGGAATATGGCGGTATTATAAAGCATGGTGCTAAACTGCTTTACGCCTACTGTGAGGCGACAGTTCCAAAAGTAACCGTAATTACGAGAAAGGCTTATGGTGGCGCTTATGACGTTTTGAGCTCCAAACATGTGCGTGGTGATATTAACTATGCATACCCTACTGCTGAGATTGCTGTAATGGGGCCAGATGGTGCAGTACAGATTTTGTTTGCAAAAGAGGTTGCAAATGCTGCTGATCCGGCTGCAAAAAAGAAAGAGTTGACCGACAGTTATAGAGAGACGTTTGCCAATCCATACAGGGCAGCAGAACTTGGATTTGTTGATGAGGTAATTCTTCCTGAAGATACCCGCCCAAGATTGATTCAGGCGTTTGAACTTCTGGCTAACAAGCGTCAGTCTGTTCCACCTAAAAAACATGACAACTTGCCATTATAAAACGCTTATTGGAGGAAAACATGCCTGAGATAAAAAAAGTATTGGTTGCAAATAGAGGAGAAATTGCGATTAGGGTTTTTAGAACTTGCAGGAAAATGGGGATTAAGACTGTTGCAATTTATACCCATGCTGACAGAAAGGCTCCTCATGTAAGATATGCTGATGAGGCCTATTGCATAACTGACAGTCCTGCTGATACAAGTTATTTAAAGCAAGATAGAATAATAGATATTGCCAAAAAGACAGGGGCAGCAATTCATCCGGGCTATGGATTTTACGCTGAGAATGCTGGGTTTAGAAGGGCTTGTGATGATGCAGGGGTAATATTTATAGGGCCTTCAGCCGAACATATCGATATGATGGGTAGTAAAACCGGAGCAAGGGCAGTTATGGCTGAAGCCGGTGTGCCTACTGTTCCAGGGACAAAAAATCCTATTAGAGATATTGAGGAAGCAAGAAAGATTGCAAGGGAGATTGGTTATCCCATTATGCTTAAGGCAGTCTATGGTGGCGGCGGAAAAGGGATGAGATTGGTCCATAAGGAAGAGGATTTTGAATCGTCTTTTAGAACAGCAAGCAGTGAGGCCTTAAACGCATTCGGCAATGGCGATGTATATATGGAAAAATTTATTATAGAGCCTCACCACGTAGAGGTTCAGGTTATCGGCGATATGCATGGAAATGCAATACACTTATTTGACAGAGAGTGTTCCATACAAAGAAGACATCAAAAAGTTATTGAAGAAGCACCTTCCCCTTTCATATCAGAAGAGACAAGGCAAAAGATGTGCAGTGTAGCTGCTGAGGCTGTAAAGAAAATTGGATATTTCAGTGCAGGTACGTTAGAGTTTATAGTTGGTGCTGATCAAAATTTCTATTTTCTTGAAATGAATACGAGGTTGCAGGTCGAACATCCAGTAACTGAGCTTATTACGGGTATTGATATAGTCAGGGAAATGATTTTTGTTGCCGAGGGTAAACCATTAAATTATGCTCAAGAAGATGTACAACGAAACGGGCATGCTATAGAATGCCGTATCTATGCAGAAGATCCTGCAAATAACTTTGCACCGTCTCCGGGTCTTTTGACAGTTTATCAGACCCCTGAAGGCCCTAATGTAAGGGTGGAAAGTGGTGCGTATCAAGGGTATGAGATTCCGCTTTATTATGACCCAATGATAGCAAAGGTTTGTGCAAATAGTAAAACTCGCCAGGGTGCAATTGAAAACATGAAAAGGATACTTTCTGAATATATGGTGGCAGGTATTAAAACATCTATACCTTTCCACTTGAGCGTATTGAAAAATGAGACTTTCCTGAGCGGTGTTTATGATACAGGTTTCATTGATAACAAGTTCGACATGGAAGAGATGAAAAGAAGAGAAAATGAGGATGTGACCGTACCTGTTATTGCAGCTGCAATCAAACAGCTTCTTTCTGAAAAGATTTCTGCTGCTCGTGCCGTTACAAGACCTGAAGTTGGGGATTCAAACTGGAAACGCTTTGGTAGAAGTGTAAACTTTGCAAAAACATTAGGATAAGAGGTGGAATATGGCTGTTAAAAGAAAATATTTTGCAAATGTAGAAGGGCACGAGGAAGAGCTTGTAGTTGATTTGACCGAGGTAAGCCCTTCAAACTATACAGTTGTTATGGGGGAACAGGAATACAAAGTAGATTTTGAACAGATAAATGAAACAATATATTCAATTATCATAAATGGCAGGTCATATGCCATAGATATGAGTGAAAAAGGTGATAAGTTTGAAGTAATTGTTGATGGAGATAATTTTAATGTTGAAATCTTAGATGAGATGAAAAAGCTCATGAGGATGAGGACATCTTCAACAGTTGAGGGGAGACAGATCATAGAAGCACCTATGCCAGGCTATATCTGGAAAATGCTGAAAGAACCAGGTGATGAGGTCAAAGCTGGTGAGCCTATAATGATTCTTGTGGCGATGAAAATGGAGAATGAAATCAAGTCTCCAAAAGATGGTGTTGTTACAGAAATATTTGTCAAAGCCAGCGAAGACCCTAACGAAAGCACAGTCAAAATGGGTGATAAACTGGCAATAGTAGAATAAATTTATGGGCCTGCTTAAACAGGCCCTTTTTACAGATATTTGTATCTAATTTGTATTAAACAAAAGAGGTTTCTATGAAAAAATATACTATTAAAGATTGGGAGAATCTCGCAAAAAAGGAAATTAAAAGTGACGATTTGTCAAAGCTTATATGGAATACCCCGGAGGGTTTCCCTGTAAAACCCCTTTATACGCTGGAAGATATTGAAAATCTTGAGACCATTAACACATTGCCAGGACTTGAGCCTTTTATAAGGGGTCCAAGAGCTACTATGTACACTGTAAAGCCATGGACAATAAGGCAGTATGCCGGGTTTTCTACTGCCGAAGAGTCCAATGCATTTTATAAAAAAAATCTTGCCGCAGGTCAGCAGGGGCTTTCTGTTGCTTTTGACCTTGCTACCCACAGAGGTTACGACTCAGACCATCCAAGGGTAGTAGGGGATGTGGGAAAGGCCGGAGTTGCTATTGATTCTGTTGAGGATATGAAAATTCTTTTTGACGGAATTCCGCTTGATAAAGTTTCTGTTTCTATGACAATGAATGGGGCAGTGATACCTATAATGGCAAATTTTATTGTTGCAGCAGAAGAGCAGGGGGTCAGTCAGGAAAAACTTGCGGGCACTATACAGAATGATATTTTAAAAGAATTTATGGTTAGAAATACTTATATCTATCCGCCTGAGCCTTCAATGAGAATTGTGTCAGATATTATTGAATACACAAGCAAATATATGCCAAAGTTTAACTCTATCAGTATAAGCGGGTATCATATTCAAGAAGCAGGGGCAAATTGTGCGCTTGAACTTGCTTTTACTCTTGCTGATGGGCTCGAATATATCAGAGCTGCATTGTCAAAGAGTTTAAATATTGATCAGTTTGCGCCAAGACTGTCATTCTTTTTTGCTATCGGGATGAATTTTTTTATGGAAATTGCAAAGCTTAGAGCCGCAAGACTTTTGTGGTCTAAGATTGTAAACGAGTTTAATCCTAAGGATCCAAGATCGATGGCTCTAAGAACACACTGCCAGACATCAGGCTGGAGTCTGACCGAACAGGACCCTTACAATAATGTTATAAGGACTACTATTGAAGCTATGGCTGCAGTCCTTGGTGGCACGCAGTCTCTTCATACAAATGCCCTGGATGAGGCAATCGCTCTACCTACTGAATTTTCTGCAAGAATAGCAAGAAATACTCAGATTATTATTCAGGAAGAGACAAATATTTGTAATGTGATAGACCCTCTTGGAGGTTCATATTACATTGAAACTCTTACCAATACGTTAGCTGAAAAGGCCTGGGAGATTATTGAAGAGGTTGAGGAGCTTGGAGGGATGACAAAAGCTATTGAAACAGGGATGCCAAAGCTCAGGATAGAGGAATCTGCTGCAAGAAAACAGGCAAGAATTGATGCAGGGCTTGATACTATTGTAGGTGTAAATAAATATAGACTTGAGAATGAAGTGCCAGTTGAAATCCTTGAGATTGACAATACTGCAGTGAGGGAAGCTCAAATCAGGCGTCTTAACAAGGTAAAGTCTGAAAGAAACAACGATGCTGTCAGAAATATACTTGAAAAATTGACAAAAGCTTGTGAAAATAAAAAAGAAAATCTTCTTGAAATTGCTGTTGAAGCAGCAAGACTTAGGGCAACTGTCGGTGAAATATCCGATGCTATGGAGAAGGTTTTTGGAAGGCATAAAGCTGAGGTAAGACTTCAATCAGGAGTATATATGAGTGAAGTTTCTGATAAAGAAGATTTTGTTCAGGTTAAAAATATTGTTGATAGTTTTGCCGAGGAGATTGGAAGAAGACCCAGAATACTTATTGCAAAGATGGGCCAGGATGGTCATGACAGAGGGGCAAAGGTTGTGGCCACAGGTTATGCTGATCTTGGTTTTGATGTAGATGTGGGGCCATTGTTTCAAACTCCTGAAGAAACTGCGAAAATGGCGGTCGAAAATGATGTGCATGTGATAGGTGTGTCAAGTCTTGCAGCCGGACATAAGACACTTATTCCTCAACTTATAGAAGAATTGGAAAAACTTGGTGCTGATGATATCATTGTAACAGCAGGTGGTGTAATTCCAAAGCAGGACTATGATTTTCTTTACAAAAGCGGTGTTGCATGTATTTTTGGCCCTGGCACTCCGATTCACAGGGCAGCAAAAGAGGTAGTTGAGGCAATAAAGGCAAAAAGATACCCAAAAGCAGTCAAAAATGCAAATAGATGAAATAGTTAAAGGGGTGCTGTCTGGTAGCAGGCGGCACCTTGCCAAAGCTATAACTCTTATTGAAAGCAGAAGGGAAGAAGATTTCAGGAAGTCTCTTAAACTTCTTGATGCTATTGTACCATATTCGGGAAATTCTATAAGAATTGGGATAACAGGAACTCCCGGGGTTGGGAAAAGCACATTTATTGAATCATTTGGACTTTATCTGATTGATAAAGGTTACAAGGTCGCTGTTCTTGCAATTGATCCTTCTTCTCAAAAAACAGGTGGCAGCATTCTTGGTGACAAAACGAGAATGGAAGAACTCAGCAGACATGAGATGGCTTTTATAAGGCCTTCTGCTTCCGGTAAAACGCTTGGTGGTGTTGCAAGAAAAACAAGGGAGTCCATGATAGCTTGTGAGGCAGCTGGTTACAATGCTATTTTGGTGGAAACAGTTGGAGTAGGTCAATCTGAGGTAGCGGTAGCAGATATGGTTGATGTTTTTACATTGCTTTTATTGCCAAATTCAGGTGATGAGCTGCAGGGGATAAAGCGTGGGGTAATGGAGTTATCTGATATTATACTTGTGAACAAAGCAGAAGATGACAACCTTGATAAAGCAAAACTTGCAAAATCCCAAATTGAAAACGCCCTGATGATGCTTTCCCAGAGGGATGACGGATGGAATGTGCCTGTAATACTGACAAGTGGGTTAAAAAAGTTTGGTTTTGATGATTATTTTGCTTCTTTAGTTGAGTTTTTTGATTTGATGAGAAAAAACGACTTTTTTCAAAAAAAAAGGCAATCTCAATATTTGTCCTGGATGTGGTCGATGGTTGATGACTATATAAAGGAAAAAATACATTCTGATAAACATATGAAAGAGATAATCGACAACTGTCAGGAAAAGATAGTTTTGAAGGAAGCATCCCCTTTTTCAGTGGCAGAAATTTTGATTGATAATCTGAAAAACATTTTTGAGTAGATTTATCAAATAGCTTGAATAGAAAAATCAAATAATTTCTAAAAAGTGTTGACAAAAGACAGTCATACTGTATATTCTCTATTAGGTATTTGATAGAAATACCAAATACCCTCCTCCCCCCTCCTTAAAATATATGGAGATTGCCGGCTTCAACGAGGCCGGCTTTTTTAATGTTCAAATTTTGTTGGTTTATATTTAGAAAGAGATTTTTATACAAAAGTCCTTAGTGGTGGATCGCCATTTTAGCTTGAATCTATTTTTACTTAGGAGTTTTTCCGCAATGTTTAATCCAACGCCCAATCCCTTATGAACATCTTTAGAAGTATTAGAGTTGTTTATATTGTTTTTAATTAGAAGATATTTTAAATTTTTGTATAGCCCTGACTTTATTGTTATCCTATTTAAACCATAATTTTTTGTGTTATCGAATATCAAATAAAGGGCATTGTAGACTTCATCTTTTGTGCAGGTTGCATATATTTTTTTCCCATATTTTTTAATGTAAAATGAATTTTTTAAATCAAAATCCTCGATAATATTTTCAATTAGTTTAACAATATCTACGTTTTCTTTGGAATATGAATTGATACTTAATTTTTCTGTTATTTTGCTAATGTTGTTCAGGTCGGTTTCAAGCATTTTGTTAATATTTACAAGTCTTGTGAGTGCGTCTTTTTTCCCTTTGTTTAATAGCTCAATATTTATTTTTGTGGTGGCGAGAAAGTTTCTCAACTTGTGTGAAAATACAAGGAATACTGCTTCGACAGTCTTTAAATACTGTTTTTCTCTGTCAAGTGTTCTATAAATTGTCAGATAATAAAGGATTGCTACAGAGAATATAATTATTATATCCCAGTATAAAAGAAGTAGCATTTTGTCCTTTATCTGATTTTTTATAAAATCTTCTTTAATATAGAAATAATTGGGTTTCTTGATTTCAAAAAGCACATAATTATTTTTTATAGAACTATCGTTTACTATTTTTAAATAATCAGGTAGCGTAATTCTTATATTTTTTGATATAAGCTCCTGATACAGCATAATTTCTTTTTTTAAATTTTCTTCCGTCTGAAATTTAAAGGTTTGAATAAAAATAAAATTTATCATTGTTAGCCCTATGATAATTACGGTTATCAGAAAAAAGAAAAATTTTAATTCAAATCTCAGGCTTTTAATTTATATCCCCTTCCTTTGTAGGTGATTATTGAATCTTCAGGGAGAATTTTACGTAAATTTTTTATATACGTTCTGATCGACTCTGTGCCAACGGGTTTGTCCCCCCAAACTCTTACAAGAATTTTTTCAAATTCGACAATTTCTCCCCTGTATCTGATTAATAGGCTCAGCAGTTCCCATTCAATTTTAGTAAGTGTAATCTCAATGTTATTTTTATAAAGTGTTTTTTCTTTTAGATTAATTTTTATATTGTCTATAGTTATGCAATCATCACAATAGACCCTTTTGGATAAAGCCTGTATTCTTAAAACAAGCTCCTTCGGGTCAAAAGGTTTTACGATATAGTCGTCACATCCGTTTTGGAAGCATATCTCCTTTGAGGCTATGTCATCCTTAGCGGTAATAACTATTACCGGTATGTTAATGTTTTTATTCTTGAAAGTCCGAAGCAGGTTTTCACCTTTTTTGTCTTTAAGCATAAGATCAAGCAAAATAATGTCATAATTTTTAACTTCATAATATAAAGATTCATCAAAAGGGAAGCATATTTTCACTTCATACAATTCTTCCAGATACTCTTTCAATGACTCAGCCAGTAAGATGTCATCTTCAATTATAGCTATTTTCATATCTGTTTCATAACGGATTCTACTTTGTCAGACATTTTACCTGTTCTGTTTTTTCTGTAATCTATTTTTATGGAAATTGAAATTCTGTTGCAGTCATCAAGACTTTCAATGGCTTTATTAATAATATCAAATACTTGTGAAGTGTTTTCCCCTGCAATGATTGTTCCCATAGGGGTCAATTGCCATTCAAGTCCGCTTTCTTTAATTACCTTTACTGCTTTTGAAACGTATTTGGAGACGCTTTCCCCCTTATCAAGTGGTGTTATACTTACATATGCCATAGCTTTCATTTATGCCTCCTCATCTGTAAATAGTTTATCAAAATTTTTGTTATTTTTCCCGTTTATTTTTTGAAAAATTGGCGGCTCGACTCTTAGTTCAATTTTCGCAGATTTTTTGAATTCAACAAAAACAAGTTTTGCCGGTTTGTCGATGTCAGGATGAAAAAACATTATTCTCTTCGGTTCAAGGTTGAAATTTCTGCAGTTTGCAAGAAGATTTTCTGTCAAGTCGGCATCATATGATATATAAAGGCTTCCTGAATTTTCAAGAAAGCTATTGGAAAACCTGAATATATCATAAATATTCATCTCGGTATCAAATCTTGCTATGTTTTCATCAGTGCTGTTACAAACTTTACCAGTGTTAATTTTTCTGTAAGGTGGATTAGATATCATAAAGTCATATCTTTTTTCAGGTCTAAAGGACTTAATGTCTTCCCGAACAGGTTTTATAACATTTTTGCATTGATTTAATTCTATTGTTTTATTTAAACAGTAATACATACTCTGTTGGTACTCAAGTGCATCTATATTTTGAAATTGATGAATTTTGTGGAGTAGTAATGAGATAACTCCACTGCCAGCGCCGATATCAAGTGCATTATTTATATTTTTCTTTTTAACAAACCTCACAAGAAGAACAGAGTCAAGGGAAAATCTGAATCCGTTTTTGGGCTGACAAATTTTATATTCATTATTTAAAATAGTATCTATTGTTACATCTGCCATAATGATATTAAATATATTATGGGTGAAAAATGACAAGCAAAATTTTAAAAAAGCCCAGAATTCAAATTATCGCCAACATTGGTTGACCTTGTCGTAAATTTAATATATAGTTTCAGCAAAAAAATAAGGGGAAAACATGAAAAATAGAGGCTTTAGCGGTAAATTGAGCTTAGAAGAAAAAGAATCTTTGCAAAGACTTGCCACTGTTTGCAGAGGAGATATTTTAAAGATGACGACTCTTGCAGGAAGTGGCCATCCTGGCGGTTCAATGTCTTCAATTGACCTTTATCTTACAGTTTACAAATTTGCAAACATAACTCCTGAAAATTTTCGTATGATTGACCGTGATAGGGTTGTGGTTTCGCATGGGCATACTTCACCCGGTGTTTATTCAGCTCTCGGGCGTAGTGGTTTTTTTAATATTGATGATGCAATTGCCTATTTCAGGCTTGCAGGCAGTATTTACGAAGGTCACATAGAAAGGATGGTTAACGGTGTTGAGTGGACTACGGGTAATTTAGGCCAGGGGCTTTCTGCAGCGTGCGGTATGGCTATTGCGGGCAGGGCAAATAAACTTGATTACAATATCTATGTTTTTATGGGGGACGGTGAACAGCAGAAGGGGCAAATCAGTGAGGCAAGGCGATTTGCGGTGAAGTATAATTTAAATAATATTACTGCAGTGGTTGATTACAACCGCCTTCAGATAAGTGGTGATATCGAAAAGGTTATGCCTCAAAATATCAAAGATGAATATATTGCTGATGGTTGGGTAGTTATAGAAATTGACGGGCACAATTTTGATGAAATATATGATGCATTTGTAAGGGCAAAGTCTATTGACAGACCGGTACTTATTCTTGCCAATACCACAATGGGTAAAGGTGTGTCATTTATAGAAAATATTGCTGATTATCATGGTAAGCCCTTGAGTTTGGAACAGCTTGATTTGGCTCTTAAAGAGCTTGGCGTTGAAAATGATATTGAAAAATATGCTAAAAAGAGAAAAGAGTTTGTTTATAATAAAGAAGAGCATAAAATTTTCCGATACGACACTAAAATTCAAAAAGGGATGCCAAAAGTTTACCCGGCTGATGTAAAAACAGATAATAGGTCTGCTTTTGGTAATGCAATAGCGGACCTTATCCAACTTGCATCAATAAGTAAGGACTCAACTCCAATCGTTACATTTGACTGCGATCTTGCCGGCTCTGTAAAGCTTGATAAGGTAATGAAAGACTTTCCTGAGAACTTTATTCAGTCAGGTATTCAGGAGCACCATACTGCTGTTGCTGCCGGAGCTGCAAGTGTAAATGGGGTAATATCTGTTTTTGCAGATTTTGGAGTGTTTGGGGTTGATGAAACATATAACCAGCAAAGGTTAACCGATATTAATGATGGAAATTTGAAATTGGTAACGACTCATGTGGGCATTGATGTGGGGGAAGATGGGAAGACACATCAATGTATCGATTATGTGGGTGCAATGAGGAACATTCCCAACTTTAAAGTACTTGTCCCTGCCGATCCAAACCAAACAGACAGGCTTGTAAGATATGCAGTTGGTGAATATGGAAACTTTCTCGTGGCAATGGGGAGGTCAAAAATACAGGTTATTACAAAAGATGATGGCAGTGTATTTTTTGATGAAGATTATGAATATTCTTACGGTAAAATTGATATTATTAGAGATGGAAAATATCCTTTGATTACATATGGTACTATGACTAACTATGCTTTAAAGGTCAGAAAAATTCTTTTGGATAAGGGGATTGAGCTTGCAGTTATCAATATTGCTTCCCCACTTGAGTTTGACATTCTGAGCCTTAAAAAATATATCGATAGCGGATACGTTTTTACGTATGAAGATCACCTCATTTTAAGTGGTGTTGCTGCTACTTTATCTATGAAAGCTATGGAGCAAGGTATTAGTTTTAAATTGAAGGCATTTGGACCTTCAAACTATGCTTACTCAGGTAAACCGGATGATATATTCAAGTTGTTAAAACTTGATCCTGAAAGTGTAGCTAAATCAATTTTAGAAGTTTTAAAATAAAAAAAGCGGCAGTATAAACTGCCGCTTTTTAATTATTCAGATATAAAAATCTTAATATAAAAAGTAATGCCAGAATCCAGACAGGTGTGCTTACATCCCTGTATCTGCCGCTAAGAAGTTTTATAATGGGGTAAAATATAAATCCCAGTGATATTCCGGTAGCAATACTGTATGTAAAAGGCATTGAAACTATAACAACAAAGGCTGGCAGACTTTCCGTAAAGTCATTCCAGTTAATCTGTACAACAGATTTTAACATCAGTGCACCAACAATAATAAGTGCTGGAGCTGTTGCAAACACGGGAATGGACTCTGCAAGTGGGGATATAAACATTGACAGTAAAAAGAGTGTACCGGTAACTACAGCTGTAAGCCCTGTTCTGCCACCGGCAGCAATTCCAGATGCACTTTCTATGTAAGTTGTAACTGTTGAAGTTCCTAAAACACTACCTCCAACAGTACCTATTGCATCGACGGTAAGTGCCTTATTGACATTTGGAAATTCGTTGTTTTCCTTGATAAAACCTCCCTGCTTGGCTACACCTACAAGAGTCCCGGTAGTATCAAAAAGATCAACAAATAAGAAAGCAAATATAATACCGAATATTCCAATATTGAGAGCACCTTTTATATCAAGATGCATAAGCACGGGTGTGATGTCAGGTGGAGTCCCTATTATACCTTTGAAATTGCTGAGTCCTGACAAAATTCCAATTAACCACATTATTAGCATTCCTATTAGAATGGCTCCCTTTATTTGTCTTGCCATAAGAGCGCCAATTAAGATTACCCCAACAAGTGATAAAAATGCATCAGGTGTAGTGATATTACCAAGCGATACAAGCGTTGCGGGGTTATCCACAATTATTTTTGCCTCTTGCATTCCGATTAATGTTATAAACAGACCTATTCCACCTGCTGTGGCGATTTTTAGATTTTCAGGTATGGAGTAAACTATGACTTGTCTGACCTTGATAAATGTCAACAGCAAGAAAATTAATCCTGAAATAAATACAGCACCAAGGGCTGTTTGCCATGGATAGCCCATTTGCATAACTACCGTATAGGTAAAATAAGCGTTTAACCCCATGCCCGGTGCAAGCGCAAAAGGGTAGTTTACCAAAAAACCCATGAGAATAGTGGTAAGACCTGCAGAAAGAACAGTTGCCATCATTACAGCCTTGAAATCCATACCTGTTTTTGACAAAATGGCGGGGTTGACAAATATAATGTATGCCATTGTCATAAATGTAGTAATTCCAGCAATAATCTCAGTTTTTACATCCGTTTTATTTTCTTTAAGTTTAAATAAATTATCAAGCATCATTACTCCTTTGATTTTTTTTGAACGAAGTAGCACAATTTGCGACAAAATTAAACAAAAAAAATCGTAATTGAGTATTGGATAGGTTATGAATCGAGATTCATACTTTTTTTGCCAAAAGTGACGTATTTTTTAAACTAATAGTTAAATAAAAATGCCTGTTAAATTGAGATGGAACTTACTGAAACAGTTATTTTTTTAATAATTGTGATAATAAACCAATTATTATGAAAAATCAATCATAATAAATTGAAAAAATATATAAAAATGAAAATATCAACAAATTTAACAGTATAAAATTAATAAATACAAATCAATGATATTTTTAAATTAGTATATTAAAATTTATTATTACCAATATCTTATAATTTATAAAATATCAATTATTATTGGCCTGTTGTGTAAACTATAAAAATATATCAATATAGGTATCTAATGAAAATTAAAATAATATTGATAGCATTATTGAATAAATCTATTAAATCTTTTGTTAATCGTATTGGAGATATAATTTGAAATTTTCTGTTTACAAGATATTAAAGTTGATTTATAGTTTATTATCTATTGAATAACAATATGGAGGACATTATGTCAAAAAAATCAAAATTTACCAAAGAAGATGCACTTTTATACCATTCAATGGGCAGGAAGGGTAAAATTGAGGTAGTGCCTACAAAGCCTTGTTTTACACAGAAAGACCTTTCTCTTGCTTATAGCCCGGGAGTTGCTTTTCCATGTCTTGAAATTGAACAAAACCCTGAACTTGTTTACGAATATACAGCCAAAGGTAATCTTGTAGCCGTAGTTTCAAACGGTACCGCAGTTTTAGGGCTTGGAAATATAGGTGCTCTTGCAGGTAAGCCAGTTATGGAAGGGAAGGGTGTTCTTTTTAAAAGATTTGCCGATGTGGATGTTTTTGATATTGAAGTTAATTCTCAAAATCCTGATGATGTGATTAAAGCCTGTGAGCTTTTGGAGCCAACTTTTGGTGGGATTAATCTTGAAGATATCAAGGCTCCAGACTGTTTCTATATTGAAGAGACATTAAAAGAAAAGCTTGATATTCCAGTATTCCACGATGATCAGCATGGTACTGCTATTATATGTGCTGCCGCACTTTTGAATTCTCTTGAAATTGTAAATAAGAAAATTGAAAATGTTAAGGTTGTGATAAACGGAGCTGGTGCAGCAGGAATTGCCATTGCAAATCTTATAGTTGCATTAGGTGTCAAGAAGGAAAACTTAATCCTTTGTGACACAAAAGGGATTGTTTATAAAGGGCGAACAGAAGGGATGAATAAATATAAGGAGTTGTTTGCTTTAGACACAAATCTCAGGACTCTTGAAGAGGCTATGGAAGGTGCTGATATATTCCTTGGGCTTTCTGTGAAAGGTGCTGTTACCAAAAAAATGGTACAGTCTATGGCGAGGAATCCAATTATTTTTGCTATGGCCAATCCTGACCCTGAAATTACTCCTGAAGAAGTGGCTGAAGTCAGGGGGGACGCTATAATGGGTACAGGACGTTCCGATTATCCTAATCAGGTAAATAACGTGTTGGGATTCCCATTTATTTTTAGAGGTGCACTTGATGTAAGGGCAAGGAAAATCAATGAAGAGATGAAAATTGCGGCAGTAAAGGCACTTGCTGAGCTTGCAAAAGAAGAGGTACCTGAGTCTGTATGTAAGGCTTATGGACTTAAAAAAATAGAATTTGGAAAAGATTATGTTATACCAAAACCATTTGACCCAAGAGCATTGACGAGAGTTGCTCCTGCTGTTGCAAAAGCTGCTATAGAAACAGGGGTTGCAAGGGTAACAATAACAGATTGGGACGCATATAAGGCTTATCTTGAGTCAAGACTTTCAATAGCAAAAGAGTTTACAAGGCAAATTATAAACAATGCCAAAGAAACACCTAAAAAAATCGTTATGCCTGAAGGTGAATATGATAAGGTTCTTGTCGCTGCACATAAAATTGTTGAAGAAGGAATTGGTACTCCTATACTTTTAGGAAATGAAGAGGTAATAAAAGCCAAGGCCAAAAAACATAATCTTTCTCTTGAGGGGATTGAAATAATAAATCCTGAAAAATCCGATAAACTTACCCAATACACAGAGTATCTGTTTAATTTAAGACAGAGAAAGGGGATGACCTATATTGAAGCTGAAAGAAGGCTTGTGAAAATATTCAACTATTTTGGCGCAATGATGCTTCTCAATGGTGATGCGGATTGTCTTTTGACAGGATATTCGAGGAGTTATGCTGATTCAGTAAAACCTCTTCTTGAAACTATTCCTCTTAAAAAAGGGTACAAAGTTCCATCTGGTGCATATTTTATGGTATTTAAAAACAGGGTAGTTCTGTGTGCTGATACCACTGTAAATATTGAACCTGATGCCGAAGCACTTTCTCAGATTGCTATTCAATCTGCAGAAACATGTAAAAAGTTTGATATAGAACCTAAAATTGCAATGCTTTCATTTACTAACTTTGGTAGTGTAAAGATTCCAAGGACTATGAAGGTTGCAGAAGCTATGAGGCTTGTAAAAGAGAAGGATCCGACACTTGTTGTTGATGGAGATATGCAGGCTGATACTGCTACATATCCTCCAATAGCTGAAGAAGCATTTCCATTCTCTGCTATTAAAGGGGATGCAAATGTCCTTATTTTCCCAAATCTTGAAGCAGGGAACATTGCTTATAAACTCCTTTACAGGTTGGGAAATGGTACTGCAATAGGACCTATTTTGCAGGGTTTCTGTTATTCAGCTCACGTGTTGCAAAGAGGAAGCGATGTGGATGAAATAGTTAATATGGCTGCAATTGCTGTAGTTGATGCAGAATATAAGAGGGTAAACAAAGATAAGCTCTGTAAATAGGAGTGTATAAAGGGCAGGTTATCCTGCCCTTATTTTTTTATATTTATTTTATTTGCAATTATACAGGCTATTATTAGTTTTATAAAATCAAAGCCGACAGGCAAGAGAAAACCCACCTTTAAAGCAGTAGTAAGTGGAAATGTTTTGTTTTGTATATGGTTTATATTGAAATATAGATATAAAACGCCGATTGTGTAGATAACTACAAGTCCAATTAGCCCACCTAAAAGCTTCCCTTTTAATCCGCTGACTTTTTCTGAAATGAGACTTATAGGAATTGTGGCAAGCAGAAAACCAATGAGATATCCGAAAGTCGGCTGCAAAAAGTAAGACAAACCTCCGCCATTGGCAAATACAGGAAGACCAATAAGACCTAGCAGAATATAGGTAAAAATTCCAGTAAATGATATTTTCAGACCAAAAATCATAGGTATAATGAGAACTATGAATGGCTGTAGAGTAATAGGTACGGGTTGAAATGGAAATTTGATAAACGTACTTATTATCATTAGTGCTGTTGCAATGCCTGAATAGGCAATTCTTCTGTTATCCAAGGCCTGCCTCCTTAATAATTTTTATCCCTTCTTTATAGCCAATTTCTACAATTTCTTTAGCTTTTGTAAAATCTGTTAACTTGTAATCATCAAGGTCTGGTTTTATCTCGATTATATTTTTCAAACCCTTAATTTTATATTCGTAAATACTTTCCTGCATAATTGCAATTGTTTGCACAAGTGTTTCCAGCATATTGGGGTATTTTATTTCTTCACTGTTATTCAGTTTAAATAATTGCTTAATCATTGAGTTAAAAGATTCGTTAATATTTTTCTTTTGGGATTGCTGTTTATTTATGAAATATTTTTTTATAAGTTTGTCTTTTATTACAAATGGACCTACGTTTACAGCTATCTTTATATCACAATCTGATGGGAGAAGGTCAACTGGTACAGGGTTTTTTACGCCGCCATCTATCAGAAACATCCCTTCATGATACACCGGGATGAACACTCCCGGAAAGGATATACTTGAACGTATTGCTTTGATAATGTCCCCTTTGTTGAAGATTACTTCAAGACCGGTAAGAGAGTCTGTTGCCACACAGGCAAATTTTATTTTTAGTTCACTTATTTCTCTATTTTCGACAATTGATTCAAGGAAATCTTCTATCTTTTTGCCATCTACTATACCAGCCCTTGAAAGCTTGAAGTCTACAAAATTTTTAAAAACAGAAAAATCAAGATTCAAGATAAAATCTTCAATGTTTTTTATCGGGTATCCTGAAGCGTATATACCACCTATAAGTGCTCCCATACTACTTCCGGTGATAGCATATGGCTGTAACCCGACTTCTTCAAATGCCTTTAAAATGCCAACATGCGCAAATCCTCTTGCGGCACCGCTACCAAGAGCAAGCCCTATTTTCATAAAATAAACCCCTACATTTTACTGAAGGATAATTTATAAATATGTTATGTACGAACATCTATTATCCTTGCAAAATAAGTTAGCAAAAAAAGTGATAATTTGTCCATATAAAAATAATATAAGACTTATTGGGGGTGTTGACGTTTCTTTTGAAAGGTTTTCAAATACGGGGTTTTGTTCTTTTGTTGTTTTGAATAAAAAATTTGAAATAGTTGAGGTTAAAAATGTAAAATTAACAGTAAAAATGCCTTATGTCCCCGGGCTTTTATCTTTCAGGGAGTTGCCTTTGATTTATCAGGCATACAAGAAATTGTCTTTTAAGCCGGATATAGTTTTTTGTGATTCGCAAGGGATAGCCCATTCAAGAGGGTTAGGTCTTGCAAGTCATCTTGGAGTGGTATTAAACATTCCTGTTGTAGGTTGTGCCAAATCAAGGCTTGTAGGTGAGTATAACATACCGGGCAATAAAAAAGGAAATTACACATACTTGAAATACAGAGGGGAAAATGTGGGAGCAGTTTTGATAACCAAAGATAATTGCAAGCCAATGTTTATATCGCCAGGGCATTTAATTGATATAAAAACATCAATATTGACTGTATTAAAGTTTACAAAAAAATATAAAATACCTGAGCCTACAAGGGTAGCACATATTTTATCAAATAGCTTCAGGCGTGAAGATTCAAATTTTTATTAGTTAATTCAAGTCGTTTTCCTGAGTAGTATATTCAAAGGGCAAATCACAACCTTCAGGAATTTGAAATGGAATAGGGTATCTAATTCCTGCTTTGTGCGTAGCCTTAAGCCCATTGATTATTTCATCCTTCATTTTATAGGGGAATCCGACGGCAAGCTCGAAGTCCTGCGTCATAGCAAATCTTCTGTCCCCCAAACAGGGTATTTCGATTACAGGTTTGCCTTTTATGTATGTTTCTGCAACGGCTCGTGAGCAAACCCCGGCATCACCAGAAGAGCTGAAATCAAATTGTCCACCTTTTTCATATAAAAAAGCCTGTACCATTCTCATTGCCTGAGCAGTATTACAATAAAATACTACTACGTCAGGCTCAATTCCTTCAATCGGTCTATTTAAAGGGTAGGTTAATACAGCCTTAATATCTTCATTTATTCTTGGCATATTTTGTTGCATATATTTTGCTGCATCTTTATCTTTTTGATAAATATTGCAATTGACTGTGCCTTCGATTACTCTTTCAGGTGTTTTTATCAAACCGGCACAGGATGCTCCCAACACACAGTAACTAAACTCTTTTGTTGCGATAGTCGACCACCCATAATATCTGGAATAAGCAATTTGCTGGCATACAGTTAACTTTTTATCTTTGACCTTTACTTTTAATTCAGGTAATTCTTTTAAAAGATTTACTCCTACAGGGATAGTTTGAAGCCTTAAATATTTGTTTAATTCCTCAAATAAGTTTATCATAATTTTACCTCACTAAAAGCTTTTAAAACATCGCCCAATGAAACAATACCAACAAGCTTACCGTTATCTACAACAGGGACGCGGTGAATATATTTTTCCAGGAAAATTTTTGCTACATTTCTGATATCTTCATCGCTTGTAACGACAATTGGAGGTTTGCCCATTACTGTTGAAACAGGAGGTGATGTTAATTCCTGAACATCTATCATAGGTATTTTTTCTGCTTCTTCCAGTATGTCAGGCAATTTGTCAAGGATATCCGTTTCACTAAAAACCCCTACAACATTTTCATCCGAATCAAGGACAGGGACTCCTGAGATTTTGTGCCTTCTTAGAATAATAACAGCATCTTTAATGGATTGATCAGCTTTAACAGAAATAACATTTTTAGTCATAATCTCTTTTACTTTCATATTTTCTCCCTATTAATAAAAATTTTGTTTGTAAATATAACATTATTTCAATTTTGTAAAGCTTTATTTGTGTATTTTTTAAAGCCCTACAATTTTTGCAAAATGTCTTCGTGTTGTATCTTGCAGTTTATCAGCTACTTTAAATGCTTCTTTTAAAAGCTCCTGTTCATTTTTTGGGAGTGTATATGGGTCTAAATAATGAGACGGCTTTTTGTTTTCATCTAATAGTTTTATCTCATTTTTCAGCCTTATATACGTAAAAAACTCAAAAGCGGCCTTAATATGCTCCAATGTGGCTGAATTAAAGATTCCTAATTCATGTAATTTGTCCAGTCTTTCCATTGTGTTAGTTTGCGGTAGACCATGTTCAAGGCAATACATTCTTATGCAGTCGACTATAAAAATACTACCATTTTCCTTTACAGAAAGCTCACCTTTATGTTCTTCTTGATCAGAAGTAATAAATCTATTTAGAAGCCCCAGTGGGACTTTGTGTTTGTAGTCAAGCTCCATCATTTTAAATAAGAATAGCATATTATTTTTAATTTCTTCAAATATATGTTCTTTTAACTGCATGCAAAGTTTAGGTTCTCCCACCAGAGAAAAAAGGTCAAAAAATATTGTTGAATACCTGACACGTTGAGGCTCAGGAACTCTTATCCATTTGCTAACTCTCTTTTTCCATTCGGATATTTTGCCTCTCCATAATGGATTATTTGCCATAACTTTACCATTACAAAGAGGGTATCCTACTTCATTCAAGGCGTTTACCAGATATTCTGCAAAGGGTACAAAAAAGTTACTTACTTCGCCTTCCATTTCATTAGGGTAGTCTTCAAAAATCAGCCCATTATCCTGATCAGGGCCTAAAAGCATCTCCCTTCGGCCGCCACTACCCATTATTATAAAGGAGTATTTGATATCTGGCAAAACACAGCCCTCTGAAAGACGTTTCTCCATAACAATTTCAAAGCACCTTTTTATGATATTGTGGTGAATATATGAAATTATCTCCATGGTTTCTACATGAGACCTGTTTTCCATCAAAAGAACTTTAGCAACCGAGGTTATTTCGTTTTTAACATTTTTTAATTCCTTGATTGATGTTGCCTCTTTAACTTTTCCTACCAGAAGTACCGTTTTCTGACTTCTGAATTTCATCAGGTCTCTTACAGTTACAATTCCTATGATTTTATCATTTTCCAGTACCGGAAGATGTCTTATGTTGTGGCTGATCATAAATGCTGCAACTTCATACATATATGATTCAGGGGATACGTAAAAAGGATCGGGAGTCATTACCTCTTTTGCTTTCATATCTTTAAGGCATACCCCGGTATCTCTTGCCAAAACTTTTGTCACTAAATCCCTTTCCGTAATTATCCCTTTTAATTTTCCATTACTATCACAAACAAGAAGCGAGCCTACCCCTTTTACAGTCATTATTTTTGCTATCTTACCTACTGTGGTATCCTCACTGCATACTTCTACAGGTGAAGACATTATCTCTCTCACCTGCTTTTGGAAAGGGTATGCTTCAATTTGAGCTATAGGGTCAGAAGATTGTGACTTTACTACATCATGGTATAATTTCCTGATTTTGGAAAAAACTGCCTTACTGAAAAATCTGGTAATTTCCGGGTACGATTGTGCCAGGTTGAGAATAACTTCTTTGGGAATCAAGATGCATTCTGTTTTATCTACAGTCCTGGCACCTGCAGAGTAACCGCCATCAGTAAATATAGGTGTCCAGCCAAAGAATTCTCCATCTTTCCTGTAATCGACGACTATTTCTACCCCTTCTTCAGTTTCAGATATGATTTCCACTGCCCCTTTGTGAATAAAATAAAGGTAACCTGTAGGAGTGTCTTTTTGAGAAAATATTAATGTGTCAGCATCATATGTTTTAAAAAGGCAGGTATCTTGGATTATTTTAAAATTATCTTCAGATATTACGTTGAAAGGTTTAACTGTTTTTAAGAAATCCAACATTGGTATCATAAGATATCAGTCAATTTCCTTTTTTTTCCCAAATATAGGATGAGCTTGTGATTTAATTATAAAATCACCGAAAATTTTAAACCATATTGTTACCCCGGCAATGCCTGTCCACTTTTGATAAGGGTAAGCCAGAAACAAGACGCCTATTATCGCCCATAATGTGGCAATTCCTGCCCCAAGATTGAGGATTCCAACAAAAGGAGCCCATTTTTTGGGGTTTTTGGGTGGCTCTCCTCTTTTTAAAGCCACATTCGAGTAATCTTTTTTTATAAAGATTGTGTAAGCCCTCCTAAGCCAGATAAATGCCAACGGGAAAAGCGCAATAAATAAAATCCAAGTCACAGCCATATTGGTATCAATTATTAAATTATCCATATTCACCTCTTAATTTAATTATAACAAAGGTATGAAAAAAATTAAAGATATTTTATAATAAAAAAGCCTCCGACTAACGGAGGCTTTTATGATTTTATTAATTTTTAGTGATCTACAGCGGCACCAGCACCTTTAGGATAGCGAACGCTTTCTACCATTTCAGCTATATCATGAGGAACAGGTGTAGTCATGTTTTTCACAGCAAAGGCAACTATGAAGTTTACAATTGCTCCTATTGTACCAAATGCATTTGGTTCAATACCAAGGAAGAAGTTTGGTTTGCCACCAAAAAGGCCAAGGAATTCAGTCCCTTTGATAAAGAAGATACCTTTGTGGGCAAAAACGTATAGCATTGTTACACCAATACCAGCTATCATACCGGCAATTGCACCCTGCCTATTCATAGTCTTGCTGAAGATACCCATCATAAGTGCAGGGAATATTGAGCTTGCTGCAAGTCCAAATGCTATTGCAACGGTACCGGCAGCAAAGTCAGGAGGGTTCATACCAAGATAACCAGCAACTACAATAGCACAAGCCATTACAATTCTTCCTGCCATAAGCTCCCCTTTTTCGGAAAGATCTTTCATGAACATGTTTTTCAACAGGTCATGTGAGATCGCTGATGATATTGCAAGCAAAAGACCAGCAGCAGTTGAAAGAGCAGCCGCAAGACCACCGGCAGCAACAAGGCCAATTACCCAGTTAGGAAGTTTAGCGATTTCAGGGTTAGCAAGAACCATAATATCGTTATTAACTGAAAGTTCGTTCCCTTTCCAGCCTGCAGCTTCTGCCTTTGCCAGGAAGTCTTTATCTTTGGATTTGTCATTGTAATACTGGATACGTCCATCTCCATTTTTGTCAGTAAACTTAAGCAAGCCAGTTACTTCCCAGCGCTTCATCCAGTTTGGACGTTCATCAATCAGAATGCTTGATTCTGGAGCAAAAACATCTCCACCCTTAACAACAGCCTTGTTAACAGTTGCATGAAGATTAAGTCTTGCCATAGCAGCAACAGAAGGAGCTGTTGTGTAAAGGATAGCTATGAATACAAGAGCCCAACCGGCGGAGCTTCTTGCATCCCTTACCTTTGGTACAGTAAAGAAGCGTATAATAACGTGAGGAAGCCCCGCAGTACCAATCATCAAAGACATGGTGTAAACAAACATATTCAGTTTACTTAATCTTGGGGTATTAACGTAAGAAGCAAAGCCAAGATCTTTTACAATATGGTCAAGTTTTTCAAGAAGATACATGTCTGAGCCTTCAAACCCTGAGCTAAGGCCAAACTGAGGAATAGGGTTGCCGGTAAGATGTAAAGATATGAAAATCGCTGGAATAGTGTAAGCTAAAATTAATACACAGTACTGTGCTACCTGAGTGTATGTAATTCCTTTCATACCACCAAAAACTGCATATACAAAAACTATTGCCATACCAATTAAGACACCAAGGTTATTAGAAACGCCCAAGAATCTTGAAAAGGCAACACCAACGCCTGTCATCTGACCAATAATATAAGTGGTGGAAGCAATAAGAAGACAAATAACAGCAACAATAGCTGCTCCATCAGAATAATATCTTGTCTTAAAAAACTCTGGTACAGTGTATTTCCCAAATTTTCTCAAATATGGGGCAAGAAGAAGGGCAAGAAGAACATATCCACCTGTCCAACCCAGCAAAAACACTGCTCCACCATATCCCATAAATGCAATAAGACCCGCCATAGAGATGAAAGACGCTGCTGACATCCAGTCTGCACCAGTTGCCATACCATTAACTACAGGGTGAACACCACCACCTGCTACGTAAAACTCTTTAGTGCTACCAGCACGAGACCAGATAGCAATACCGATATAAAGTGCAAAAGTAAGACCAACAATTATATACGTTGTAACCTGTAAACTCATATTATCCCCTCCTTAATCTTCTTCTACGTCAAATTCTTTGTCAATTTTACCAATAAGTTTTGCGTAGATAAATATCAATGCTACGAAAACATAGATAGAGCCCTGATGCGCAAACCAAAATCCGAGAGGGGTTCCACCCAGTTTAATATTGTTGAGAGGCTCAACAAAAATAATGGCTAAAACATAACCGAATATAAACCAGATTATTAAAATGTTACGAATTAGAGCCAAATTTTTTTTCCAATAGGCTTCGAGTCTTTCCTTGTCTACCATAAAAACACCTCACTTAAATATTAAGTTAAAAAAAAGTGTACCTTCGTTGCCTTGGCACCTGCCCGACCGCTTCTTTTCATCACCTCCTTATTATTTTTGCAAAGCAGGTAATGTATCTTCATAAAATCCCCCTATGTGGAAATTAATATAATATTGTTTTATTAATGTCAATAATTAATTTGAGATAAATATTTGAATTTAAGTGTACTTGGTATACTGTACACTGGATACTGTATACAATATTTTATAAAATATTGATTAATTTATTTAAAAATATAATAAAATATCTAACAGTGTTATAGATATGCGATTATTTCTAAAAAAAATATATAACATTTTTTTATTTTAATTTTGATTAATTATAAAAAATGCTATTGATTGTTATTTTGGTTCAAAAATAAGCAAATTTTCAAAATTTTATTTTACAACCTTGCCGAAATATATAAAATACCAATGGGGAAAACTCAAACTATAGGGGGATGTGATATGGTTTACGAGCTTATTAATGAGGCAAATAAAAAGTATAAGAGGCATTTTCTTACACCTGAAGATATTGATAATCTGAAAAAGATGCCGTATATGGATGTGGCTGATTATGTCGGGAAGAATTTTATCGAGTGGGAAGAGCAATATAGTCAGGTATTTGAATACAACAAGCCGCCAAGGTATACATTTTTTAAAGGTGGAAGACTCAATCCATTTTATAATATCCTCGAAAAACATCTTTATAGTAAAAATAAAAACAAGGCTGCAATAATATGGAGGGGCTCTGACTATACCGAAAAAATATTTACATATCAGTCTATCGCATTTGAGGCTTCAAAACTTGCTTACGCGTTCAAAAAATTAGGGGTTAAAAAAGGGGATAGGGTACTGATTTATTTACCCAATATTCCTGAAGCAGTAATTACAATGCTTGCTTGTGTAAGAATAGGCGCTGTCCATGCCCTGTATCATTATAGCTATTCTGCCGAGGCTTTGAAGGAGAGGATAGAAGACTGTGAGCCCTCTATAATTGTTACAACAAATTATAGTCTTACAGGTAATGAGCTTGATGTTAAGACTAAAGTGGATGAAGCCTTGAAAAAATCAAATTATCAGCCAAAACATGTTGTTGTAGTGGAAAGGATTCCTAAAAAAGCACATATGAAGCCACTGAGGGATTTATGGTATCACGATTTACTAAGTGATACCGATTTTAAAGAAGCAATGACACTTGAGCCCACAATCTTAAACAGTGATGAACCTTTATTTATAATGATTACCACCACTCATTTTGTTGAACCAAAAGGGCTTGCCTACAGTATTGCGGGGTTTCTTGCCTGGGCACATTTTACTTTTAAACTAATTTTTGACCCAAAAGATGAAGATACAATCTGGAATATGTCTGATGTGGCCTGGATGAATAGCCACAACTATAAAATTTATGGTCCTCTGATGGCAGGAACCACTTCAGTTATGTTTGAAGACTCGATACATATGCAAAATGCAAGAAGGTTTTATGGTATTGTGGAAAGGTATAATGTAAACAAATGTTATACTTCTCCCAGAGTTATAAGGGCACTAATGAGTGCGGATATGAGAAAAAGGGTATTTGAACGTCTTGATAATCTCGAGCTTTTTTTTCTGGGCGGTGAACAGATTGATGAGGAGCTTTTGAACTGGCTATTTAAAAAACTTGGTAAGAGTAAAATGCCTGTATTAAATGTGTATTCTGCAACTGAGCTTGGTTCGGCGATAACTGCTCAGTTACCAGGGTATTCTGAAGTTAAACAAAACTCGGTTGGTCAGCCTTTGCCAGGTGTTGATCTTGGCATTTATGACAGCATCACCAAGACAAAAATAAAATGTCATAACGAAAAGGGGCTTGTATCTATTGAAAAACCACTGATGTCAATGTGCAGCAAACTTTGTCATGGAGAAGAATTGTTTTATAAGACTTTTTGGAAAAATTTTGACGGTAAGTATGTTTTCAGAATAGGTGACGCAGGATATTTTGATGAAGAGAGTCATTTTTATCTCACGGGAAGAATTGATGACGTCATACACGTCGGTGGAAAGAGGATCAATTTGCAACAGGTTGAAGATGCCATCAATAAACATAAGCTTATAAAAGAATCTGCTATTATTATACTAAATGATGAGAAAAAAGGGGATTCTATTATTGCATTTTGTGTTTTAAAGAAAAATGTGGATGAAAGTTCATACAGCTTGATAATAGATGAAATAAATGAGGTTATTATAGAAGAGCTTGGTGAGTCGGTGCTGCCTCAGGAAATAAAATTTGTGAGAGTATTGCCAAAAGGGGCGGAAGGGAATATTTTGAAAGATTTGCTAAAAGAGATAGCTATGCAAATGTAATTTAAATAAATGGACAAAAATCAGCTTCATTACATTTATTACATTTTAGCGAGCTTGAATAATTACAGCCGCCTGTTATCCCAAGTCTTGTTATGGGGAAATCATACTTTAAGGGGTCAGCAGGCTCAATATTCTTAAAAAAATTTGTCACCGAAACAGCATTTTTGTGAGTGCCTGAGGAGGAACTGATTAGTTTTAAATTTCTTGAAAATCTTATTATATGTGTATCAAGTGGAAACAAGAGTTCAGATTTGTCAAATTTTTTCCATAGTCCAAAATCGATGTCGGTGTCTCTTACCATCCACCTTAAAAACATTCTCATTCTTTTTAGCGCAGATTTACCGTAAACAGGAAAAAGAAAAAAATAGCCGTTGCCTGCATTGTTATTTATTCCAAAATTATGCGCTTTATTGATAAAATGTTTCAAACCCTCTTCAAGATTTTCTGATAAAGAGAAAAAGCAGTTTTCAATACTTCCGTAATCTTTGTAGATATTAGCAAGAAACTTTACTAAAATGTAAATGTCATTACCTGTTTGGAATCTGTAGTACAACTTTTTCTTGATAATATTTTTTTTAACAGGAATACTTCCATATTGCTCAAAAAATTCGTTCAAAAATTTTTGAATAAGCGGCACTCTTCCATATGCAAACAAAGAAGAGATAAATGCAATATATTCCGTATCCCCTTTATAGGTTTTCGGATAAATAATTGGGTCAGTGCCGAGATATTCGTCGGCACTGAACTTTTGATAGATATTTTCTAAAAATATTTTAAGGTTATTGTTTTTTGTCAAAACTGTTGGATTGGCCACATTGAGGACATTTTCTTGGTTTGCATCTTCCTTCTTTTTCATAGCCGCATTTTGAGCATACAAAAACTGCCATCAGTTACCCCCTTTTAAACATTTTTCACATATACCAAAAAGATTTAGCTGATATTCTTCTACTTTTCCCTTTAATTCATTAAAATTTATATCAATATCAAAAATGTCGTAAACGGCACCACACTTATTGCAGTAAAAATGTCCATGGTTTGATAAATCCGGGTCAAACCTGCTGCATTTAGGGTCTGTTGAAATCTGTCTGACAATCCCAGATTTTACAAGTACATCAAGTGTGTTATAAACTGTTGCAAAAGAGAAACTTTTATCTTTTGACCTGAGCTGCTCATAGATTTCAACTGCAGATGGGTGGGATGTGTTGTTTTCAAGAAATTCAACAATCCATTTTCTTGGTTTTGTTATTTTAAAACCCTCTTTTTTCAATGCTTCAATGGCTCTTTGCGAAAACATGCTCATCTCCTTAAGGTTTATTAAGTCCACTTACAGGGGTTATTTGCTTTCTTGTAATTCTTATTTTAGAAATATTATATTTTAAAAATTTAAAAAATTCAACAAAATTAAATGTGCCTGTATTGGAAACTTTTAATTTTAGTGTGTTACAGGAAATTTCAGTTATATAGTTTTTTAAGTCTATTCTTTTGATAAGATTATTTTTTCCGGTTTTTTCATAGTAAGCGGTATCGTTTTCGATATGCGATTTGATTATATTAAAATATTCATTATCAAACTCATATTCTGCAATAAAATCTTTACTTAAATCAATTTTTGATGCTTCAAATATAGTTTTTATTCCAAGTCCTAAAGGTAAAATTGAGTTTAATTTTTTTATCTTTTCCTCAATATGCTCCAATTTGATATTTGCAATCAATATTTCATTTTCCCCTTCAACACCGACTGGCAGAGGATATAAATAACTTAATTTGGGTTGCGGGTTAAATCCTCTGGAATATGCCACATCAATCTCTGCGATGTTAAATGAATGAATAAAAATTCTGTTTAAATCTATTGCAGAAAAGAGAGTGCTGATATTTTGTTTTGTAAAGATTAGTCCTGTTTTGTTAAATGATTCACTTTCTGATAGCTGGATATTAAAATGAGTATTTAATGTGGCATTTATATTTTTGATTTCTTTAAAATCACATATTCCACATCCTGTACACCCTTTTTCTCTGCAGTCGAAAGTAATCTTTTCATTTTTTGATTTTTCGTATTCACTCCATAAAAATTCTTTTGAAACACCCACATCTACATTATCCCAGGGGAGAATGTCATCCTTTGCAAAAGGTTTTGATGCAAAATCTTCTATTTTATATCCCGATATCTCAAAACATTTTTTCCATTTTTCAAAATCAAAGTATTCGCTCCAGCCATCAAAAATACTTCCATTTTTAAGAGCATTGATAAATATGCTGCTTAATCGTTTGTCACCTCTTGAAATGGCACCCTCAATTATGCTCTGGTATGGGTCGTGAAACTTGTATTTGATTTTTGTATTTTTCAGGATTTCTTTTATTATGTTTTGTTTTCTTATCAATTCATTTACACTGTCCTGGGGGTACCATTGAAACGGTGTAAAAGGCTTTGGTACAAAGTTGGAAACGGAAACAGTTATATTAAAACTTTTTCTTACATTTCGTTTTATTTTGGAGGCAAGATAAGCTATATGTGCAACATCTTCGTCATTCTCAAATGGAAGACCTATCATAAAGTAAAGCTTTGCGCCATTAAATCCGTTATTGGAAGCACAGACTACAGCATTAATAATTTCTTCTTCACTCAAATCTTTGTTGATAATATTTCTCATTCTTTGACTACCTGCCTCTGGGGCAATTGTAAAACCTGATTTTCTTACCTTTTTTAGTTCTCTGAATATATAATCTTTTACCCTGTCAGCCCTTATTGAAGGAAGGCTAAGTGAGATTTTACTTTCAGATAAAGAAGATGCAAGTTTTATCAAAAGCTCTTCAAGACATGAATAGTCTGCTGCAGACAGGGATAACAATGATACCTCGAGATATCCTGTATTTTTTATCTGGTCAAGTGCATTTTTCAGTATGTCTTCTATATTTCTTTCCCTTGAGGGTCTGTAAATCATACCGGCCTGACAAAACCTGCACCCTCTGGTACAACCTCTTGAAATTTCAACAGTAACTCTATCCTGTACTACAGGCATTAATGGCACAAGGGGTTTTTCAAGAGTTATATCCTGATGAAAATTTTTATATACGTTTCTTTTAACAGTTTTTTCAGGTTCAACAAAAGGCACATATGTAAATGGGAAAGAGTTTAGAAAATTGAGGCTATCAACTCTGTTAAGATTTTTATCCTTTAATTCATTTAATATTTGAGTAATCTCTTCTTCCATTTCACCTATGAAAAACACGTCGATAAATTCGGAAATAGGGGCTGGATTGACGGTGCACGGTCCACCTGCTATTATTAATGGATGACGGTTATTTCTGTCTTTTGAAAACAGTGGGATATTTGACTTTTCTATTATTTTGAGCATATTTGTATATGACAGCTCATATTGAAGCGAAAAACCAAGTATGTCAAATTCTGATAGATGGGTTCCTGATTCAAGTGAGATGAATATTTCTGAATCAAACTCATTGATTGCATCAACCCACGGCATAAAAAATCTTTCACAAACTATATCTTTGCTTTTATTTAACCTTTCATAGAGGATTTTTAATCCAAGGTGGGACATACCCACTTCATACACATCAGGAAAAATCAGGCACATTTTGAGTAGATTTTCTCTGTCTTTATGGTACGAATTAAACTCGTTATTGATATATCTTAGCGGTTTGCTTAATTTCAGAAGATTTAAATAGTCCATTTATTATATCCTTTTTAATATTCAGAAGGGGAGTTATATTTTCTCATGCTGACGGAATTTACAAGCCCCATCATCCCCATAAAAGTAATCATTGATGAGCCACCATAACTTATAAAAGGCATGGGGATTCCAACTACAGGCATAAGCGAGACTGTCATAGCAGAATTTACAAATACCTGAAAAAAAGTTACGGATGCTACAGCAACGCACAATATCTTGCCACTTGCTTCTTTGGTTTCTATAGAAATTTGTAATATTCTATAAATTAAAATCACGAACAATAGAAGGATGATTCCTCCTCCTAAAAGTCCAAACTCTTCATTTATTAGTGAGAATATAAAGTCAGTATGTCTTTCTGGAAGAAATTTCAGGTGAGTTTGTGTACCATGCATAAATCCTTTGCCAAACAATCCTCCTGAACCAATTGCAACTTTTGATTGAATTACATGATATCCGCTACCAAAAGGGTCCCTTTCAGGATTTAAAAAAGTCAGCACTCTATTTTTTTGATATTCTTTGAGATTAAACCATAACACAGGTAAAATAGCCAAAAAACTTACCAACGAGACAATGAAAGTTCTTTTGGTTATACCCCTGTATAGCAACACCATACCCCATGTGGCAAGAAATATTGTTGCTGTTCCAAGATCAGGTTGAAAAAAAATCAGTAAGAAAGGTATTATCATGATTAAAGATTTTTTTATAATATCAATGAAAGTAAGTTTATTTTCATTTAAATCCCTAAAGCTGTATGCAAGGATTATTACAAATACGATTTTAAATATTTCAGAAGGTTGGAGTTTGAATCCACCTAAGTTTATCCATCTTTGAGCGCCCATTCCTACATGACCGATGAATAAAACAAGCAAGAGGAGAATAATCCCTGATAAGTACAATAAAGGTGCAAACTCAATCAATCTTTTGTAGCTTATTGCTGAAAATGTAAAAAATGTAACTAATCCTGCAAAAAACCATACAATTTGTTTTTTGTAGAATGGATCAAAAATACCATCTGTCATATCATAAGATGCGCTGTATATGGCAATAATCCCACATATAGATATTACTACAACAATAGTCAGCAATATAATGTCAAAATTTTTAAGTTGTCTTTTATCAATTTGAAACATAACCTAAATCCACCATTTTATTAATTAACGCTCCTGCAAGTGCTGCTGCGCTCTGGCTACCTGAACCACCGTGTTCAACCATAGAAATCAGTGCATATTGTGGATTTTTTGCAGGAAATATTGCGCCAAACCAGGAATGGTCTCTGAATTTTTCAGGGATTTTATCGTCGTCGTACTTTTCGGTTTTTTTAAGACTTACTACCTGTGCTGTTCCGGTTTTTCCGGCAACGGTGATTGATTCTACTCTTGCCCTGTATGAAGTGCCGTGAGTTCCATATACTGCCTCTTTCATCCCTTCAATAATAGCTTTTTTTATCCATTCCGGTATGGAAATGTCAGCATACATTTCCGTTTTGAGATTAAGTTCCTGCTGTCCATCAATAATTGATTTGACCACATGTGGTTTTAATATCTTTCCTCCATTAAAAGTACCTGCTAGCATATTTACCATCTGAATTGGAGTAAGACTTACGTAACCCTGACCTATTGAGGCAATAATAGTTTCCCCAGGAAACCATATCTGTTTTAAAACATCTTTTTTCCACTGTCTGCTTGGGAATACCCCCTTTTTCTCGTTTGGCAGATCAACTCCTGTATATTGTCCAAGCCTGAAGAGGTCTGCATATTCTGAAATCTTGTCTATCCCAAGCAGAAGACCAACATTATAAAAATAAACATCACATGATTCGGCAATAGCTTTTTTTAAATCTACGTTGCCATGACCACCTTTTTTCCAGCATTTGTAGTTGTAATTTCTGTAACTAAGTTCACCGTTGCAAAAAAATTCTGTCCTGGGAGTAATTACTTTTTCATTTAATCCAGCATAAGCCATAAGTATTTTAAATACTGAACCCGGGGCATAATGACTTTCTATCGCTCTGTTTAAAAGTGGTTTCTTTTTATCCTCGACTAGTTTTTTCCAGTCTTCCACAGATATATAAGGGATAAAATCGTTCAAATTATATGACGGAGATGAAAACATTGTAATAATCTCTCCTGTGTGGATATCTTCAACAATTACAGAGCCCTGTTTTTTTTCGAATAGTTTTTCCGCAAATTCCTGAAGTCGATAGTCTATTGACAGTTTTATTGTTTTGCCTGGTATAGGTTTTTTATAGTCAAAAGTGTTTATGACCTGGCCAAGGCTGTCTACTTCCACATATTTTTTACCATCGCTTCCCTTTAAAATATCTTCGTAAAAATATTCTACGCCTGTTTTGCCAATTAAATCCCCACCAGTATAACCTTCTTTTGTCTTTAAGTCATTTTCAGTAACTTCACCTAAATAACCTACTATATGGCTTATGGAAGTACTATCCAGGTAATCCCTCACAGGTTCAAGCTTAATTTTTATCCCCTGTAGTTCTTCTATGTTCTCACTGAAGTATGATAGTTCTTCAAAAGTAAGCCCTCTATATGCCAGTACTTCCTGGTAAAAGTAGGCCTTTTTCAATCTTTTTTCTATCAATTCTCTGTCAAACTTGAGTTTTTTTTCCAGAGTTTCAAACAATGTATCTTTGTCCTCTATATCTTCTCTGACAAGATATAAATTATAACTTGGCTTATTTTTGACCAATACGTTGTCATTCCTGTCAAGAATAAAACCTCTGTTGGCTTTTACTCTAATTACTCTTACTCTATTATTGTCAGAAATTTTCTTGTATTTTTCGTAGTTTATAATTTGAAGATAGATTAATCTGCAAAATATTATAAAGATGCCGGATAACAAAAATGAGAAAAATATTATTGTCTTTTTGTTGTATATTGATAAAATCTTATCCTCAAGTTTGCGAAATAACAACTTTATGCCTCACTATAAAAGTCTCTATCATATAGTATATGAATAAATTTCCAATTATTGACAAAATTAATTTTATAAGAGCTAAGTTTGCAACTTCTTGAATTAAAAGTATGAAAAGCAATTTGTATAAAATTACAGCTAAAATGACAAAAATTACATATCCGCTTTCGCTATCTTTGATAAAAAATTTTTCATAGATGAGTTTAAATATGAAGATTGAATAGAATATCAAAAATCCTGTTCCAATATATTTACTGAAAAGATAATCAAAGAAAACTCCTGCTATTACAGAGTAAATTATACTTTGTTTATGAGTATGTTGCCCTGTTATACCAATCAAAAAAATCACAAGAAAGATATCAAATAACCCCATAAATCTGTTGTATTGGAGATAAAAAATTGTGGCAAGGAAGCAGAAAATAGTAAATCTAAGGTATTTATTTCTTAGCATTTTTAATTATTAAAGCATTTTCTATTTTATTAAAATTAACGATAGGTTTTAAAATAATTTTTTGAAACAAGTTATTTTCGGCATCTTCTATTTTATCTACTGTTCCAACAGGTATTCCTTTTGGATAAATTCCGCCAAGTCCTGTTGTTACAAACAGATCACCTTCATTTACAGGTTCAAATTTATCATAATAGTCAACAAATACACCACCGTTGCCATCCCCTTTTAGTATGCCTGTTGATCTTGTTTCGAAATTCATCACACTCACGTTGTTAGTTACATCAAGAATTATTTTAACAAGAGAAGAGGATATGTAAACATCGTCTACTTTGCCAACAAGCCCGCTATGCCCAACAATCGTGTCATTTTTTTCAACCCCATCTCTTCTTCCTTTATCTATAATTATGTAGCCTGGAAATGTGTTTATATTTTTACCAATTACGTTGCAAGCAATAGTTTCAAAATTATATGCGTCCTTAAAGTTTAGCAGAAGTTTTAGTCTTTCGTAATCAGTAAGTTTTTCTTTTAATAAACTTATTTCAAATTTATAATTTTCTATTTCACTCCTGAGTTTTAAATTTTCCTTTTTTACATTGATAAGAAAAAGGTAATTGGTAAATATGTCTTCTAAATAGTTTGAAGTAGAATTGTAAAGGTAGACGAAGGGGTTTATTAAATTTCCCAGCAACCCCTTAAAGGGACCAGATATTTTTGGATTTTTTACCTGAATCAATATCAACGCAAATACTATGGCGAATATTAAAATCAGGTACTTTCGCTTCAACATCTAATTTACGAAATACATACCTTTTTAAGTAATTTTATTTCATCAAGTGCTTTGCCCGAACCAAGCGCAACTGCTGTAAGAGGGTCATCGGCTATGATAATGGGCAGCCCTGTTTCGGCACTAAGCCTTTTATCCAGACCTCTTAACAGTGCGCCACCCCCTGTAAGCACAATACCCCTGTCAACAATATCTGCAGACAGTTCAGGAGGAGTTTTTTCAAGAGCTACTTTTATTGCCTCTATAATTTTTGAGACTGCATACTCGATTGCTTCTCTGATTTCACTGTCGGTAACTTCAATGGTTTTGGGTATTCCATTTACAAGGTCTCTACCTTTGATTTCTATGGTAAGGCTTTCCTCAAGTTCAAATGCAGAGCCTATTTTGATTTTTATCTGTTCTGCTGTATAAGTACCAATCAGAAGGTTATATTTCCTCTTTATATAATTGACTATCGCTTCATCCATTTCATCGCCGCCAATCCTTACAGAGTTTGAGTAAACTATACCTGAAAGAGAAATAACGGCAACCTCCGTTGTTCCCCCCCCAATGTCTACAATCATATTTCCACAGGGTTCTTCTATGGGCAGACCGGCGCCTATCGCTGCTGCCATGGGTTCTTCGATGAGATAAACCTCTCTTGCACCAGCCTGAATTGCCGAATCTTTTACAGCCCTTTTTTCTACCTGTGTTACGCCTGATGGAACACAGATTATTATCCTTGGTCTAACAAGAGACTTTCTTTTATGCACCTTCTGAATAAAGTATCTTATCATTTTTTCTGTTACTTCAAAGTTTGCAATAACACCATCTTCCATAGGTTTTATAGCTACAATATTGGCAGGAGTCCTGCCCAGCATGCTCTTTGCCTCATTTCCGACAGCGAGCACCTCTTTTGTGTCGTTATTGATTGCCACCACCGAAGGCTCACTACATACTATCCCTTTACCTTTTATATAAATAAGCGTATTTGCCGTCCCAAGATCTATTGCAAGGTCATTGGAAAATATTTCCATAATCTTTCCAAACATATTTCCTCCAATGTAAAAAATACTAAATAATATAACTAACAGAATGTAATATATAATTCAATGAATATTATTTTAAATTTGTAATTTTTTACCCCATAAGCGTATCTTCTATTTCAGAAAGTGAATTTATAACAAATTGTATGTGTTCGTCTCTATCGACTCCAAGCTCTTCAATACCTTTTTCAATGTCTTCCCTGTTAACACCTCTTGCAAATGATTTATCTTTGAGCTTTTTTTTGACGCTTTTAAGCTCAATATTTGAAATTTTCCTGTCTGGCCTGACATATCCACAAGCCATTATAAAACCGCACAACTCGTCTACTGCAAAAAGTGTTTTTGCCATAAGCGAGTCTCTGGGAGAATTGGTATAATCAGCATGGCCTAAAATTGCTTTTAAAATATCCTCTTCTACTCCTTTTTCTTTAAGTATCTCCACACCTTTATATGGGTGCTCTGATGAAGAAGGGAACATTTCATAATCAAAATCGTGCAAAAGCCCTGTAACTGACCATTTTTCAATATCTTCACCAAATTTTTGTGCATATGACTTCATTGCCTGCTCTACTGCAAATGCATGTTTTAAAAGGGATTCAGATTTTGTATATTCTGTCAAGATGCCCAGTGCTTGTTTCCTGTCCAGTTTCATTTTGCCTCCCTTTTTAAATTTAATATAATTATACCGATTATAACCATAATAATACTGGCAAGGTGCGGTGCCCTGAGTAATCCTATCATTAAATCATCTGCTCTGAATGTGGTAACAAAACCTCTTATGAGTCCGTAAAAAATAAGGTAAAGTCCTGTTATTTTGCCCCGCCCAATATTATTATCATTTTTCCATAAATATATTAAAAAAGCTGCTGCTATAAAGTTTAATATCATCTCATAAAAAAATGTAGGATGCACAGGTAGTCTGCCAAATTCTTGGTATGCCGGAGGAAAATATTTTTCAGGAAAACTTATGCCCCATGGGACATAATATTTTAATTCATAAATTTTATTTTCAAATAAAATTGTAATTTTTTTTCCGCTTTCAACCATTTCTTTTAACGACGAGATTGATGAAGGGTTATTTTTGAGATTAAGCGTGCCTAAAACTGTTGACCAAAATTCAGGGAATTTGTTTTTTAGTGAAAATATTATTGATGGTGGTGTGATTGTGGGTACTCCGTGTGCTTCACCGTTAGCAAAGTTTCCAAATCTCCCTATCCCCTGGGCAAGAAGAAGAAAGGGGAGTATCAAATCTCCAAACAACAATGCTCTTATTTTTTTGAGTTTTGAAAATAGCAGGAAAGTGATGAATCCTCCAATAATTCCTCCATGGATTGCAAGTCCGCCGTGCCATATTGCAAACATTTCAAAAGGGGTGTTTTTATAAAAATCCCACCTGAAAAGTACATAATATATCCTTGCTCCAAGTATTCCACCTATAAATGTAAAAAGTATCAGATTTTCTATCTCTTCAGGATTCAGACCTAATTTTTTTGCTTTTTTTTTCGTAAAGAATAAGGTCAGTAGAATACCTATAAGATACATCAAACTATAATATCTGATTTCAAAATTTCCAATTTTAAAAATATAGGGAAACATTATTTTGCTCCTTTTTTTGAAGCTGTTATAATTGCTATAAAAATTAGAATTATTCCTATAAATTGAAACTTGTCAATAGTTTCTCTGAAAAAAAAGTATGCAAGTATTGCTGAGCCTATGGGCTCACCCAATGTTGTTATGGCAACCATACTGCTTTTTAGATGTTTTAGAGCCCAATTCAAAGAAGTATGGCCTATAAGTTGGGGTATAACTGCGAGCATAAGCATAAATAAGTATGAAGATGGCTGATACGTAAAAAACTTTTGATTTGTTAAGAGAGCTACAAATAAAAGGGTTATTGCACTTGATGTGTATGTAATTGTTATATAAGGGACTATATCGACTCTTTCCCTGACTTTACTCCCTATCATAATATAAATAGCTGCAGCAATTGCACCTATAATTGCAAACATATCTCCAATTAATGCTTTTTCGTTTATATCAAAAGTGTTTGCGATATTTATGTCACCTAAAGTCAGTATAACGCTTCCAAGTATGGAAAAGATTATACCGAAGATAATAGATGCATTTTGTTTTTCCTTTAAGAAAATATAAGAAAAGATGCCTACAAAAATAGGGCTTGTAGTTACAAGTACTACACTGCTTGCAACAGATGTAAGCTTTATTGAGGTAAACCAGGTATAAAAATGAACTGATAAAACGATTCCGGAAATTATTGACAAGATAATATCTTTTTTTTCTATCTTTTTAATTGAGTGCTTCCTGATTTTAAATATTGCAATTATTATAATACTTGCAAATATTAGTCTGTATGTAGCTATCATAAGTGGCGGGACGTCATAACAAAATCTTACGAAAATAGCTGCAAATGAAATTGATATTACACCTGAAAGCAAAATGAAAAATATCTTTAATTTCATTTTTTGACTCCTATGATGGCACTGCCTATTTCACTTGTCAGCATTGCAAGGATTATTATCAATGCTCCGACGTATTGATTAAATGTAAGTATTTCTTTGCCGATAAAATATCCGAAAAATGCTGCAGACACAGGCTCTAATGTAAATAAAATAGCAGCTTTTGTGGGTGTGGTATATTTTTGCATTGCTGTTTGTATGAAAAATGCCAGTACTGTTGCAAAAAAACCTGTCAGAATAAACGCAAATATTGTTTCATTGTTTAATTGTATATAAATATTTTTATTTGTTGCAAAAGATACAAATGTTGATAACAAAGCCGTTACAGTTATCTGTATAACGGTTAAAATCATTGCATCATATTTTCTTGAATAAAAATCGGTTAAAATTATGTGTATTGCAATCCCTATGGCATTCAAAAGAATCAAAAACTCCCCTTTGCCAAAATTTACTTTTCCTTTAAATGATATAAAATACAGCCCGATAATTGATAAAATGACCCCTATTATTGAAGTAGGGTAGGGTTTTTTCTTTAAAAAAAGGAATGAAAAGAGTGGTACAAATACAATATAAAGACCTGTCAGAAATCCTGTTTTGGAAGCAGATACATACATCAGTCCGACAGTTTGCAGATAAAATACCAAAAACATAACAAAACCCATAACCAGACCTGCATAAACTGACGAAAGTGATATTTTATTTTTTCTTAAAAACAGAAAAGGAAAAAGTAGTAATGACGCAAAGAAAAATCTGTAGCTTAAAAATACTACCGGGTCAATTTTATTCACTGCCTCTTTAACTATTATAAAAGTACTGCCCCAGATAATTGAAATAAAAAGCAGTGAAATATCTGCTGAGTATTCAAGTAATCTTCTGTTCATAATTTGCAAACTCAATTTTTTTTATTTGGGGAAGCATTATAGATATTAATATCAACGCCATTCCTGATATTTGAATATAATCAACCTTCTCTGAAAGGATTAAACCTGAGGCAATGACTGTTATAACAGGCTCAATGGATGAAAATATTGATGCATACATGCTTCCTATTTTTTCGATAGACAGGTATAGCAGTGTAATGGCAAGAAAAGTGGAAATAAAAGACAGGCCTGTGATAAGCAGTATTGCATTTTTATCAAACTTAAAAGAAAAATCGGCCTTCAATGAAAATGAGAGCGCAGCAAAAAGCATTACATAAAAGCTAAAAGTAAGCGGTTTTTGAGTTTTCAAGGAGTACTGTATAAAAATAATGTAGCAAGAAAATACCATTGAAGCGCCAAGTGCAAATGCGATGCCTGTCAATGAATATCTGTTATAAAAAGCATTATAGAATATCAGGCAGCTGCCAATCGCAATGAATATCAGTGAAAAAATGGTTACATTATTTAGTTTTTGTTTATAAATAAATACAGACAATATTGTGACAAACAGGGGGTATAAGTAGAGGATTAATGATGCAGTTGAAACTGAAGTGTTTTTGATTGCCAGAAAAAATAAATTGCTCTGCAAAAAATATAAAATGCTTCCTGCAAACATTGCTTTTAGAAGGTTTATCCTTTTTATTACAAAAAGTTTCGGGTTTTTTAATGCAAAATAAATAGCAAAGATTAAAGATGCAAAGAAGAATCTGTAAAACAACATATTTGACGTAGATATATCCATATTATAACCCTGTTTGGCAAAAATTGCCAGGAAGGCAAAGCATGTTGCTGACAGAAGAGCGTATATAATTCCAGTTGACATTTAATCACCTATAAAAAAATTAAGTATTAATAATCGATTATTTTTATAAAATCAAATATAATCTGATAGTTTATTAAAGTTTAGTTATATTTTAATATTGTTAAAAACAACTTGACAAGTTGTAGTTATTTATTAAAATAAAATATCATTCTATTTTAGGGGGACATTATGTCTTTGATGGAAAAGTTTTGGCAAATGGCAAAAGAAAAACAGGGGACAGTTGTATTGCCCGAAGGTGTTGACGAAAGAACAATTGATGCTGCACACACTATTTCAAAAAATGGTCTGGCTAAGGTAATTGTTTTAGGTGAAGAAGAAAAGGTAAAGAATCTTTTTAAGTCAAAAGGATACCCTGTGGATTGTGAAATAATTGAGCCTGAAAAGAGCAAGTATTATGAAGAATTTGTAACGGAGTATTATGAAAAAAGAAAGTCAAAAGGGATGACTCTTGATGAGGCGAGAGCTTCCATGAAAGATGTTAATTACTTCGGTTGTATGCTTGTTGAAAAAGGGGTTGCAAATGGTGCAGTTACGGGCGCCTGCCATACAACTGCAGACGTGTTGAGGGCTGCTATAAGGGTAATCGGTACAAAGCCTGGGATGAAAACGGTTTCAAGTTGTTTCATTATGGTGACTCCCAAAAAAGAATTTGGGAAAGATGGCGCAGTATTGTTTGCTGACTGTGCTGTAAACCCCAATCCGGATGCAAGAACTTTGGCAGAAATTGCTCTTGCCACAGCTGATAGCTGTAAAGCCTTTTTGGGGGTTGAGCCTAAGGTTGCAATGTTGTCGTTTTCAACCAAAGGGAGTGCGAGTCACCCTGATGTTGATAAGGTTCTTGAGGCGTTAAAAATTTCAAAAGAGATGGCTCCTGAACTAAAAATTGACGGTGAATTGCAGGCAGATGCAGCACTTTTAAAAAGTGTCGGGGAGAGAAAAGCGCCTGGTAGCGATGTCGCCGGAAGTGCAAACGTATTGATATTCCCTGATCTTGATGCAGGAAATATAGGGTACAAGCTTGTAGAAAGGGTTGCTTCTGCAGAAGCGATAGGCCCTATTATTCAGGGTTTGAAAAAACCTGTCAATGATTTGTCAAGGGGTTGCAAGTATATGGATATTGTTAATGTAGCTGCCATCACGATGGTACAATCTTAAAGGGGGATTAGTTATGAAAATTCTTGCGCTTAATTGCGGTAGTTCATCAGTAAAATATCAACTTTTTGATTGGGAAGAAAAAAAGGTTGTGGCAAAAGGTGTTGTTGAAAGAGTTGGTATAGGGGACTCTTTTATTATACATGAAGTTCCTGGCAGGGATTCTTATAGAAATGAGTATGAATGTCACGATCATAATACTGCTATAAATCTTGTTGTTAATACTCTTGAAAGTAAGGAAAATGGTGTTATTGAGAAAATTAGCGAAATTTCTGCCGTAGGTCATAGGGTCGTTCATGGAGGGGAAAGGTTCAAAAGTAGTGTGCTTATCGATGATAAGGTTATAAAGGCGATAGAAGATGTTCAGAATCTTGCACCACTGCATAATCCACCAAACCTTGCGGGGATAAGAGCTGCTAAAGCTGTTTTACCTGATGTTCCTCATGTGGCAATATTTGATACGGCTTTTCATCAATCAATGCCTGATTATGCTTATACATATGCCATTCCTTATGAATGGTACAAAGAGTACGGCGTAAGAAGATACGGTTTTCATGGCACAAGCCATCTGTACGTATCAAAGAGGGCGGCAGTACTTCTGGGGAAAGATCCTAAAGATTGTAATATAATTACAATGCATATAGGAAACGGTGTATCCCATACTGCAATAAAAAATGGGAAGTCTGTTGACACGTCAATGGGCCTGACGCCACTTGAAGGTGCTGTGATGGGGACCAGGTGCGGAGACCTTGATCCGGCTGTCCCACTGTTTATGCAGCAGCAACTCAATGTTGGACCAAAAGAAATGGACAGCTTGCTTAACAAGAAATCAGGTATTCTTGGTATTACAGGTAAATATACGGACAGAAGGGATGTGCTGGAACACGTGGATACAGATGAGAGGTGCAGACTTGCTATCGAAATAGAGGCGTATAGGCTTAAAAAATATATTGGCGCTTATTATGCTGTTCTTGGCAGAGTAGATGCTATTGTGTTTACTGCAGGTGTTGGCGAAAACGCAGGTATTATTAGGCAAAAGGCCTTAGAAGGGCTTGAGGAACTTGGTATAAAAATTGATAAAGATAAAAATCTTAAAACATTCAGCAAGTCGGGAGAAACTGAAATTTCCACTCCTGACTCAAAGGTTAAGGTTTTTGTGATTCCTACAAACGAAGAACTCGTCTTCGTGGAGGATGTGGTTGCAATATTGCAAAATACCTACAAAGATCACACAGAATATCCATACTCATTTCTAAAATAATAAAGCCCCAAAAATGGGGCTTTTTTTATTCGTTTTTTATAAAACTTTTAAGCATTTCAACAGGTAATGGAAATACTATTGTAGAATTTTTTTCCGATGCTATTTCATTTAGCGTCTGAAGATAACGTAATTGAATAGTGATAGGGTTTTTGGACATTATTTCACTTGCCTGAGATAATTTTTCTGCTGACTGCAATTCCCCTTCGGCGTGAATAATTTTAGAGCGCCTTTCCCTTTCTGCCTCAGCCTGTTTTGCCATTGCCCTTTGCATTTCCTGTGGCAAATCGATGTGCTTTATTTCCACTGCAGTAACTTTTACACCCCACGGATCTGTTTGTTTGTCTATTACATCCTGTAATTCAAGGTTTATCTTCTCTCTATTGGAAAGCAGGTCATCCAATTCAAATTGGCCCAGGATACTTCTTAAGGTAGTTTGTGATAACTGACTTGTAGCATAATAAAAATCTTCGACTTCCAGAACGGCTTTCTCCGGTGAAACAACCCTGAAGTATACTACCGCATTCACTTTGACGGAAACATTGTCTTTGGTTATAACATCCTGTGGAGGGACATCCATTACAACTGTTCTTAAATTAATTTTAACCATCTTTTCAATACCAGGGATAAGTATAATTAAACCAGGGCCACGGACAGAAACATACCTTCCAAGCCTGAATATAACCCCTCTTTCATATTCTTTCAGAATTTTTACCGTATTGAAAATTATAACAAGTATTAGAATAAAAATGATTGCAGGCAAACTAAACATATTGACCTCCTTTATTTATTTATGTATTATTCACCTCAATTTTACATTAAAATGTACACTACTTCAAAATAATTTAAAAGAGGAATTTATGATAGTAAGTATGACAGGGTACGGGAGTGTTACAAGGCACTTTGATTTGTTTGATATTACGGTATCTATAAAATCTGTAAACAGCAAATATTCAGATATCAAAATAAAATTGCCGAAGTTTTTATATTTAAGAGAGGTAGAGTTTATAAATATTGTCAAAAATGAACTGTTAAGAGGAAAAATTGATGTAATAATAGATGTTTTTCTAAGAAAACCTATCAAAAAGGCAAGGCTCAATACCGAATATTTCAACATGTATATGGATGTTCTAAGAGAGGTTCAGATTAGAAGTGAAATACTTGATGACATTAAGATAGAGCATATATTACAATTTGAAAATATAATAGATTTTGTTGATGAATCGGATATGACAGAATTTATTGATAGGGAGGTTGTGGCAGTTTTAAGAGAATGCTTGTCTGAAGTAAAAAGGATGAGAGAAATTGAAGGCAAGCATTTGCAAGATGTTATAACAGAATCCCTGAAAAAGTTGCAGGCTATGAATGATGAGATTTCAAATTTAAAGGATGAAGTTTACAATATTAATCTTGATAAATATAGAAAGAGAATTGAAGAGCTTGTTTTAAAATTTGATGAGGATAGAATAATTACGGAAGCTGGAATAATTTCGGAGCGCCTTGACATTTCTGAGGAAGTAAACCGTATAAATTCCCATATCAGGCAGGTAATAAATGTAATTAACAATGAGTTTCCATGTGGCAAAAAGCTTGATTTCTTTTGTCAGGAATTAAACAGGGAATTTAATACAATAGGTTCAAAATCATCACAGATTGAAGTTATAAATTATGTGGTTAGTGCTAAAAGTGAAATTGACAAAATAAGGGAACAGGTACAGAATATCATATGAATGATTTGGGTAAACTTTTTGTAATAAGTGCACCTAGCGGGGCAGGTAAGACTTCACTTTGTAATGAGCTTTTGAAAACTTATGGCAATCTGGAGTATTCAATATCTTATACTACGCGTGAGCCCAGAGCGGACGAGGTTGACGGGAAAGACTACTTTTTTGTGAGTGAGAAAGTGTTTAGAAAAATGATAGAAAATGATGAGTTTATAGAATGGGCTGAGGTTCATGGGAATTTTTACGGTACACCGAAGAAATTTATAGAAGACAAGTTGAAATCAGGGGTTAATATTTTGCTTGATATCGACCCCCAGGGCGCAAGGCAGCTAAGGAAGAGACTTAATTTTGGTATTTATGTGTTTGTTATAGCACCAAGTATCAAGGAATTGGAAGAGAGGCTAAGAAAAAGAAGGAGTGAGTCGGAGGAGAAGCTTCGTCTCCGGCTTGAGAATGCAAGAAAAGAGGTTCAGTTTTACAAGGATTATGATTATATTATAATTAATAAAAACTTTGAAAAAGCATTCAATGAGCTCAATGCAATATATATTGCCGAGCATTTAAGGTCGAAAGATGTAAAAAAAATAGAAGATATTGTGAATTTGGAGGTTTGAAGTGGCACTTATTGATATTGAAAAGTTGGTTAAACGAGAAGATATTAAGGGGAAGTACAGGCTCAACAGGATATTAAGCCTGAGAGCAAGGGAGATTGTTGATGCCAAAGAAGGGACACTACCTCCTCAGGTAAATGAAGGGAGCAAACCTACAACCAAAGCGATTTTTGAGCTTGTTAAAGGAAAAATAAGGGTGGAAAAGATAGAAGAGGGCGATGAGTAATATTTTAATAGGGGTTTCAGGGGGGATTGCTGCATACAAAATCCCCATTCTTTGTAGAAAATTTATACAAGCAGGCGATAGTGTCAAAGTAATTTTGACTGAGAATGCTGCTAAGTTTGTTACCCCTCTTACTCTTGAAACTTTGACAAAAAACAGGGTATATCTCGATGACTTTTTGACAGATATAAGTCCGAGAGATATTGAGCATATTGACCTTGCTGAGTGGGCGGATATTTTCATAATCGCACCTGCCACTGCAAATACAATCGCCAAGATGGCATGTGGCATAGCCGATAATCTTTTGACTTCAACATATCTTGCCTACAAAACTGAAAAACCTTTATTCATTTGCCCTGCGATGAATACCAATATGTATCAGAATCCTGCAACAGTAGATAATTTAAACAAAATTGCACAAAGAGGCGTTAATATTATAAGCCCTATTGAAGGTGAACTTGCATGTAAAGATGTGGGCATTGGAAAGATGCAGGAGCCGGAGATTATCTTCGAGGCAGTTAAAGATAAACTCAGTGCTTGCAATGTGCTAAATGGATTAAAAGTGATAGTGACAGCCGGCCCTACCATAGAGGATATTGACCCTGTAAGATACATTTCAAACAGAAGTAGTGGGAAGATGGGTTATGCTATTGCAGAAATGGCAAAAAAGATGGGGGCTGATGTTACTTTAATTTCAGGTCCTTCTAATTTAAAAACTTCCCTAAATGTAACAAAGGTTAAAAGCGCAATAAATATGTTGAATGTATTAAAGCAAAAGGTTGAAGACTGTGATATTTTGATTATGGCTGCAGCAGTGGCAGATTATCGGGTAGAAAATATAAGTGATATTAAGATTAAAAAGAGTAGCAATGAACTTCATTTAAAGCTTATCAAAAATCCTGATATACTTTTTGAGCTTTCAAAAGTAAAAAGAGAAGGGCAAGTTTTTGTAGGTTTTGCTGCAGAGTCTAATGACCTTGAGGAAAATGCCGTCTTAAAGTTAAAAATGAAGAATCTTGATATGATAGTTGCCAATGATATCAAAAGAGAAGATATAGCCTTTGATTCTGACTACAATGAGGTAATTGTTTTCAATAAAAAGGGTTCAAAGTTAACTATTAAGAAAGATAAAAAGGAAGTAATTGCAGAAAAAATATTGAAAGAGATCAAAGCTTATATAAATGGGTAAGTTTATTAAAGAAAATTTTCTAAATGATGTTTATGGGGTTTCTGAAATACTGATTGACAGCTGTTTAAATAGTGAAAGTGACCCTTTTATGGAATTAAAGGATGCAGTTGAAAACTGTAAGAAGTGTCAGCTTTCAAATTATAGAAGCAATGTTGTTTTTGGTGAAGGTGATATAAATGCTGGTTTGATGTTTGTTGGCGAAGGGCCGGGAGCTGAGGAGGATAGGCAAGGGAGGCCTTTTGTGGGCCGGGCAGGGCAACTTTTGACCAAAATGATTGAAGCTATGGGACTAAAAAGAGAAGAGGTATATATAGCAAACATTGTCAAGTGCAGGCCGCCTGACAATAGAAACCCTTTCATGGAAGAGGCTACAGCATGTATTGATTATCTAAAAAAGCAGATTGAGCTGGTCAGTCCAAAAGTTATTGTTTGTCTTGGAAGTGTTGCTGCAACTTATCTTCTTAATACTGAGAAACAAATTTCAAAACTTAGGGGTGAATTTGTTGATTTTAATGGAATAAAGGTTATGCCTACATTTCACCCTGCATATCTTCTTAGAAATCCTTCCAAAAAGAAAGAAGCATGGGAAGATTTAAAAAAAGTTATAAATTTTTTAAATTTGAAATGATTTTTTTGAATTTAGTGGTATAATATTTTAAGGTCTTAAATTATTAACTTTAGGGGGTTTAGATGAAATCTTTGAAATTATTAGCTTTAGTTGTTAGTTTATCCTTGGTTCTTTTCGCCTGTGCTCCACCAAAAATTGACCCGATGAGTATGCAGGTTACGCCTGCCGATACTGAGCAGGTTAATATCCCTCAGATTTGTATGGCCCAATACGAAAGCAAAAAAATAAGTGTTGCTGTACTTCCTTTTACCAACAATACTACTTTTGGAAAAATGGAAGGGGTTAATACAAATATTCAGGGTGAGGCTACCAGGACTCATACTTCTGCAGGTGTTGCAGGTGTTGTTGCTGCGCCGGGTGCAGTTGGAATAGGTTATGCAGGTGCCAGTAAAACAAATGTTAAGTACTCAAAAGATATTAACACTTTTTACAGACAGATTTCACCTCAGCTTGGTGAGTTTGCTCAGTCAGCAGTTGAGGATACTATTGTTAACATTGGTGGTGTGAATGTTTTTAGCCGTGCTCAAATGGAAAAAATACTCCAGGAGCAAGGATTTCAGATGAATGTGGCTGATCCTAATACTGTTGCTCAGTTTGGCAAAATTGCCGGTGTAAGTTATGTAATCACAGGTACTGTTGACAATATAAATGCAAAATATGTTCCTAAATCAGATACCAATACAGGAAATGTCTGGGTCAACCTTGCCCTTACTGTTGGAAAATCTATGGTTGATGGATGGAATGTTACCACTGATATGACAGTACAGCTTATTGATGTATCCACAGGACAGATTTTGCTTTCCAAAAAGGTAAGCGGACGTGAACTTGGGGGGACACAACCAGGCTTTAACCCTGAGCTAGTAGTTACTGCTGCCAAGAAGGCTATGCAGGAGTCTGTTGATGATATAAAACCTGTTTTTTCAGAGCATTTTTCTGCAAAAGCGTATATCAATCAACTTAGAGGAAATAAGTCTGCGGCAATGGTTTCCATGGGAAGAAAAGATGGAATAAAGCCAGGTGACAAGCTTGAAGCTTATGAATTTTTGGAAGTGCAGGATTTTATGACAAAAAAATCAAATTGTACAAAATCCAAAATTCCTGTTGAGTTGATAGTAAGTGACCAGGTGGATGAATCAACTTCGTGGGTTGTAGTTGAGGGTGAGCCTAATTCAAAAATGAGACTTAAACTGGGTACTCTGGTCAAAAGGGCACCAATGTCAGGGCAAAGTGTGATAAAAAAATTGTGGTAACTGGTTATGTGTAAAAAGATATTTATAACTGCTATTATACTGTTAGCGGCATTCTCTGCACAGTTATATGCTGCATCTGTAGAGGCTGTCGGTGAAGCATTGATAGCAAATAACGATATTGGTGCTGCCAAAAATCAGGCGATAGCGCGAGCAAAATGGGCAGCTCTTGAAAAGGCTGCTCAGGTAAATGTGAAGGTTGAGACAATTGTTCAAAATGCGCTTTTGGTTGATGAATCTATTAAATCAGAAGTATCAGGAGCTATTAAGGATTTTTCGGTTATTGACGAAGGTAAAGATGGGGATACATATTGGGTAAAGATTAAAGCCAATGTAGAGCAAAAAGATGCGGTTAAAACAGTAAGTCTTTTTGCAAAAAATACTTCGGTATCTGTGCTTTTGCCTGTGGTATTCCCTGATGGAAGAGTGCTTGAAACATCTCCATTGTCTGAAAAAATCATTAATGAACTTTTGCTGCAAAATTTTGAGGTTGTGGATGTTGCTTCCCTTGGCAACCCCTATTCAATTGAACAGCTCAGCAATGCTATGCAGAATAATGATTTTTTGCTTCTTAGAAGTCTGGCTTACAGGTCTCTTTCAGGGGTATTGCTTGTTGGTAAAGTTGAAAGCATTGCCACTGCAAAAGAGGGTAAAAATATTGGATATGGGATTAATCTCCCTTTTAATATTGTAAATGGTAAACTGACTTATAGACTTATAGGAAGTAAAGACGGACAGAAAATTATTCTTGATAGTGGCTATGTTTCGGCAAGAGGTCAGGCTGCTTCTGTTGATGATGCAGTTTATAATATGCTTGAAACCCTCAGCTATGAAGTAACAAACAGAATTATATCAAAAATCTCTGAAAAGATCAGGGGGATTGAAAACAGAAAGGTGGAAATTGTTTTGGCGGGGAATACCGACGTAAACAAGCTGTTGCAGTTAAAGGGTGACCTTCAGTATATTGCCTGGGTACTAAATATTGAAACTCAAGGTACTGACAAACTTGTCCTTGATTATCCGGAAAAAGTAATTTATCTTGCCAATGCTATTGAGCAGAAGAGGATATACAGTATAAAAAAGATTGATGACAGACGAATAGTCCTTGAGTCAAACAGATAATCAGAAGAGCCGCATAATTTAAGCGGCTCTTTTATTTTACCATTTGAAATATATCTGATTTAAATAAAATCATACCTCTATTGACATTTGGTTTAAATAAGACTAATATTGTCTAAATTAAGTTTGCAAGAGGTATTAGTTATGAAAATAACCAGAGCAGGGGATTATGCTTTAAAAGTTATGGCTTATATTGGTTCGCAGGATAAAAATAAGTTATTTATGCGTAATGAGTTATCGGAAATTTGTGGCATTCCTGATAGTTTTTTGGGCAAAATTTTACAGTCCCTTGCAAGAAACAATATTTTGTATTCCGAGAGGGGTAAAAACGGTGGTTTTAAGTTTGTTAAAGAGCCTCAGGAGATAACATTGTACGACATAATAAAGGCTGTTGAGGGGGAAATAAAGATAAATGATTGTCTTGTTGACCCGGATTTTTGTTCAGGTCTGACTTCTTGCAATATCCATAATGTGCTTGGTAAAATCAGGGAATCATTTATAGATGAGCTCAAAAAATATACCCTTGAAAATATTATCCAAGGTTAAAGTAGTTTACATATTATTAAATGTAACTTATTGATAGTAAATGTAAAAATATATTGTTTTTATTACCATAAGGTTATAGGTTTTTAGATTATTTGCTATTGAAATTAAAAAAATATAGGTTAAAATCCTACAGCTAATTTTCAAATAAGTTATCCTGGAGGAATTTTAATGATTAAAACAGATTTATTAGAAAAACTAAATAAAGAGCCAAAACTTTCAGCTAATGCTGTCACGGTTTTAAAGAAAAGGTATCTCAAGAAAGATGAGGATGGAAATGTAGTTGAGACACCTCAGGGTATGTTTCAAAGAGTAGCTTTGAATATTGCAAATGCTGAATTAAAATATGGCTCTGAATCAAAATACGAAGAATACGCCGTGAAGTTTTATGATATGATGGTAGACTTAAAATTTCTTCCAAATTCGCCCACACTTATGAATGCTGGTAAGGAGCTGCAGCAGCTTTCAGCCTGTTTTGTGCTTCCTGTTGAGGATTCTCTGGAAAAAATATTTGAGGCTGTAAAACATACTGCTCTTATTCACAAGTCGGGTGGCGGGACAGGGTTTTCTTTTTCAAGGCTAAGGCCCAAAGATGATGTTGTGAGGACTACAAAAGGGGTTTCAAGTGGCCCTGTTTCATTTATGAGTGTTTTTGATTCTGCTACTGAGACTATCAAGCAGGGGGGCACAAGACGAGGCGCAAATATGGGTATATTGAGGGTTGATCATCCCGATATAATGGAGTTTATCTATGCAAAACAGGATAAAACCAAATTGACAAATTTCAATCTTTCGGTTGCTATTACTGAAGAGTTTATGGAAAAGGCGCTGAAAAATGAAGAATACGAGCTAAGAAATCCGAAAACTGGTAAAGTTGTAAAAAAACTAAATGCCAAAGAAGTTTTTGACCAGATGGTTAAACTTGCTTGGGAGGGTGGCGACCCAGGGATAGTTTTTATTGACAGAATTAATAAATTTAACCCTACCCCTAATGAAGGTGAAATAGAAAGTACCAATCCATGTGGGGAGCAACCACTTTTGCCATATGAATCTTGCAACTTAGGCTCAATAAACCTTGGTAAATTTGTAAAAGGTAATGATATAGATTGGGATGACTTAAGATATGTTATTCAAACCGGAGTGAGATTTCTTGATAATGTTATCGATATGAATTGTTATCCTATTGAAGAAATCGATAAAATGACCAAGAAAAATCGCAAAATTGGGCTTGGTGTGATGGGTTTTGCTGACATGCTTGCTTTGCTTGATATCCCTTATAACTCTGAAGAAGCTATTGAAATGGCAGAGATGGTGATGAAATTTATTCAGGATGAGGGAAGAATAGCTTCCGGAGAGCTGGCAAAAGAGAGGGGTAATTTCCCTAACTTTGAAGAAAGTATATACCCTGATATGGGGTTTGAATATATGAGAAATGCAACAGTTACCACCATTGCTCCTACAGGTACAATATCTATAATTGGAGGTTGTTCGAGCGGTGTTGAGCCTTATTTTGCAATTGCTTTTTACAGAAATGTTATGGACAACAATAAGCTTGTGGAAGTAAACCCTATATTTAAGGAGAGAGCTAAAAAGGATGGATTCTTTACGAAAGAGCTTATGGATAAAATTGCTGAGAAAGGCACATTGCATGACATTGATGAGATTCCTTCTCATATAAAGAATGTTTTTGTTACTGCTCACGAGATTTCGCCTATATGGCATGTGAGGATGCAGGCGGCTTTTCAGAAATATACAGATAATGCGGTAAGTAAAACCGTGAATTTTCCAAATGAAGCTACGATTGATGATGTAAGGGAAGTTTATATACTTGCTTATAAGCAGGGGTGTAAAGGGATTACAATTTACCGGGATGGAAGCCGTGATGCCCAGGTTATAAACCTTGGAACAAAAGAAAAAGATGCCAAGGAACAGGCTGCTCAGGAATACCACGCTATTTTCAGACCAAGGCCAAGGCCAAAAGTATTGTTTGGAAAAACTCTTGAGATGATGACAGGTTGTGGGAAACTTTATGTTACTATTAATTTTGATGAAAATAATGAGCCTTTTGAAGTTTTTACAAGTATGGGTAAAGCTGGCGGATGTGCCCAAAGTCAGTGTGAAGCAATAGGGAGGTTAATTTCCCTTGTTTTCAGAAGTGGTGGTGACTATGATATTGTGGTCAAACAGCTTAAAGGTATTTCTTGCCATATGAGATATGGTTTTGGACAAAATCAGATATTAAGCTGTGCTGATGCAGTTGGAAAAGCCATTGAAAAAGCAATAATGATGGGCTCTGAGTTTAAGGTAATCAATCAGGAAAAACTTACCGTCGATAAACTTCTTGAAGAAGCAGAAAAAAAGTCAGGAAGTCTTAACGAGCAAATCAGAAACGGAGCTTGTCCTGAATGTGGCGGACCGATACAATATGTAGAAGGGTGCGATGTCTGCCATTCTTGTGGTTATTCTCACTGCAGTTAGGATTATAAAAGACGGGGGCCAAAGCCCCCTTCTTTAAATCATATAAAAGATAATTGCTGCAAATGTAATATAAAAAAATATTTCTATTTTTCTAAGATCGATTTTTTCATTTAAATATAAAGCTGCAATAAGAGGTAAAAAGACAATTGAGCCCCTTATCCCCATAGAAAGATAGCTCCATTTTAAAATTTTTGATTCAAATCCTAATGCAACAATAAGATAAGAAGATGATACAACGGTTAAGTTTATTAGTCTGATAGCAGATATTTCATTTTTTATTTTGAGCTTTGAAATAAAATCTTTGTAGATGTTTGTAGTAACTCCTACCACCAATCCTGACGCAGTTCCTAATACTATAAATAGTATGAAAGAGAGAATAATTGATGTTATGAGCGGTGAAAAATGAGAATTGATAAAATATGGGAAGACTTCCGCTCCGGTTTTGGTGACGAAACCGGAGGCTCTGACATACATTCCGATATACACACCTAAAAAACCTACCGGAGGGATTAATGCAGCGCTTAAAATACTCCCCCAGACAGCATCTTTTTTGCTTTTAGCAGAGAATATGGCCTGGAGATACACCTGGGTTGACAGGACACCTATTATCATAAAAATAAGATCAAATGTTGCCTTTTTTTTCCCGTAACTGAATAGACTAAACCAGTTAATATTATCTGGCAAACTGTCAAAGATGTATAAGCCGCCAGCTTTGAAGGCTTCAAAAAAACAGACCAGCATAACGATATAAATAACAAATATTTTTATTTTACCTATAACTGATGAGCCTTTGACACCTCCATACACAGAGTAAAGTAAAATGATGAGGGATGATATAAAGGAGCCGTTTATTAATTTTAAACCGAAAAAATGTGATATGATAGCACCTGACGCGATAATTTGTGCAATTATATGTATGTAGATTCCAAGTGTACTGAAAAAACTACTGACTTTTCTAAATCTTTGTCCAATGTATCTTCCAAGGAATTCTGTAATTGTGGTAATATTACTTACATATAACTTATCAGTGAGAATAAGGCCTAAAATGATGCAGGCTATCCCTGAGCCAAGGGTGAAAATTACACCGGCCAATCCGTAGAAGTAAGCCATCTGTACAGTACCTAATGTGGATGCTCCCCCTACGAGCGTGCCGATAATAACACCAGCTACACCGAAATAGCTTAAGTTTTTTCCAGCCAATAAAAAATCGTTGCTGTTTTTTGCTTTGTTTTTTGTGAGAAATACCTGGAAACTTAAAATTAATGTTACTGAAATAAATAGGATTTTATATATCATTTATTGTTTAGCATCTCATAAGTTTTACTAAATATGTCGAAATCATTTTTTGTAAAGAGGCATATATAACAGTTTTTGATTTTATTGGATAAATTTTCTTTGAAATCAATCATAGCTTTTAAGATAACGTGTGATGCCTCTTTTATTGGATAACCGAAAATCCCGGTGGAAATAGCAGGGAAAGCAATAGTTTTGATGTTGTATCTATCAGCCAAGCTTAAAGAATTGTATATTGCATTGTATAAAAGTTTGTCCGGGTTTTTATCAATGTTATATCTTGGACCTACTGCATGGATGACATACTTTGCCTTTAAATTTCCTCCTGAAGTTATAACAGCGCCCCCTATATCGCAATGACCTATTTTGTTGCATTCTTCCTGAATTATGTCGCCACCTTTTTTTCTGATTGCACCAGCAACGCCACTTCCAAGTATCAGATCAGAATTGGCAGCATTTACAATACAGTCTACATCAAGCTCTGTAATGTCTCCGGTTAATAACTTAACTTCCATATAAGATTAATAACATCTTTTTGTCAGAAATTCATCAAAAAATTTTCCAATTTAACATATAGAAAATTTATATCCATAAGTATTAAAACATAAATCTTGACAATTTAGAAATATTGTTTTAAAAAGAGAGTAATAAGGAAAGGCTATGAAAATAGGATGTTCACAACGAATTATAAAAACTGGTAACCTGGAAGAAAATTTGAATCATTTTGTTAATGATTTAATGTTATATGCTGATAAAGGTGTTGACATTGTTGTTTTTCCTGAAATGTGGGCAACCGGGTTTGATTATAAAAATATATTGGAACACTCAAGGAAGACCGAAGCTATTATTGAAGAAGTGTCCAAAAAGCTTAAAAACTTTCAGCTTGCTATTTTGTCTCTTCCAGAAAATGATAATAATGAAGTGTACAATACGATTTTTGCTGTTGACAGTTCCGGGGTTATTGCCAGATATCGAAAGATTTTTCTTTTTTCCCCTTTGAAGGAGGATGTTTACTTTAAAAAAGGGGACTTTGAAATATCTGTTTTTACCTTTAATTCTGTAAAAATTTCACTTCATACATGTTATGAAATAAGATTCCCAGAATTATTTAGAATTGCAGCTTATAATGGATCACAATTAATGATTGTTCCTGCTATCTGGCCTGATTTTAAAAAATACCATTGGCTTACGCTTTTAAGGGCAAGGGCTATAGAAAATCAGACGTTTGTTGTGGGTTGCAACGCTTATGAAGTGTATAACAATGGAAAAACTATAAAATGTGGACATTCGGCTGTATTTGACCCCTGGGGTGAGTCAGTTGCTTATATAGAAAATGTATCTGATTTAATGATTGCTGAGATGGATTTAAGCAAATTGTTGGAGGTAAGACAGGCCATACCAAGCCTGAAAGATGCAAGTGGTTATTTTAAAATAGATAAAATTAAAAGCCTATAAAGGCAAATAAGGAGGAATGTATGTCAGAATTAGAAAAGCGTATTAGAAAGAAAAGTCTTTTATCCAAAGTAATGAAACCGGAAGATATTGTTAAGCTTTTTGCTGAGGCTGGTGCTGGTAAAAAAGTTTTAAACCTTGGTTGGTCAGGTTTTACTCCTGTTGGTTATCCGAAAGTAGTTCCAATTGCTTTGGCTGATTATGTGGAGCAAAACGGTTTGCAGGGGAAATGGAAATTCAATCTATTTATAGGTGCATCTGTTGGTGTAGAAACTGAAGACAGATGGGCTACTCTTGATATGATTGATAGAAGATGGCCATATCAAACTGGTAAGAATATACAGAAATCTATTAACTCTGGTAAAATTAGGTTTGGTGACAAACACTTATCAATGTTTGCTCAGGATTTAAAATACGGTTTTTATACAAAAGATGAAGGTGGGAAGCTTGATTTTGCTTTGATAGAAGCTTCTGCTATTACTGAAGATGGTGGGATAGTTCTTGCTGGATCTATCGGAGCTGCTCCTGAAATTATTGATGTTGCTGATAAAATAATAGTTGAAATAAATACTGGTGTGCCATCTTTTGAAGGTATTCACGATATAGTTTCTACTGATTTGCCGCCTAACAGAAAGCCTTACCTAATTACTAAGGTTACTGACAGGATTGGTACAACATATGTTCCTGTTGATGATAAGAAAATAGTTGCAATTATAGAATCAAAAATGCCTGATAACGGTAGAGCTCTTACTGAACCTGATGACCTGTCCAACACTATTGCTGGTCATATTATGGAATTCTTTAAGCATGAAATCAAAATGGGAAGATTACCAGAAAACCTTTTACCACTCCAATCGGGGGTTGGTAATATTGCAAATGCAGTTGTTGGTGGACTTGTTAATGGTGACTTTAAAAACCTTTTAGTATTTACTGAAGTATTACAGGATACAATGCTTGACCTTTTTGACAGTGGAAAGCTTGATTTTGCAAATGCGACTTCACTTTCTCTTTCTGCGAAAGGTTTTGAGAGATTCTTTGCAAAATTTGATGAGTACACAAAGAAAATAATACTCAGACCTCAACAAATTTCAAATAACCCTGAGTGTATCAGAAGACTTGGTGTTATAGGTATGAATACACCTGTGGAGTTTGACATCTATGCACATGCTAACTCTACTTGTGTTGGCGGAACAAGAATGATTAATGGTCTTGGTGGTTCTGGTGACTTTGAAAGAAATGCATATATTTCTATCATGCATACACCTTCATGCAGACCATCCAAAACTGATGAGTTTGGTATTTCTGCCGTTGTGCCTAAGGCTCCGCATGTTGACCATACTGAGCATGATATTGATGTTCTTGTTACTGAGCAAGGACTTGCAGATCTTAGAGGTATGGCACCTAAGGAAAGAGCTCGTGAAATTATTAAAAAGTGTGCTCATCCAGCTTACAAAGATTATCTTATGGATTATCTTGAAAGAGCTGAAAAAGCTACCGGCTATGCTCATGAACCACAACTTCTCGATGAATGTTATAAAATGCATTTAAGTTTGGCTGAAAACGGAACTATGAGGTTCTGGAATAAATAACAAATTTAGACCCGCCGAAAAGGCGGGTTTTTTTATACACGGCAGTAGGCAGAATACCGCGTATTTATGCGTGGGTGAATGAGCTTTTTAGTGGTACACTTTTAGATGGAGTATACAAAAACATCATATAGTGTTTATAAGAAGAAATAAGGATCTACATCAATTTTGAATCCGAGTGTAGTGAGTTTTAATTTTTCGAATTCAACTTTTAGCAAATTTATTGATTTGTTAATTTCAGTATAATTTTCTGATTTTATTACAATATGAAATCTGTATCTGTTTTTTATTTTGTAAACTGGTGCAGGTACAGCAGGAAGAATTTTTATGTTTAAATGAGAATTTTTTAAAATCGATTCTATTTTTTTTGCAACTTCTTTTACAGTTTGCTCTTTAAAATGAGAAAAAATAAATCGAACAATTCTATAATATGGTGGGTAAGAGAAAGTTTTTCTCATTTGCAACTCATAAGTGTAAAAACCATTGCTTGTAAGAAAGGTAAAAACAGGCATATCCGGATTGTATGTCTGAATTATTACCTCACCTTTCTTTTTGAAACGGCCAGCCCTACCTGCAACCTGAGTTAGAAGCTGATAAGCCCTTTCATTGTTTCGAAAGTCAGGCAAGGAAAATATGTTGTCAATATTAAGTATTCCTACAAGGGTTACATTTGGAAAGTTTAACCCTTTTGCAATAAGCTGTGTACCAAGCAGAATTTTAAATTTATTTTTTTCAAAATCGGTTAAAATTTCTGATATTTTTTTTTGTGAAGACACTGTATCGGCATCAATTTTTATTACTTCGCCAGGGAATAATTTTTCGAGAATCAAATAAGCTTTTTCTGTGCCTATGCCAAAATCAAGAAAATCATGACTACCACATTTGCATTTAAGATATTTGATCTTTTCTCCGCAGTAATGGCATCTGGCTGTTTCGTCACTTTTGTAGTAGGTCATTGTAACAGCACAATTTTTGCAAAAAAGTGTTTCACCGCAAGACTGGCATATGAGTTGGGAAGAATAACCTTTTCTGTTTAGAAAAAGTATTGTTTGCTCACCATTTAAAATTCTTTTTTTTATGGCATCATATAGTTGAAGGGATAAAATGCCAGAAATTTTGTCTTCTGTTTTTAAATCAATAATTTTGATATCAGGGCTTGAATCATTGTGAAATCTTCTATCAATTTTAAAATATTTGTATTTTCCTGTTATTGCATTGTAATAAGATTCAAGTGACGGTGTTGCACTTCCCAGAACTACAGGAATATTATAAATTTTTGCCTTGAAAATAGCCGCATCTCTAAGGTTATAACAGGGCACTTCTTCCTGTTTAAAACTGTTTTCGTGCTCTTCATCCACTATAATTATACCAAGGTCATTGGAAGGAATAAAAAGGCTGCTTCTTGCGCCTATTATTACCGGTATTTTCCCTTTTTTAAAGCCTGATACAACCTTCTCTCTTTTTTGAGGTGTAAGTTTGCTGTGGTATGTTTCTACAACGATACCAAGTCTGTCCGAAACCCTTTTAACTAACTGTGGAGTTAGAGATATTTCGGGAACAATAAATATTGCCTGTTTTCCTTGCAGGATACAATTTTTGATAAGTTCAATATATACTTCTGTTTTTCCGCTGCCTGCAACACCATGAATCAAGAAACATTGAAAATCTTTTTGTTGTGAAATTTCATTGTAAATAATTTGCTGTTCATTATTTAGGTTTGCAAGTTTTGATAAATTTGATATGCTGTTTTCGTAATCTATTATTTTAGTGTTTAAAATTTTTCTTGAAATAATCCCGGATAAAACTGCCCCTAAACTGTATCCGTAATAGTTGGAAACAGTTTCCAGAAATTTCAAATCCTTTTTGTTGAAAAAAGGTTTGTCATCGATTATTTCACATATTTCTCTTACTTCATACTCGAATTCTTCTTTTTGTGAAATATTGTAAATAACCCCTGTAACAATCTTTTTACCGAGAGGAACATTGACCCTCATTCCAATTTCAAGAGCAGATTCAGTTTTATAAGTCAAAATGTAACTTTTTGGTATGGGCAGCAAAATATCGTAATAATTCATGATGAAATTATTACTAATCTAAAAATCTAAGTCAACGTATAAGTGATATTTTTAATTTTTATTACTTTCCATTAGAAAATCTTGATATTTGCCAGAATACAGGTATAATTTGGCAGGGGGACTATATGAAGAATATAATTTTCTTTTTGTTAATTGTATTTTTTTCTTTTTCTGCTTATTCTGCACAAAATCTTGACAATGAGTCTTGTGTAGGTTGGATTATAGACTTCAAAGGGATTGTAAAAATTTACAAAGAAAACGATTTCAGAGGGTCTGTTGTAAAAGATAACAATACCGGTATTTTAAAGGGGTTTGCCATTAAAACCGGTCTAAAGTCCGAAGCAAAGGTAGATTTAATTGATGATACAAAAATTATTTTAACTGAAAAATCTTCTGCAATCTTTCCCAAATATAATGATATTTTAACAGATAACGGAACTGTTTTGTTCAAAGTAACAAAAAGGGATGAAATTCAGGGTTTTACTGTTAAAACTAAGACAGCAACTATTGGTGTAAAAGGGACACAATTTGCCGTTACAGTTGACAACAGTAGTGTTAAAGTTTTTTGCAAAGATGGTAGTGTTTCTGTGAAGTCCTTGAAAGGGGAATTTAAAAGGTATGTCAAAAAAGAGCTTGATGATTATAGTCAGTTTTTGAAGGATCAATTTAAGGACTACAGTAAATACAAAAAGGAACTGAAAGAGGAGTTTATAAAATTTGTGAAGGAATTTGATATGAAGCCTGATATGGCAGTAGTCATTTCTGATACCAATGAGGTGAAAAATATTGATTTTCCAGAGAATATAAATGAACTTTTTGAAGAGTTAAATAAATTTTAGTTATTTTGTTTTTGCGATGTATGCCCCATTCCAAGGCATATCTGGCGGATTTGAAATAAAGTATTTGCATCTTTCGGCGAATATAATGGATGTCTCATCCTGAAACTTTTTGTAAATTTCTTCAAAATGCTGTAGTGCAATATAAAAATCAGTTGAAAAATATTTGTTGATTGCTTCATTAAATTCTTTTGTTAAATTTCTGTTATTTTGATTATCTTCAAGGAGTTGATAAATAGTGACCGGTTTTTCTTTACCCTTGACCACAACTTTATCAAGAAGCCTCAGGCAATAATCGTCATTTAATTTTTCCTTGACAAATTCACTGATGATTATGTGTGTTTTGTATAATTTATTAAGCCCTTCCAATCTCGAAGCGAGATTAACTGAATCTCCTATAGCAGTATAATCAAATCTTACATCACTGCCTATATTCCCTACGGTCGCTATACCCGTATTTATCCCAATACCAATATCTACGGAAGGCAGATTTTCAGACTTAAATTTATTATTAACGTCTTTTATGATATTAAGCATTTCAAGTGAAGCCTTGCATGCCATATCTGGATGATTTTCAATATTTACAGGTGCATTGAATATGGCCATAATTGCATCCCCAATATATTTATCGAGCAGCCCCTTATTGTTTAGTATTGCATGGGTGAGTGGTGTGTTGAGCTGATTAAGCATATATACAACCTTTTCTGAATCAAGCCCCTCAGAAAGGGTAGTAAAGCCCCTTATATCTGTAAACAAAATCGTAATTTCCCTTGTTTCACCACCAAGCTTTAGTTTATCAGGATGCTCAGTCATTATTTCTACTACATCCGGCGAAACATAAGATGAGAAAGCTTTTTTAATTCCAATAGCTTTCAGGTCTGTAAATACAAACAAAACAAGCTCAGTTAAAATAATACCTATTGCAAATGAAAAAAGAAAATAAAAGTCATTTATCCACAAATTGTACTTAATAAACAGGAAAATACTTGTTGTGTAAATCAACATAAAGGATAAAAAGTATGCCGCAATACGTTTGTATATTTTTTTGAAAAAACTGACAAAAAATATTATTAAGCAGGAAAAAATGATAAAAAGTATATCAGTTTTGTTATTTTCCTCAATCAATACATTGTCTAAAAAGTTTGAAATAAATGTTGCATGAAGGGAAACACCAGGCGTTATTGGATTTATAGGGGTGGGTCTTAAATCGAATATTCCTGTTTCTGTAATCCCAACAATTACAATTTTATTTTTCAGTTTAGATGTATCATATTCACCTGAAATTATGTCATATGCTGAAATGTAGTGTACTTTATTGTAAAAATTGAGTTTGAGATGATTTGAGTCTTTGTATTGCAAATTACCTAATTTGAATTCCACAAGACCTTTCTTATTAAATGTCGCTTCAATATCTGAGTTTAAATAAAATCTTAAAATCTGGAGTCCTAAAGATGGAAAAATTAATCCTTTGTGCAGATAAAAAAATGGATAATTTCTGTAGAGTCCGTCAATGTCAGGCTCGATGGTGAAAAATGCTGATGCGGCAAGACTTTCTGTAATTTCATAAATGTTGGGTTCGATATATTCAAATTCTTTTAGTCCTATAGTTTTATCAAGGAGTTTTATCCTGAAAATAGCTGAATCAGAGAGTATATCAATCAGCGACTCGTCAGCATTTTCTGTTGCCTGACTTCTAAAAAAAACACCGCCTATTACATTTCCATTTTCCATTATAGTCTGGCTAAGCTGGTTATCGTCTTCGGGATTGGAATACTCTGAAAATACAATATCAAGACCTATTACAGATGCCGGTCTTAATTTGGAAAAAAGCTCAGCAATTTTTTTTCTATTCCAGGGCCACCTGCCAAGTTTGTTTATGCTTTTTTCATCAACTTCCACAATTATGACATTATCATTTATTTCTTGTTGTTTTACCAGAAATTTAATTTTGTATTTGTAATCATTTACACTGAGTGCGAATTTTTCAAAAAAGTAAAAATGGCTATTGTACAAAAACAATGTTAAAATCAATAAAATGTAAATTGCGACTGATTTATACGTTAATACACTTTTCATATTCTCTCCGATATGCTATAGTATAACATAAAATATCAAAGGGGGAAAAATGTTTTCTAAATTATTTTTATGTATTATTGCATCGGCGTTTTTGTTTTCCGGGTGTTCATTTACAAAGCCTTCTGTTACAAAGCAAAATTCTGCTGCTCACCAGCAGGCTGAGGCAAAAAAGGCGTTTGAAGAGCTTGATAAAGAAACAGGCGAGCCAAAGCTTGATGATCCAATGATTGAGAAAGAAGTAGTTAAACCTGAAGCGCACAAACCAGATGTAGTTGAAGAAAAAAAATCTCCATTAAACAATGGTGAGAAAAAAATGGAAAATCAAACAAAATTTCCATTAAAAGATGGCAGACCGGTTTGGTTTTATGATGCAAACTATGACGGTTATTTTGGTGCAATCGGTATTGCAAGAAAGTCAGCCACAAGGGATGGTTATGCTACACAAAAAAGACTTGCCAAGACACTTGCGCAGGCTGAGCTCGCCAAGCAGATAAAGGTATTTGTTAATACTGAGCTTGAAACAGAAAGGGTAAGAATTTTGACTAAAATAAGTGATACTTACACAAGCAAGCTGACTACTCTGTCCGTACACCAATCTGAAGAGTTGATTAAAAATGCTGTAATACTTGATGAATGGACTGATCCAAATAACGGAGATTTATATGTATGGCTGGTAATTGAAAAATAGTAAATTT